>CAYZXL010000008.1:0-138243 GCA_964482435.1 uncultured Verrucomicrobiota bacterium
CCCATGACGCGGAATCCGAGCGCGATTCGGCAAATCGAACGAGCCGGGAATTGCGCAGAGAGGTTGCTGCGCTCCGGCGCCAGCGGAAAGGAGACAGTCTTGTAATCGAAGCGCTCTGGCGTGAGCTGAAACCTGGTATCCGCGGGACAGACAAAGCTGTTCGATACGACTGGGAGACAATCAAGAATATGCTGACGTCTTCGGAAGACAACCTGGAGGATCCTCTCGCTCAGATTCTGACCGCGGAAGGGATACAGGCAACCCTGGAACACCACAAGGGAGACCCAACCTACTGGGTCGCGGCGGCATCTCTCGTGCAGGATGAGGATGCGGCTTTCAAATACCTCGAAGAAGCTGCCAAGCTCTACCCGAAATCGGCAGTGGTCCTTTCGTCACTCGTGGAAGCGCTCCTGATGACGAGGGAGCAATTTGATGAAACGACGATGGCCCACATCGCCCAGTTGAAGCAACTTGACCCGGCAAATTCTCTCCCCGATTACTATGACGCTTATTGCCGGTTTCAGAGCGGGGACGTCCAGGGAGCGCTGAAGTGTTTGGCCGAAGGCAGCGTCAAAGACAGGTTTGCCGACAACGGGATGGACCTCCTCATGGCACGATACAACTACCTGTTGGACGGGGGATGCTCCGATGCCATTGCTATGGGGTTGTCTGCCTTCACACAGCCCTTCTACCAACTGGCTATCCTCGGCGACGTAGGAAGAGGTTCTATGGAGCAAGCCAGCGCTTACGTCTCAACAGGACAATACCAGGAGGCTCTCCGGATTGCCGACGCCGTCTTGAGGACGGGGAGCGATCTTTCTTCCTCCGGGCGATTCCTCATCTACGACCTTGTGGGGATAGCGTTGCAGAAATCCGCGCTCGAGGAGCAAAGGAGAATCTACGAAAGCCTGGGAAATGCTGTTCAGATCGAAGAGATTGACTCACAGTTGCAGGCGATCAAAGAACGCTCCTCCCTCATCAAGGCAATGGGCAGGTCCTTCGACGACGTTTTTCAAAGCATGACTGATGAAGAAATCGCCACTTTTCTTGAGCGGACAATACAGAGCGGAGAGTTCTCCACGCTCCGCGACTGGCCTGGTGTCGCAGAGGCCCTCGAACGAGCCCGGAACCGGGAACAGTAAACTGTCTCAGCCGCCCGACTGCTCCGAAAATGAGCCCTACGAGGCCAGCCCCGCCGGGGGCGGGGTCGCTAAGCCGCAAAGCGGGACCCTTTACAAACCCTTCGCGTCTTTGCGCCTTTGCGAGAGGCTCAGGTGTAATGGGGCTCTGGTGGACTTTTTTTCTGTCGCCAAGTGGCGCCGGCGGCGCCACAAGCGGACAGGATTCTCATGGTCTCCGGGTGTACGAAGTTCATGAGGGACTGGCCGGAAGGGCGGGAAGTTTGGCTGCTCAGCAAGCTGCTCGGCAAACCGTGACGGAAGTAGCGCGCTCGTTTTGGAAGTAAACCGCAAAAGGTGCAAGGAGGCTTCAGATGAGTGAGACCACGAAAAAAACGATGTCGCGTCGCGAGTTTCTGAGGAACACCGGCCGCATGGCCGCGGCTTCGGCCCTGGCGGATGTGGCGATTCCTCACGTCCATGCGGCAGAAAACAACACGATTCAGTTGGCCCTGATCGGTTGTGGTGGCCGTGGAACCGGAGCGGCGGCGGACGCCCTGTCGGTCCGGAACGGTCCGATCAAGCTCGTCGCCATGGCGGACGTCTTCGAGGACCGGCTCAACAGCAGCTACAATTCCTTGAAAAAGAGGCCCGCCGAGCAGTTTGATGTGCCCGAGGACCGCAAATTCGCTGGCTTCGACGGTTACAAGAAGGCGATGGACTGCCTGCGTCCCGGGGACGTTGCAATCTTCGCGACGCCTCCGGCGTTCCGCTGGGTACACTTCACCTACGCCATCCAGAAGGGTCTCAACGTGTTCATGGAGAAGCCGATCACGGTTGATGGCCCCAGCACCCGAAAGCTTCTCCAACTCGCCGACGAATCCGTGAAGAAGAACTTGAAGGTGGGTGTGGGACTAATGGTCCGCCATTGCAGGGGCCGACAGGAACTGAACAACCGCATCCGAGCTGGCGAGATCGGCGAGATCATTGCGCTGAGAGCCTACCGGATGGGCGGCACGGTCAGCTACGGACCAAAGCCCGCGGGGACCAGCGATCTCCTTTACCAGGTCCGGCGGTTCCACGGGTTCCTCTGGGCGAGCGGCGGCGTGTACAGCGACTACTACATTCACCAGATTGACGAGTGCTCGTGGATGAAAGGCGCCTGGCCGGTGCGGGCACACGCCACTGGGGGCCGACACTACCGAGGCAATGCTGTTGACCAGAACTTTGACACCTATGCAGTCGAATACACTTACCCCGATGGAACCAAGCTCTTCTACTATGGCAGGAACATGTCCCGATGCCACGGCGAGTTCGCCAGCTATGCTCACGGCACGAAAGGCTGTGCCGTCATCTCGACCTCAGGGCACACGCCCGGAAGAGTGCGGACATACAGGGGCCAGGACTTCGCGGATGCCAACCTCATCTGGGCGTTCCCGCAGCCCGAACTGAACCCTTACCAGATGGAATGGGTTGACCTCATCGAGGCCATCCGGCAGAACAAGCCCTACAACGAGGCGAAGCGGGGCGCCGAGGCCAGCCTGGTGTCCTCCATGGGCCGCATGGCGGCTCATACCGGACAGGTCGTTACCTGGGACGACATCCTCAACTGCGAACACGAGTTTGCGCCCGACGTTGACAAGCTGACGATGGATTCTCCCGCGCCGCTGATGCCGGCGGCCGATGGCAAGTATCCCGTCCCGATGCCGGGAATGCCGAGAAACCGAGAATACTGATGGCTCGTTCATGAATCAGCCCGAGGAATTCCCTGGCCTGGAGGAGAAACCCATCCTCAAACACCTGCTGGACTTGAAGCAAGTGGGGCCTCGTATTTCTCGCTGCCCGAATAAAACCGTGCGGATGACAGAAATAAACTCGGAGAAAGGAGAACAATCTCAATGAAGAACGTGCGCACATATACACTCTGCTTAACCATCGTGTTCGGCGTCTGCCTCGCGCTCGGCGCCAGCGCCGAAGATCAGTTCCGCCGCCTGCCGGTGAAAGAATACCGCGATAAGATGAAGGCCGGCTGGATCGGCCAGATCATCGGCGTCTCCTGGGGTGCGCCGACCGAGGGAAGGTATAGCACCATCATGCCGGCGGAGAAGATGCCGCCGTTCCAGGAGGACCTGATTAACCACGCGTTCGGCCAGGACGACCTCTACGTGGAGATGACCTTCCTCCGCTCAATGGAGCAACACGGCTGGGATGTCTCCATCCGCCAGGCTGGCATTGATTTCGCCAACAGCAAGTATGCCCTCTGGGTTGCCAACGATGCGGGCCGCCGGAATCTACGCAACGGCATTGCCCCACCGGATTCCAGTCATCCCAGGTTCCACAACTGCCCGGGCGCGATCGACTACCAGATTGAATCGGATTACACCGGCCTGATCTGTCCTGGCATGCCGGACATGGTGATCGCACTGGGCGAAAAATTCGGCCGGCTGATGAACTACGGCGACGGCGTGTACGCCGGCCAGTTCATGGGGGCCATGTACGCCGAGGCCTTCTTCGAGAAGGACATTGCCAGACTCATCGAGGCGGGGCTGAAAGCCATACCCAGGGAATGCATGTACGCCGAAATGGTCCGCGATATGGTCCAATGGCACAAGGAGAATCCCGACCATTGGGAGAAGGCCTGGGAACTGGCCGAGAGCAAATACAACAAGGACCCCAACTACAATATCAGCGCGTTGGACGTCAAGCGGGAAGGCGCCTGGGTCCTCATGGGGCTGCTCTACGGCAAGGGCGATCTTGATCAGACCATGATCATCTCATGCCGCTGCGGCTTTGACAGCGACTGCAATCCCTCGTCCAGCGGCGGGATTCTCTTCACGACGCGCGGCACGACGAGCATCCCCGACAAATACTACAAAAAGCTGAACAACAAGGAACTCTTCAGCTACACGGCGTACACATTCCCTGACCTGATAGACGTATGTGAGAAGCTGGCACGCCAGGCCGCCGTGAAGTCCGGTGGGCGGATCGAGAAAGATGCCGCCGGCGAAGAGATATTCGTCATCCCTGTCAGGCAGCCAACACCCAGTAAGTTTGAAGACCTGAAAAATCCGGGTCCCATCGCCAACAGCCTGTTCAGCGACGAAGAGATGGCCCAAATCGAAAACCCCGGCCTGAGGTGGGCGTTGCCCAAACGACTGGCCGCCTGGAAGGCGGAAGGCGTCCAGGATGGCTCATACCGCTGGGAGTACAGAGGACAGAAGGACGTCTTCGAGCTGCGACCACCGAGTCCAAACGCTCCGTGGAAACTGACACGAAAGCTGGACGTCCCGGCGGGGAAGAAGACTTCCCTGTCTCTCCGGGCCGGGCTGGTCAATACGAAGGCCGAATGGGAACTGACCGCAAGCGTTGAAGGAACGGTCCTGGCCCGCAAGTCAATCTCCGCTGACTCCGTAACCAAAGGTTGGGCCGAGGTGGTTGTAAACTTGGAATCCTTCGCCGGCCGCTCGGTCACGGTGGAAGTATCCGGACTGGCCAGGGACAAGGATTCAAAGCAGACGCCCGCCTGCATGGTCGCCGGCATGACCATCCGAACCGAGTGACCGGGCTGCAGCCTGGTTGACTGTAATCCTTCACTCTCGGGCGGAGCCTCACCCCTATCCTCTCTCCGCAGCTGGAGAGGGGCGGGGGAGAGGCCCCTGAGGCGAGGCGCTCAACCAATTTCCCCCGAGTTTCACATTCCGGTTGGGCCTCTCGCCGTTATGCCGTCGCGACGGACTCCTGCCGCCCATAAGTGGGCAGACCCACCCGCCGTTTTTGCCCTTGACCCGCAAGCTGAATGGAGTAGACTGGTGTAAGCATCCGGCGAACTCATCTTCCACGTGACGGGGGTGTGAAGGATACTCCTCGGCAGGTTGACGGCAAGTGAGAGGTTCACAAGCAGCAAGCCGAGGAGGATGGATATGCAAGAAGACGGGAAGAAACGGGACGTAGAGAAGGAACGATATTCGCGGAAGGTGATTGGGGAGGCAGCACGGAGCGGGGTGCCCGTTCGGCAGTTCTGCCCCGCCTTGGGCGGGGAGGCTGAGGAAGCCTCAGTTTTACTGGTGGCAGAGGAGGTTGAAGAAGCGACAGGAGGTGCGCGCTCGGCACGGGGAGCGGGAGCAGGGTCACCAAGACCTCCGGTCCAGCGACGTTCGCGTTGGTGAGTGAGGAGTCAGGGGAATTGGGATCGCCGGGGATCGAGCTGGTGTTGCGGGACGGTCGTCTCAGTCCGTTCACCTACCTCCGCGACGTCTTTGACCGCATCAGCGCCCATCCCGTTAACCGGCTCCACGACCTCCTCCCCGACAACTGGAAAGCCGCTCAGCACCTAACCCAAAACACTCCCGCCTAATCCCCAAATCGCCAAAATCGGTGCCAGCCTCCATATGCGTTTACCGGACGGATACCGCCGACAAATATCGGGATATGCCCGTTGTGATGAATAGTGCGAGAACTCCTCTGAACCGAACTGAACCTGTAGCCAGCACTTCGGCCTCCTGGCCATGAGCGTCCGGAAAGCAGCGCGGAAGCCACGGGCCCGCAGGATCGCTGCCGAAACTGGGAGGCGCACCCAAATAGGGCCACTCCGATGCGTCTCCGTGCGGAAGAAGCGGGAATTCCACAATGCTAAGATGGGACTTCTAATTGACGAGGAGTTGACGTCTCGATTCGTGACGACGCCTATTCTCGCAACAACCTTTAAGACCGCAAGTCGGGATACTGGAAGAGTCCTTTTCGCCATTCGTCTCGACGCCGCTCGTCAAGAGTCCTTCACTCGCAGCCTGCTCCCAGCTTTTTTTGAATCTTTTGCAGGGCCGTCCTTAAAGTACCGTAAACGCCACTGTGCACTACCAGCCTTGTCAATGCAGGCCTGGGGAGAAGAGAGTTCTTCTCACAATGCTCGCTCATCCTCTCCAACCGATTGCCCGGCCCGCCCATAGCCCGCTTGTTCCCAGAGGCAACAAACCGGGCATCGAGGTTGACGGACTTAGTTCTTTCGTGAATAATGCCCTGCGAGGATGAGAGATAGTCTCAGGGCGAGTGGCCGTGAGGGGTCGTTACGACCGGCCCCCTGCTTCCCTCTGGTGTGGACGCGGGAGAGGGGGCGACATTGTCAAGGGGCGGGAAAGGATAAACTGATGTTGAAAAAGATATGGATGCTCGGTCTGTCAGCCGCGGTTGTAGCGGCACTGCCGACCTCCATCCGGGGTCAGACCAGCCCTGCTGCCACCCCGCCTGCAGGCGGAGAAGCACGGCAGTTTGCCTTTGACAGCCAAGAAGCCCTGGCCGCATGGACGGTCACGGGCGACGTGGCCATTGACATGACGAAAGGCCGCGACGGCACCGGCGGCTCGCTCAGGGTCGGCGCCAACGGCAAGGCTCTCCTGAAGCTCCGCGACCGGGACGAATCAGGCAAGGTCCAACTCTGGGTGTACGACGACGGCTCCAGGCCCGAAGACCCAAAGGCGCACCGGGTCGGTCCGCGCTGGGGCCTGGTTCAGAGCGACGGGAAACTGTTGGCCGCCGGTGTCCTCTACGCCAGCTATCTGGGCGGCAGCGAAGGTTACACGGCCACGGCCTGTGACGGCAAAGACTGGTTCAGCCAGTTGTTCTGGCTCGGCGTGAAACGCGCGCCGCCTGGCTGGCACAAGTGGACATTCGACTTCGATGCGGAGGATGGCCTCCAGGTCCTTCACAATAACCGAGAGGTCAACACAGTGGACTCCGACAAGACCGGTTTGCAGGGCTTCAACGCCATCGCCATCTGGGGCGATGCCGGCCAGGGCGGCGAACAGACAGTGTGGGTGGACGACCTGTCCGTTACGTTGGGCGGCCCGGTGAAGATCGTCCCCAACCCCGGGGAGGCCGACCCGTACGACGGGGAGGCGCTCGCGGCGGACCAGACCATCCGCCGGGCGGTGGTCATTTATTCCAAAGACAACGCGCCCTCTGCCCCGAGGCTGGAAGACCTGCCGTTGCGAGAGAGCGTCTCGCAATACGCCATCACCTGGACGTTCGAGCAGCCGACTCGTGTCGGGCAGTTCATCAACGGCGACTGGTACGTCGTCGGCCCAGTGACGATCACGATGATCGCCCCCCGGCCGCTCTACGGCAGTGAGATCTCAGGACGCCAGTTGGACCACATGGACAAGGAGCGGCCGGAAGGCCAGCGCGTCCGCAACGGCTTCATGCTCAATCCGCCGGCCCGGATGAAAGTCGCCTACGACAGCGGCGTCCGGAACTGGTTCGATCCTTCGCTGACCCAGAGGCTGCCCGTGACGATGAAGCCAGGCGATTCGCTCGTCTCGACCATCAGCATGCCCAAGGGCCTGGTGCTGCACGCGCAGCTCCGAAACAAGATCGAGCGCGGCGTGGACGACAGCAGCCCGATCCGCACTGCGGCGGTTCTGACTTGCGTGAGCGCGCCGCAGCCGCCGGACGCCTTCCGGCCGGCGTTCTGCGACCGCGCGCAGAGGGTTTATCTGGCCCGCAACCTGAAGCGAGAGCTGCTGCCCACGGCCGCCGCCACTAAGAGCATCCCTAAGATCGAACAGTTCATCCGCTTTACGCAGCGGCCCTGGGTCGGGACCTGCTTTTTCGGCTTCGAGGAGCCCGTGGAGAACATGCCGCAATACGGGTTGGAGTACGGCCGTGTCGTTGGAATCGCCGCCCTGCTGCTCTGCACCGATCTGAAGCCCGAACAGAAGGAACCGCTTCTGGTGAACTACGTTCAGGTCGGCATTGACCTGGGTGGCATTGTCCGCGCAGGTCACCCCGGCTGGACAGCCTGGGGCGGACACGGCAGCGGACGCAAACTCCCCATCGTCTTCGCCGGCCTTCTTCTAAGCGATGACCAACTGGCCAACATCAACCAGTCCTTCCCCAGAGTGAGCTTTGGCGAGGATGAGCAGACCGCGTATGGCGATTGCTGGACCGGCGCCAAAGTCGTGTTCACCGGGCATTCGGGGATTGACGCGGCGACCGGCGCGGGTCGGTCGCGGGGCAGCGGCTGGGGTCCTTACGAGCACACGCCCCCTTCGCAATGGAAGGATGGCCAGAACACCAGTGAGAGCTATCGCCGGTCCTCCACGAGCGTCGGCTGGGTCGGCCAGGCCCTGGCCCTGCGGCTCATCCACGGCGAGAAGTCCTGGAACCACGACGCTTTCTTCGATTACGTGGACCGCTGGATGTACGAAGATGACGCCGTCTTCGTGAAGACCATCAAGGAGGCGACCGGCCGCGACCACGACAAAGAGTGGGCGCGCCAGGGCCAGGCCTGGGACGCATTCGTCAACGAGATGTGGGCGAAGCGCCGCCCGATGCTTCAGGCGCCGACCGACGGCTGGAAGCAGAAACACGATGACGCCTATTACCGTGCAGCCATCGCAAAGTCGCAGGAGTAGGGCGGGTGGCCCTCCGTGCAGTTTTCCGCCACTCTCTTGCTCTGCCTATCTCTCCCGCAGCGGGACGCGCCCTTTTGGAGTGCGGCAGCGACGCTGCCGCTTTGTCGAGCTGAAGCGTAGCTTCGGCGCGCCGGATGAAGCGGCACGGGCATCCTGCCCATGGTCGCAGGCGCAAAGCTTGTGCCAAGTGGCAGGGAATTGACGCGGCATGGGCATCTCTGGCCGAGCACCTCTTCAGGAATTAACACGCGAGCAGAATCCGGTTCCCGTCATGTGACCCCGATCGCGCCTACGGGCAGGCTTGCCCGCGATTCACGGGCTGTCGTCCCGGCGCGAGGTGGCGTGGGCATTCTGCCCATGTTGAAGGCATGCAGGCGGGGACGCCTGCGGTACGCTTACCGGACCCCACGGGGTGCCAGTTCAACTCCTCCAGGTGCAATCCCTCCGTGCCGGGCTTCAGCCGGTGCCTCTCCTGTTAGCCACGGGCTTCAGCCCGTGGTATCCCGACAAGCCACGTCTCTTTCTTAGCAGGCTTCAGCCTGGCTTCTCGGCCGGGGGATTCATCCATACTCTCCCCTCACACGTAGCCACACCTTTCTCGTTTCTTGTTGACAACTGAGCGCCGCCGTCTTACATTGTATGACATGAAAACAAGCACCCTCACCATCCGACTCGACAAAGCTCTTGATGACCTCTTGACCAGGGCGAGTCGCCGGTCAGGAAGAACCCGAAGCGACATCGCGAGAGAGGCCCTCCGCCGCCAGCTTCGTATCAGCCAGTTCGAATCCCTGCGGCAAGCTATGATGCCTTTTGCAGAGGCTCGGGGGTATCTGACAGACGAGGATGTATTCGCCGAGGTGTCATGAAGGTCTTCCTCGATACGAACGTCTTAGCCAGCGCGGCGGCGACTCGAGGGCTTTGCGCAGACGTTGTGCGTGCCGTCTTTGCTTCCCACGAACTCCTCCTATCAGAGGATGTGCTAAACGAACTCAAAAAAGTTCTGAAGTCCAAGTTCGGCGTGGGGCAACGTCTCGTTGACGACTTTATCGAACTCCTAAAACAGGATGCCGTCCTGTGCCGCTGCGTTTCCCTCCCGAAGGTCAAACTGCAAGACAAGGACGATTTGCCAACCCTGGGCGCAGCGATTTCCGCCAACGCGGACGTCCTCGTGACCGGCGACAAGGAACTCCTGAACTTGCGCAGCGTTGAGAACGTCGAGATTCTCTCCCCCCGGCAATTCCATGAAAAACTCAAGGCCCAGCGTCAGCGTCGAACCCGCCCCCGCGCCCCGCGCCGCTCGCGCCGAACGCTCGGCGAAAGATGAAGACCGGAAAGGACCGCTGTGAGCAAGAAACCGATGTCGGAAATTCTGAAAGAAATGGCACTCACCGTGTTTGTCAGACCGGAGGCCACTCCCTCTTCAGAGGCAGCGTCCGGCGCCTTGTTGTTCGCCCACGTGGCGTGGAATCGTGCCAATGGAGACGAAATCGCAGACGCGACGTACAGATCGGTCCTCGCTGACATGGAGATTCCCAAACCGGATTTCTGGAAGGAACTCAAGTCTGACGACGCCGAAGCCATCATTCTCGAGTTGGTTGCTTACAAGAATCAGCACTACCCGCACGACTCGCGAATAGTTCTCGCCTGTAGCACAATCGGCCAGAAAGTCCGTGTCGAGTGGATTGACTGAGACCGGGAAGCCCAACGCCCACCTGTGTCCGAGGCGGCACCACGCGCCGCCCATGCTGAACGTCAGGCTGTGGAAAGAGGGGCGAATAGGCACCGCCCGTAACCTCCGCCAGGGCCAGGCCTGGGACGCATTCGTCAACGAGATGTGGGCGAAGCGCCGCCCAACCCTCCAGTCGCCAACCGACGGCTGGAAGCACAAGCACGACGACTCCTACTACCTCACCGCCCTCGCAAAGTCGCAGGAGTAGGACGGAGGGCTCCGGGTAACCGCAGTCCCCACCGCGACCTGGGTGCTGGCGGTTTTGTTGGAGGGGATTCATCTCACGAAGCGCAGCGAGGACCAGTCACCGAGGCAATCTCCACGCTTACGGCGACGCGGCACGTGTCGTGCCGCGAGCTATCTCCGTGACATCCTGGCCGGCCGGCATCGCCCCCCAGCATGTCCGAACCCCGCCCTTGAGACCCTGCTTTCCATCCCGCCCTGGCGAGACCCCGCCATCCCGCTCCTCTTCCGTTCCGACCGCCAGGCCGCCTGCCGGTCCGCGCAGGAATTCCTACAGACCCATCATCGCAAACAAGAGATGACATAATGGTGGAGCTGACTTTCGCCTTGCCGGCCCCAGCCGAAAGGTGAACTCCATCTCACGCTCGGGACGTCCAGTATTTCGCCAATGTCGTCGCGAGTTTGTTCAGTGACCGAGCCACGCGTGGGCACACATATTTGTAACTCGGCACAGAGTAGCGTGGCGCACCTCGGGCCGTGATTGCAGCCACTCTTTTTGCCAGTTCAGTCAACGCACGGGTGTTCCGCGGTGTAACGGTGATTTCAAGACGGTGCTGATAAGAGCTGTCCTCTTTAGCCGCATTCTCTGTGATCCACTCCCTGACACGTGGGCTTTCAGGGATGTTGCCGACGAGAGATAGTTCAATCTCGTTTTCGGAGATCACGGTGGCAAACATCATACAGAAATAGCCGTATAATTTGCCGTTGGAAGCGATGTCGTCATCAGTCCTGTCATCGACGATGAACCTGTCACACTTGCTTAGGTCCTTGATGCGTTTGTCGGCAAAGCCGTTGTAAGCATCAAAAAGGTGGCGCTTTAATGCATTCATATGTTCTTCATCCCAACAATAATCAGACCGACCCGCATAAGACGCGGAGCTCTGGTCCCTTATGCCTACAACACGCCTTGGGACTCGTTGCCGAATCCGTGTTAATCCCTTTGCATTCAGGTGCTCGCTGCCATCCCAGCGGCCTATCGCGGCAGCTTGTGCGGATCCGCATAGTGCAACCTCCTGAAGTGCGTTCAAAGCCCATCTGTTGGACAGCGAACACGCGCTGGCGCGCGGTTGAGAACATCGCTATAGACCACAGTCGTCTTAACGTCGCTATGACCCAAAAGCTCCCGGACGGTTCAAATGCCATAGCCGCTTTCGAGCAAGTGGGTGGCAAAAGAATGTCGGAAGGTCCGACAGCGGAGGTGCTTCATCACACCCGCCCATAGCACCTTGTTTTCCATCCCGCCCCGACGGGACCTCGACATCCCGGTCCTCTTTTCACCCCTCCGGCAGGCCGCCTGGAGGTCCCTGGAGCGATGCCCGCAGAGGCATGCACGACAGGAACACATGGCACAACGTCACTGGTGACCACCGCGAAACTTGCTCACCGCTTTCGCGTCCGGGTCAACCGCCTTGTTGGCCATCCTTTGGGCCGCTGTTCTCTTCTGCTGTGCCTTCATCAACATGAAACCCTATCCGTCTGGGCTTGCGGTTCTCTTCTTTCGGCACCTTGGCCGCCGTGAACAGAACAGATAGCTGAGACACGTGTTGGACCAGTCGCACACGCTGGTGTGTATCGACATTTACGCCATCAAAGGTAATGAAGTAGGGGTTGTGATATCCCACGTCGTCAATGGCAACGATTACTCTTGTCCCAAACGAGGCCAAATACGCCGCTATTTCTTCGTCCGGCTGAATTGTGGCTTCAAACTCCTCGATTTGAGCAACAAGACGCTCAAACATCACGTGTGCATAGCCGAGATCAACGGCTTGGCGTTCGCGCCTCTCACGTTCAATCGCGGCGAAGTCGATCTTCGGAAATTGCGGGACTCCGAAGTTGATGCCCGGCACTTTGGGTAGCTCCCACTTGAATCGGTCGCTCATATGTTCTCCTTTAGCACAGCGCCTCGGCTAACCGGCGGTGATGCAGCGGCAGACCCAACCATCCTACGGTTCACCCAGTTGTTCGCCAGTTTCCGTCAGCCCAAAGCGTACCAACCCCGATGACTTGACTCCTCCTCTGCGCCCTGTGCCGAGGCTTCTGAAAAGTGGTGAGGTGTTCTGGAGGCTGAACCGTCCTTTTGACGATTTGCCTTCCTCCCATAGGGGGCGCTGGGGTTCCCGCATATCTCCTTAAAAACATTTGACCCCTCTTTGCAGAAAAGGTGGCCTCGACTATGGGGCCATTAGTATGCCCTTTTCCGGCGCGCTGTCAAGCGCAATGTGTCGGAACTCGCGCCGCGCCCCCCGCCGCCGTGCCAAGAGGAAGAGACGGTGAGCCATGAGCAAAGTATTCCTGTTTCATGGCAATTGACAAATGACAGACCATACGCTATAATCCTGTCAAGAACTGATGAAGCCCTCTTCGGGCTTCAACGGCGGCAAAAACATCGTTCTTCTCAGGAGGACTCGGAACGCATGGGCCATTGCAGGTTCGCGGCAAACGCCCCACGAAACGACCTCAGTTTGACCCCACCGACTCGCTGTGCCTCCTTTGTGTCTCTGGGGATTCCCTTTTTTTGCGTTCATCCGCCCGCCGGCGCCTGCGCACCCTGTGCCAGCCTCCTCCTGCGATCCGCGACCTCCGCCAAGCCTCAGCATCCCGACAGGCCAGCGCGTTCATCTTCGCTTTCCCGTGTCTTCCCAATCCGCAATCCGCAATCCGCAATCCGAAATCCCCACCTGGGCCTTTTCCACACAATGCCCTATCGTCCCATCCACTTATACCGCAGGTCGTTATGCCAAATTCCTCAGGCGAAAAAAGGCCCAAAAAGGCCCACTTTTTCGCCCGTCTCATTTTTTATATGCGACTCCCGATCCCCTCTCTGCGTTCTCCGCGACCTCTGCGGTTTCCCTCAAGATCCAATCAACGTCTTGCCACATCCAACCCGCGCTGGTACGATTGCGCCGGAACCCACGTCAGCAAGGCGATGGAACCCAGCACCCCGGTTTGCTCGCATCGGCAGAGCACAGGGCTTGACCTGCCAATGCAGCGGTCCTGGTTTTGTGAACGACGCCCGCGGAGCGCACCAGAGATGAAAAAGCTGAATGTTGCTGCCTGTATTCTTCTGTTTTGTGCGCTTGCGCTCCCGTGTTTCGCCACGGTGATTCCGGTGGACCTCAGGACGTTTACCGTGTATGGCGACGCGACGGTCAGTGCTGACGGCTCATCTGCTGATATCAATGCGAGTGTATCGGCGCCAGACATGGTGCTGGCAGGGGGGCTGAAGAATTACTCTCTTGCGGTGCCGGCGAACGCCCTGACGATAGAGTTCGATTACTCGTTTGCACCCGCGTCAAGCTCAAACGTCCGTGTGTTCCTTCATTGCGTCCTTAGTGACGTTGCCGGCGCACATCTCGAGGTCATTTTCGACACCTCAATATCGGGCACGCAGGAATGGGACGTATCGTGGCACCACTTCCCGAACAACACCGCCATGGTGGAGTTCTATCTCTCCACTTCTATTGACTGGCGGCCGGGCGCCCCTTTTGCCCCAGGCGGCGGAAGCGCGACCATCAGCAATCTGAGGATAACGGATTCGGAACCGTACCGGGCTGACCTCGAGGTGTACATGGCGGTGACCAACCTCACTCCTGATGAAGGCGACACAATGACCTTTACGGCGACGGTTTTCAATCACGGCCCGGACAGTGCCACTGGAATAGCCGTTGCCGATGTAATCCCGTCAGGGGTGACCTACGTTTCACACGTGGTGGTGCAGGGGAGCCACAATCCCGCTACTGGTACGTGGGATGTCGGGAGCCTCGCCAATGGCGGCAGTGTTGGTCTGGCTATTGATGTGAAAATTGATCTCGGCACTTTCGGTAATGCAATCACCTACACTGCCAGCGTGGTTGCTGCGGACCAGATGGACCCGGATGTGTCTAACAACAGTGCTGCCGAGTCCATCACGGTCCGGGGCCTGGCGGACTTCAAAATCGTGGAGATGCGAACGACGCCCGAAGGCCAGATTGACCTCAAATGGTACAGCGCCCCCGACCGCAATTACGTCGTCTGCTCATCCGGCGTGATCGGCGCTGACACATGGTGGTTTGAGGCAAGTGTCCCCTCCCAGGGGGTGACAACATCCTGGAGGGACACGACCCCGCCTTCCGGCGGGGCGGCGCCTTCCGGCGCCATGAAATTCTATCGGATCGAGATGGTGGAATGACCGGCAGGTCATTTAGCACCAACCGACATCATCTGGTGATGCTCTGGGCGGGTGCGGCTGTATTTTGGTGGCATGGGCATCTTGCCCATGTCAATCCCGCCCCGCGTTCCGCGGGGGACCACGATAGGAGCTCAGGTCGAGGCTCCAAATCCGCCACGGATCCGCAGCGACACCCATCCGTGGCGCGGGTGCAAAAAGTCGCGCCGGGGAGAACACCGAGGGTCGCTTCCGGAGAGAGGTTGAGAGTTGTTCATCTACGAAAGATACATTCTGAAGAAGCTTGTGGTGGTATTTGTTCTGACGGTTGTGTTTTTCACGGTGTTTCTTTTTGTGTTCAACATCTTCCGAATCGCGAAGCATCTTGCGGCGGGTCTGCAATTCTCGCTTGTTCTGCGGCTTTTCGTCTATCTCGTCCCATCACTCTTAGGCTTCTCGATTCCTCTTGGGACGCTGGTGGCGTGCCTTCTGGTGTATGGGAAGCTTTCGGCTCAGAACGAGATTCTGGCTCTCAGGGTGAGCGGAGTGAGCCTCTATCGGACGGCTTCGGCGATGGCGATGCTTGGGGTGGCGACGTTTTTCCTGGCGCTTTTCGTTTTCGGGGTGGTTTCGCCGAGGGCTAAGTATGCCGTGCGGAAACTCCGGACGGAGCTCGGGAGCATCAACCCGCTTTTCCTATTTGAGCCGGGAGAGACGACAAAGATCGGGGATTACAGCTTTTCTCTGGGGAAAAAGCATGGGAATCGCCTTTACGACCTGGGGATCGTCCACGTGAGCAAGGAACGCGTGACGATGTGGATTCACGCACAAAAGGGCACCATGACGCACAATCCTAAGTCGGGGACGATTTCTCTGAGGCTGGAGAAAGTGGACTCGTTGATGCGCAAACGCGCTGGAAGCGAAGTCTGGGAGATGCCTGCGGAGGTCATGGAGATCGAATTTGACCTGACGAAGGCGCTCCAGAAGTTCGAGAGGAAAAAGGAGGAGGACGACATGACGCTTCGAGAGCTCCAGGCGAGAATGAAAATCGCCGGAGACACGGGGGAGGATGCGGCCGTTTACCAGATGGAATTCCACAAGAGGCTTGTGTTCTCGTTCGCGTGCCTTTCCTTTGCAATGATTGGCACGCCTCTGGGAATGAGAATTCGTCGCGGCGAGAAGACGGTTGGGGCTGCGATAGGGATAGCCCTGGCAATGTCCTTTTACACAGTGGTCATGTTCGCGGAAAGGCTCAAGGTCGGTTCGGGTCCTTATCCCCAGATTCTGATGTGGTCGCCGAACGCGGTTCTCGTGTTACTTGGGATGCTTTTCTTTCGGAAGACTCAACGGGGCCTGCGCTGAAAATGAAGCTCATTGACAGGCACATTCTGCGGAACTTCCTGATTCCATTCGTTTACATTCTGGTGACGCTCCTGGGGCTGTTCCTCGTTTACGACATTTCAAGCAAGACAGCCCGATTTCTCAAGCATCAGGTGCCGATTCTCACAATCATCAACTTCTATTCTCTGTACGTTCCGCAACTGATTGCGCTGGGCTTGCCGATGGTGACGCTGTTGGCGGTCGTTCTGGGAGTGGGGAGGATGAGCAAGAACAATGAAATCACGGCGATGAGGGCGTGCGGGGTGAGCCTGTTGCGGATAGCGTCGCCGCTTTTTGTCGTAGGACTTCTTTTGACGGGACTGAGCTTTTTTCTATTCGAGAAGGTCGTTACGAGAACCTACGGGGAAACCAAGAGGTTCGAGGAAGCGCTGAAGGGGAGAAAAGTCGGGCGGGACGTCATCGAATCGGGGTATCTCCCGACGGACGAGAAAGGGTCTCGCCTCGGGTTCGTCCGGTTCTTTCCGAAGCAGAAGAGATTTGAGGATATATCCTGGCAGACGGAGATGGATAACCCGAAGGGGAAGGTTACCATCACGGCGCGGGAGGCGAGATGGATCGAGGACTCGTGGTGGGCGTTCGGAGCAAATGTCAAGTTTCCTGACGGCAGACACAGGTGGGGCTATCCGAAAATGAGGATGTACGAGTGGGATTTCCGGCCGGAGGAGGTGACCGGCGAAAGGCTCGATGGGGAAATGAGCTTTGCGGAACTGCAAAAGAACATCAGGAGATACGGCGCGACGCCCCAGAAAGTCAAGAGGCTTGAGGTGGAGCTTCACCGCCGGATGGCTTTACCGGTTCTGAATTTGCTGGTTGTTGCCGTGGCTTTGCCTTTCGGGTTGAAAGGAGGGAAACGCGGCGGCAGCGTGGCGGTGGGGGTCGGGATTTCGATGCTCTTGTGCGTAGCGTATTATGGACTGAGCGTCCTTCTTTCCCTGTTCAATCAGTGGCCGCCGTGGCTGACCGTCTGGTTGCCAAACGTACTTTTCGGGCTTGGAGGTGGGATCGCGACCATCCGGATGCGCTGAGCGAAGGGCATGTGGCGAGGGGAGCTGGAGACTTCCCGACAGGATTGACAGGATTTTGCGGATGCCACGCCTGTCATATGGCGCCGCCCATGGGCGGCCTGGATACCCCGGCCGGGCACGCAATCCCGTCAATCCCGTCATCCTGCCCAGGTAGTTACGAGATCGGGCTTACGAATCAAAGCACTGAGCGGACGGATGCATGGCCGGCGATGCGCGGCCTGCGTCATTCCGGAGTCAGAGGGCCGATGCCGAGAGTGCGCTCCCACGATTCCGGTTCAGTCCAGGGCTTGCTGACATCATCATCTCTCACCTGCCCGCAACCGGAAAGACAAACCACCCCCGCAAGAAACAATAGAAAAAGCAGAAACCTTTTCACCTCGAGCCTCTCCCTGAATTAGAACTTTTTGACGCCGTCGTTGACCTGCACCTCGCCCTGCATCCAGTCCATGACGAGGTCGGCGGCTGCCATTTTTTCGTAAACCTTGATGACCTGTGCCTTGCCGATGAATTGATTTTCTCGATGAACGATAAGGACTGTGTCTTTCTCGAGTCCCTGGTTTTTGCCTATATCTATGACGACGAAGTTGTGCTTCTGGTTGACGACGAGGACTTTTCCGCTGAACCGCCGCCCGGTGGTGATATTGACCTGGCCAACGTTAACCGCGCCATCAATTTTGCCGGTTCTCTCGGCAATCTGCTTTTCGAGGTCTCTTTTCTCTTTTCGTACTTCCTCCAGTTCCGCGCGAAGTTGTTCGTTCGTGGCGGTGAGTTTCGTCGGGCTTTCGGGCGCCGGCGAAACTGGCAACGGTGCAGCAGCAGGGGTAGAGATTGGCGCCGGGGCAGTTGTGGGCGCAGAGACTTGCGCCGACGCCGCAGCGGCCGGAGGAGCAGTCTTGATGGAAAACATGCTGCGCATCTGCCCGAAAGCTTCTCGAGCCGAACGCCGGGCCTCCGCCATCGCGCGAGAAAAGTCGGAGACCGCGCTGCCCTCGTTTGCTTCCGAAGCGTTTGTCTTCTGCGGCTTCGTCTCAGGGGCTTCTGAACCGGAAGCCGCCTTCGCCTGGCGCGTCGCGGGGTTCAGGGAAGCAGCGATCATTCCACCGACGGTTCGCCATCCGGCGCCCGCCGCGTCCCTCACTTTTCCTGCCGCCGTTGCCAGCTTGTTAAGGGGAGGTTCGGTGACCGCCGAGGTCACGCCCGGAACAGTCGTCTCCGACGGCGCGGTGGCAGTTTCTCCGGGCGTTTGCGCCGCAGGCTCCTCAGCCGCAGGCTCCGTGCGAGATGCATCAGACGGTGGCATTGTCTCTGCCCTCGCCACCATCGCCTTTTCTCTTTCCCTGGCAAGCTCCTCTGCTAACCTTTTCGCCTCGCGAAGCTGCTCAGCCAATTCCCGGTTCTTTTCTTCGAGGAGGCGAAGTTCCGAAACTACCGTCTTGAGCCTTCCCTCCGCAGCAATCCTCCTGTCTCTTTCCTCCTTTTCCCGCCCGAAGAAATGAGCCGAGACCCCAACCGCTGCAATGCAGATGACACCGCAGACGAAAACAACCCACCTATGGCGGCCGGAATTCTCTGCTAACCTCTGGCTCATCTCAACGAACTATACCATCGCCTGACACAACGGTCAATATTCCCGCCTGAGTCGCACCAATACCGATGCGCTGGGTGTGGCTGTATTTCCGGGGCAGGGGGTGGATGAATCCCTTGTTCGAGAAGCCCGCCTGAAGGCGGCTTGAGTGAGAGCTGGGCCGGAGGCCTGGACCACCAGCTAAAGCAGGTGGCTAAAAGGAGTGCCGGCTGAAGCCCCGCGTCAGCGGGGCTAAAGAGCTGCTTGGCGCAGCACCGAAAGCAAGGGGCGAGATATGCCCCGATTACTCAGCCGCACCCGATGCGCTCTTGACAGAACCCACAATCCGAGGTAAGCAATATGGGGTGGGGTGCGAGCTCGGCCGGGTCTATCGCAAGGCCTGGCGAGCGAACCACAGCAACGATTCCAGACTTCAGGGGCCAGACGCCGCGTCAACGACCAACGGGTCGGGAAGCAGCGGATGACTCCCTGCATCCCCGGAAGCAGAAAGGGGGCGGAACCATGAACCGGGTGTCATTCATCGCGTTATGGGGGTTGACGGTCTTTTTAGGATTCGCCATCGGGATGGCGATTGGGGGAAGCAAAGAACCGAGATTGCAGGCGCGCCATCCGCGACAAGCCGCCGCTGAGAAGTCCGAAGCCGACCGCGCCTTAGCTGCCAGCCTTCAGCGATTCCAGAAAACCCTCGCCGAGAAGGAGAATCTCGCCGCCAGCCTGCGAGCCGAGATGGAGGAGGTGCGCGGGAAGTTGCTTCCTCCGTTGGGTGCTGAGGATGAGAAATGGCTGAGGGAGCGGGAAGAAGAGGACAGCACGACCAAACGCTGGGGGGCCATCGTCCCAAGAGAAAAGGAACTCCTGCGAAAGATTCTCCAGCGGAAGGACAAGGTTCTGCGTGCGAAAGGATTTGATGAACTCGCTTCCCTATTGGAGAGCGAGAAAGCTGAGGACAAGCTGGTTGGGATAATAACGCTGAACCATGTTCTTTATGAAGGGCTTGGGTTCGACAAGGAGCGATTTGAGCCCCTTGTGGAGGCGGCGCTCAGGCATGAGGATTGGGAGGTGCGAGAGCGTGCTCTCGACTACGTTCGCGGCCTTGGCTGGATGGACCTTGGTCGGTGGCAGGTGACCGCGGAGGTAGCCCTGAGGATGGTGAGGGACCCTCACCCGCGAGTGAAAAGCGAGGCCCTGGGCCTTCTCGCGCAGTTCGGTGGGAGCGAAAGAAGCGAAGACGTCGCGGGGGCGTTGAGGTCGCTGCTCGCGAGCGGAACGGAGGAAAGCGTCTCAACGGCTTTGTGGGCGACGGGGGAGTTGGCCCAAGACAGGTCCGCCTATGGGTTCCCGCCCGCGGGCGATCAGGTCCTTCCCGCACCCGAAAAGCGATACGATTATTACCCAGAAATGAGAGAACTGATGATGAAGGCATCGAAGAATCCCGATTTGGCGGACGACGTCCTGAAGTTCTGGTGGGGGAGGCAATCGCTGAACGAAGAAGAGGTGCGACGCGCAGCCGAAATCCTGGAAGGGACGGGCCCGGATGGGTACGTCAGTCTCCCTGAGTACGCGCCGACTTCGGCGGAGCTGAGGCAGTTGGCGTATAGCCATGAATTCCGGGTAATCAGGGAATCCGTCGTTGATTGGATTCGTTCGGGCGCGCTTTGGAGGCTTGAGCGCTCGGGGGATAAATCGCTAATTCCGCAGCTCAGGGCTCTTGCTGCAAGCGAGGATGCGGAAGGATTAGAGAGACGAATCGAATGGGCGATCGAGCGTCTTGAGCGGTACGGAAGGCAGCGCGACTGAAGGATTGTGAAACAAGCTGTTATCTCGCGATCAGGGAGAGGAGGAATGAAGAAGGCGGTTTTGATTGCGGTGTGGGGGATTTCAGTTTGTATGGCGGTTGCATGCGGGATGAAAGTTGGACGTGCCAGGGTCCCTCGATCCGTGCCGACGACGGCGCCGGCCATGGTGAAGCAGCAGGGTGAAGCGCCAAGCCCATCCAATCTCGTCGCCCAAATTGATGAGGTTCGGGAAGCCATTCGCGTGAAGGAAATCAAGGTGCAGCGGCTTCGGCAGGAAATGGACGCTGTGAAGTCACAGATGCGCCCTCCTCTCAGCCCGGAATTGGAGAAGGAGCTGAAGGAGCGGCTGCAACGGCGAAAGGACGATGAGGCGAGAGCGACGGAGGAGGATAGGGGGGATGTGCTCCGGAGAAAAATAGTTCAGCGAAAGGACAAGGCGCTGCGCGAGATGGGATTGGCGGAGCTAATGGCCGTGCTTGGGAGCGGCAATCCGGATGACCGCGAAACGGGATTGGCGGTTCTCAGGGGGCTTGGGGCGATCCCATTCGACAAAGAGAAATTCAGGCCTTATGTGGTCGCAGCGCTGTCTGACGAGCGCGCCTCAATCCGCCGGCAGGCCGTCGAGTGCCTGGGCATGGTGTGCCCATACGAGGAGACTATGGAAATTGCGGCGCGCATGGCGAAAGATGCCGATCGCGACGTTCGGTTATGGGCGGCGTTCCAGCTGAATGGCTCTTCGGCTCCCGAGCATAAGGCCCTGGGGGCCTCCGCTCTGCGGTCCGTTCTCCTGGAGGGCGACCGGGAGGTCAGGCGGCTCATCCTGCACACCTTCCGTCCTTTGCCGGAGGAACTGGACGACGTTGTGGTGAGGCTGTTGGGCGAGGAAGAGCACCAGTCTATCCTCGCACAGAAGCTTCACGATGATAGACAGACCATCGGCGCGCCGATTGTCAGGCGGCTTGCGGAGATGTACGACGAGGGAACTTCGCCCGAGACAATCATGATGTTCCTCGACCCGGGGAGGGTTCACGTCGGCGATGCAAAAGACCCGGAGCGTCGCCAAGGGCAGCCTTGCCTTTCTGAGGAGGTGAAACCCGTAGTGCGCGACATCTACCTCCGAACCATCAGAGACAGTCTGTCGAGAGGAACTCGATGGCAGGCTCTGGAGGGACTCCGAGAACTGGGCGATGCGTCGGTGATTCCCTATCTTGATGAAATTGCCCGAAGCGAAGAGGCGGAAGGAATCGAGAAGGAATTGGCTGAAACTATCGAACGTCTCAGGCAAAGCGAAAGTCAACAACGGTGAACAAGACAACGTGGATTGGGCTGCTGGTTGTTGGGATGGCGGCGGCGTTTGCGGGCGGGCTGGCTATCGGTAAAGGAAAGAGAGTGGAGCAACCCGCTCGCCATGAGGCCCCGAAGGTCGAAATAGAGAAGCCGAGAGGCCGCGACGACAGCGTGCTCATCGCGAGCCTCGAGCGGTTCCGAAAGGCTCTTGGGGACAGAGAAAAAGAGGTGGGAGAGCTGAAAGCCGAGCTGGACGAGGTCCGCGCGAAGTTGCCGCCCGCGCTCGCTTCCGAGGAAGATAGTGAATTGAAGAAATGGGAAGAAAGGCGAAAGGAGCGTGAGCGCCAGCGGACTCTCGAGGAGAAGTCAAAGCCGCTCAAGGACAAGATTCTTCAGCGGAAAGACAAGGCTCTTCGGGCGGAGGGGCTTGACGAACTCGCGGGTCTTCTGCTCGCCGATGACCGGGAAAAGTCTCTACTCGGCCTGGAGGTCCTACGTTCCATCGGCTCGATTAAGTGCGACAAAGAAAGGTTTGAGCCGTACGCCTTGAAGGCGCTGAATAATGCCGACGGAGAGGTCCGGCGGTCTGCTCTCCGCTGCCTGGGCGTGCTGTTCACCCCGGAGCAGCGCGCCGACCTGCTCATTCCAATGGCAAAGGACCAGTCTCCTGAGGTCCGACGGATGGTAGCGGAAAGTCTTAGCTCCATTCACGTCGAGAACCGGTCTGAGGAAATCGTATCTGCCCTGCGACCTCTGCTGAAGGACGATGACTGGCGTGTCAGGGGGCGGGCCATGGACGGTCTGTGGTCGAGGGGAGGGCCTACGGAGGAACTGGAGGAGGTAGCTCTTGAGCTCGCGAAGCGACCCACGGGATGGGAAGACGAGCAAGAGTTCGCGTATGGAATCTATTGGCTGAGCGTGAAGGCCACGCAAAGCGCAAAACTCGCTCAGCGCCTTGTCGAAATGCACGATGAGCGTCACGATGTCCCTAATTTTATGTTCTGGCTCTGGCTCTACAACAATGCCAGCAACCTTTCGAGCGACGTGAAGCCCATCGCGACTCAATTCTGCACGCGCCTCCTCAAGGAGTCCGCGGACCCGGACGAACGAAGCGCGGCGCTACAGATTTTGCCAAGGCTGGGGGGCGTTTCGGTCCTTCCTCAGCTCGAGGAGATCGCTGGCAGTCCGGACGCCGAAGGAATCGAGGAACGACTCACAGAGATGATAGAAGGTCTCAGGCAAAGGGAGAGTGAAGAAAGATGAGAAGCACAGGATGGATCGGACTGTCAGTTATCGCGATGGGGGCGGCGTTTGCGGCAGGGCTGGCCGCCGGCCGGGCAAAGAAACCGGAGCAACCGCCCGCCCGGGAAGTCACGAAGGTCGAAGCGGACAAGCCGAAAGCCCGGGACGACAGCGTGCTCATTGCCAGCCTTGAGAAGTTTCGCGTTGCCCTGGGAGAGAAGGAGGAAAGGATTGCTGAGCTCGAAAGGCAACTGGCGGAGGTGAGTTCGAAGTTGCCGGCCCCGCTTTCCCCTGAGGAGGAGAAACGGCGAAAGGAAGAGGAAGAAAGGCGGAGGAAGAGCGAGCGCTGGACTGCCCTTTACGAGAAATCGAAGCCACTGCGGGCGAAGATCCTTCAGAGAAGAGATAAAGCGCTGCGTGAAAAGGGGCTTACGGAGGTTGCGACATTGATTCAGAGCGGCAAGGCCGAGGAGATGCTCCTGGGTTTAATGACGCTCTCAAACCTATGGGCTTTCAATCTCGACAAGGAGAGGTTCCGGCCGGATGTGGTGGAAGCTCTGCGGAGCGAGGATGCGGAGGTACGCCAGGCGGCCCTCAACTGTGTGAACCACCTATGTTCGGGGGAGGAACAGCTTCGGATTGCCCTCTCCATGGTGAGCGACCCTTCGCACGAAATCCGCATGTACGCGGTTCCCCGACTCGCGTCGCTTGGCGGGCCGGAGCGGAAGGAGGAGGTTGCCTCCGCCCTGAAGGCGCTTCTTCAGGACAAGGACAAATCGGTCAGGAACCAAGCGGCGAGCCAACTCCGGCAGGAGTGGGGCGCGGGTTACGACTACGGGGCGGAATTGGAGGACATCATGGTTGAACTGTCGAGGGACGAGGAGACGCGAGATGCCGCCCGGCGGTGGCTGTTTGAGAGGAGGCCCGTCACCCTAAGGATCGCGCAACTCGCCGTGGAAACGTACGATCAGGATCAGGATGAAGGCGCGTATCACGCCGTCGAGCTGGCCACCCACGACCTTTCGGAGGAGGCGAAACCGGTTGTCCGCGACTTCTTGCTCCGTGTCACCAGGGAGAGCATTGAACCGTGGCAACGGTGGCGTGCGCTCGATAAATTGACTGAGATGGGAGACCCGAGCGTCATCACCCAGCTTGACGAAATCGCGCGGAGTCCGGATGCGGAGGGAATTGAAGAGCGGCTTGCAAGGACTATTGAAGGTCTCAGGCAAAAGGAGATTCAGCAACGGTGAGGAAGACAACGTGGATTGGATTAGTGGTTGTTGCCATGTGCGCGGGATTTGCTGCGGGACTATTCGTCGGGCGGATGAGGAAGCCGGAGGCGCCACGTCGCCAGCCCGCACCTCAGGTCAGGCCGACAAATGCGGAGCGAGAACCCCGCCGGAACGTGAGTCCTCCTCGCAGGAGGTACAGGGAAGCTCTTGCGGAAGCTCTCCTGAAGTCAGCGCCTTCGCCGGAGCCTCAGGAGGAAAACTCGCAAGAAGAGCTGGACGAGGAGCATAAGGCCGCCGAGCGATTGCGCGCTCTCTTTCAACAAGCGAGGTCGCTCCGAAGCAAGATTGTTCAGAGGAACGACGGCGCCATGCGCGAGGCGGGGTTTGCGGAGCTTGCCGCGCTCATCGAGAGCAACAATCCCGACGACCTTCTCCTGGGGCTGACGAGCCTTTTCCACCTCGACGAGATGGACGTGGGCGCGGAGAAGTTCAGGCCGCAAATTCTGTCTGCCATGAGTAATCCGTCTCCGGAACTCCGCAACGCCGCCCTCAACTGCCTCCCAATGGTTTGCTCTAAGGAGGAAGCACTGGAGATGGTCCTTGCCATGGCCTCGGATGCCTCCGCGGAAGTTCGTGCGTCTGCGGCGTTCAACGTAGAATTCCTGGCAACGAGAGAGCGAGCGCACGACATCGAACCGGTGCTGACCGCCCTTCTTCAGGACAGCGATGAGGCGGTGAGGAAAAGAGCGCTTACCGCCCTCTGGAAAACGTGCGAACTTTGCGAGCCTGACGAGCAGCCAGCGAAAATGCAGGGGCTCGCCGAGAAGGTTTCTGCTGACCCGGAGAGGGCTGGCGAGGTGCTGGGCTGGTGGGAGAACAGAATGAAGTTCAGGCAGGAGGACGTTCAGCGCTTTGCGGACATGCTCTCGGAAGAGGGTGTTTCATTGTTCCGGGGAGACGGTTATAGCGAGAGGACGCTTATAGGTCTGTTTGACATCCCCTTCCTTAACGATAGCGTGCACCCCGTTGTCACTCAACTCTGTCTTCAAGCCCTCACGGACAGCACCGACGAGGCGCTCCGACACCGTGCTCTGAAAATCTTGCCCGAGCTGCGAAATGATTCCCTGGTATCCGCGCTGGAGGAGATTGCTGCTACCCCGCGCGCGGCAGGGATCGAGGATGAACTAAAGCTGACGATAGAGCGCGTCCGGTCCGGCCCGCCCCTGCCGTCCCTGAAAGGCCGACGGGGGGAAGGGGAGGAGGCTGAGGAGCCGGAGCAGGTGAGGTCCGAAGAGGCGATTCCGCAAGCGCAGGAGACAAATCCCGAGGAAGCACAGTAAGGCGGAACGCTAACGGCCACGGTCGAGCGGTCTCCTCAGTGCTGGCTCAGTCACTGGCAGTGTACGGGAGAGCCGATCCGGCGTCGGCCGAGGAGGCGTGCGATTGTGGACGCGGTGCCCTGGAGTGCCCAAGCACGGCTTGAGCTTTCTAACGCGGGAGCAAAGCTCCCGGACGCGAAACCTTCTCGCGTCGGCTTGCTGAGGCGCCTTGCAGGCGGGAAAATGCCCGAAATCCGACAGAAATGGGGGAACGAAATATGAGCAGAATAGGCTGGATTACGCTGGTCATAGCAGGCATGTGCGCCGGATTTCTCGTCGGCGCGACGGTCGGGAAAGGCGGGAGGCCCGAGCTGGCGCCGACCCCCATGACAGTGGGTTCTGAGGCCCAGAGGGCGGACGTAGGCCAACTGCGCCTTCTGCGCGCCAGCCTGGAGGAATATCGCGCTGCTCTCGCGAAGAAGGAAGATGAAGCGCGCGACCTTCGTGCCGAGTTTGCTGAAGTCCGCGAGAAATTGCTGCCATCGATAGCTCCTGATGGAGAGAAAGAGAGGGCTGAGTACGAGGAGTGGAAGAAGACGCGTCGGCGCTCGGAGCGCAGCGATAAACTCCGTGAGAAAACAAGAGAATTGCGAAACAAGATTCTTCAGCGGAAAGACCCGGCGTTGCGCCAACAGGGCCTGCTCGAGCTGGAAGCCCTCGTGAAAAGCGATGACCCGGAGGACGTGCTTTTAGGCCTGACCGCTCTTCCTGAGTTGAGCCCGATGAAATTGGACAAGGAGAGCCTGCAAACCCACGTCTTTTCAGCCCTCGGCCACGAAGACGAACAGGTGCGCGCAGCCGCCCTGTACTGCGTTGCGAGAGTGTACGGCGTCAAGGAGCATTTTGACACCATTCTTGCCATGCTCGACGATGCCTCCGACAAAGTCGGTGCTTCGGCTGCGTGGTGGGTCGCACGTGCAGCCCCGGGTGAGCGGAAGGACGAAGCAATCGCGGCGCTGAAACGCCTCCTCCATGATGAGGACAAGAGGTTCCGCGAGGTCGCGGTCGGGACTCTCTCGGACTATCCTCAAGCCGCGCAAGAAGTTGAGGACGCCGCCATCGAGATATCGAGGGACCCCGAGGATGCCGACGGCATGTTCATGTGGCTCCGTTCCAGGAAGAGCACCAGCGCGAAAGTCGCCCAACGCCTCGTCGAAATGTATGACGAAGGGTACAGGGAGACAAGTTCCTACGGGCAGTATTACCCCATTGATTGGGTCAGGGGTCAGGTTTCGGAAGAGGCGAAACCCGTCGCCGTGAAGTTCTGCGTACGGGTGGCGCGCGACAGCGTAGTACATCGGGAACGAACCGACGCTCTGAAAGGTCTGCAAAGCCTCGGCGATGTCTCGGTTGTTCCAGAACTGGAGGCAATCGCGAACAGCCCCGATGCCGAGGGGATCGAAGACGACCTCGCGAGAACCATGGAGTATCTGCGAAAGCGAGCCAATGAGGGGAGGTGAGGAAAGATGAGAAAGACGAGATGGATTGCGTTGGTGATTGCCGGGGCGTGCGTCGGGTTCGTCGTCGGGGCGATGGTTCGCGCTCCCCGAAGACAGGAGGCCCGCGCTCCGGAACCTCCCGTCAGCGCAGGAGAGGAAAAGCGCGAGTCTGGGGGCAACCGAGTTCTTGTGGCGAGCCTGGAGAGGTATCGGAAGGCTCTTGCGGATACAGAAAACGAAGTGCGCGAGCTCCAAACCCAGCTTGCTGAGGTGAAAGCGAAGCTCCCGCCGCCGCTGAGTCCTGAGGAAGAGGAGAAGAAAAAGAAAGAGGCGGAGTTACAGGGATGGTACGACCGCTTGCGGGCTCGGCACGAAAGCTCGATAGAGCTGCGGAATAAGATCCTTCAGCGAAAAGACAGGGTTGTGCGGGCAGAGGCGCTGGATGAGGTTGCTGCGCTGCTGGAAAGCGAGGACCGTGAGGAACTCATGCTTGGAATGGCGGTTCTCTCGGGACTCGGGCGCGTCAATTTCGACAGGGAGAGGTTCAAGCCGGCGCTCCTGGCGGCGATGGAGCATCAGGACAATGAGGTGCGGTGGAGCGCCATGAATTGTGCGTACAGCTTTATCGGCTGGACGGAGCGAATCCAGTCCTCTGCTTCCATGGCGAAGGACCCGGTCAGTGCAATCCGCTGGCTCGCCGCCGAAAACCTGGGGTGGGGGTTTGGGTGGCGTCCCGAACAGAAAGAAACGGTCGTCTCCGCACTTCGGTCCCTTGTGAAAGACTCTGACCAGGGGGTTCAAAGGCAGGCCATGAATGGGCTTTCCCGCATCCCGGAGTGTGCCGACGAAGTGGACGATATGGCAATCGAGATGTCAAGAGATACAAGTCAAGCGGAGAGAATGATGGGTTGGCTCGGCAACAGGGAGACGGTAAGCGGCAGGGTTGCTCAGCGTCTGGTCGAGATGTATGACGAAGGCCGAAAGTCAGATCGCTACGGCGAACCCTATTACCCTGTGGTGTGGATACATCACCAACTCTCCGACGATGCGAAGCCCATGGCGATTGACCTTTGCTTTCGGATACTGCGTGACAGCATTAGTTTTGACGAGCGCAGTCAAGCCGTCCAGGGGCTTGGGAGCATCGGTGACGTTTCGGTCCTTCCCCGACTCGAAGAAATTGCCCGCGGCGACGATGCGGAAGGGATTGAACGAGAACTCCAGGAGGCCATCTCGCAGCTCCGAAAACGAGCCAGTCAGCCGCGCTGAGGGGGCCTTGCAACTCTTATTTGACATCGCTTTTGGTTCTTCCTTGACCGGGGAGTACGAGACGCATAGTATTCTAACCACCCTCAAGGACTGTTGAAGGCGGACCCTAATACAAGCGTGCCGGGGAGAGCTGCTTGAAGGCCCGCCAGCTGCGCTCGCGCCCCGATGCGGGCGGAAGGATATGACCGTGAGCAATAAAGTCATTGTTGGAGTGGATGTTGGTGGGACGAAGATAATGACCGGTGTCATGAATCGCCGGGGCGAGGTCGTCGGTGAGCCGGTGAAGGTGGCGACCGGGGCGAGCGATGCGGCGGATGTCATCGTGGCAAGGCTCTATCAGTCGGTCGAGGAGGCTCTCTCGGCGGCGGGGAAATCGCTCGGCGATGTCATGGGAATCGGGATAGGCGTTCCTGGGCCGCTTGACATCAAGAATGGCGTCTTTCTCAATCCCATCCAGCTCAAGACGCTGCACAATTTCGCGATTCGGCGCGTCGTGCAGGAGCATTATGACGTCCCCATCGTCGTGAACAATGATGCCAACTGCTTCGTCCTCGCTGAGAGCTTTTTTGGCGCGGGGTCCCACGCGGAGGTTGTCCTCGGCTTCACCCTCGGAACGGGCTTTGGCTGCGGCATCGTCGTCAACAAGCGAATTTATCTCGGAGCGACGGAGACCGGCGGAGAAATCTGGTTTTCACCGTATAAGGAAAGCTTCATCGAGGATTACGTCTCCGGTCGGGGTCTCCAGAGAACTTACCGGGAACTCACGGGCAGAGACGCTGCGCCTCCGCAAATTCTCGAAGCAGCGACCCGAGGAGAGGCAGAAGCGCTCGGGGCGTGGGAAATATTCGGAGAGGACCTTGCATACGCGGTCGCCTGGTCAATCAATCTCCTCGACCCGGATATAGTCATCCTGGGCGGTTCGTTGAACCGCGGCTTTCAGTTCTTCGCTCCCGCCATGGAGCGATACCTTCGCCCGCACATCACGCGAGTCCCATCTCAGAAAACGTGCGTGGTTCCCGCAAAGCTCGGCGAATCCGCCGGGTTTATCGGCGCCGCCTGCTTACTTCTTGAGGGCACACCGTCTCAGGGATGAGACTCGTCGGCATTCGGCCTATCGTTCGAAAGCCCGAGCGGACTTCTCGTTTCCGGTTTTGTGTCACGGTCAAGGCAATGGGCTTCAGGCGCATCATCGCCAACCTTCCTCCGTTTCACCGAGAACCGCTTCGGTGCCTGTCGCAGCGCGAGGACGCTGGAAATAAAAAGCAGGACGGCGCTCGTCCTAAGCACCGTCCTGCCATGACCCAAACCCTTCTCGCCACCGTCCCTTTCAATGAGCGACGCAGAGTTGGACTCGCGGTCACACCCGCACCTTAACGACGGGGCGATGCGTGCCCTGAATTCTGCGGCGGCCACAGGTCATTGCTGGCTCGGGGCTTGTCACTCTGTTGTCGCACCCGGCCGCACACGCGGTCTGAAAGGCCGATCAGGACCGGGCAACGGCTGCCCTTCAGCGCCCGGGGGTCCCATGAATCTGCGAGTCGCGTCCCCGCGAACCTTTCGCAGTTTTTCCTGGATGTCCCTTCTTTCCTTGACAAGATTCGCCAGGTCGGGATTTTGCTTGACGATAACTTCGTCAGTTACTTTATCCGCGTCCTGTCGTGCTTTTTCGAGGGCTTGCTGGAGTTCCTGGACTTTCTGGAAAGCCGCTTTGACCTCTTCGCTTTTCCTGGCTTTCGTTGTCGCGTCACGGAGCTGCTGGTTGATCTCTCTCATCCGCTGAAAAAGCTTTGTGAGCTCATCCCTCAGCGGCGCTACGGCGCCCTCTTTTGACGGCTTCTCAGCAGCTGCTTGCTCGCAAAAGGCTCCCTGGCACACGAGAGCCGCCAGAACAACCGCCGCGCAAAGAACGACTGATTTCCTCACGACTTGCCTCCTTTCTGCATTTGATTGGTTGTTGCTAACACTGTGTATGATGTGTCTTTCGCCGACCGGATTCAAGGCCGGCGAGCGCACCGCATTGTCTCGCTCCGCGCGAGGAGTGTATCCTCTGCCGTGTGCCCTCGGTGCGCGTCCCCTCCACCCCTTTTGTCTTCTGCATTCTGTAACGATTCCCCAAAGGCAAACGTTTAATTCCCACCCCCGCGCGTGCATGGTTTCGGTGCAGCACAGCAGCCCCTCGCTCGGTGTGGGTCCGTCGCCGCCGTCGTCCCGAAACTTGCCCGCGTGATGGGGCCGCCGACCCGTGTCATTTTCCCGTCCCGAGCCGAGTTTCGCGCTCGCGTGGGCGAACATGTTGATTCACTGCCTGGCATCCTGTACAATCTTATCCGCTTGCAGCGCTTCGGCAAGCCGGCCCCCTCATTGCCCGACAATTGCATCGAAGGGAAACGGGCCGCCCACGCTCAGAATCCGAATCCTCGATGGAATCCGCCGGTATGGAACGAAACCGTCATGCGTGACGAGAAACCCAGCAAGAACGTTCTATTTCTTGGCCTGGTGTCGTTATTCAACGACCTATCCAGCCAGATGATTTATCCCATCCTCCCCGAATTCCTCGTCAGGATTGGGGCGAAGAAAGCGGTCATCGGTCTCATCGAGGGCATCGCTGAAAGCACGGCTATCATCTTCCGGCCTCTTTTCGGGCGTCTTTCCGACAGGCTCAGAAAACGAAAGCTCTTCGTCTTCATCGGCTACGCCCTATCAGCATTCTCCAGGCCATTTCTATATCTCGCGCGCTTCTGGACGGTAGTCTTAGCAGTCAACTTCTCCGACCGCGTCGGAAAGGCGATTCGGACTCCGGCGCGAGATGCCATCATTTCGACTTCCGTTGATGCTTCTAAAAAGGGGAAAGCCTTCGGTTTCCACAGGGCTATGGACCGAACAGGCGCCATCGGGGGGCCAATTCTGGCGATGCTTATCCTGTCTTCTTTTCAGGACGACGTCCGCCGTGTGTTTCTGCTTTCTATCATCCCTGCCGTCATTGGGCTGTTCTTCATCTTTTTTGCCAGAGAGACTGCCGTGCTGAGCGATTCGAGCGCCGCGCCGCGCAAGAAAGAGAGCAGTTTCAGAAGCCGCTCCTTTGTCATTTTCCTTCTGTCAAACGTCGTCTTTACCCTCGGCAATTCGTCCAACGTCTTCTTGATTCTGAAGGCCCGGGAAGCAGGTCTGGCAGTTGCGTTCATTCCTCTCATCTGGGTTGTGTACAACGCATCCTGCACGGTCTCCTCGCCTATTTTTGGCTCCCTTTCCGACAAGCTGGGAAGAAAACCAATCATCATCTCCTCGTTTCTGTACTATTCGGTGATTTATTTGCTTTTCGGCTTCGCCAGGAGTCTGTGGGCGGTGTGGGTGCTCTTCGCCGCGTACGGAATCTACTACGGCTTGTCGGAAGGAGTGTTTCGCGCATACATCGCCGACCTGGTTGAGCCAGAGAAAAGAGCGACAGCTTATGGATTGTTCAACGGCTTAATCGGTCTGGCGCTTTTGCCGGCCTCGCTGATTATGGGCGCCATCTGGGATGCGTTTGGAAGCAAATGGGCTTTTGTCACGTCCGCGGGATTCAGTCTGCTCGGCTTTCTGATCTTCGTCTTCGGTCTCCTTGGGAAAACCCGCGTAAGGTCTCCCGTTGAGGAATGAAATCTCGGCGTGGATGGTGACTCCTGTGTTCGCCCTGTTGCTAAATCCAACTCCCCCACTTGGCCGCAAATCAAATCAATCACGGCTTTTGCTCGAGGAATTCCAGGCTCATCCGCTTCCCCGTCGGGACAATTCGCGCATCGCCCCAGCACGCCCAGTCGGAATGCGAATTGTCGTTTGGACCCACGTCGGTGATGAGCTTCAGCGTCGTCTTCTTCCCCGCAAACTCCGCCAAGTCCGCGCTCTCGTCGCTCCATTCGGTTTTTTGCCAGTGCTTCTCAAAAAGAAGCTTCTCGCTTTGGCCCTCCGCGCTGGCAGTAATCCGGAATACGGCCCCGTCCTGCGAGGTCGAGCCATCGCGCAATCCGACGGAGAACTTCAGGAGAGCAGGCTCGCCTGGCAGGTCAATCTCGAAGCGGCCGAATGTGTACCCGACTCCGCCGAGATACGGCGGGTGGGCAAAAAAGCCCTGCTTTGTGACTCCGCCACAAGAATTCTCCCCGAAATCAAACGTTGCGCCCGACGACCTGTCACCCGGGACCTCCTCGTGTCCCCGCAGGCAGTATCCCCACATTGGTTCCGGAGCCAGGTTGGAAAGAAGGCGTGTTGGTTCAGGAACGACCCTCGTATTCAGCCACACCTTTTTCCTGTATGGCACATTCCCGGTATTGACGGTAATCGTCAATTCCCGAACCTCTTCCTTGTCTGGCACGAGAACCGCAAAAGGAAGTTCCGCGGGCTTTCCCCTTTTGAGGAGAATCGTGTGCTCAGCAAGTAATTTCCCCGGCGCTGAGTCCCAGGCGACCTCTATCGTTGACGTGAAATCCCAGCGGAGGTGGCTGACGACCTCGACGCGGAAAAGGGCTTTCTCGCCCGGGCGGGCCTGGACTCCTCCTCTCGGCAACACATTCATCTCCATCGCCGGGGCAGGATGAAAATCGAGCCAGGCTGACGCAGCCGCCTCTTTGCCTTCCACAATTCCTCTGGCTTCGCCGCGAACCCAGATTCTGTCCTCGCTCGTCGCATCCGTCGGCATTTTGAAGATGAAGTCCGCAGAAACGCCTGACTGCCGGGGAACAGGCGTCTTGATTTGTTTCTCGACCGCTGACGCGCTTTCTCCCTCAAGCGCCAGCCGAAGGGACACGTCGGTGAGCTCGGGCCGAGAGAAATTCCACACTGTTGCCCTGACGGGAAATTCTTCTCCGGCGCCAATTTCCCATTCGTCGCTCTTGAGCGAAAGCTGAAAACCGGGGACAGATTTCTCCGGTTCCTCGACGAATTCAACCCTGTACTTGATGGCGTTCGGCATCTGGGAGAAGCTCAACCCGCCTCGTGCGAGCCGCGGCTCGATTCGTTCCAGTTCGTCTCCGTTCTCGGCGACGGCGGTGACCCTCACCTCCGAAACGTCAATTCCGGGCATGAGCGTCTTGGTGTAAATGCAGAAATCGTCGCACCTCGTCGCGGGGATGACCCACCACAGTCGCTCAGCCTCCTTCTTGATTGCCAGGGCACCCCGTGCAGAAATCTCAGGCAACTTCACAAACTCTCCCCGCGTGTCCACATAAAGATATTCCGGGGAGTTGACAAACTCCACTCGCGTTTTCCCGACCATCTTCGAGTATTCCACGAATCCTTTTCCGTCCGCCGCGTGAAAGCCAAATGGCGGCAGAACATGCGACTGGCCATCTGCTCGAATTGGCCAGTCACTGCTCTCGTTGTAGTTCACGAACAATGTCAATCCTCCGGCATATCTCATGAAAAGGCGCCCGTCCTTGTGCGCGTCGGAGGCAAGCGCTTCGCTCGTCGAGAGGAGCTTTCCATCGCGCTCGTATTTTATCTCGGCGACGGCGTCCGTCGCATACCGCCGTTGAAGCTGCTGTAGAAGAAAGTAGGACTTTAGCGTTCCCGCGAATCCCCACTCGTCGGTGAGATAGCCGATGTGCCCGTAGGCGATGGTCGCGGCAACGAATCGGTCGAAGAAGGAAGAGTGAAAATCTCTGTCCTTCATCCATTCGGAGCTTCCTTCATAGAACATCGAGGGCATTCCCATGCCGAAGTCCGTCTCGAGCGGGTGAATCTTCAGGAGGTCGAAGTCCACGAGCAACGGTTCCTTCCAGGGAGCGCGGGAGACAATCTGAGCGTAGTTGCCGTCCGCCAGACCCGCGTAAAGCCAGTGCATCCTCCCCTCGCTGAAGACCGGCCCGTCGTGAAAGGTCGTCTCCTTGAAGAGAAGCTCGCCGAACGATTCAAATACCGAGCGGAACATCCCTGCACCCGGAACCCTCGCATCATAATCGGTCCTGTCCCAGGGGATCAGCGCCGTGTGCACGTCGCAGTAGCCCGCAGAAGTCCCGAACTTCTCGTGAATTCGCGGGGCGTACCATTCTTCAAACTCCCTCGCGTAGCTGGGTTTGAGAGCGTAATTCCGGGGCCAGGCTCTCTGCCAGTCGCCGTTCGGCAGCCGACTTACCTTGTCCTCGTCCCAATTCTCATTGACGGGGGCGTAATCCGAATAATTCGTGTACAAGCCGAACCGAAAACCGAGGGTTCGCAAAAGCTCGGAGTATTCCTTCAATTTCTCGTCGCCGACGTTCTTGGGAGCGCTGTTTAGGCGAAGGGTGAAGCTCTCGCCGCCGTCGCGCCACACAACCTCGTGATGATTCGCCATGAACCAATCAATCCCGTATGCTTTGTATTTTTTGCACAGCTCCGGCTGAATCTGCCCGATGTTTCGCCAGAGGTAATGGCCTGCGATTTCCCTCACCGGCGACGGGGGGTTCGGGATGTTCGGCAAAACCTCATGAAAATCCGGGGACACTGTCAGGAAGAAACGCTCCCGGAGGGCGTTCCTTTGCCCATCGGTCTTCTGGATGTATTGCGACCCGCCGTTGAAGTTGGCCGAGCGGTCGGAAACAATCCGACAGCGCGCGTAAAGCCGGGATGCATCGGAGTTGTACCAGTCGAGAAGACCGAAAACGAAAACTCTGCTGCTCGAAAGCACACGCGGCTCATCCCAGCCGAAGGTGAGGTAGGGGACTCTGATGAGCTTTGGGTTGGGCAATCCTTCAGTCCGCCCGACGACGAATTCTGTCGCATAGCCCCCTGGCGCAATCGCGTCAAGAATGAGAGACTTGCCCTTGATGCGAAATGAAAAGGAGTACGGGAGCTTCGCCGTTCCCGTTTCCAGGAGCCATTCGGTCGTCAGAACACCGTCGTGAAGCTCTTTTGAGACAAGCTGGTGCTGAGTGTCCGCATCGTCGGGGCCGAAGCTTCGCCCGGCAGGCTCGAACTTGATCCCGCCGCCAACCATCGGCCTGAACGTGAGCTCTCCGTTGCAGATGACCTCCAGTTCGCTCAGCGTCCCCGTTTTCGGGCAATAAGCATACTCAATTTTGCAGTCGCTGCCGAGGTATCGGAAAACGTAGGTGCTCTCGGTCTCCTCAACTTCGTTGGTGTACTCGTGGTTGACGGACGGGAGGATTGTGCCTTCGGTCGTCGGAAAAGGAAGTTTTTCCGCCCTCTCTTTGAAGACCAGCGGCTTCAGTTGTTCGTTGTAGAAGCTCAACGAATCAAGATAGATTGTCCTCGGCTCTTTATCTGCGCACGGCGACAAAACGATACCTGCGAATTGCGCTGGGAAATCAATTTTCCCGTCTGCGCTGCTTGAGTAATTAGGCGACCAGGAGCCTTTCCCCGCGAGAGTCCGGTGCACGAAAAACCAGTACTGCGCATCAATCACCCCCATGTTCACCTCGTGCATCTCACCTCCCGCGTCGAGGATTCGGACGAAGAGGCTCGCCCTCGTCAAAGACGGATAATGAACCCACGCCCAGTTGTCGCCGTAGAGCCATAGGTTCACGGCGTTGAATTCGCCTGGTATCTCGACCGGTTCGGGGGGGGAAATCTCCACGCGGCCGTTCTTCGTTTCCCCGGAATAAGTGATCCTGGCAACGAACTCTCCCCACATCTGCTGCTCGCGCGACCGGCTAAGCGTCGCTTTGCCGCCGTCGTAGCCCTTGACATCCCAGCCCGAAAGGTCCTCGAAGTCCGCAAGGGGCACTCGCTCTTCGCTGCGCCGTGCCATCTCGTACGGTCTCTCTCCCACTTTTTCATCGGGAGGCGGCTCATTGACCGCAGCAGCCGTGAAAGTCGGCTCGGTCTCCGCGTTGACCAGCACGCCGGAGCCGAACAGGAGAATCGTGCACGGAATTAAGCAAATAGGCTTTGCTCTCATGGCTGCACCTCAGCTCAGAAACTGGTGTTTTCCGCTCAATGGACACAGCGTTTCGCTTTACGGGATTCGAGCAGACACCTTTGTCGAGAAAGGCAGGAGATTGCCCCGCGGCATCGGATTGTCATGGCTGAATCTTCGTCCCGAGGAGCTCGAGAAACTTTCGCATCCATTCAGGGTGGGCGGGCCATGCTGGCGCCGTGACGAGGTTTCCGTCAACATAGGCGTTGGAGAAAGTCTCGTTGACCTCGCCCCATGTTGCACCGGCTCGGAGAATTTCCGGCTTTACAGCTGGGTATGCCGTACAGAGCTTGCCCTCAAGAGTTCCTGCCGCTGCAAGCAATTGTTGCCCGTGGCAGATGGAGGCGATCGGCTTGTTCGCTTTCGCAAAATGCTGAACAATGGACAGGACCTTCCCGTCGAGACGAAGGTATTCGGGGGCTCGCCCGCCGGGGATGACAAGGGCATCGTAGTCTTTCGGGTTTATGTCGTCGAAAGTCGCATTGAGCAAGAAATTGTGTCCGGGCTTCTCGGTGTAGGTCTGGTCGCCTTCAAAATCGTGGACGGCGGTTCTAACCTTCTCGCCCGCTTTCTTCCCGGGGCATATCGCATGAACGGTGTGTCCCGCCATGCTCAGCATCTGAAACGGAACCATCGCCTCATAATCTTCGACGAAATCTCCGACAAGCATGAGGATTTTCTTCGCAGCCATAGTCCTTACCCTCCCTCTTTCATCGTCGAGCACATTTACCACGTCACGGCAAACTTGGAACCGCCCCGCCCTGAAATTGCCTTCCTCCTGTCAAGGTCGGCAAGAAAACGAGTTCAGCGGAGAGGGTGGGATTCGAACCCACGTCCCGCTTTCGCGAGAACACGATTTCCAGTCGTGTTCCTTCGGCCTCTCGGACACCTCTCCGAAAGTCAATTCCGGCGATCAACCTCATTGAATGCCAGGCGTAGCCGCCATGAACCGGCGATCCCAGGGGCACTGAGGGTCCTCGTCAAGGTAATCGTCCTTGAGTGCATACGCTATTGCGCGACAGCCGCCGCATCGCCATCTATATTCACACGAGCCGCATCTGCCCTTTAGCCTGTCGCGATGACGCAGGTTCTGCATGACAGGGTGGTTCCAGACTTTTATTATATCATCATTCAGTATGTTGCCGATGACAACGGGCAGTCTCCGACAAGGATAAACAGACCCATCGCTGTCTATCGCTAATCCGTGGTAACCTGCGGCGCACCCCGAAATGGCTCGTCCCTCTCTCACGACATGCCTCGGAAGGAAAAATCCAACCCACGTTGGGTCACGGAAGGCTATCGCGATTCTCGGTGTCCGGTGTCGAAATATCCTGGACATAGCTTCGAGCCAGCCAGCCCCTGTCAGTAAATGGCTCGCCAACCCCTTGGCCCGGCCACGGGGCACGAGGCGCGAAAAAAACAATCTCGCCGAGAGGGTCTTGCCCAATTTGCATACGGACGCTATCTCGTCGCAATTCAGTCTGCTCAGAGTTGTGCTAACGGTCAGCTGAACTCCCGACCTGACAAGCAACTCCGCAGAGGCCCAGGCCTTCCGGAAAGACCCTTCGCCACGAATGGCATCGTGGGTTTCCTCATTGCCTTCCAGGCTTATCTGAACTTCGGCGAGCCCGAGACGTTTGAGTTCTGCAACGCTGGCTCTCGAAAACAGGGACCCGTTGCTCAATATTCGGTATCTAATCCCCTGCCCGCGAAGGATAGCCAGGAAAGGTCTCAGACCGGGTGCGGCAAGGGGCTCGCCGCCGGTTATTTCGATTCTGCCCGATGGGCGGTTGAGGTATCCGAGAAGCTTGTTGTATTGCTCGAGGAGCAAGCCAAATGCCTCGGGAGGGAACTCGCGGCCGCGGTCCTCCTGCCGGTAACAATGAAGGCAATGGGAATTGCACCTGTCTGTGATCGAAAGCTGGAGAAAGAACGGACCCGTGGCTAAAAGTGTTTGTGACACGAATGCTATCCTTTCGCGAGCAAGTCCACCGCCGATATGGTTTTGTCGAGAACGGTGAGGAATGTGGTGCAGGCGGAGTCCGTCTCGGTAACATCGGATTTTTCGCGGTACCTTGTTCTTACGTCAATCAGCCTCTGCACCAGCTCCTTATCCACGCGGAGGAGGTCCAACGTGCGACCGATTGCGTCGGCCGCTTTGGGGTCAATGCCGAACAAGTACGCCACTGCTTTCAGTATGCTCAAGTAAAGGGGAAGGAGCGCTGAGAACCTGCGAGCAATCACGACGTTATCGTCAGCCGCAAGGACTGTCACCCTTCGCATCTTCAGGACGAGGTTCTGAAGCTCCTGTCGGCACCTGAACTTTACGTGAGGCTTCCCCACAGAGAGGTCTTTAAGCAAGTCATCCCCATCAAGAATCCTGTAACAGCTTTTTATCTCCAGCACCTTGACGGGGAACACCTCGCTAAACCGAGGAAGTTCTTGTTCGCTCAAGACTATGGGAGAGATGAGGAGACGAGTCCCGGATTTACTGATGATCGAATTGAGTTGCTTCAACCGGTCCATAGTGAGGCTGTCGGCGACGATAAGGATGTTAACGTCGGAAGAGGCAGCGTTGAAACCGCCGCGAACCAGGCTGCCGAAAACAGCCATCATCCGCAGCCCGCCCGCAAAAGCGGTTCTAATGCTCGACGCCAAGCCGCGAAGCTCTGAGTTCACGGCGTCAAGTGTCATCGTTTCTCGTTCACGCGAAAATGGCATTCTTCGTTTGAATATCATCCTCCGCACCCTCCGCATCCTCCACACCCTCCACATCCTCCACATGCGCCTCCCTTTGGCATCAGAAGCTTCTCGAGGCGCGCCAGTTCCGTCCCCTTCAACACTGAAAGACCGGTCAGCGCGACGCTAAACTCCTCAAGAAGACGTTCCTCGCTGCCAGCAAATTTGAAGGAACCGGTTGCATAACTAAACCTGCTTTGGGCATCCCTCAGAGCTTGCTTCCCGGCCTCGCTCAAACGACCAGGCTCTGCAATCGAAGCTGCGGCGAACACACCGCCCACGAGACACGCGACCAGGAATCCCACGTTAGGACGCCCCGCGATGAAAGCTCCTATCAACCTCGCAACCCCTGGTGCAGCTATCGCCAAAATAGCCAGTCCTCGGAGCGTCTTCTGCTTTGCTGTAAGAGGCCCGGAGGGCAAAAAACCATACTCGTGAAATCTCTCCATGTAGGACTCGCAGTAAGGCTCTACTCTGTCCTGAAGGGCTTTATCGTCCGGCAGCCCTGGACCCCGCGGTCCGTAGGACTTAATGTAATTCAGAACTGCCCGTTCAATCTCTGCGAGATTTTTTTGGTCTTTGAGCACATCGGCCACTTCCAGCCGCTCTGAGGTTGTGAGACCGAAGAGCTTGCGAGTTTGGAGTTTCAGGTAACCCATCCGAAATAGTCTATAGATGGCCGTCTCCGACACGGCCTTGCAACCACCCCTTAAGAAAGCAGCCTCGTACAGGTCGGGCATGAAGACAGGGGACGGCTTGGAAGGTTTCTCACGTGCCTCTCCCGTCTTGGTGATGCTAAGCTTCATCAGCCACGTGACAAGGAGAGCCACTAAAATATACGGCACGTACACCGCCAGGAATTCCGGCCCTTCTAATTGCGGAAAGAACGGGTTTGGTCCCATGGAGCAGTCTTTCTGGAATGAGAAAAACTGAACTTGAGTCGCGTCTCTTTGGGGACATCAGGCGTTCTCAGGTGGGGTCTCCAGGTCAGCGATGACTGCCCTGGCTTTGTCCAAATCATCCTTGAAAACTCGGATCTCGCCCCACCAGCCTTCCGACCATATCTGTGAAATCCCGTCGAGGGCTCTGTCGTGAAACGAGACAACCTGGGCTTCTATTCCGGCCCCCGCGAGAAAGTCCCTTATCCGGATCGCCTCTATCTCGTCCAGGACCTTCTTCAGCAGAACAACCTTCTTTCTGTTATCCACGCAAAACCCTTTCGCTGTCGGTTCAGCGCCCAATCGCGCCTTCCGCGGTCAGCGGGTTGGCGGTCTCGCCAAACCTCTTCCGTCAGACCGGTCGCTCATGCCACAGGACCGCTCGGTCTGCCCACCCACTGCACCACTCGCTTGAGATTAAAGCAGAGCACCGCACCTGTCAATTTGAATCTCCACTGAGTTGGCGGACTCACCGCAGAGAGCCCGGACAGCGCAGAGAATGAAGAGCACACCGGGGGCGCCCTCTGCGATCTCAGCGGACTCTGCCCCGAAAATAAGCGCTACGCGGCGAGCAGGCAGGACTCTCGCAAAGCCGCCAAGGACGCAAAGGGTCAGGCGCCATGAATTCCTGGCGTCTTAGCGTCATGGCGAGAAAAAAGACGGTTGATAGAAGGATTTTCATGGTCTCCGGGTGAACGAAGTTCATGAAAGACTGCGGTTCCATCTCTCGGCCTGTGCCATATTGTTCCTGCTGTTAGGCAGGGACTCTGCCGACCAGAAGTGAGGAGTCACGCTGGTTGACAGGCTGCTTCTCGTTGTCAAGTCGTAATGAGGCCACCGCTTGATTTCCATTCCGGCGAAGGGCGGCCCAAATTTGCGCTTGAAGAGGGAAAGGACGTTTGGTATTTATGAAAGGTCGAAAGGGCAGCATTTACACGACAATCACACAGGAGGATTAGTTTCTACCTGAGCATAGAAAGAGCGAGATGAAATTTCACGAACCGGCGAATGTCAGGACAATCGCGGTCGTCGGCCACAGTGCGTGCGGAAAGACCATCACCTGCGAAGCGATGCTGAACCTTGCCGGTGCGACCCCTCGCATGGGGACGATCACCACAGGCACGACCGTCTCGGATTATCTCCCGGAAGAGAAGGAAAGGATGATAAGCATCTCGGCGTCGGCGCTGCATTTCGAGCGGAACGGAAACGTCATATTCCTGCTCGACACGCCCGGGTACACCGATTTCTTCGGGGAAGTGGTCTGCTGCGCGAGAGTCTGTGATGCGGCAATAATAGTTGTGGATGGAGCATCCGGCGTAGAGGTGGGGACAGCGAAAGTCTGGGCGCTCCTGAGGGAAGCGGGCGTCCCCTGCGTGTTCTTCGTCAACAAGCTCGATAAAGAAAACACCGACTTCCTCGTTGTCGCCAACAACCTCGTGGAGGTCTTCGGGCCGGGGTGCGTTCCCCTCGTTCTCCCCGTAGGAAAAGAGTCTTCTTTTTCGGCTGTGGCGAACCTCGTTGACGGTAAGGGATTGGAATCTCTCCAGGGGCCTGTGCGCGACAAAGCGACCTCGTTCAAGGAAAGGGTTATTGAGGTCGCCGCCGAAGGCGACGACAGGTTGCTTGAGAAATATCTCGAGGGAGAAGAGCTTTCCGGCGAGCAGATTCTTTCCGGATTGAAAGGGCCCGTCAGAAGCAGGAAAGCCTTTCCGGTCCTTTGCGGGTCGGCAGAGAAGGGGATTGGGATTCCCGAACTCGTTCAGGTCATGGAGGGTTTGTTCCCTTCGCCTGCGGAGAGTCATCGCCTTGTCAGCGCCGATGGCCAGAAGGAGAGAAGCCCCGCCGCTAATGGCCCGTTCAGCGCGCTTGTCTTCAAGGCGGTCACCGACCCCTACGTCGGCCAGTTGACGTATTTCCGCATCTTTTCCGGCTCGCTGCGGACCGACGACGAAATTCTCAATGCCACCAAAGGACAAAAAGAACGATGCAGCCACATCTACGTCGTCCAGGGCAAGACTCAGGTCGAAGTCGAATCCGGAGGCCCCGGATACATTGCGGCAGTGGCGAAGTTGAAGAACACCTCCGTCGGCGACACGTTGTGTTCGCCCATTGACGCCGTTACATACAAAGGCATTGATGTTCCCAAGCCGGTCGTCTCCATGGCGGTTCACCCACTGACGCGAGGCGACGAGGAGAAGGTCAGCGTGGGCCTCGCGAAACTCGCTGAAGAAGACCCCACCTTTCGCGTCGTGCGCAATCTCGAGACGAAAGAAATGATTGTTGAAGGAATGGGGGACGTCCATCTCGACGTCATGATGTCTCGTCTCAAGAGCAAGTTCAAAGTGGATGTCAACCTCTCCGTGCCGAAAGTAGCTTACAAGGAGACCGTGACCGCGCTCGGCGAGGGGCACGAGAAGCATAAAAAGCAGACCGGCGGAAGAGGCCAGTACGGGGAAGTTTTCCTTAGAGTGGAACCGAAAGGTCGCGGGGAGGGATTTGAGTTCGCGAACGAGGTCAAGGGGGGAGTGATTCCCACTAACTTCATCCCCGCTGTGGAAAAGGGCGTCGTCAGTGCCAAGGAGGAGGGCGTCCTGGCCGGCTACCCCGTCGTGGACGTGAGAGTTGCGGTTTACTTTGGTTCCTATCACGTCGTTGACTCGTCGGAAATCGCCTTCAAAATCGCTGGTGCGAAAGCTTTCAAGGATGGGGTGAGCAACGCCAGGCCGGTCTTGCTGGAACCGATCATGAACGTGTCGGTGACAGTCGCTTCGGAATTCATGGGAGACATCACCGGCGACCTCAACTCAAAACGGGGAAGAATCCTCGGGATGGACCAGCTCGGGAACATGCAGGTCATCAAAGCTCAGGTTCCTCAGGCCGAGATGTTCAAGTACTCCAGCGAACTTCGCTCGAGGACCGGGGGGCGCGGAAGCTTTGAGATGGAGTTCTCTCATTACGAGGAAGTTCCCCATCAAATAGCTCAGAAAATCATCCAGGCCGCCAAGAAAAAGGAGGAAGAAGACTGACGCGCACAGGAATATCGGCGGCGCTGACGGTTCGGTGTACAATTCACAAGAGGAGGTGATCCGGGATGTCAGGGCATTCTAAGTGGGCCAGCATTAAACACAAAAAGGCGTCGGTTGACGCCAAACGAGGAAAGCTGTTCAGCAAGCTCGCCAGAGAAATCATCGCCGCAGCCAAACACGGCGGGGCCAACCCCGAAACCAACGCTCCGTTGCGAGGTGCGATAGATTCGGCGAGGGCTGTCAACATGCCAGTCGTTAACATCGAAAAAGCTATCAAGAGAGGGACCGGGGAACTGGAGGGAGCCACTTACGAGGAGATAACCTACGACGCCTATGGGCCGGGCGGGGCTGCCATTCTCATCCACATATTGACCGACAGCAAAAATCGCGCCGCCTCTGAGATAAGAAAAATCCTCAGCAAGAGAGGCGGAAACATCGCAGGCGTGGGGGCGGTCGCATGGCTCTTCAGCAAGAAGGGGGTTATCCTCGTCAGCCGTCTCAAAGCCGAGGAAGAAAAGCTGTTCCTTATCGCAACTGAAGCGGGAGCAGATGATTTCCGCGTCGAAAGCGATGCCTACGAAATCGTCTGTTCGCCGGAAGACTTCGAGAACGTCAAGGGACGCCTCCAGGAGAACGGCATCGAGTGGGAAATGGCTTCCATCACCTTCGTCCCCAAGAACACGGTCAAAGTCGAGGGTAAGGACGCCCAGCAGTTGCTCTCGCTGATTGAGGAACTGGAGGACCACGACGACGTCCAGAGCGTTTACTGCAACTTCGACATCGCCGACGAGATTCTCGCGGAAAGCGCGTAGTGGGTTCAGTTTCTTCTCCGCGGTGGCGTTCCTCCAAACTCAGGGGGTACACAAATGGGGTTTGCTTCCACGAGGGTGATTGGCATTGACCCCGGCAGCAGAATCACCGGATATGGCGTCATCGAGTTCAACGGCCGGGAGATGGTCGCCCTCGATTATGGCTGCGTCAAGACTCCGCCGACATATCCCCTGTCCAGAAGATTCGCCATTATCTACGACGCCCTCCAGGAAGTCATCGAGCGACTCACTCCCGAACACATGGCCGTCGAGACCCCTTTTTTCTGCAAGAACGTTTCATCCGCATTCAAGCTCAGCCAGGTTCGCGGAGTTATATTGTTGGCTGGCTCAAAGGCAGGTCTGGACATCTACGAGTATTCCCCGCGTAAGGTCAAGCAAGCCGTCGTTGGACGCGGCTCCGCGGCTAAAAAGCAAATTGCGGCGATGGTCTCCCAGATTCTCTGCCTGGAAGAACCGCCCTCCTCCGAAGATTCCTGCGATGCCCTTGCCGTGGCTATCTGCCATGCTCATTCCCTCACCGGTGCGCAATCCTGCGGGAAAAAGACATAGCACTCGCCCCGTTTCACCGCTTCCGGACTGAATCGGGCCTTTACAATGCATGGCCGAATTTCACCGGACTCCGGGTAGTCCCATGCGGGCGCGGTCGTGGGAAACGGGCACGGCCAAAGGCGGGGGCTCGCTCAGAAAAAACTGCGGCCCGCGCAACTTGTGCACGGGCCGCATAGCTTTGAACCCGCCTCCAGGAGTCCTGGCGGAAACCTGGCCAACTTCTTCAACTCATAATTGCCGCAACCGCACGAAAGAGAAACTTGCCACCAGACCCTGCCGGAGGAGAGGTCCCGCCATGACGCTGGGCGGGACTATCCCTTTTTCTCAGGTTCCTTGGCGCCTTCCTCGGGCTTGGCGGCTTCGCCTTTGGCTTCCTCGGCGGCCATCTCTTCTTCCTCTTTCTTGGCAGCCATCTTGTCTCTGACCTGGCTTATCCCAAGGGCTAAGGCGGCCAGGCCCGAAAGAATGAAGATCGGTGGAAGGGACCCAAGGAGTACGACGACGAACCTGCTCCACCAAAAGATTAAGCCCAACACACCAAGCACGAAGAACACAATCCCCACGATAAGAGCTATCATAGGCTTCCTCCTTTCAGACCGATTGACCTGAGTTTAACCCCGCCCAACGCGGGGCTGACCATACGCGGCGTCCAAGCAACCCAGCATATTCTAACTCATTCTCCAGGGAATGCCGCGCGGAAACTCAGCGAGGCTCCCCACTCATTGCCACCTGATCAGGGCTTGGCCATGGATTGCCACGTAACTGCGTGCCTTAACGGACGTAAATCACAAGAATAATAGAAAACCCCCTCTTTCTTTGTCAAATGGTTTTGATAACTTTTTATGGGGCTTGGTTATTTCCCGCGAGTTGGTACGGAAAAGCAGGCGGACGGGCAGAAAAGGAGTCAGGATTTTGACGGGATAACAGGACGGACCGGATAATCCTGAAAATCCTGTTAATCCCGTCTGAGATCGCTCTGCGGTCTCCGCGGTCTCTGCGGTGAGTCCTCCCAAGACTGTCAACATGAAGGAGGGGGTTACGCGTGCTGCAGCAAGACTATTGACCGCCACGCCATTCAGTGTTACAGTCTGCGCAAAAAGAAGGAGTCTGGCAGTCGGGCGGTTCTTGAGGCTCTATTCGCCATCCTGGCGGTGGGACCTCCCAGTTATGCGGCCGATTCGTGGAAGGTCATCTCATGAGCTCAACAATCAAAACTATTGTCATACTCGCTCTTCTTGCGGGAGTGATCGTTGCCGCTTCCTATTCTATCGTCAAGCGGGCCAAGCCGAAAGAAGAGGGGATGGGCTACACCGCCGTTCTGATGTGCGCCAACCCCGACTGCAAAAAGGTTTTTGAGGGCAGGGTCATCGCCTCCCAGCCGCCTCCGTTCAAATGCAAATATTGCCTGAAGATGACGGCCTACCGCGCGGTTCGCTGCGCCAATTGCGGAACGGTGTTTCCGAACGTTGTCCGCGAAGACCCGACCAGGCCGGAGTCCGAAGAACTGAAGGTTCGCTGCCCGGAGTGCGGGTACGATAGATTTAACCTCATCCAGACCTTGAAGGAGGCCGAGACTCCGACCCCAGAAACTGAGTGAGCGTGGCTCAGTTCCTCGCTTCATTTGCGCGGTGAAGAGGGTCGCTGGTTGCTTGCCGGCAGTCAGACCTCTTCGCGCAAAAGACAGAATCCGAGTCCGGCCAAGCCGCCCCGGAGGAGAGTGCCGCTATTCGTTCACCAGAGTTTCCCTGCGTTTGCGGTGCGAAGCGCGCCGAGCGCTTCTCTGCATCCCTCAAGGTTCCTCGCGGCGGCTTTGGCGTCTGTGATACCCGTCGCTGCTTTTGCCTCGAACTGGGGCGCGGCCGTATTTGCGTGGCGGGGTCTGGATGAATCCTTTGGTCGAGAAGCCCGGCTGAAGCCGGCTGTCAAGACGGAGATGGCGTGCCAAAAGACCGCCAGCTGAAGCAGGCGGGGAAGGGTTGTGCCTGCTAAAGCCCGGCAATGGGTGGGGAAAACGACTACGACCAGATTGAGGAAAGGCGCCTTGTGTGCCACGATTTCGCGGCCGCACCCTCGAAGTGAGTTGACAAGCTCTTACGACCGGCGGTATATTTCGCTGCGGATTCGGCGGCAAGCAGCAGGCAAGCATAATTCGCTTCTGGACGGCGACAGCCCGCTCGTCGAGGGCATTCTCCCGAAGAAGGTGAGCGCCTCGCGCCCTTTTGTTACGTCGGGCGCGCATCAAGGGGGCCGGCGCACATTCTGTTTTCACTCGACCTGAAGCCCAACTGCGTCGCATATCATTCGCCCGGTCGAAGCCCGGTTGCAGGGAAACCCAAAATGGATGTCACCGGAAAGACTGAGGTTGTCGGGTTATTCGGCTATCCGGTTCGGCACACCGCTTCGCCCGCTTTTCAAAACGCCGGTTTTCGGGCGGCAGGTCTCGATTGGATATACCTTCCGTTCGAAGTTCACCCCGATGACTTAGGCGAGGCGATAGCAGGCATCGTCGCCCTTGGCTTCCGGGGAATCAATCTCACCATTCCCCACAAACAGGCAGTAATGGACTATCTGGACGAGATTTGCCCCGAGGCTGCACTCGTCGGCGCCGTCAACACGGTGGACGTGAAAGAGGGCCGACTGATTGGCTACAATACGGACGGAAAGGGGTTCGTCAGGTCCATCAAGGAGGAAGGGGGCGTTGACCTCTCCGGGAAAATCCTCTTTGTTATGGGGGCGGGAGGGAGCGGCAGGGCTGTTGCCGTGCAGGCTGCGCTCGACGGAGCCGGTTCGGTTTCAATCTGCGATTCCGATGAGAGCCGCGCCATATGCCTCGTCTCCGCCATTGATGCAGGCATACGACGGCGAGTCGCAGAATTCGTCCCCTGCCGCGAACCGTCCATTCGGGAGGCTCTTCAGAATTCCGAAATCTTCGTTGACGCGACGCCTCTTGGGATGAAGCCGGGTGACCCAATGAGCATCCAGCCGGATTGGCTCAACCCTTCGACATTCGTTTATGACCTCGTGTACGATCCTCCTGAAACGCCTCTTCTTCGCGCGGCGCGGGAGCGCGGCTGCCGCACGCAGAATGGATTGGAAATGCTTTTATATCAGGGCTGCATTGCTTTTGAAATCTGGACGGGACTTTCGGCGCCTGTGGAGGCGATGAGAGCCGCCTTACACAAAGCGGTTCTCGGCAAAGGTCGGGACAATGAGCCTTTCCCTCGTTAGAAAGGAGCGGGTCGGGTGACTCTGGAATCGTTGTTGATTATCATCGGATTTCTTCTGGGCGCGGTCTGCGGCAGCTTCTTCAACGTCGTGGTTTACCGGCTGCCGCTGGGTGAATCCATCGTAATGCCGCCGTCCCATTGCCGGAAGTGCGGCGAGCCAATCAAGTGGTACGACAATATCCCGCTAATAAGCTACATCGTGCTTGGGGGACGCTGCCGCGCCTGCAAGGAACCATTCTCGTTTCGCTACTTCGTCGTGGAGCTTCTGACAGCGGTTCTTTTTGCGCTGGTTGTTGCGCGATACGTCGAAATCACCACCGGCGGCGCTGCCCTGAAGGGAGTCGGCCTGACCCTTTTTCATCTCTTCTTCGTCGGCGGGATGGTCGTGTCAGCTTTCACCGACCTGGACCATCACATCATCCCGAACGAAGTGACTTATCCGGGCGTTCCTCTGGGTCTGCTTGGGGCTTTTCTGTTCCCGGCGATGATGGGGCTGGAAGATTCTGCGCACTGGAAATCGCTCCTTGTCTCACTTGCTTCTTCTGCTGGTGCGGGGGGCTTTCTTTTCCTGATAGGAACAGTGATGGGAAAAATACTGAAGAAGGAAGCCCTCGGAATGGGGGACGTAAAGCTCCTGGCGGTCATAGGAGCGTTTCTCGGCTGGAAGCTGGTCCTCTTGACGGTGCTCCTGTCATCATTGGTGGGTCTTATCGGGCATCTTCTCGTCGTGACGCTCAAGAGGAGCGAGTGGCACGCCGAAATCCCCTTCGGGGTGTATATCGTTCCCGCGGCCTTGATCAGTTACTTCTGCGGGGATGCCCTGATAGCCTGGTACATCCGCACCCTCATTGGCTAATGGCGCGCGGCAGTTGCCTGGCACACGACACCTTTGCGAAACGGTTTACCGCCGAGGCGGCCTGCTCCCGTGTTCCCGCAGAATTCGCTCGATAAGCCCCGTCGTTGACCTCTGCCGCCACTTCTTCAGGCGAACAACTCTGCCGCCGTTGCCCTCGACAATCTCTCTCCCGACGATTTGGTCTTTTCGATAATCTCCCCCCTTCGCCAGGACGTCCGGCAGGACCTCGCGAAGAATCCACAGCGGCGTTTCCTCTCCGAAGAGCACCACGTAATCCACGCACTCAAGGGCCGCCAGCATCTCGGCTCTCTCCCTCTGCGGAACAATAGGTCTGGCTGGCCCTTTTATTTTCCTGACTGACGCGTCGGTGTTGATGGCCACGATCAAAACATCCCCGTATTTCCTGGCTTCCTGAAGACACCGAACGTGGTGAACCTCAAGCAAATCAAAGCACCCGTTCGTGAAGACGATTTTCTTGCCCTTCGAGCGGAGTTGCTGAACAATGTCTCTCAGCTCGGCTCGAGAGACGATCTTCTTTCGGTTATTGGAAAGGCAATTCATTTTCGCTGTTTCGGCCTGAATGGAGAAAGCGCGCTATTCGCCGATTCAAAGACAGCGCACAGGGTCGTCTCGTCGGAAAAACCCAGGGGTAAGAACGTCCTCGTGCCCCCTCGACGGCAGAGTCTGTCTTTGACTCTCGGCGGCCACTCAGGCGAAGAATATGCGCGCTTCATCGAACTGCTTCGGGTCAACGGTCCGCAGCTTCCCCGCAGCCTCCTTCAGGTCAACCGCCAGGAACTGCGTCCCTCGCAGGCTCACCATTTTCCCGAATTCGCCGCGGTCGGCTAACTCCACTGCCTTGACGCCGAACCAAAGCCCCAGGAATCTATCGTATGCCGTCGGGCTACCACCTCTCTGGAGATGGCCAAGGACGACCGTCCGTGTCTCAAACCCGGTCCTTTTCTCGATTTCCCTGGCGACTATTTCGGCAAGTCCGCCGAGCCGCACGTGCCCGAACTGGTCTTTCGGCACGTCTTTCGTGACGAAGTCACCGCCGACCGCTGCTCCTTCCGCCACGGCGACGATGGCGAAATTCCGACCCCGCGCATGGCGCTTCTTGAGGAGGTCGCAGACTTCCTCCATCGTCATCTCCACCTCCGGAATCATAATCACGTCTGCTCCTCCAGCCAGGCCGGCGTACAGAGCGATCCACCCGGCGTGTCGCCCCATCAGTTCGACAACCAGCACCCTGTCGTGGGACTCCGCAGTTGTGTGCAGCCTGTCAATCGCCTCCATGGCGATGTTCACCGCCGTGTCAAAGCCGAACGTCCTGTCGGTCCCGGAGAGGTCGTTATCAATCGTCTTGGGAACGCCGACGGTGTTTATCCCTTCCCGGTACAGTCTGTAAGCCGCCCCGAGGGTGTCGTCTCCTCCGACGCAAATTAGTCCATCGAGCTTCAGCTCCCTGAAATTCTCCTTGACCTTTCGCATATCTTCTTCGGATTTGCAGGGATTGGTCCGCGATGTTCGCAGAATCGTCCCTCCCCTGTGCACAAGGCCGGAAACTGCCTCGCGGTCGAGGGGTATGGTGTCCTTCTCAAGCATCCCCGCCCATCCCCTTCTGATTCCTACTACCTCGTGATTCAGCGAGCCAGCCTTGCGGACTACGCCCGCGATGACCGCGTTGAGCCCGGGAGCATCTCCACCACCCGTCAGAACGCCGAACCTTTTGACTTGCGACATCGTTCTCCCTTCTTCTCGGTTGATTTACCAAAAGGTCAAGAACCTCGGCCTGGTCTTCCTTTTGCCGTGAAGTTCTTGACCCTGAAACGATTTCACCGGAACCGTTATGCTTTCCTGACCAAGCGCCTGTCTGTTTTCGGCGAGGACCTCAAGCGCTTTCTTCCTCTTCACCAGGGGCAGCTTTCTGGACTTCCTTCTCCGCCCCGGTCTCCCGGCTGACTGTCCTCATAACGAACACCTTCACCTGATGCACGTTCGCCAGCCCGAAGAAGTCCTGGATTTGAGTTTTGATAGTCTTCTGGATTTTGGCGGTGGCGGTCTGAATGTTTTTGTCATCCCACAGCGAGACCTTCAGGTCAACGCTGACGCCGTCGTCTCGCGGCTCGATCGTCGGGATCGCGTCCTTCACCTCCCAGAAGGACCTTGCCAGCCGCCTCACAAAATCCTCGATGGCGCTGACGGCAATCACGACCTCGCCATCGGGGCTATCGAAGGCGATGCAATCCTCCCTTTTCGTCGAGAGATACTGTGCGAAAATAAAGACCAGACCGACGAGTATCGCGAGGATGCCCACCAGCTTTCCCCAGAAAGTCTGAATAAACCCGTCAACACTCATCGTGTCAAAACTCGCCTTAGACGAGACAATGAAGAACGTCCCCGCGGCGATGAACACCATCGTGTAGAGGACCACGCACACCAGGCCGATTATCTTGAAAACGTTGTTGAACCCTCTCATCGCTCGTTCTCCTTGGTTTCCTCCGTCTCCGAAGGCGTTTCATCCTCGTCCGGCGCGGCTTCCTCCTCAGCGGGCGCCTCAATCGTCGGAGGGAAGCGCATTCCCTGAATCGTCACGTTGACCGCCCGAACGTACTTCCCTGTCATATCCTCCACGGCTTGCCTTATCTTGCTCTGAATGTTCGCCGCCACATCGGGAATCCGGATGCCGTAGTCCAGAATCACGGAAACGTCTATGGTGATCTCCTTGTCGCTCGCCTCGACCTTGATCCCCTTGCTGGCTCCTTTTCTGCCGAGGATTCCGCTGACGATTCCGCCGGAAGCTGACGCTACGCCCTCTATTTCCGACAGCACCGTTGCCACAATGGTCACGATGACGTCTTCGCTGATTCGCGTGGCGTCCTCGTGATCGGCTTCCTCAATCTCGGGTATCTCGTACCTCTCTTTTTCTTCCTCTTGTCGCTTCTCCCTCATTGTTCGGCTTTGCTCCCCTGGGACTTCGCTAATTGCGTGTGGCTACTCCACCAATTCCTCGACCAGGCTCATGCGGTAATCGCCTCTCACGAACCGGCTGTCCTCGATGACTCGCCGATGAAATGGAATAGTAGTCGGCACCCCCTCGATGATTGTCTCGTCGAGGGCGCGCCGCATTGTGCTGATTGCGTCTTCGCGCGTTTTCCCGTGGGCGATTATTTTCGCCAGCAATGAATCGTAGAAACTCGGAATCGTATAGCCGGAGTACAGGTGAGTGTCAACCCTCACATTCGGCCCGCCCGGCGGCACAAACAGGCTGACCCGCCCGCATTGCGGCACGAACCCTCTGTCCGGGTCCTCCGCATTTATCCGGCATTCAATCGCTGCCCCCTGCCGACGGACGTTCTTCTGGTCAACGCTGAGTTCTTCGCCGAAGGCTATTCTCAATTGCTCCTTGACGATGTCCACGCCGGTGACCATTTCGGTTACAGTGTGCTCCACCTGAATGCGCGTGTTCATCTCAATGAAATAGAAGTTTCCCTCTACGTCCACCAGAAACTCCACCGTCCCCGCGCTAACGTACCCCGCTTCCTTTGCAAGTCTGACGGCCATGGCGCATATTTTCTTTCTGACGTCATCGGGAATCCCAGGGGACGGGGACTCCTCGACGAGCTTCTGGTGCCGGCGCTGGATGGTGCAATCCCTATCGCCCAGGTGGATGATATTTCCCTTCGTGTCGGCGAGAATCTGAGCCTCGACGTGCCGCGGCTGCTCGATGTATTTCTCAATATAGACGTCCGGCGACCCGAAGGACGCTTCCGCCTCCGCCTGCGCCGTCGCAAAGGCGCTGACCATCGCCAGGTCGTTATGGGCGATTCTCATTCCTCGCCCGCCGCCCCCAGCGGATGCTTTCACGATGACCGGATAGCCGATTTCCTGGACTATCTTCAGCGCCTCGTTCTTATCCTTCACGACGCCGTCGCTGCCGGGGACGATCGGAACGCCTATCTTTTTCGCCAGTTGTCGAGCCTGCGACTTGTTTCCCATTCTCATGATAGCTTCGGAAGGAGGCCCGATGAACTTGATGTGGCAGCTTTCACAAATCTCCGCGAAATGGGCATCTTCTGCCAGGAAGCCGTATCCGGGGTGAATCGCTTCCACGTTCGCTATTTCCGCCGCCGTAATGATTGCCGGGATGTGAAGGTAACTCGACGCACTCGGGCTGTTCCCGATGCAGATCGCATCGTCCGCAAGGCGAACGTGGAGACAATCCCGGTCGCCCTTGGAATAGACCGCGACGGTCTTGATACCAAGCTCCCGGCACGCCCGAATAATTCGGACGGCAATCTCACCTCTGTTGGCAATCAAGACTGTCTCAAACACAGCTTCGGCTCCCTGCAAAAAGCCCTGCTAAACTATTGTCCACTCCGTGACTCTGCCCCCCGCGAAAGTAATTACCAGGCATGCCGCCCACGGCTCTCCCTTCTCTTCTTCCTCTTCGCATACGATCAACTCCGTGGACGAATGCGGATAATACCAAACCTCTCGATTCCCTTCCGCCTTCGCAGTCACTGGCTCACCCAGGACTGCCGCCACCTGCTGCTTTGTCATCCCCGCGCGCAAATGACCCGCGCTTTCCGACGCCCTTCCCGACGCGGATTTGCCGAGGCAGCCAGTCAAGGCCAGTAAACTCAAACCCAACAGTACCGCAGCAGCCCTGCCCATGACTTCTCCCTGGGCCCGCACCCCACCGCGCCCCTTTAGTCCTTTTTTATCTGGAAAAGCGGTTGCCCGTACTCCACGGGTTCCGCGTTACTCACAAGGATTTCAGCTATCGTCCCGCTTACCTCCGCGGGAATCTCGTTCATCACTTTCATTGCTTCGATGATGCACACGATGTCGGTCGGTTCGACTCTCTGTCCGACGGTCACGTAAGGAGGAGAATCAGGGGAAGCCGCCGTGTAAAAGGTCCCCACCATCGGCGAAACAATCACATGTGTCTCTTCCTCTACCGCTTTAGGTTTCTCTGCCACGGGGGACGGCACCGATACGTTCTGTGCCAGAACCGCCGGCATGGGAGCAGTAGCGGAAACCACCATTGGCTGCCCCTTCTTGAGCGAAATCCTGAAACCTTCCCTCTCCAGTTCGAATTCGACGAGGTTGTTGTCGTCCATCAGCCGGATGATTTTCTGAATCTCCTCCAGGTCCAATTCCATCCTATTGTCTCCTCGAGGCCAGTAACGCAAGCCGTCGGCTTCCCTCACCGAACAGCTCGCACGTCGCCTCTCTCACATGAACGGTCGCGGAACCTTCGGAAAACTCGACAGCACCTCGCAACCCTTCTCCGTGACCAGAATATCGTCCTCGATTCTCACTCCACCCCATCCCGGGATGTAAATTCCCGGCTCGATAGTGACCACCATTCCTTTCCGGCAAATGCCTTCGCTTTTGGCGGAGATGCGAGGCAACTCGTGAACCTTCAGGCCGAGGCCGTGCCCCAGCCCATGCCCGAAATTCTCGCCGTATCCGCTCTTAGAAATCAACTCGCGAGCCGCACGGTCTATGGAAACCAGCTTCACCCCCGGCCTTATCCTGTCAATAGCCGCCTGCTGAGCGTCGAGAACGATGGTGTAAATCTCCTTCTCTTTGGGCTTCATGGTACGTGAGAGCCATGTCCGTGTCAAGTCAGCATGATAGCCCTCCACCGAAGTCCCCAAATCAATGAGGAGGATGTCGCTCATCCTCAACTTCCTCGTCGAGCCGACGTAATGCGGCATGGAACTCCCTTCCCCGAAAGCCACAATCGGTTGAAAATCGGTTTGGCCGCCGCCGTTCAGCTTGAAGAAGACTTCCAGTTCTACCGCCAGGTCCTTCTCACTCACCCCCGGCTCAAAAAACGTCCGGATGTGCCGCAGCGCTCTCTCCGTCAGGCTCACCGCTTTCCTGATGAGCGCGACTTCTTGTTCTTCCTTGACCGCCCGCAGGTTCTCAACTTTGTCCTTCAATGGAACAAGCTTCTTTTCTCCAACTTTCCCGGCCAGTTCCGCGTACTGCGCGTGAGATAGCACTCTCGACTCAAAGCCGAGGCGCCGGATCTTCCGCTTGCGAACCTCCGTCTTCACCTCCTCCAGGTAATCGTGAGATGTCCTGATGACGGCGTCGGCCCGAACGTTTTTCTCGGCTGTCTCGATGTACCGGAAGTCGGTGAAGAAAACCGTCTCTTTCAAGCCGACCAGAAAAAGGGAAAACGAACTCCTGAATCCGGTCAGATAGGCGATATTGGTCAGGTCGCTCACCAATAGCGCGTCCACCCTGTCATCCGCGATAGCCCGACGCAACCGCCTCACCCGCTTACTGAATTCCATACTTTTTCGTCCTTTCCGCGCCGTTTCCTTCCCAACCGGTCAAAGCCCTGCCATCATCCCTTTTTCCCGAAGAGGCGAACCGCCGCCTGCAATGCGAGGTGGTAGCTCTCTTCACCGAAACCGGAGATTGTCCCCACAACCACGTCCGAGATCAGAGACCTCCGCCGGAAATCCTCCCTCTTCGCCGGGTTGCTCAGATGCACTTCTATCGCCGGAATTCCCGCCGCCAGCAGTGCATCCCGAATGGCGACGCTCGTGTGTGTGAACGCCGCCGGATTGATTACAAGCGCCTCAAATTGCCCCTTCGCTTTCTGGATTCTCTCGACGATTTCCCCCTCGTGATTCGATTGAAAGAAAACGACCTCGACGCCCGCCTCTCGCGCCCTGTCGCGAAGTCGGTCGTTAATCTGGTCGAGCGTCGCCCGCCCGTAAATCGAAGGCTCCCTCTCTCCCAGCAGATTCAAATTCGGTCCATTCAGAAAAAGAATTCGCATCGGCCTCCCCCTTCCTACCGCGAATAGACGTTCAGCGACCTTCTGCCTGCCGCCTCACTTGACATTGGGGAACAACATCCCCTTCGGCCATCAACCGCCTTGATTATATTCCTTCCCGCACCCAAGTAAAGCCATTTCCCGGGTGTGGTTGCGGATCGGTGGCAGATTTGGAGCCTCGAGCTCAGCTCTTCTCGTGGCATGGGCGTCTCGCCCGTGGTTGATGTCGCGTAAGGCTGACATGGGCAAGATGCCCATGCCACCAAAATACAGCCGCACCCCATTTCCCCCGGTCGCGCGCCAATGCCGGGATAGCGTCCCACCTTCCCTTTAGAATCCCCTGGCAGCGGGCAGGCCGTCCATCCTGTAAATCCCGTCAAAAATACCCTCGGCTGGGGCAGCTCTGGGATCGGACCTCGTATTTCTGAACTCATGTGCTTAGCTTCGGGCGGAGGAACGAGAGGAGGTCGTGGTAGAGGTCGTCCCACGATACAACGTCGGGAATCCGAAACCACACGTAAAGGAGCTTTGCGCCCCGAGGCTCGGAATTCTTATGCTCGATATAGGCGGCTGCGTCCCCGTACCATGAGCCCTCCGCGTCCACCGTTCGTAAAAGGGGAACGTACAGGTCTCCTTCCGCAAGCCCCACGTTGGAGACTGGTCGAAATTTCAGGCTTCCCGAACCGGGAAACGAGACAAGGGCGGGCACATGCGAAAGCGCGGCGGTGTTCACCTGGAAGCGCAACGCGACATTCGCCGGCGGCGACTCGAATCCGCCGATGTGGCTCGCGGGCCCTTCCGCAGCGACTCTCGCCCCCGCTCCGAGTATTGGCAAACCAAGCTCATCGCTGGCTGCCCTCGGTCGCCTCGACTCGTCGTAGAAGAAGGGAAACGGTGCTTGAGGCACAACGAGGACGGCTCCGCCATCACGCAGGTACTTCTGCAGCGAAGCAATCACGTCGCCGTCCTGCTTGACACTGTGAACGTAATTCTCAGTTCCGCAGAAATAGAGCAGAGGATAATTCCCGGGGGTGAGTGTCTCCTCCGAGACGATGTCCCCCCAGCGCAGGAATTCGACCTTGAAGCCGAGCTGTCGTAGCCGAATCACCGAAACCGCCACATCCCCGAAGGCTCCTATTTTCACGTCGTGATACTGTTGCACCAGTGCCTGCCATTCGGCGGGCAGAGTTTTCGTCGCCGCCGGTTTGCCGATGGGCGGGACTTTTACAGGCGGGCTTTTCACAAAGCGCCTCGCGTGGGCGGCTGTCTTCTGTAGATAGAGGTCCCGCAGCTCGACGGTCGGCTCGATCTCGCTTCCTTCATGAAGCTCGTTGAAACTTGTTACGAAGACCCAGTCCGGATTGGCGGCGATTGCCTCTTCCCAGAGGATGTCATAGAGCCGCCCATCGAAGCGGTCGAGCCGTAGCCCGGGCGAGCGAATCTTCGTGTCGTCGTAGCCCGGCAACACCGTCGCGACGGAGATTTTCCTGTGCTCGCGGGCGAGGCGGACCCATTCGCCGGAATTGTTCTTTGCCGTGGAGCGAATCTCGTCGAGCGTCTTGTTGGTGTAAAGGTTGACGGGATTATAGGTGTGGACACCGTCGAAAACCATGGCATTTCCCGGGGAGTATCCGTCGGCGACCGCGATGACCTTCGTCTCCTCGATGACGTCCGTCCATTGGAAAAGAGATAGTTGACCCATCGCCCGCCCGTACACGACGATCACCGGCTTGTTCCCAAGTCGCAGAAAAGCGGAATGCGAGCCGTACTCTTTCACGACGTAATCGAAGTCGGCGATGGCGGTCCTGGGGTCATTTGGCTTCGGAACACGTTCGTAGTAGATTGTGGCTTTCATCCCCCTTTTTTGGCACTCGTCGAGGATGAGCGGCATAGCCCTGTCGGTAAAGTCCCTCTGCCCCCACCACGAAACGATGACACCAGTGATGCCCGTTACCACCATCATTCGCATGTGCTCGCCGATGACTTTCGGGTCGTGGCACGAGTAAGGACCCAGGACGGGATAGCGAAGCGATTCAGGCAAATCCTTCTTTTTGAAATCGGGTTTTCCCCAATGAGCCCAGTTCCCGTCGAATTCCGGTGTTCCGTACCAGGGATAATAGAATGCAAGCACGTGCCGCGGAACGTCCGTGTAGGTTACCTCGCCGCGCTTCGCCATTTTCTCGACGATGTCCGTGGCCATAGCAACGGACGGTAAAAGCACCAGGAATGTCAGAAAGCGTTTCATTGTGGTTCCTCCGGCTTCAGTTCCTGTCCTTGTGCCGACCGGGCGGGGCGTGACTTTTCCACAGTCGTGCCTCTCCACTTCTCCGACGTGAAAACAATCTTCCCGAATCGAGGAGGATTGTGGAACCAGCCTTTTGTGGGAGACCATGCCCCACCGGATTCTCTCACGCGGTCCCCATCGCGCGATTTGTCAATGCGGTAAAGGTTTATCCGCCAGGCATCGCCTTTTTTGGGCGGAATCGGCTGGATGCCGTCGAGAGCAGTATGCGGAATGGCAAGTTCCACCGTCCAGGAATCATCCGTGTCTTTTCGATTTGTGAGAGTTCCTCGCACGACGACTCGATGCTTGATATCGAAATTCGCGTTCGCGGCGGCGTCAACGTCGAACGTCGGTCGCCCTTTTTGGCCGCGTAGGTCAATTCGCGCGTCGAAGAGAGTGTTGAGCGGGTTGACTTCGATCTCGAGGTAGATGTCCTCCCGGCCGACGAAAACCTCCACGACTTCCTCGGTCCAGAGGTGGTCGTCCCGCTTGGTCATCGTCGCATAAATATCGGAGTCTTGCGCGACAAAAGCGACGTACAGGTATTCGTCGTTCCACAACATCTTCGCGGTTGTCCGGGGCCGAAGAAATTCGCCGCTGCCCGAGTTATCGAGAAAGCGGACTTCCTCGGCTCGCGGCCAATCCTTCTCGTCGAGCTTCCCGTCTATTTGAATCTGGCCCGTTGCCCTGCGGCAAAAGTAGGTTGGCACGGACACAGTGTCGGCCTTCCCGGGGTCCACGGTAGAAGCGTCACTCCCATGCGCCAGAAAAGCGGTCCGAAAACTGACGACCAGCACAATTCCGACGGAAAACGTGTGGCGGATGAATGAGGCAGTCCTCACTTTCGCAGCTCCTTGGTGAATGGTTCGCCTGTGCGATCGCTCTTTCAGAGCGTTCGCCTCCTTGCCCACATTCGAGCGCAGATGATACCCGCGCTACAGGCAGCCAGTCTCTAAGCCAGCTCCTGGGCGGCTCGGAGAACAAGCTCCTGGGCGGCGATAGAATACGGACACCGCTTGGTGCACTCGCCGCACCTGGCGCATTGATCAGCTCCGGTTGCCAGGTGACGATATTCGACTTTTGCCCACTGCGTCAGCCCGTAATGGCTGGCATAGAGCTGAAGACGCAAGACGCGCGGCACGTCAATCCTCGCCGGACAGGGGAGACAGCGGCCGCAAACGCGACAATTGTCCTTCACCGACTCGTGGGCTTTCGGGCGGAGGAGCTTGTTCTGCTCGTTGTTGAAGCCTTTGAATTGAAGCGCCACGTCAATGTCCTCGTCTATCTCCGGCTCGAAGACGAATCCGACGGAGACGCTTGCCACATCCTGCGCAAGAGCGAAGCCGAGGTCGCTCGCGAGCTTTTCGCGGCGCGTGGGGCCGAGGAGTGCGTTGAGTTCGGGAGCTGAGCTGAGAAGACGCCCGCGCCACAAAGCCTTCATTGTCACGACGCCAATGTCCAGCTTCCTGGCCACCGGCAGAACAACCTCGAGAAACTCCCTCCAGATAGGGTTGACGGGAATCGCAATTACGTCAATTCTTCCGGTCTGGAGCATCTTGACCATCGCTGTTGGGGCCTGGTGGCATGTCGCCGCGATGTGCCCGATTTTTCCGGCCTTCTTCGCTTTTTCCAGATCGGGGAGCAGTCGCTCGATAAACCTATCTGCGGTGTCTTCGCTCATCCAGGTGCCGTGCATGCCGTAGATGTCTATGTGGTCGGTCTGAAGGCGGCGGAGGCTCTCGTCAACTGCGTTGCTCGCCGACGGTCCTCTGCCAAGCGTGCAGCGCGAGAAAATGACTATCTTGTCCCGCCGGCCCTTTATAGCCTTCCCGAAGACGTTTTCGACGTATCCCCTGCCGTACATGTGCGACACGTCTATCAAGTTGAGACCGCGCTCCATTGCCCGGGAAAGCATCTTCGTGATGGTCGGTTCCGGGACAGGGTTGCTCGGGTCAAGCTCGTAGAGCGGCGCCCCACCGTATGCCAGGACGCTGACATTCAGGTTCGTCTTGCCGAGCTGCCTTTTTGGGAGTTGCGAGGGATGCCCGGCGTCCTCCTTTTCACCCTCCTTAGCGACGGATGAGACGGCGACAGCCTCTCCGCCTCTGACCGATGCGAGAAGTGCCGCCGCTGCCCCTTTCTTCAGGAAGTCGCGTCTGCTAAGGGGAGTAGCTCTTGGTTTCGTGTTCATCGCGTTCAGGTCCTTCTCTCTGTCCCGCGGTGTAGAAGTGTCGGCCAATTGACAGGGGCGGGCGGGCGAGCCCTCGCGCGGCAGTCAAGCCTGAGCCCTTTCACCGACCACTGCTGCGTTTTTTGCGCAAACCGCTTTGTAGGCGCGATACGTCCAGCGAGGTCGCACCTCACGCCAGAGTCCCGAGGACGATCTCTTCCCTTTCCCTGTCAAAACGAGCAACCTTTCCCTCTCTGAGACTCAAGACGCCCATCTGAAGCGCCGTTTGCACGTGATAGCCGAGGTCCTCGATGGGGCTCCAGGGTTTCTCCCTGGTGCGGCAGCACGTCAGGAAATTGCGCCAGTGGTCAAGCATTGACTCGCCACGCTCGATCGGGATCTCCTTCACGGGCTTCTCCACACCCGGCTGGGGTCGCACGACAATCTTATCGCCTTCGAAAGTGATTGTTCCCTCCCAGCCGCGAATGACAGGGCATCTTCCGGGGCTGCTGCGGTTTCCAGTGCCGGGATAATCGTTCCCCTGAGTGCCGAGGACCGCAACGGTGATTTTTTCCGGATAATCTATGAGCATGTTGAAGGTATCAGGCACTTCGCGCTCCTCATACCTGAACTTCCCGCCCGTAGCCACGACCATCGCCGGAAAAGTCACGCCGAGAACTTTTACGACCGGAGTGAGCGAATGAGGAAACAGGTCGGTGGATGGCCCACCCGCGTAGTCCCAGTACATCCGCCACCGGAAGAAGCGGCTTACCGAAAAGGCGCTCTTCGGAGAGTCGCCGAGAAAACCCTCCCAGTTGAGGTCAGGTCCGGGCTTTGCGTCCGGGTCGTCAACCGGCATCCCTCTCTCGCCCCAATCGCCAATGCGAAAGTAGCCGCACTCCGCGTGAATGGGCTGCCCGATGGCGCCCTGCTTGACCAGCTCAGCAGCCTGGTGCCATGCTGAATCCGACATCCCTTGCGTCCCGACCTGAACGATCCGCTTGCTTTTCTTGACTTCCTGAGCCATTCGTTTGGTCAGCTCGAACTGCCGCCAGTGAGTGATGGGCTTTTCGCAGTAAACGTCCTTGCCGGCTCGCACCGCGTCAATGACCTGGTAGCCGTGGAGATGGTCCGGCGTGGCAATGCACACCACGTCCACTTTCGGATCGGCGAGCAGCTCCCGATGGTCCATGTAAGACTTCGCTCCCGATGACCTCGCCGCAGCGTCGAGACGCCGACGGTAAAGGTCAGAAACCGCGACGATTTCTGCCGGCTCGCCCGCTTTGTTTAACTGGCTGACGTAGCTGATGTGCGCGAGACCGCGTCCGCCGCAGCCTATAAATCCGACGCCAACCCTGCCGTTCGCTCCGAGCGCACGGGAAAACGATGCTGCCGCCAGCGATGCGCCAACAGCCGCGCCCGCCGAGGCTTTCAGGAATTCCCTCCGAGAGACTTTTTCCTCAAGCATCTTGCCTCCTCCATCTTTATCGCTTCTGGTTTGCCCACCGAACAGCTTCCGCCCCGGATAGAAGGAGGGCGACTTCGTGTCCGCCCGATGGCCGCTTAGCGAAATCCGTCGCGCGAAGAGACCCTCCGCGGTTCGCGCGGCACACCGGGCGGCGCATCGAACATCAACTCCATTGCGCGATGACGCCCTCTCGGCAAAGAAGTATGCCACGTGCCCAGAATCAACACAAGGGAGGATTCTACGGGGCACCCAACGACGCCGTCTCGCGGTGAGGCTTGCACATCGGAGTGGATGGAAACGGCAGGACGCCTGAAAAGCTGAGGCGGGAACGCTGGCGTCGCAGTGGGGGAAAGACACGATCGCGCAGACGAAAGACTCAGTAAACCGTGACTTTGTAGAACCGCATCCTGCGGGGGCTTCCAGCAGCGTCGTCGCTGAAGACCAGGACGCCGCCCGTCCCGGGCTGAGCCGCTACAAGAGGAAGCCACTGAGTCCCCAGCCCCTCACAGGACAAAACGGCGTACATTTTTCCCGGAACGGTTGGCCAGCGAAGCGTCAAACTCCCGTCGGGCTCAAGGCCAAATTCCGCGTCGAAGAAAGATGCCGGGTGGACGGGCGATGTGCCGGTCAGGTACTCGAACATGTTAGACCGTCCGTCGCCATCGAAGTCGTCCCCCGGCAAAACCTGGCCGACGGTCGTAATGGCGTCGGAATGGTCGGCGTCAACGACCTGCCACTCCCATGAGTCCGGGAGCTTGTCGTTGTCGGAGTCCACAACCGAGTTGTCGAGGGAGAAAGCTTCCGTAGTCGCTGGAGGATGTGCTTTGGCGGCGACCGGTTTGATGCGCATTCGCACGCCGTCTGCTTTGCAGCCCCCGACGTCAGGAGTGGAGTCCCAGACGAAAGCGTGCGGCATTCCGGCGGCGGAGGTTGTCAGGCTGTCGGTCCCTTCGCTCGTCATGGCCCTCGTCGCGCGATGCCAGGTGGCACCCGAGTCGGCCGAATACTCAGCGATGACGGAAGACGGCGTCGCGCGACCGTTCCAGAGGGTGTAATGGACCGTCACATAACCATCTCCTCCGACGGTAACGGGAGAATTCACCAGCGCGAAGACCGTCTCAGGGTCGAGCTCGTCAGCTCCGATATCCGGGGCAAGTTTGGCGTAACTGAGCAGCACTCTTGGCTCGCCGTCTATGTCAGTCGCGGGCAAGTCATCGGCGTTTCCGTCAGCGCCGTCAAGGCATGGCGAGTTCGGGAGAAGATGATAATCGCCTTCCGCGGCGTTCACGAAACACGGGTCCAGAGAAAAGTTGTAATCGGTTCCTGCGAAGCTCCCGTCGCGGATGTCGCAGAATCGCACGGCTGACTTACCGAGCAACGCCAGGTCTGTGCGCTCGTTCCATAGCAGGCTATTTGTCAGGAGGACCGACGACCAGTAGTCACCAAAAATCCCGCCTCCTTCGTCCGATAGGTTATCCGCTAAGGTGCAGTTCACGACGTTGAGCTCGCTCTGGTCTTTCATCGCGACCGCGCCGCCGGAGAAGCCGGCAGAGTTGCGGGAGAGCTCGCACCCTAAAAGCGCCGCCGAAGAGAGGTTGATGCAGCAAACACCCCCGCCGAACCATTGGCCGGTGTTTTCCCGGATGATGCTCGCTTGCACGAGGGCGCGGGAGCCCTCGTGACAGAAGATTGCCCCGCCGCTCTCAGCCGAATTTCCGGAGATGAATGACTCAACGATGGCAACCGAACAGCCGCTCTTGACGAAGACACCGCCACCCCATCCCTGAAGCGCCGTGTTAGAGACGATGCGGCACCCCGAAATCTTTGTGGATGAAGCACCGCAATACACGCCGCCGCCGACGCGAGAGCCGTTTCCGTAGAAGTCGCCGATTCCGTTGCAGATAGTGAACCCCTCGACGGAAGAGCGGTCGCCCATAAGAGCAACTGCCGTTCCTCGTTGCTGAGCATCTATCGTCGTACGGTCCGGGCCAGAGCCAATGACCCGCACGTCGGGCTTCGTCGCGATTCGCTCGTAATAGGTCCCCGGAGCAACAAGCACGATGTCGAGGGAGTCTGCCGCATCTATGCCAGCTTGTATAGTGCTGTACTCATCCGGCACTTTTATTGGATTGACATGCAAGACAACCCGGACAATCTTGTGCTTTTCGGGCATCTCAGTCGGAACCACGTCAACGAACGCTTCATAAGTGCCGATATCGAGCCCGGACTTGGCGATGGAGACGGTCACGCGGTCCTCCTCGCCGGCGTTTACGTCCGTCGTCGGGTTGAGGGAGAGCCAACTGCAACCCTCGAGGGCTTGCCAGGTGATTTGTTGTCCTCCGATTGCTCGGATTGTAAGAGTTTGTGACGGCGGGTCAGCCCCTCCTCTTCTCGTCGAGAACGTCAGCTCCACTGGCGTCACCTCGATTTCAATTTCCCGAGGAGCAATGTGAAGGAGAAACTGTCGCTCCGCAGTGTCGCGCACTTCCTGGCTGTCCAGAACGCGGACGGTGAATGTGAAGTTGCCCTGTTGAGTCGGCGTTCCGGCAAGCTGGCCAGAGGAAGTCATCGTCAGCCCCGAAGGAAGGAGGCCGGAGACAATGCTCCAGGCATACGGCCGCTTCCCCCCGAATGCGCTGAAAGCATAGGCGAAAGGCTCTTCGACCTTTCCGTCGGGCAGGGGGCTCGTTGAGATAATCTGAAGGTCCGCCTGAGGTGATACTATGATTGTGAATGGCTGCTCATCCAGGTCGGACGGTGACTGTCTGTCTGAAACGCGAACAGTGAACGTACATTTACCAATCGCAGCATTTGTCGGCGTGCCAGAGACAACGCCGGTTGTTGCATCGAGCTTCAAACCCTCAGGCAGGTTGCCGGAGACGATGCGCCAGGTATAGGGGGCGACTCCGCCTTTCGCCTTGACTGTCTCCGAGTAAAACGTGCCCTCCTTCCCGTCGGGGAGAGAGAGTGTAATGATGTCCAATTCCTCGGGCGTTATGTGAAGCGAAAACGACATGCTCGCCGTGTCGGAAGGAACCTGGCTGTCAGTCGCTCGAACGCCGAACGTGAAATCACCGTACTGGGTGGGCGTTCCGCTGAGCGTCGCGTCGAGAGAAAGGGCTAAACCCGCTGGGAGCGAACCCGATTCGATGCTCCACGAGTAGGGCAGCTTGCCCCCGCAGGCGCTGAAAGCGAAGTGGTATGCCACTCCGACTTTTCCGTTGGGAATCGGGCTTGTGGAAGTTATCGCGAGATCCTGGGCCGGCGTGACGGTTATTGAGAAGGCGCGCTCGTCTTGCTTAGCGGGCGATTGACTGTCCACAACACGGAGAGTGAACCCGGACGTGCCGATGGCGGAGTTCGTCGGGACACCGCTGACAGCGCCGGTGGAGGGATTGAGCGTCAGACCATCCGGCAAAGCGCCAGCCGCCAGTGACCAGGTGAGAGGTGCGAGCCCTCCCACCGCCTCGACGGTGGCCGCGTACGATGCCCCTTCCGCTCCGTCGGGGAGAGACGCCGTCGTGATGCGGAGGTTCGCAGGTGATATGTGAAGCGCAAATGGTTCTCTGACCGTTTCCGTCGGAATCTGGCTGTCGGAGACCTCCACGGTGAATGTGAAATCGCCATGCTCGGTCGGCGTGCCGGCGAGGATTCCGTCGCTTGACAGATTGAGTCCGCCGGGGAGCACTCCGGAGGAGAAGAGCCAGGCGTAAGGCAGTTTCCCACCCTTGGCGACAAAGACATAGTTGTAGGCGTCGCCCACTTTCCCCTGGGGGAGAGGGCTTGTCGTTGTGATTGAGAGAGCTTCCGCAGGTAGTATCTCTAAAGAAAACTGCTTTTCGTCGTGAGCAGCGACTTGCTGGCTGTCCTCGACGCGAACCGTAAAGCTCGACACGCCAATCGCAGCATTTGTGGGGGTTCCTGAAACAAGACCGGTTGCAGGGTCGAGAGCAAGCCCTTGTGGCAAAACCCCGCCGACGATCCGCCAACTGTAGGGTCCCACGCCGCCCCTCGCCTCCGGCGCTTGAGAGTATGGCGAACCCTCGACGCCGCCCGGGAGCGACGCTGTTACGATGCGGAGGTCCGAGGGGGCAACGTGCAGCGCGAACGGTTTAGTCACCTTACTCTCCGGGACCTGACTATCTTTCACGACGATGGAAAATGTGAAGTCCCCGTGCTGGCCTGGAGTGCCGGCCAGTTCTCCTTGCGCGGATAAACTCAAGCCGGGCGGGACTGTACCCGAATCGAGAGACCAGGTGTAAGGGAGCTTGCCGCCGGAGGCGGCGAACGTGTGGGTGTATTGCTCGCCGACTTTCCCGTCGGGAAGTGGGCTTGCGCTTGTTATGCCAAGCTGCGATGAGGAAACTATCGTGATGGAAAGAACCAGGTTACTCATTGCCGCAGGAGATTGGCCATCCGTGACGGAGATGGTGAAAACAGACGTTCCGATTGCTGCATTTGCAGGCGTTCCGCTGATAGTCCCGTCCTGGCGGCCCAGGCCCAATCCCTGTGGAAGCGAACCGCTGATGATTTCCCAGGCATATGGGGCAACGCCTCCAGTCGCCTCGAGTTCTTGACTATAGACAACCCCCTCGCGTCCGTCCGGCAAGGAGGAAGTCACGATGACCAGGTCGGCTGGCTTGACGTGGAGGACGAACTGGCGGGATGCGGTCTCCGGCGCTGACTGGCTATCAGCGACCTCAGCGACGAAAGAGAAATCGCCGTATTGGGTCGGCGTTCCCGTCAAGACCCCGTCTGCGAGAAACTCCAAACCGGTCGCCAAATTCCCGGAAACGATGCGCCAGACGTGCGGGAGCTTCCCGCCGGCAGCGTTGAATTTGGCGCTATATTGGTCGCCCACCTTTCCATCGGGCAGATTCCCGTCCGTTAGAATCGCGACGGGTGCCGCGGGAGCAATTCGTATGAAGAAGTCCCGTGTCGTCCGCGACGCGGGGACCTGGGAGTCGAACACGATGACTGTAAAGCTCAAGACACCAATAGCCGCATTGGTTGGCGTTCCGGCGATCCTTCCAGTGTCCGAGTTCAATATCAGTCCGTCGGGAAGAGCGCCGACCGAGACCGACCAGCGGAACGGCGCAACTCCACCCGCCGCTTGAAGCATCTGCTCATAAAAAACCCCCTCCGTCCCGTCGGGCAGGGATGAAGTTGTGATCTGGAGGTCGGCCGGTGCCACGCTAATGGTGAAAAGTGCTGTCTGCGTTTCGTGCGGCTGCTGGCTGTCGCTGACTCGCACGCTGAATTGAGCAATGCCGTATCTCGCCGGAGTGCCGCTGATGACGCCGCTCGCAGAAAGGCTCAATCCTTCCGGAAGGGACCCGGACTCGATGCTCCAGGTGTAAGGAAGCTTTCCGCCCACGGCCGCGAGCGACGTGGTATATTCCTCGCCCACCTTCCCGCCCGGCAGCGGGCTGGCAGTGGTGATGGAAAGAGGGCGCGCAGGGGAAACGACGATTGACAGAATGCGGCTGCTCGCAACGGGCTGGCTTTGACTGTCAGTGACCAGAACCGTGAAGGTTGAGATGCCTATCGCCGAATTCGTTGGGGTGCCAGTTATTATTCCGGCGCCGCTGAGCGTCAGCGCCTGCGGGAGCGAGCCGCTGATTACCTGCCACATGTAAGGCGGAATTCCTCCAGTGGCTGTCAACGCCTGATTGTAGGCGGCTCCTTCCGTCGCATCGGGCAAAGACAATGTCGAAATGCTCAGGTCTGCGGGGAGGATGGTGACACTGAAATCGCCTACATCGCTGTCAGGCGTTTGCTGGCTGTCGGCAACGCGAACGGTGAAAGTGAAATTCCCATAACTGCCTGGCGTCCCCGTCAACTGCCCGTCGGATGATAGGCTCAAACTGGCCGGAAGCGAGCCGGAAGCGACCTGCCACGAATAGGGGACTTTTCCGCCAATGGCGCTGAAAGTGTAGGCATAAGCTTCGCCGACTTTCCCTTCGGGGAGAAAGACGCTGCTTGTAATGCGCAGCGGCGCTCCAGCGGCTACCGTTATGGAAAAGGACCGGTCATCAACGGCAGCTGGACTCTGGCTATCGCTGACGGCTATTGTGAAAGCCCAGTTCCCGATGGCTGCGTTGGTGGGCGTTCCGTTGACGACGCCGGTCGAGGCATTGAGACTCAGTCCCGGAGGCAGGCTCCCCGACGACAACCGCCACGAATACGGCGGCACTCCGCCGGTCGCATGGAGCGCATGGCTGTACGCCACGTCTTCGACTCCCGAAGGAAGGAAAGTGGTCTCAATGACCAGGTCGGCAGGGTCAACATGAAGAACGACCTGCTCGCTTTTCGTCTGAGTCGGTTGCTGGCTGTCCGTCACCCGGACAGTCAATGCGAAATCGCCGTATTCCCCGGGCGTTCCCGATAGCAATCCGCCGCCGGACAGACTCAAGCCTGCCGGAAGAGCGCCATCCGCAATATCCCAGGCGTAGGGCAGTTTCCCTCCTTGAGCCGTGAAAGCGAAATCGTACTCGTCGCCCACTTTCGCATCCGGCAAGGGGCCGACTGTCGTGATGGTTAGCTCGGCGGAAGGAGCGATTGTGATGGACAACGATTGCTCGTCGGATGCGGGAGGCGACTGGCTGTCCTTGACGAGCACTGCAAAAACGGAAGTGCCAATAGCTGCGTTTGTGGGCGTGCCGCTTATCGTCCCGGTGATGGCGTTAAGGCTCAACCCCTCCGGCAGGTTGCCGGAACCGATGCTCCAGCGATACGGAGGAATTCCGCCCTGAGCCTGGAGCGTCTGGTTGTACGGCATACCTTCCACGCCATCGGGAAGCGAACTCGTCGTGATGACCAGGTCGGGGACCGCCACGTGCAGGTCAAAGGCTGCCGAGTCGCTTGCCGGCGGGTTTCCCTGGTCGGTCACCCGAACAGTGAAATTGAAATCGCCGTATTCTTGTGGGGTGCCGCTCAGGATACCCCCTTCCGAGAAAGCTAATCCTGCGGGAAGTAAGCCTGATACCAGTTCCCAACTATAATGCCAGAAGCCCCCTTCCGCCTGGAAAGTGAAGGTGTAGGCTTCGCTCATTTTTGCGGCGGGGAGGGGGCTTGTGCTGACGATTTTCAACGGCCTGTCGCAGGGAGCGGTCATGGCGTCCCAGTCGGGGTCCTGGTCGTCCACGTTGGGCGTTGAACCAAGCTGCCCGTGATTGTCGCTCCCCGCAATGTCGTGAGCGACCTGGCCCGAGCCCTCGTCAAAGTTCCAGTAAGCGACGAGTCCCGGCTCGGACCCGGTCATTCGGACGTTCATTGTTTGCTTGATATCCGCCTGGCTGCGGCTGATATTCCATATTCGAACCTCGTCGAGACGCCCGTACCACGAAAGAAGGTAGCCGACGGGACTCCAGCCGAGAGTGAGAAGTCCATCGTTCTGAACCGGCTCCATCTGAATCTGGACTGAGGCTTCCAATTCGCCATCAAGGTAAAGGCGAAGAGCATTCCCGTCGTACGTGCCTGATATGTGGTGCCATTCGCCTTCCAGGTCGGGGGTCTTGGTCTGCGAATAGACCCGCGCGAACGATGTGCCGTTGCCGATGCTCCACCCGACAGAATGCGCATGCTGGCTCGGGTTGCCCAGGTAATCGTTCGTCCCTTCGATGAAGAGGAGGTAGTTGGAGTCTGATGGATCGGGGTTCAATTGCGAAGCAATGTTCTTGTCGAGGACCGCGTAGCCGCTGGCAAGGTCGCGGTCCTGAGTAAGGCGAATCCAAGCCTCGGCCGTCATCTGGGAAAGGTTCAGGTTCTGATTGGGCTGCACCTCAATCATGTCGTACCAGGGATTGAAATCCAGGCACGTCGCCTCTGAGATGGTGGGGAGCATGAAGAGCGCGCCCGCGATCACGCTGAGCGTTGGTAACAGCGCGGTTAGAAAACGCGAACGTGCAGTGGTGGGCGAATACTGAAAAAGGTTCGATGGAAGGCGCATTGTCCCCTCCCTGCCGCGACGACGATCTTGTGCGTTGTCAGTGAGTAAATTGCCCTACGTTTATGCGCAGAAAGACCCACCCACTGGTTCCGTCCCGCTGAGCCGGGCACCCAGAGTAATTATAGCATTTTTAGCAGGCCGATGTTGTGCAAAAACAATGCCATCGGGTAAGGCCTCAGTTTCCGGTGGGGCGGCAAGACTGTGCGCACGGGGCAGCGCCGCTTGTCTGCCGGTGGCATGGGCATCTTGCCCATGGGTCCTCACGGGCGAGACGCCCGTGCCACGAACCCGCGTCCTCTGCGCTCTCCGCGGTGAGTTCCTCCCGAGAGTGACGGATTACGCCATGGGGGGGCGTTGCAGTTGATCCCGCCCCGCGTTCCGCGGGGGACGCCTTGCTCCAGGCCCATCCCCAGAGTCTGGCACTTGAATGTGGCCTCACCCGAGCGGGGCGATTGAGTTTCCTCTCCGGCAGGACGACCTATCCCTTGGACAAGTCAACCCAAGCTCCCTGCCGCCGCACCCTGGGCTGAATTCGGCCTATCCCGCTCGGTTATCAATAGTGAGAATGGCGGAGATGGTTTTTTCAACCGTGAGAGAGCAGAGCAACTCCGGATAGCCGGATGGGGAGCGGTATTCTTAACTAATTCCTTGCCGTGCAAGGTATTGTGCAAACACAATGGGGTATTGCTGCTTGGCACGACCCATGCTCTCTTCGCCTCGTAACATCTCGTCGCGCGCTGCGTAGAGTCTGCGTGACCCGCAAAAACGCGAAAGAGGAGCAGCGAAAAACGCCTTTTTCTATCTTCAGGCTGAGGTCGTGAGGCTCTTTCGGAAACTTCGCTTTGTGGCGATTTCCGAAGCGCATACGTCTCTCTGACTGTAACGCCTGCTAATGATAGGCCAAGACGCAAAAGGAGGGGGTAGGTCAATGCACAAAAGACGCCGGAAGCTGGTTGGGGGATCGTCCGAAGGTTTCACTCTGATCGAGATAATGATCGTGGTCAGCATAATCGGCCTGCTTCTGGCAATCGCCATACCATCCTTCGTTAAGGCCCGAACTGACACCCTCACCACCCTCTGTCAGGAGAACATGAGAGTCATTTTTCACGCCTCCCATTTATATGAAATCGAGACCGGAGTTCTGTTGACAGGAGGCACAAACGGCGTTTTCCTTCGCAACACCCTCCTTAACGGAGAGTACGTCCGCAAACGGGCGACCTTCGAATGCCCCATCAGCGGCGTGAAGGATTACGACGACTACATCCTCGTTTATTCAGCCAATAAACTCCAGACAGTCAGGTGCACGCTCGACCCTGGCGGGCACGTCCTTCCCTGACGTTTGCCACAGCAGAAAAATCCCGCAAAATCGCCTTGCCCATCGGATATAATCGCCCTCCGGGATGAAGGTCTCCGAGATTCTCTGCAAGTCTGCCTTGAGCGAATCGCAACTGGCGGATTACGCCCTCAACTGCTATGTCGGCTGCCAGCACGGATGTTGCTACTGCTATGCCCGTTTCATGGCGCGGTTCACCGAGCATGAGGAGGAATGGGGAGAATTCGTTGACGTGCGGGTCAACGTTGTGGAAGTCCTTCTGCGTCAACTCCCTCGCAAGCGAGTGGGAAGCGTCATGGTTAGCTCGGTGTGCGATGGATGGCAGCCGCTGGAAGAAAAGTACGGGCTTACCGGCCGGTGCCTGCGGCTGCTTGTGACCTATGGCTACGACGTGTCCATTCTGACCAAGAGCGCGCTGGTACTCAAAGACCTCGACGTCGTCGCCGGCAAGAAGAACGTTGACCTGGGAATGACCGTTACGACCCTCGACGAAGACTTGCGGCGGGTCATGGAGCCGCTCGCGTCGCCGACCGCTCAGAGATTCCGGGCCCTCAAGACGGCAGCCGAAAAAGGGGTCCAAATCTGGCTTTTTATTGGCCCCCTTCTTCCTTTTCTGTCCGACACGCAGGATAACATCGGGCGCCTTATGAGAGAAGCCTCTCGGCTTCCTCTCACGCGAGTTTATGTTGACAAGTTGAACCTTCGTCCGCGAGTCTGGCAGTCAGTAAAAAAGCTCCTGTGGGAACACTTCCCTCAGCTTGTTCCGCGCTATCAGGAGGTGCTTTTCGACCCGGCGGCGAGGGAACAGTATCTCAGCAACCTCAGAACGCGGGTCGGAGCGTCCGCGAAAACGCACGGTCTTGACAACGTGACGAGCATATTCTGAAACGAACTGACGGCGGGTTTTAAGTGAAAAGTCGCCCATGTTGTCGAGCGCCGGCAGATTTCCAATTCGCCAAGACGAGCGAGCCAACAGTAACCCTGCGAGCTTCTCATGGCAAGGACACGTATGCTTCTCAATTTGAAGTACGGAAAGGAAGAGGTGCTGCTTGATGTCCCGGACTGGGCCCGTGCTGACGTGATTGAGCCGCCAAGTTTTCCTCCCCTTGCCAATCTGGAGAACGCCTTTGTATCCGCTCTGGAAAATCCGATCGCTTCGGCGCCGTTGGGAAGTATCCTGCCCGTGACCGGGGACGTGGCTCTTGTCGTCTCTGACAAGACTCGCCCCTGTCCGTATCCCGCAACGCTCCCTGTCATGCTTGACTACCTCAACTCGAACGGCCTGCCCGACGAGAGAGTCTTCGTTCTGGTCGCGTACGGGGCGCATCGCCACCATTCGGAAAACGAAAATCGCACGTTATACGGTGAGGACGTCTTGCATCGTGTGCGGCTCCTCCACCACGATTCGCGCGATTCGTCCCGCCTCATTCACCTCGGCAAAACCTCTCACGGAACGCCAGTTGCCTTGAACAAGGAGTACGTTCAAGCCTCGTTCTCAATCGCGGTGTCGGGCGTCAGCTTCCACTATTTCGCCGGTTTCGGCGGCGGGCGGAAGATGATTTTCCCCGGGCTGGCGTCGGAAGAAGGCATTCTGAAAAATCACCGGATTTTTGTCGAGGCGGGCGGTGATTCCATTGTGAAGATGAGAGCATTCGAGGCGAACCTTGAAACCAATCCGCTCAACGCCGACCTCATGGAAGCCGCAGCCCTCGCCCCGCCCTCATTCGCAATCAACCTGTGCCTGAATCGGGGAGGAAATGTTTCTGGCTTCTTCGCGGGGGACTGGAAAGAGAGCCATCTCCGCGCATGCGAGTCTCTGAAGAAAACTCTCGTCGGGCCGAAGCGGAAATACGACCTCGTCATCGCCAGTTGCGGTGGACACCCAAAAGACATCAATTTTATCCAGTCGCACAAGACGATTGACAACGCATTCGATTTCGTCAAACCGGGAGGCACCATCCTCGTCCTGGCGTGCTGCCAGGACGGCATCGGCTCGGAGAGCTTTCTGAAGTGGTTCGAGCACCACGACGCGGCGGCAATGCGAAAAGCTCTCCTCGGTAACTATTCCATGAACGGCGGGACCGCCCTCTCCCTCAAAATGAAAACGGACGCCTGCCATATCTGGCTTTGTTCGTCTCTGGATAAACACGCGGTGAAAAAGATGGGCTTGCGGCCAGTACTCAATCTGCGGCAAGATTTGGGCAGCATCGTGGAACGAGCGAGCGGCCAACCGGTTGCGGTTCTTCCCGAAGGCGCCATCACCACGGCGGAACGCGGACCAGAGACAAGAGCATCCGGTTAGGTTTGTGGCTGGCGAGGAGGGCCACCTCGGAGAACGAAACCCGATAGTCGGGCGAAGGCGCTGAGAACATGGTCGGATTGATCACCGTCGAGAAAAAGGACGAGTTCTACATGGGCGAAGCCCTCAAGGAGGCAAGAAAGGCATTCGAGAAGGGAGAGGTGCCCATAGGCGCCGTCATCGTCCACGAAGCTCCGTCCGAACCGCCGAGAATCATCGCCAGAGCGCATAACCAGGTCGAGATGCTCCACGACGCAACCGCTCACGCGGAAATGATTGCCATAACTCAGGCTGAAGAACATCTCGCAAACTGGCGATTGCAATTCTGCACAGTTTATGTTACTGTAGAACCGTGCATGATGTGCTGCGGAGCGATGGTCCTCGCCAGGGTCAAGAGGCTCTGTTACGGCACGACCGACGAGAAAGCCGGGGGAGTCGAGTCGCTGGGTAACTTTCTTGCGATTCCGGGACTCAACCACCGGGTGGAGGTCACCTCCGGCATTCTTCAGGAGGCGTGTGCCACAATATTGAAAGAGTTTTTTCAGAAGGTCAGGGAGGGAAAATAGCCGCTGCCTTCAGCGGGAAGAAAGGCCTGCGATTGCATTGCGCGCGGTAAGGCGCTCGGCTGATACAGCTAAGCACGTGAATTCAAAAATCTTACGGCATGTCGCCGCCCAACGCGCGGCCAGATGCAAGGATTTTTTGACAGGATTTACAGGATGCGCGGGATTTGAAAGGGAGGGGAGGCAGCTACCCTGCCTTCCTGCCATGAACGAAAGTCGTAAAGCCGAAGACGCCAAAACAGGATTCATAGAATCCTGTTTATCCCGTTCATCCTGTCGAAGAAAGCCGCCCAATCGGCTTCTGAATCGGAGCACTAAGCCTCGCGTGCCCTGCTGCACGTTTGGGCTGAATACGAACGCGGAGAGATGCCAGAGTGGACGAATGGGCCGGTCTCGAAAACCGGTGGGCGCTCTGCGCCCCCTGGGTTCGAATCCCAGTCTCTCCGCCAGATAAATGTCTTTGGCCGGCTCCGCCGAACCGGCGAAGGCAGCCCGTCGGTGGAGATCCTGCACGCTTCCGGGCATCTGAACCTGGAAAGACTACTGCCAACTGAGTACGGAGTCTCGAGTTCCTGAACAGGAAAACGCCGCCGGGGAGGATGACGTATTTTGGTCTGCCAGAAGCCAATTTGTGGGGGGTTACCCAATCGTGCCTGGGCCATCGAATGAAAAGCCGGGCTTGACAGTCAACGCCGCGAAGAGCTTCTTTCGTCGAACGAAGGGCTTTCTCGCCCGTCTCTCCGAAATCGCCGCCCGCATAGAATCCCGGCAAAAACAAAAAGCCCTCGACCGGGTCCTCAACGCCGCAAACGCCGTAGCGGCCGCCGCGTTAGAGTCAACCGACCCCGATGAACTGCTCACAAAATCTCTCAAGGAAATCCTCTCCGCAACCGGGATGCACGCCGGAGCAATTTACCTCGCGGAAGAGGGCGACGAGAGTCTCACCATGGCCTTGCAGGCCGGCCTTCCTGAGAAGCTGACGAGCGACCTGGCTCTGCTCCCTTCAGGAGATGGCCTCGTCGGAAAAGCCTTCAGCCGAAACGAGGTTGTTGCACTCTCAGGCCTCAAGATGTGCCGCGACCCCAGTGTCCAGAAATGGCTGGACTGCGGTTACCGGAGCTTCATTGGAGCACCCATCGCCTCCGACGAGAAAGTCCTGGGCGTCATCTGCCTTTTCTCAAAGCGGAATCGGGTATTTCGCAAAGCCTGCTCGAACGCTTTCATGTCCATCGCCAGGGTACTCGGAAGAGCTCTGGAGAAGTCGCGCGCCTACAAGCAAATGGAGGAAGCCTTCGTCGGCATCCGTCGCATCGGCCGCGCGAAGTTTGAGGCGCCGCTCCCCGGCGACCCTGGACAGACCATCGAGAACTTAGCTTGCTCTGTTTGCGAAGCAGCCCTCGCCCTTTCTTCTATGATTCTTCTGACGGACGAAGACGGTCGTGTCGTCCGCCGCGCTGTGTCCGGCTACACGAGGCGCGCCCTCGCCGCCGTTGCTGGAATGGATGCCGCCGCTGCTCGTGTCGTGAAGACGGGGCAGCTTCTTCTGCTGTCAAATCCCGATAAGGTCAAGGAGTTTCTCGGTCCCGAGGCACTCGAGTCCGGTTCTGAAAGCTGCGTCTGTCTCCCCATGCAAATCGGCGAACGAGCAGTGGGCGTCCTCTGGTTGAATTACGAATCGCCGCGGAACTTCGCCGCCTGGGAACTCGAACAGCTCCAGTCCCTCGCGGACCATGCCGCCTCGGTCATCGAAAACTCGCGGCTCTATTCGTCGGGGGTCGAAAAGGTCGAGCGATACCGAGAACTCCAGAGGCACTGCGCCAAAATCGCTTCGTCCACGGACTTGAGAGGCGCCGTCCGGTCGCTCGCCGATTCCGCTCGTGAGCTTGTGTGTGCCCGAACGGCCTTTGTTTCTTTGACGGGCGCGGGTCTTGCCGAAGAAGCAATTTCCGCCGCGCCTCGGATTGAGACGAGTCGGCTCGGAACAGGGCATGCCGGTGCAGCATCCAGCCCTGACATCGGCGCACAAAAGCCGCGTCCCTCTCCCGAATTCGTGGCTCCAGCGGTTTGCGCTGCGGCTCAAGCCACAGCTAATTGTGGGCGAGTATCCCTGACGGTCTCCCTTTTCGACGAGCGAAACGAGCCAGTCGGAACGCTGACGGTCGCCGAAAAAATCCGGGGGGGCGGGTTTGACGACGAGGACGCCGAAATTCTGGACGCCCTGGCAGAGCACGCCGTGGTCGCTATCAGAAACGCGGCAAGCCGCCAGCAGACAAAACGTCTCGTCGAGGAGTATAAGGCTTTGCTCGACGCATCTCCCGTCGCCCTCGCCATCGTGAACAAAGACCAGACCATCGCTGCGGTCAACGCGAAATTCGCCGACCTCACTGGCTTCACAGCCGCAGAAATTGAAGGAAAGATGTCCCTCTTCGACCTCCTCCCGGAGACCGAAAGGGCGTCGCTCCGCGCTCTTACCGACCCGGCTCTTCGAGAAGCCGGGGAGGCCCCAGCCGTGCCCCAGAATGATGTTTCACCTGCGTTCCCCCTACAGAGAGAATCCGAGGCGACCCTTATCACGAAGAATGGCAGCCAGAAGAATGTGAAGCTCACCACCGGCGAGATGCGGAACAGCGGCAGCATGGCCGTCTGTCTCACCGAGCTTGAGGAACGGAAAACTCGGGACGACCTCGTCGAGACCCAGGAGTCGTCCAGCGAAGGGAACGTGTTCGTCATCGAGCGCCACGGAGAGGAGGAAACGGTTCAAGACACCCCCGCAGAATCCGCGTGCGCTGTCATGGAATCCCCGCCCCTTGAAGCCCCGAAAAAGCCGGCCGTTAAAAAAGTCCTTGTTATAGACGATGAACGCGTCGTCGTTGACCTCCTCGACTACTTCCTGCGCTCGGAAGGGCATAACGTCGAAGTGTCACGCGACGGGCGCACTGCCCTAAGTAAATTGAAAGAGAGCGACTACGACCTCATCCTCTGCGACCTGAAAATCCCCGGAGTGAGCGGGCAGGAGGTCTTCCGCTGGCTGGGGTCGAACAAGCCGGAATTGGCGCAGCGCGTCATCTTCATCACCGGCGACGTCGCAACCCCCGAAACCCTCTCCTTCCTCAAGCATCCCCCCAAACGCTGGCTGGAAAAGCCCTTCGACCTGACCGAGCTCAGACAAACAGTCGCGGCCGTCTTAGCGCAATCGCGGCTGTGAGCTGGGCGATGAATGCGCGCATGCACAGCGAAGTGAGCCGGGACTTCTGACAGGATAAACAGGATGGTGAGGGTCCCGGGCCAAGCACTCAAACGTAGCCACGCCCCTCGGGCCTCGTTGTGATTGACATTCCCCCCGACCGGGCGTATGTTATTCCTGGAGTGCAGGAAGCCGGGCTGGCTGTGTTTCCTTTTTGCCGAGGGTGGTATGGCCAAGAAGCCGAAAAAGACAGGCAAGGGACTTGAGCGTCGGGTAGCCCAGGCGTACCGCGAAATGGGTGCCTGGAAGGTCGAGCACAACGTGACGCTCGGGGGCAACCAGATTGACGTGTACGTCGAGCTTGTAACGCCCGCGCGCCTTCTTCACCGTGTCGCGGTCGAGTCTAAAGATTGGGCATCCCCGGTAGGCAAGGGCATTGTTAATGATTTCGCGCGGATCGTGAAACTTCTGCGGGACGAGCGGCTCGTTGACGGGGGCGTCATTGTTTCAGCGGTGGGTTTCACGGTGGAGGCGCGAGAGGCGGCCAAGACTTATGGCATCCAGCCAGTGGAGATGGCCGACCTCGATGCGATGGTCGAGGAGGCGAGGAAACGCGGGGCTGTGAAGCCTGCAACGCCACCTATCCCGATGCTGCCCGTGCCTTACTTCGCCCATCCTTATCCGATGCAGGAGAATTTCACGGGGCGAGTCAGGGAGCGGCAAATGCTGACGGAGTGGCTGACGAAGGATGATAGGCCGGTCCTGGCGCTCGTTGCCATGGGGGGGATGGGGAAGTCGGCTCTGACGTGGGCGTGGGTTCAGCGAGATGTTCTGGGCTTGCCATTGCCGGGGCAGCCGGAGGACAAATGCGAAACCAAGGATGCCTGCCGCGTGGCCAAAGGTCAGCGGCCCGACGGCATCCTCTGGTGGTCTTTCTACGAGAGGGAGGCTCGCTTCGCAAAATTCGTGGACGAGGCAATCATCTATGCAAGCGCTGGGGAGCTTGACCCGGCGAGAATTCCGTCCGCCCACGACGGGGTCAAGGCTCTGGTGAGCCTCCTCCAGCACAAGCGCTTGCTGATAGTCCTCGACGGGTTTGAACGGGAGCTTCGCGCTTACGCGAGCCTCAACGCGGCATATCAGGGCGATGAGTTCGCACGAGACGAGCGGGGCGATTTCCGGTCCTGCACCGACCCCCACGCCGCAAGTTTCCTTCAGTGGATTGCCTCCGGGGCCCTCAAGAGCCGCGTGCTCATCACCAGCCGCCTTTTCGCACGCGAATTGGACGGTCTTGCCGGATGCAAGCACGAAGAGCTTACAGCCTTCGATCCTGACGATGCCGTCATTTTCTTCCATGCCCAGGGCGTCAAGGGAACCCGAGCCGAGATTCAGGATGCCTGTGCCCCTTACGGCTACCTTCCTCTGGCGCTCCGCCTCCTCTCCGGCCTGATCGTCCGGGACAAACGAACGCCCGGCGACATCAAAGTCGCCAGCCGCTATCCCGTCCTCCCCGACCTGAAGGGCAAGGAGCATCATCACATCCTCCAGGTCGCCTATGAGGCTCTTGACGAAGCGAAGCGCGAACTGCTGAGCCGCATCTCAGCTTTCCGAAGCCCAATGACTTACGATGCTATCTCCATCTTGAATCCGTACGAGAGCGAAAAAGAGTTTGACGGGGCTCTCGACGAGCTGATTGACCGCGGCTTGCTCCTCTTCGACAAGGAAAGAAACCTGTACGACATGCATCCCATCGTCCGCCAGTATGCCTACGACCGCCTGGCTGACAAAAAAGGCGTTCATTCCAGGCTGTGCGACTACTTCTCTGCCGTCCCCGCTCCCGACGCGGACAAAATCCAGAGCCTCGAGGACCTCAACCCGGTCATAGGTCTTTATCACCACACCGTCCGCGCCGGGCGCTACGACGACGCGTGCGGCCTGTTCCACGATCGTCTCCGAGACCTTCTCTATTACCGGTTTGGTGCCTACCAGACCTGCATCCAGCTCCTCCGCGCGCTCTTCCCCGACGGCGAGGACAGGCCGCCGCGCCTGAAGGCGAAGCCGGACCAGGCCTGGATCCTCGGGGCACTCGCGGTCAGTTACTCCCTCTCGGGCCAGTCCCGCCGGGCCGTCGCTCTCTTCCAGATGGACAGGGCCATACGCGAGGAGACGAAAGACATGGGAAACGTGGCCGTCGTCCTGGCAAACCAGGCGCACGATGAACTCAAGCTTGGGAGCATCCGGCCGGCCGGCGACAAGCTCCGACGCAGGATCGAACTATGCCGGGACATCGGGTACGAGTTCAGGGAAGCCGTCGGACACCAGGAACTCGGGGGGCTCCTGGGTTACGGGGGCGCGTTTGCGGAGGCGGCCCGAGAGCTCGAAGCCTCGACCGCATACTGGCGAAAGACCGGGCACCACCAGGGGCTCTGCGTGGACGAAACCTACCGCACTCTCCTCGCCTTGATGTTGGAGAACCCGGACGCGGCGCTCCAGTCGGCCCGGAAAGCCCAAGAGCACTGGCGGATGGACGAGACCCAGACAGGCCTGCCCGTCGAGAGAGACCTGACCCGGGCGGAGTGGGTTCACGGTTGGGCCCTTGTGGCCCTCGCAGAGCGCCGAGCAGGCCCAAACCATGAATTGCTATGCGAGGCCGAAGGGCACCTGACGCAGGCGCTGAGCCGGTGCCGGAAGATCAATCTCGTCGAGGTGGAGCCGGATATTCTGCTTGCCTGGGGGCGGTGGCATCGGGCGAAGGGAAATCCGAAGGAGGCGCGGGAGAACGCGGAAGAGGCGCTCAAGATTGCCGACCGGTGCGAGTATCGGCTGAAGCAAGCGGAGATTCACAATTTCATGGCGCGGCTGGCGCTCGACGAGGGAAATCGGAAGGAGGCGAGGAAGCACGCTGAAATCGCCTATGAGCGGGCGTGGTGCGACGGCCCGCCGCACTGCTACAAGCCCGCTCTCGACGAGGCGGAGCAAATGCTCCGCGACCTCGGCGCCGAGCCGCCAAAGATCGTGTGAGTGCACCAATTCCCGTGTGAGACCATGTGTCGGCGACGGGGCTGAACCAGGAGGGAGGTTGACAGGATTTACAGGATGAGCAGGATTTTACGGATGGCACGGTAAGGGGGAGCGCCGAGGGAGTCTCGTCCTCGGGATCGGGGGCAGGATGCCCCCGCGACAGCCGGCAAGATGCCGGCGGTACAAGCCCCAGGAGCGACGTGGCAAGGAACCGCCGGTCTCCATCGGGGGCCCCAGGCGCGCGGGAAGTCCCCAGGTGGAGCCGTGCTCGTGCGGCACGGGGCTGTCTTCCGGCTGACTCGGCCAACGGGCTTCTGGAGTGCGGGAGCGCAGCTCCCGCCTAACAAAGCTGAAGCGGAGCTTCAGCACTCCAAAAAGGGGTCGAGTTGTGTGGTAGCCTTCATTGGAGTCGCCGGCCAACCCGCCTGGCGTTACATGACCGAGCGCAGGCCGGCAAGGCACAGCCGCGGCCTGAGGTAAGTGAGTTGTGCGCGGCGAACAGCGGAGAGCCTTCCTTCCGTGCGAATGTCGTAGTGCGGCCGCGGAAAGGCGCGCGGTTGACCATCCGCCGTGAAGTCCGCTGAGAACTCGCCGGGGCTTCTGGAGGGCTCTGGGACTGCGTATCATGTGCAATGAGGCGTGCATTTCGTTTGCGGAAAGAGTCCTGAAAGAACAGGAGGTTTGCGGAAAAGCCGTGCTTGAGGTTGGGTCGCTGAGCACGACTGGGTCGGTTCGTCCTTCGATAGAGAGACTGCGCCCCCGAACCTATGTCGGCGTGGACATCGTCGAGGGGCCGGGCGTTGACGAGATATGCGACGCCGCCGAAATCGTCGAAAAGTTCGGTTCGGAGAGTTTTGACATCGTCGTCGCCACGGAACTCTTAGAGCACGTGAGGAATTGGCGGCTCATCATCCACAACATCAAGACAGTCCTGAAACCACAGGGCATCGTCGTGATAACGACTCGCTCTTTCGGCTTTCATTATCACCCAAATCCGGAAGATTTCTGGCGATTTGAGACCGACGACATCGAGAGAATATTCTCGGATTTCGGAATCGAGGCGCTTGAGAAAGACCCCATCTCGCCGGGTGTCTTCGTGAAAGCGCGAAAGCCCGAGCAGTTTCGGGAAGCCGACCTTTCCGGCGTCGCTCTCTATTGCCTCGTCGGGAACAAAAGGGTGTTGGAGGTTCCGGCGTTTCGGTTTCTCCTCTTTCGAATTCTGCGGCGCCTGAGAAAGTTTTTGTCGCATTTCGTCCCGAAATGTTTGAGAAGCGCCCTCAAGGGACAACCCCCTCCACGGTGAGAAACCCCCTTTCAGGTCGCCAAGCTCGCCCTGTCCGCGGGTCTCATCCGGCGCGTTCAAACCGCTAAGACACGAAGGCACCAAGGAGTGCAGCCATGTGCCAGCCTGCCCGCGTTGCCGTGGAAGGAGCGAACCGCAGTGCCTCGTGAGATTCGCTCACCCTGAGACCATGAAAATCCAGTGCGCGGAGCGGTCACTTTGAGGCCACAACCCGGATTCCGTTTTCTCTCGCCAAGACGCAAAGGCGCGAGGGTTCACAGGGCGTCGCTCTTCGGGTCTCAGCGGCTTTGCGAGATGCTCTGTGGCCCCCGCCGCTCAGCAACCATTTTCACGGCAGATGAACGCGGAGAGATGTGGGACAGCATTAACAGGATTGTCAGGATTATCCGGTCCATCCTGTTATCCTGTCCATATTTTGGCTTCTTTTCTGTCACGTCTGCCGGCCATAAGAGGGGCGTTACAAGCAAATCCAAAAATGGATTGACAGGCGCATGGCAATTCCATAGCCTTTGCGGGCGATGGGGTGGCAGGGCATTTGTGCGCCAGGAGCAACGCGACCTGGCGCGACAAGTTTTTCCACTTCTCCCGCGCTCGGGAGATACGTGAGCAGAGAAGTGACACAACGCGGTCCCTCGAAAAGGGTGCGCAGCCAGTCGTTCGCTAACGTGGGCGCCCAACTCCAGCATTCGCGGCGCGTGGGTCTTGAACCGAGCCCAACGAAGGGTTGTCGTTTCCCACAGGAACCCGCGCGTGAAACCGATTTGCCTTTTCAGAACAAGGAGCAGAGATGGCAGAAGTACGTCCCTTCAAGGGAATGTATTACGACCCGTCGAGGGTGGACGCTCAGAAGGTTGTTACTCAGCCCTGGGACGTCATCACCCCCGAAATGCAGGAGAGATACTACGAGACTGATCCCCACAACATCGTCCGAATCGTGCGGGGGAAAGAGAAGCCCGGCGACGACGGCGGAGACAACAAATTCACCCGCGCGGGGAAACACTTCCGCGACTGGTTGGCTGAGGGACTTTTCATCAGGGACAACGCCGATTCGATTTATCTTTACACGCAGAAGTTTCGGCTGGGCGATTCGGAACTCACCCGGAGAGGTTTCATCGTCGCGGTGAAGCTTGAGGATTACGAATCGAGAGTAATTCTGCCGCACGAACACACTTTTCCGAAGCACAACCTGGACAGGCTGCATCTTGTGCGCGAGACAAAAGCCAACTTCGGGCAGATTTTCGTGCTTTATCCTGACCCGGAGATGACGATGCAGCCGTTCCTCGCCCAGTTCCAGTCGAAGCCGCACCTCTTCAGCGTCACTGCCGAAGGCGTAACCCACATCATCACGCGAATTGCCGACCCGACGGACATCAGTTTCGTCGTCGAGCAGATGAAGGATAAGCAGCTCTTCATCGCCGACGGACATCACCGGTATCAGACCGCCCTGAACTACCGCGACGAGATGCTCCCGAAACTCCCGAAAAGCGCTCGCCGGGACGTCTGCTACCGGATGATGACCCTCATCAGCATGGACGACCCGAGCGTCACCATTTTGCCGACTCACCGCCTCCTTCGCTCAATCCCGAGCTTTGGCTCCGATGAGATGCTGCGGCAAATAAAGAAATTCTTCAACGTCCGGAAGGTCAAGGACTCGAAACCGGACCTGCAGAACATCCTCCGGGAGCTGAGGAGTTTCTGGCCCGCGAGGACCGCCTTCGTCGTCTGCCTCCCCAAAAGCGAATTCCTCCTCATCACTCTCAAAGACAGGGCATCCACCCTCGAAGCGATGCCCGAAAACCTTCATCCGACCGTGCGCGAGCTTGACGTGACCGTTCTCCACTCGCTGGTTCTGGGGAAAATTCTCTCGCTAACCCACGAGCACCAGCACTCCGGGGAGCACATCCGGTACTTCCGGGATCCTGCGGAGCCTGTGCGATTGGTCCAGCGGGGCGAGGGGCAGGTCGCTTTCCTTCTCAATCCGACGAAGGTCCAACAGGTGAGAGACGTGGCTTCAGCGGGGGAGGTCATGCCGCATAAATCAACCGATTTCTACCCGAAGCTCCTGACCGGACTCATCATCCGGAAGCTCGATATTTGAGCACCAGTAGCCGCGAACGGGCAATGTGCACCACCTTGCGCCGAAGCCGTCTTGGTTATCTTTCCGCGTCAGCACCAGACGCCTATTTTTGCTCCCGGCACTCGGTCTGAAATGCACACTCACGGCACCGCTCCTTCTTGCACAAGTCCTTGCCTATCCTCAACAAGCCGCACTCCAGGCGAACGAAGCGCGCCGTCTTCCGGTCGAACTTGCGGAGGTCAATGCCGAGGTTTCTCGCTGCGTTAATCACCAACCGCGATGGCTCAGGGTCGGCTTTCCGCCAGATGCACCGCAGCTCCCTGAGGAATATGTTCGCGGTCGTTGCCCCGACCCCCGGCAGCTCCATCAGCAGGGTTTCCAGGTCACGCGAGTCCTTAGCCCTTTTGTGTATTTGTTCCAGTCCACCCATCTCCTGCAAAGCTCTCGAGAGCTCCAGAAGCCGCGTCGCCGTCGAGAAATCGTATCGAACGTACCCACCGGCGTCCAGCAACTCGACCAGCCTGTCCCAGCCAGCTTCCAGAATTCTTTCCGGGGAAACAATCCCGGAGTTGTTAAACTCCCGGTAAGTCCTCGTCGCAAGCTGCTCGGAAATTCTCTTCCCGTAAAGAAAAGAAGCCAGGAGCCACTTGAACAATTCTTCTTGCCCGCCGCCGAGCGGAATTCCCAGTTCTTCGGAAAACGGATTCCCGCGTTCGATGATTCGCTCAATTACGCTTTTCTTTCTCATGCTTTTTTCGCGAAGGCTGTGCGTTGCGTGGTGTCCCCGCTTTCTCCGCCTTTGCCGCGGACGTGACCGCGACCGGGCGCTGCGGCGCCCAAAATACTACCTGTCCTTGTCAATCCCGGCAAGCTGGAAACGTCGAAATCTTTCAACATTTTCCCGTCCTCGATGACAAAATGCCTCGTCACCCTCTCCGGGACTACTGCCGCCAGGGCGCCTGATTGACGAATCGGAGAGAAAGAATAATGCCCCGACCGGAGGCATGGGGTCGTTATCCTTTGAGCCGGGCGAAGTTACAGTGCTTGGTGAAGAACCCCTTTGGACGGAGGGGCTTCAGCAAAAAAAAGAGAGATTTTGCCTTGACAGGACGCTAAGAGTATCGTAAATTATTGGCTAAAATAATCATATCAAGCGCATTCGCGGTTTGGGGGTCCGGAACCGGCTGGGGCTCTCCAGCCGGTGCGAAGGGGTCCTGAACGGTGTACAACCTTTTGGGAGAGGAGGATTAGGTTATGCGTTACGTAGCTGTCGGAAGAGCTTTGGTAGTTGGTTTCGCTCTCCTCGTGTTTCTCACGGCCTGTTCGGTGCCTTTCTGTGCCGAGCAGGTGCCAGCCGTGAAGATTACTGCTCTGAAGGGGACCGTTAAAGTTACCAAGCCGGATGGTACGACGGAAACCCTCGCGGACACCTCAAAGCCGATAGAGCTGCCGGCGACAATCGAGATGGAGGGAGAGAAAGGGAGCTTCTGGCTATCCCTCCCGGCAACGCTGGAAAACAAGTACAACACCGTCAGTTGGACCTTGCGGCAGGGCGAAGCGGTTCGCGTCTCCCTGTTGAAGAATAATAAAGGAGTACGCTTCGAGTACCTGAAAGGTACGCGAAATATCTTCGTGCTCGTCAACAACAGGGAAAACGTCATCCGGGTCAACTCCGTGACGGGCCAAACGTCCCTCGTCGTTTCGCAAAACAGGTTCACTGTCCCCGAAAAATCGTCCGCTTTGGTGACCACTCCCCTGAACGTTTTCTCGTCAGTGACGGTCAGGCCCGGCCAGGTCAGTGAGCTCGAGTTCAGCTACTCGGCCTTTGAACAGCCAATCGAGATCGTTCCTCCGGGAATACCGGTCACCGAGCCTGAGAGGATTGAGCAAAGTCCTTACCGGCCGTGAGGCCGCCCGAAGTGGGGGTGTTTGGGGGAAAACTATAAATCGGTCGCCACGGCGACCAGACTAAGGTGTTTCTGAGCGATAAACTTAGCGAATCAAGTTTTCCTGCAAAGGGGTTTGTTGAGAAAGGAGTGTCCGTGATGGGAAAGCTCTGCGGTTTCCTGTTTGTTTTTCTTTCAGTGCTCGCCATGGGATGTTTCGGCTCCGCTTCGGAGGTCGGCAACTTCCACTTTGGCCACCTGTATGTCCATCCCCGCATCCGCGTTGACGCGACATACGACGACAATCTCTTCCTGCTCGGCGATAAGAAGGTTGACGACGTTCTATTCAACATCAAGCCGGGAGTGGACCTCGATTACACCAGGAACGAGAAATCGGTTCGTCTGAACTACCTGGCGGACATCGGCAGGTACGTTGACAACACCGATTACGACTACGAAACCCACCTGGTGGACGCTGCGGTTGACCTCCAGTTCGTCAGCGGGCTAATGTTCTTTGTCGGAGACAATTTCCGAACGGCCAACGATCGGCCGACATACGAGTGGGTCCCCCTCGTTAGAAGAAAGCAGAATACGACCGACGTTAGGGCGGGATATGAGTTTACTGACCGGCTGTCTGTTCGGGTGGGATACGATCACGTCATGCTTGACTACGACGACCCAATCTACCAGGTGTACGACCGCAACGAAGACCTGGTCAACGGAACCGTTTACTATCGTATATTCCCCAAGCTTTCGGTTCTTGGAGAGGTAGGATACCGGTGGATAGATTACGAGGAGGAGACCGGGGTGAGGTTCGATTCCCAAGGGATAACCACGTTGGTCGGCGTCACCGGGCAGCTTACCTCCAAAATGGTCGCACTGGTCAAGGCGGGGTGGCAGAATAGAGACTACGACGGCGAGCGGGACGATTGGAGCGGAGGAGTATTCAGCGTGGACATCATCCATCGCTGCACTGAAACGCTCCTCCTCAGCATCGGGGGCAGCCGCGAAGCCATCGAGTCAACATATTTGACCAACAACTACTACGCGTCAACCGAAGCGAGGGTGGGGCTGGAAAAGGCGCTCAGCTTCAAAATCAGCGTATCCGCCTCGGCCTTCTACGCCAATAGCAACTATCCCGAGCCAACTCTCGAGCAGGGACGCTATGGCGAGAGAGACGACGACATCTGGGGTGCAAGACTGGGTGTCAGGTACAACATTCAGCCCTGGCTGTCAACGGGCGTGACCTACACCCATGAGCAAAGGAATTCCAACCAAAATACGTACGATTACGAGGATAACAGAGTCTCCGTTGGCGTTTGGGCAGTTTTCTAATCACACCGACAACAAACTTCTTTGATGGAGGAGCGAACCGGACGGCATCCGCGAGGAGAGGTCCGGTTTGTTTTGGAACATGAGAAGACCGATTCTGCTTCTCAGCGCAGTGCTTCTGCTGTTAACCATCCACTCCGCTTTCTGTGCGGAATCGGAAAAACCCGGCGGAAAAGCCAATCCGGACCCCGAATCTGCCAAACCCGCAGAGCCGCCCTTGCCTGAGGAAGAGTACCTCGTCAGCCCCAAGGATGTCCTTGAGATTACAATCGTCGGAGAGAAGGACCTTCCGGTTTACTACACCGTAAGCGACAAGGATGGCACTATCAATTTCCCTTATATCGGGTACATGCCCGTCGCCGGCAAAACCGTCAAGGAGATTGAGAAGCTAATCACTGAACGACTCAAGCCTGATTGGTTTGTGGACCCCCAGGTCAACGTCCGGGTCTTCGTTTACAGCGAGAAGTTCGTTTACGTCCAGGGACAGGTCAAGGGACCGGGCAAGCATTCGTTTTCGGGTAAGAACAGATTGACCGTCTATCGCGCCATCATTATGGCAGGCGGTTTCACGGACAAGGCCGCAGAGTCGAGGGTCAGGCTTACCACAACCGATGGCAAAGGAAAGCCGGTTATCCAGATCATTGACGTCAGCCAAATCATGAAGAGAAACCCGGAGCTCGATCCCCCGGTCAAAGCCGACGACATCATCTTCGTCCCCGAGAGCTTCCTGTGAGCTTCCGGAGAGGCAGAGAGAGTCTTCTGCCTTTCGTGGGGGATGGGATTTACAGGTCTTTTCTCTGCCATGTGCGCCTTGCCGCACCGAAAGTGGTGACAGGCTCTCGCAAGACAACGAGACAAGGGAGCAACTGAAGCAAAACCAAGCTCAAAAGAAGGTTGGCGATGGACAATCCGCAAAAGGACACAAGCACCCAGACCGATGCCCAGAAGGACGTTCAAAAGGACCGCAAGGGCCGACCGAGGCGAGGCAGGACCGTCCACATAAAGGACATATGGCTCCTTCTGTGGAACAAGAAATTTATCATCCTGTTCTTCTTTCTGCTTGTTATGTCCATCACCGCCATCTACACTTTCAAGACACCCTCGGAGTACAAGGCCACGACCCGCCTCGTCATCGAAAAGGAAACCCTCGGCGTTTTCTCCTCGAAGGGTCTCGTCGCGGTGGATACCAGCGCCGCGGACTACTTCAACACTCAGTGCAAAATGCTCCGCAGCAGGCGCACCCTCGCCGAGAGAGTCATTGAAGCACGCAAACTCAAAGTAGTCAGCCGCAGCGGTGAGGAAAGACCCATGGCCCCCGCAGAACTCCTCGCCAAAGTGGTGGTCACTCCCATTCGAGACACTCGGCTCGTGGATGTCAGCGTAATTGATAGGGACCCCAAGCGGGCCGCCCAGATTGCGAATACCCTCGCCGACGAGTTCATCAAGCTCACTGTCTGGGACAAGATGGAGGCGAGGAACGCTGTGGCGGGGATAATTCAGCAGGAACTCGAAAGGCTGGCTCTGAGAGTCAAGGAGGCCGAAAGCGCCTTCAACAATTTCAAGCAAAAGTATGGGGTGGTTTCCGACAAGCCGGAGGAGAACCCCGTTTCCAGCACCCTCAGAGCTCTGACGGCCGAGGTTTCCCAGAGAAGAAAGGATACGATAGCCGCCGAGCAGGTTTACACCCGTCTCCAGAACCTTTCCGCCGAGGAACTCTTGCAGCAAAAAGACATCGCGGACGACAAGGTCGTCCAGCAGCTTCAGGGGAACCTCCTCGCGGCGGAGAACCAGTTGGGTATTCTTTCCCAGTTCTATGGCCCCAAACATCCGAAGCACGTGGCTGCAAAGGATGCGATACAGGAAATCAAGGAACAAGTCACTGGAGCAGCTCTGTCGGTTCGAGATAGGTTGAGGGAGGCGTGGTCAGCCGCCAAGGAAAACGAGGCGAAGGTCGTCGGCGAACTGGAGAAAGCCCGCGAGCAGGTCGAGAAGCACGACTCCATACTGGCCGAGTACCACAGGTACCAGATGGACGTGGAGACCAAAAAGGCCACATATCAGGACTTGCTCCGGAGGGGAACCGAAGGCACTGTCGAAACCGGTGTTACCAGAGCACCGACGGAATGGGAGCAGGGAACGAGCAATATCCGGGTGGTTGACCGAGCTGTCGCACCTGACCGTCCCTTCCGGCCGAGACCCCTTATGAACATGGCCCTGGCGACTTTCATAGGTCTTTCGCTCGGCGCGGGGGCCGCGTTCCTCCTGGTTTATCTCGACGACAAGGTGAGAAACCCTGATGATGTTACGGACGACCTCGGCAGGTCACTCCTTGCCGAAATACCCGTTGCCAAGGGGAGGCACGCCTCCTGGAAGATAGCCTATGACCACCCGAGTTCAGGGGTTTCCGAAGCATACCGAAACCTCCGAACGAGCATCGAGCTTTCGGCAAGCGATGGGAAATTCCCGTCCCTTCTCATCACGAGCGCTTGCCCCGGCGAAGGGAAAACCACCACCGCCACAAACCTGGCTATCACCATCGCCAAACGCGGCAGAAAAGTTCTCCTTGTGGACACCGACATGCGTCGTCCGAGAATTCACGAGTACTTCGACATTGATAAAGCGAAAGGCCTCATCGGTTATCTTTCTGGAGAATTACCCCTCGAGGAGGTTCTTCACGACAGAAGCGACTTCGCTCGACCAAGGCCCGAGGACGACAAGGCGCACGTCGAGCCCGGAGAGCTGAAGATTCTCGGGTGCGGTGCCCGGAGGGTTTACAACCCCACGGAGGTTCTTGGTTCCCAGAAAATGCAGCAGCTCATCGAACAGTTGAAGAAAACCTTCGACGTAGTCATTTTCGATTCCCCTCCGTGCAGGTTTTCCGACCCGCTGATCCTTGCCAAGAACGTTGATGCCATCCTCGTTGTTGTCGAGGCAGGAAAGTTCCCCAAGCCGATGATTGCTCAGGGGCTGGAGCATCTCGACAAGGTCGCCAGCAAAGTCTTCGGAGTCGTCCTCAACAAGTATGACCCCAGGAAGAGCGGTGGCTACGGTTATTACGGCTACCGCAACTACTACTACCAGAGGTACTACAGCCGCTATTATTACTATTACTACTACGACCGCGGCCGCAGGGGCGGGCTCTTACACCGCCTCACCCACAAGCGCTCCACCGAGAAACCCGCCAAAATCACGCAGCAGGCCGGGAAGTCAGCGTCTCCTGAGAACTCAACGCCCGACGAGAAAGCCTGATCGGCCGTGCCTTGAGTTGATGCAACCCAGGCCGTGCCGTTTGCCCCGGCGTCCGCACAAGTTCCTGGGCACATGGACAAGAGGCGTGCTCGGTATGTAGTGCTGACCCCTCGCCACTGAAAGCAGCCGCGCATCGGCCCGTGTTCCCCTTGACAGCGCCTCGCCCGTCAAATATCCTGTCCCATTGTGGTGAACTGAACCTCACAACTGATTCGGTGGAGGGAGACCAAAATGCCTACCAGCGGATTCGTTTCCTTGTTCCGTGTTGTTTCCCGTCGGATTCCACGGGTGGCAAGCCAATCGCCTTGCCGCCCTGCTCATTATATTCTTCTTGCGGCAACGCTCGTCTGCATGGGCGTGGGAAGCGTGCTCTCCGAACAGCCCTCGAAACAAACACCTTCGTTGGTCCCTGCGGCCAACCAGCTTGTCGTTCAGCGTCGTGCGCGCGAGGCTATCACGATATTATTCGCAGGGAAAGAGATTGCCGTTCACCATTCCGGGGAAGCTCTCGACAAGAGCTACATCCATCCCCTCTGGACGCCCGATGGACGCATCATCACTTATGATTCCCCCGCGGACCACGTTCATCACCGCGGCCTCTGCGTGGGATGGGCGGACGTTTCGGGCGTTGATTTCTGGGCGGAAGTCTGGGCGCCCAAGGGTCGCCGCGCGAGAATGGTCACCCGCAAACTGCTGTCCGATGTTCTCCCAACAGGTGGGGCGAGGATCACCGAGCTAAGCGATTGGCAGCGGGAGGATGGAACGACCCTCGTGCGCGAGGCGCGAACCTGGGTCTTTTTGCCGCCGCGCGGAAACCTCCAGCTCGTGGACGTTGACATCGTCCTCACCGCCGTCGCCCCCGAAGTGGTTTTCGGCTCCGACCCCGGAAAACCGCGAGAATATCACGGACTAACTCTCAGAATGGGTCCGTTCGAGCAGCCGCGCTTCTTCAATTCAGAAGGGAATGTCGGAGATGAACAGTGCCACGGCAAGCCAGCTAAGTGGTGTGCCCTCTCCGGCATTCAGAACGGGCAGCCTGTTACCGCCGCTCTCCTCGACCACCCAGCGAACGACTCCCACCCGACGAAATTCTTCGTCCTCGGCCGCGGGATGCAGTTCATCTCCAGTTCGCCCAACTTCAGCAAGCCAAAAGTCCTAAAGTCGGGCGAGAATTGGCGGTTGAGATACCGCGTCGTTGCAGCCGGGGCCCCGCCCGACGGCCAACAATGGGACCTCCAGTCTCTATGGACAGAGTTCGCCCGGTAACCAGAGAACGCGCCCCCTGGCTCTTCTGCACGCTGTTCCTGAGTGGGCCGTTGGGTCTCGGTTTATTGAGCGTTGTCGTGGCGATGGAGCATTCGCTCTGCGGATGATGTGCCCCTTTCGCCGCCTCGACGCGGTGGGAATTGACAGCGTCCCCCGTTCCCCAACAAATTCACATTGAGCCACCTCGTTGATTCAGGCGCGGGGAATTCGACTTCTCGCCGTCAGCGATGCGCGAAACATGAACCATCCGCGATGCAGGGAGAACGGATTTTCACTTATCTCACTCGGGACGGACAGTTGGTCAGACGAAGCTCGCCATATCAAGCTGGCGTCACTTCTTCTCCTCGCCGAGGAGCACCTTCGGGTCAACACCATAGAGCGCCTTCATGGCGTTTTTGTAATAGACCTTCTCCAAAACTTCCTTTGGCAGGTAGATTCCGTAAATCATCCAGAAGCCCTGGAGGTGGTGGCTTGCCGAGCAGTCGAAATACTCATCGTCCGTCTCGAGGAAGCGGTAGTTGATGCGATAGGCATCTCTGGACGGAGGGGTGTCAGTCCCGAAGGTTATTCTGTCCTGATATTTGATAAAGAACTGGCGAGCCGTGTAGGGTTGCCGACCAAGCTCGCTGATTCGCGCATCTATGTCCATGTAAAGATTCGGGTAAGCATCGAGCCATTTCCCGACGGTGGCGAGGTTCTCGGGGCTTTCTCCCATGTGGGCGGCGAGGAAGATTGTGTTTGGGTGCCGGGCAATGACGCGGTTGCGCTGCTCGAGAAGTTCGTCGTGGGAGGGATATTTATCGCCGTAGAAAAGCCAGTCGGGGTGAGCGTTCAGCTCGTGCCACCTCTCGTTAAACCGGTCGAGCGGCGTGAAGAAGGCAGCGGGGTCCGCGGTATGAATGATCACAGGCCTTTTGTACTTCGCGCACGTTTCCCATACGGGGTCGAGAATCGGGTCGTCTATTCGAAGAAGCGTCCCGTCCTTATGCTTGACCCACAGCCCTAAACTCTTGTGAAACTTCAACCCTTTCGCCCCCAGCTCGAACGCCTTCGCGAGATTCTTTGCCTCCCTCTCGCTCCACCCCTTCTCATCGAGTCCGTTCCAGTCAATCAAGGCGAAGGTCAGAAATCGCCCGGGGTGTGCGTTATCCCACCTGTCGAGGCTCTTCTTTATCTCGTCGGGGTTGCTTCCTCCGTCGAGGTTCACGACGACCCGCACCCCCGCCCCATCCATCTCCTGAATGCACCTGTTCACATCGCGGTAACCGCCGAGGTGATTGTGTGCATCAATCACCGGAAACGCGGGCTTCGTTACTTCGGTCACTTTCGTCACCAGCGTCGCCCGCGGCTGCCAGTCCTTCAACTTCAGCTCTCGAATATCCTCCTGCGCACCGAGCTGCCCGTTAGTGAAGACCGCGACGACAAAAGCGATTGCTCCAACAATCACCCGCCCGAACATGATTTCGCATCTCATACTTTGTCTCCCTTCTGTCCTTCTTTGCCCACCGACAGGGCGTACTGCCATTTGGTTCCTCAATCGAGCAATTGCCACCTGATCGGAGACGATTCTGTGTAATGCCGTTTCTTGTCATTCTATCGTTAACCTTCCTGTCTTGACAAGTTCTGTGCCCGAGCGTGAGTTTCCCCCTGCGTTCGCGTCCCGTAACCGCCCGATCTTGGAGGAAGAAAGCAGAAAGAAACCTGCCTTCTGGGATGTGTCACGAGGGGTTCGAGTGTTGCCGCGTGCATCTGCGTTCATCCGCGGTTCACTCCTTCCACCCCAGCCGAGGCGGTCTCTCGCCCGAGACTAAGGCATTACCGCGTCCCACGGTTTTTCATCGAATATTCTGGCGCGTTTGGCTACAATGTCGTCGGGAGGGTCAAACCGCGTGCCTGAACTGCCCGTCACCTTTGACGACATTGTCGCCGCAAGGGAGAGCATTGCGCGTTATCTCCCGCGAACTCCTCTGTACGAATATCGAGGGCTGTCAAAGCTTCTCGGTTTCTCTTTTTATCTCAAGCATGAGAACCACCAACCCGTCGGAGCGTTCAAGGTCCGGGGCGGCGTGAACCTCGTTTCGCAACTGACAGAAGAGGAGCGGTCTCGCGGCGTCATCTGTGCCACGCGGGGGAATCACGGCTTATCCGTTGCCTACGCGGCAAGGCTTTTTGGCGTGCACGCGGTCATCGTCGTGCCGGAGCGAAATAACCCCGAAAAGAACGCCGCCATGAAAGACCTCGGCGCGGAGATCGTCGTCCACGGAAGAGACTTCGACGAGGCGGTCGTCAAGGCGGAGGAGTTGAAAAACCAGCACGGTTATCGGTACATTCATAGCGCCAATGAGCCGATGCTCATCGCGGGTGTAGGGAGCTACGCTCTGGAGATTTTTGAGGCGCTGTCGCCGATTGACACTATCATCGTCCCCATCGGTTTGGGCAGCGGCATCAGCGGCGTTTCCATCGTCGCAAAAAGGCTCACTCCCTCGACCCGCATCATCGGCGTCCAGGCGGAAAAGGCACCGGCCGTCTTTCTTTCGTGGCGGAACAGGAAGGTCGTTACCACGGAATCCGCCAACACCATCGCCGACGGGTTGGCGACGCGAGTCCCTGCGGCAACGACCCTGGAAGTCATACAGAAGTACGTTGACGACATCGTGTTGCTTACCGAGCAACAGATTATTGATGGCGTCGGATTGCTTTTGCGAGAGACTCACAACCTCGCCGAAGGCGCAGGCGCCGCTTCGACCGCAGCGGCACTCAAGCTCCGAGATGAACTGCAAGGCAAGCGCGTCGTCGGCGTCCTGTCCGGCGGCAACATAGACCGTGCGACGTTGAGGACCGTTCTCGAACAATCGCGCTTTTGATGCGGGAGTCGGCTATGTTCGGCTCTTGCATCCTTTGCACGGAGCAGCTCTGGTTTCCTCGAGGAGTACGTTCACCTTTCAAAAAGGAGAATAGCAATATGGAAAAAGGAGAAATTCTGCGGGCCCTGGCGGACGCCGTGCAGAAGCTCGACGTCGCCGCCGGAGAAAGACTGGCCAAAGAGGCCCTGCACGCCGGCATTCCGCCTTATGAGATCATCGCGGACGGGCTTTCGAAAGGGATGCAGGTCATCGGCGAGAAATTCAAATGCGCCGAAGTCTATCTCCCGGAAGTCCTGGTAGCATGCGATGTTTACTACGCAGGGCTTGAAGTTGTTCGCCCGCACATCAAGCCAAGCGACAGAGACCGCTTCGAGGCAACAATGGTCATCGGCACAATCCACGGGGACGTTCACACCGTCGGAAAAGATGTCGCTATCCCGGTCTTTGAAGCGGCAGGCTTCCACGTGATTGACCTCGGCGCGCCTGTTCCCGACGAGAGGTTCATCGAGGCGATCAAGGCGCACCGCCCGCAGCTCGTCGGTCTGGGCACGTACATGACTTCCACTTTCATGCACACGAAGGAAACTGTCAGAAAAATCGCCGAAGCCGGTTTGAGAGATAAAGTCAAGATTATCTGCGGCGGACCGTCCGTCAGCCCGGAGGCGGCCCGGAGGCTTGGCGCCGACGACGCCAGCGATAATGCCTGGGAGGCCGTCGAGAAAATGAGGAAGCTCGTAGCGGAACTTGCGGAAGCCTGAGAAGCCATGCTCGATGGAACAAACTGTTTGCGACAACCATTCTCGCCCGCAAGGGCGATGACCGAAAGATGGAGGACAAGCGATGAGCGAACTTGTTGATAAGTGGGTCAAGAGGCTCAAGGGGAAGCTCGCACCGATTGGCAAAATGACGCACTGGGAACGAATGGAAGCAGCTTTTCATCTCAAGCAATCAGACATCGTTCCCGTGGCGCCGGAGCTGGACTACTGGCAGGTCACCTACGCGGGGTACACCCATCCCGAGGTTTACCTCGACGCCGAAAAAGCCACCGACGCCGTAATCAAGACGTGGGCTGACCTTCGCACCGATGCTCTATGGATGTACCTCGACATCGGCCACCAGCTCGAAAACTTCATCCCAAAAGAGAAGCGAGCCGAGAAGTTTATCCTCAGGGGCGATAAGGACTACGTCTTATTCAAGCCCATCGCCGACACTCTCGACGAGGCAATAGAGCTCTACGAGACGAAAGCCTACGAGAGGTATCTCAGCGACTCGCGCGCGGTCACGCATTACACGCCGCACATGCTCCAGTTGCTGGAATTTCAGGAGAAGATGGACCGGGTTGTCCCGGTCATCGTCGGCGCGGCGACGCCCACGAACTATGCCGAGACAATCGTCGAGGTCCAGAAATTCGTCAAGTGGCTCATCACCGAGCCGAAGAAAATTCGCCACTACCTCGACCTCTGCCTCGGCGAAAGGCTCGCCGCTCTCGACTTTTACAGGGAGTTCGCCTACAAGAACGGATGCAAGTTCTTCTGCGGCTTTGGCGGGGCAAGAACCTGGGGACCGAAGCAGCTGAGGGAATTCGGCGACGTGGACGAGAAGTTCATCAAGAAAGCAAGAACCATCTTCCCCAACGTCATGTGGCACATCTGCGGGCACAATCTCCCCGAAGCAATGCAGTGGCTCGCGAACCTCGACGCCGTGGACGCCGTCCAGTACGACATGCCCTATTACAGTCAGAGCCTCACCTGGCCGGAGTGGTTTGAGTCCATCGCTAAACTCTTCGCCGGGAAAAAGTGCGCGATGAATGCCCCCACAACCCAACTCGCCTGCAACGGCACCCCGGAAGAGGTCGAGCAGATGGTCAAGGACTTCATCAAGTACACGACGCCCTACACGACAGCCGTCGTCATGCCCGGCTGCGAAATTGACGCCTTCGCCCCCGTCGAGAACGTCAGAACCATCATCGCCGCCACGCGTAAGTATGGGAAGTATCCGATTCGGATTGACTGACGTGGCTGTGTTCGGGAGCTCGGTGGAAGCCGGTGCTATTGCGCGAACATCTCCTGAAGAACCGCGAGCACCTCCGACGCCGTTGTCCGACTTATTCTCCCCAGTTTCTTTACCAGACGCGCTGAATCAACAGCCCGAATCTGGTCGAGAACAATCTGTCCCGACTTGCCTTTGAATCTGCATGGCACTCTCGTCGGATAACCCCGCCCCTTCGTCGTCATTGGCGCCACGATGACGGCACGGATATGGTGATTCATTTCGTCGGGAGAAACGACCAAGCACGGGCGGGTCTTTTTGATCTCCCGGCCGACCGTCGGGTCCAGATTCACGAGATAAACCTCAAAACGGTTTATCACCATTCCCACTCAGCCCCTTCCCACGACGTCGGAACCTGTACATCCCCATCGAGCAGGGCATCGTCGCCCGCGTCTGCCATCTTCCGAAAGGCTGCGTTCCACCCCGCGCGAGGACAGGCTGCTGGCCCGATGATTAGACGGTTCCCCTCGACTTGAATCTCAACTTCCTCGCCAAGTCCCGTTTGCTCAATAAGAAGCTTCGGGATTCGGATTCCCTTTGAGTTGCCGATTTTTACGATTCTCGACTTCATGGTGAACGCGCTCCTCTCGTGATTACAATGTAACCACATTCAAGGCGCACTGTCAATTCCTTTTTCGACCGCTCACGGTTACCCCAGATCACCCCGTGCACAGCGGGAAAGCGGCGATGTCCGCAGCGGACCCGGCTTGGGCCTGCTGTGCTTCTTCTCACACGCGCTCCCAGATGGGCGGGATGCGGTCTTTGCCGCGTGGGCCGAGGACGATGGGCTTGATGCCGGAGATTTCGCAAGCGTTGACGAGCGATCTAACTCGATCGCCCGGGACGCCCTGGACGTGGTTCGCCGGGAAGACGGTCAAAAATTCGTCAAACGAGCAATCGAGCCTCGCATAGACGTGCGGCCACGTCGGGTTCGTCAGGTTCTTGAGCCTCTTTCGTTCCGCGGCTGGCAACTTTGCGCTCTCTCCGTGGACGATGACCATGAACGGCTTCTCGTCCCAGAGTCCGAGCCGCGCGAAAGTCATCTCACCCGGTTTTGCATCGAACTCGACGGATGCCCCGCCCGCCTTGAAATAAAACTCCAGAGCCGGATGGAACGTCACGGTCTTGAAATTCTCTTCGGGGTTCATGCTTTGCGCCGCGTAGTAACTCGCGTGGTTGCCCGAATTGCACCAGTCCCACAGGTCGAGGTCGGGGTGGTAAAGCCTCACGTCCATGAACAGAGTTGGCAGCCCGCCGGTGATGTATTTCATCAACTGCATCGTTAACGCAGCGTCCGCGTCCGCTTCGGTCGCGCAGACGACCGACTCCTTCGGTCCCCGCCAATCGTAGGGGTCGTTCATCAGCATCTCCGGCACATCGCCGAGGCAAACGTGCTCCGTCAACTCCCTTTGCCCCTTCAGCCCGCAGAAATCGAATCCCTTCTCCTCGTTGACCGCGCACATCGCCAAGTAAAGCCTGATTTGCGTCTTGAGCGTCTCCGGCGTGAGCACTTTCCCGTCGTATTTCAACCGCTTCCCGAGGAGCTTCTCGAACCATTTAAGTCCCGTTGCGACTTCCTTCTCATCCACCTTCCCCATCTCTTTTACGAGCCAGAGCTGGTCAATCTGCTGCGTCGTTGTGCCGAGGGCTTTAATCGTCGTCGTGAGATGAAAATGGCCCGTCTCCATCCCCATGGAGTGCCCGCCGTAAAGACCATAAACCTCGTTCTTCATCGTCGTGACAGCCTGAGCCGCGCGAATCCAGTCGAAAACCTTCGCCAGCGTCCCCGGATCATCCATCTCTCCGACGATTCTGTGCGTCCGAAAGCCCGCTTGACGCAATGCGCCATCCGTCGCCAGAAGCCCGACGTTTCCCGGATACTGCCCGTTGTTGTTCGAGAGGCTCAGGATAGGCAAATCCCTTCCGATGCTGTTCACGAACGGCCACGCTAAGAACGGAAAATTCCACACGTTGTAGCACATGATAATCTGCTTGCAATTGGCTCGGCTGAGTTCTTCTCCGACTCTCTGTGCGACTCGAGGGCTTGTGATAATCTCCGACCCGACCACCACGTCCGGCGCCGTCCCGTCCACGTTCACGATGTTTTTACGAATAATCTCCGCCCACTTCTGCACCACCCGCATATTCTCCGGATTGTTCTGAGTATAAACGTGCTCCCTCTCGTCGTTGAGCATCGCAAGACCTATCGCAGTTGACCTCATCTCCACTCTCCTTTCCAAGAAAAAATCATCATTAAATCAGTCAAGGACTCTGGTGGGCTGGTTATGCTTTCCCGACAGTAGCTCACGCAGGGGGCAGTGTCAAGGTCGTTTGCGGCGGTCGCGTTGCGGCGCTTTTCCTATTGCCTGACGGCGCCATCCGTGCTTTATTAGAGGAAGAAGCACGGACATGGAGGAGGAGAAAAGGTGAGTCGGCATCGCTTTTTTCTGGGTACCCTCGGGGTCCTGGGGGTTGTGATCGGCCTCAGCGCTTTTAGCGGGAGTGCTGGGGCCAGTACCCGTTACGTTTCCGCCCACGGGGGGAACGTCTATCCCTACACGACCCCGGAGGGCGCCGCGCGGAAAATTCAGTCAGCGGTTGACGCCTCGCAGGACGGGGATGAGGTCATGGTCGGTGCGGGTCCCTACGGCGAACACGTCGTCCTCAAAGAGGGCGTCAATCTATCCGGTTCTGCGAGCGATGAGGTCACGATCTACGGCCTGACACCGGTCAAGCCCGTTCTGACGCTGACCTGGGACAATGCCGTCAAGGGATTGACCATCGTGGGACCCCCCTATGCAGGCATCGGCATTTATGCGGAATTGGGCCTTCCCCCAGGGAGAACCGGCAGCTTCAAGCCATTTCGAATATCGGATTGCACAATAGCGTGGTGCGCGGGGCCTGGAATCCTCGTGGTCGCCCGACAGGAGCCCTCTGACGTGTTATTGCGACCGGACCCGCGGTTCGCGAGTCCAGAGGAGTGGGAGAGGTATTATGAGGCGATTTATGACACCGAATTAGACGTGGAGCTATCGGGCTGCCAGATTACCGAGTGCGCAGGGAGCGGCATAGGAGTGCATATACAGGACCTATCTGGCAAGTATGAAGGATACTTTGGCTTCGGCCCATTGGGTGAGCCGTACGGCGGCCCGATTGAGCTTGGCTTCAAGCACGCCACCCTCAGGATGTCCAAATGCACTATTTGGAACTGTACCGGAAGTGGAGTCAGTGTGTCCGCAGGTTGGGGCGATAGCGCTCAGGTTATCATGGACAGGTGCATCGTACGCGACAACGGTGGCGACGGTGTTTCTGTGCACTCCGGGGGGGCGACCTCGGACGGCGCGGTGGCGCGGATTAAGAATTCCTTGATCTCAGGCAACCAGGGCACCGGGGTCCGCCCTGTGTCGTACAACGATGGATGCTGGATGGGTACCTGTCCGTGTGTCCTCGACGGGGGGTCGGAAACAGGTTGGGTCTACGCTACGTCTTCCACCATTACTGCTAACACAACCGGCATCAGGAACTGGCACTCGCTCAAAAACTGCATAGTTTACGCGAACGTCGTTTCGGACAGGGAGTTTCCCTACATCTTCCAGGTTTGGCCCGATGGCTCCGTGACCCGCTTTGGGGAGTACGTCAGCCACTGCTGCGTTGGGTCCGCGGAGCTGGCCGGTGTCCGCGGGAACATAGATAGCGACCCCCTCTTCGCGGATCCTGAACACGGGGACTACAGGCTGCTTCCCGGATCACCTTGTATTGACGCGGGTGGGATGTACGCACTGCCAACGATAACGTTACAGGACGGCGCGGCTGTGATTTGCTGGGACCCAGGGAAAGACCTTGATGGAAATCCCCGAATCTCCGGTAATGGTCCAGACATGGGAGCTTACGAGGCCGCAGGCGACCCCCCGAATTATCTTCTTGAAAGCTCCGAAGACCTCGTCATCTGGACGGAGGAGTATTACGGCCCGGCCACCACGTGGACCGATCCTGATGCCGGGCCGTTTAGCGCAAAGTTTTATCGTGTCAGGGTCGGAAGGTAGCAGCGCTCTGCGGAGCGCGCCTCACCTCTTGGGCAGCAACGGGGTCAGAACGCTTCGACCCTATGGAAGCGCATTATGGCCTCATCGGGAAGGCGAGGTCAAATGGTCTGGGTTGTTCCGGGAGATGGGGACGCCATGCAACGTGCGCGACCACCCCGTGTAGCGGGGTAATCCTGTCCTCTCCCGCCAAGGGCGGGAAAACGTCCCTGGCCGCGGGCGGGCCTGCCCCTGTCCTTTTTCGGCCTGGCGGCTTTCCGAGAGGACTCCTGTCAGGATTTCGTTTGCTCTCGCCAACACGCGAGGGGCGCTGAGGGGGCTGTTGCGCTCACGGCTTCTCCGCCTTGGGTGCCGGAGTCACACGTTCGCTCACACCCGAAATACAGCCGCACCCAAAAAAGGCAGAAGGATGGGAAACGCGATGGAATGGCTATAGGAACTAATGGGAAAAAGCGCGCCCGGGGGGATTTGAACCCACGACACCAGGATCCGGAGTCCTGTGCTCTATCCGGACTGAGCTACGGGCGCGGCATTCGCAGGCTTCTTCAGTTGCCGGGTCAGAGGCTTTTCGCCCGCCCGGCGGTTCCGTCGGGCACAACACTCCAATCCGTCATCGGGGCTTTTCGGCTCTCTTCCCGGCATCGAATCTTGACGAAGCATAAGATACCAAAGCAAAGCAGTTCCCGCAAGTTCGTTTTGCTGCGGGGGTGCGGCTGAGTAATCGGGGCATATCGCGCCGCTTGCTTTCGGTGCTGCGCCAAGCAGCTCTTTAGCCCCGCCTCGGCGGGGCTTCAGCCGGCATCGCTGGTAGCCACCTGCTTTAGCTGGTGGTCCGGCGCTCCGGCCCAGCCCTCACTCGAGCCGCCTTCAGGCGGACTTCTCGAACAAGGGATTCATCCACCCCCTGCCCCGGAAATACAGCCGCACCCTTGCTGCGGGGTGTGCCCCGTTCAGGCGGCGACTCTGTTTGCCCGCGACGGAAGAACTCATTCCGTTGGCTGATGCGGGGCAGCGATGCATGGTCAGAATCCTCTTCGACGGAATCCAGCAGGTCATGACACCATCGTGCTTCGAATCAAATCGGTGGGATAGGTTCGCAGGAAAAGGGCGCCGAGACCTCGTTCTCAGGATGCGCGGGTCTGCTTTCGCGTCTGAAAGCTTGCCGTCATCAGGGGACATCTGTCGCGCCATCGTCCCTCACGGTGAAATTCTGTCATATCCCAGGAGCTGTGCGTTTTCTCCTTTCCAGAGGTTTAGAACCCATGCAGCAATCCGATGAAGCTCCGCAAAACCCGGATTCTCCGTCTCGGGGTAGCGCTGCTCAATCTCCTGGACGTGTTGAAGTGCCGCGCGGTAAATCGCCAGCTTCTCGGCGCTCACCTTGCCCCGCGCTTTCCGGATGCGAACCATTTCGGGGGAGGTGAGGGGCGAGGGCTGGCACCATGACCGCTCCAGAGCAAATATGCGCTGCAGCTCCAGCGCGTCCTCGACGGCTTGTGGCGTTGCGTTCTTCCCGAAGAGGTCTTCGCCGAGCTTTTTCTTGAACTCGTCGAAGGATAATTCCGGATTTCGAGAGAACTCTCGGTACGCGATGCGATTGACCCGGATTGGCAACTCATTATAAGGAATTTTCTCTTGTGGCAGCCAGCCGAACCCCAGCGGCACTTGCCGTCGTCCGACGAGCCATTGTTGCCCCTCCTCCGGATGCGTGGCGACGAAAGAGTAAGCCTCCAGCGACGGAACGTAGGCGGAGACGCCGGCTTCCTTCGCGCGTTTAGCGCCGGCCTGGATTCGTTCGGGCGTCCCCAGGGATGGAGATTCGTCCCACCAGAGGCTCGAGGGTGCCTGACGTATCAACTTCTCGTCGAGGTGCGCGCTGTGGGGCGTAAAAAAGAGAGTCCACCGGGGATCGAACTTCTGAGTTGCCGCCGTGACACCGAAGCCCGGCACCTTCGCGCCAGAAAAGTAATGCGGGTAAACGGCAATCATGGCGTTGGGTTTCTTCGCCCATATTTCCTTTGAGATACGCTCGACGAACCGAAACTCGTTGTCGAAATGCCGGTCCCCGCAATCCGGGCAGAAGCAAATCGCGTAGTCGGAGGCCTCAATCATCAATCCATCGGCGTTCGGGTAGAAGTCGAAGAACATCTCGCGCACGTACTCGAGCATGAATCGCTGGGATTCCTCTCTCGACGGACAGAGGTTGTACCCCCAGCAGTGGATGCCGCCGAGAGAGGCAGCTTGGCCGTTCTTTTGAGTGGCCTTCAATTCCGGATGCGCCAGCGGGTACTGGTTCACTCCGTCGTAGGCGAAGGGCGTGAAGCCGAGCAGCACCTTGATTTGCTTTGTGTGTGCGTAGTCTATGAGCTGCCGCAGGAAATCGTGGCGAACGTTCTCGTGCTCTTCATTGTACTGCCACGTGATCGGGAACTGGCGCGAGCGAAATGCCCCCGCCGTCCAGAGCAACAGCAAATTCGCACCGTCGGATTGGAAGCAATCAACTGCCTCCTTCCACGCCTCAAGCCCGTAAGTAGGCATCCGCATGAACGTGATATAGTAGCCCGTGTAGCGGAATTCCTCGCCGTGCGAAAAAGTCGCCAGAAGCAGCGCAGCGCATGATATAAACAGCGGCGGTCTTGTTATCGTGCTCATTGTCTTATATCCTTTGTCGTCCAGTGCAAGGGGATCATGACCGGTTTGAACTCGGCGCACTTGCGCAAGTCCGATTGCCTTCTCTCCTCGCCCCTTTCTTCCCGCGAGGGCGGTGCGAAGGCAATCACTTTCTTAGAAGAGACTTGACGGAGAGCGGCGACAGGCCAAGCCTCTGAGTCGAAACCGGGATGAAAGCCCACTGCACCATTCAGTCATTTCGCTTCTCGACGTTGACGATGAAATCAAACCATTCGCCGTGGCGCTCGCCGTCAAGCGAAACGTCCAGGGCAACAATGTTGACGCCGGGTGCGGTGTCCGGAGACGCCTTCAAGCGAACAGGAAAGGCTTGTCTGCTCTCTGCCCTCACCTCTGCTTCGAGGACCGACGGCTCGGCGACAAGACCGGGGGGCGCGTGAATTTCGATCCGGTGCCTTTGTGGTTGTTTGTGAAAGTTGCGCACGTGTATCTGCACCTCCGCCGACTCACCCGGTTGGAGCGTCACACGGTAAGGCTCCGCCCGCACCCAGAATGGGTCGAACCAATAGCGATAGTCGGACAGCGAGCTCACAGCTTGAAACGCATCGCGCATTTCATAGGCCCAGCGGCGGAAACGTTCGATCATCTGGGCGGGACGATTCATAACGTACGAATGGCCCCCGACGATCAGGTCGGGCTGGAGGCGATGCAGGTACTCTCCCGCGAGGATGTACCCTTCCTCGAGAACGGCGCTGTTGTGGGCCACGACCGCCTCGTGGCCGGTCTGCGAGGGGTCAGTTGGGTCGCCGAACAGGTTGTCTCCGGTGAAAGCGACCTTTCGCCCGTCTATGACGCCATGCAGACAGAGAGCGAACTCCGTCTGACCCGGCATCCAGTCCACCGTGAACTTGAATCCTTCCCAGTCAAAAGTCTCCCCGGATTTGAAAAGCCGGTCAAAACGAATGGAATCGAATCCCCTGCCATAGGTCTGGATGGCAGCGGCGTAGTCGAACCGTTCCGGATGTTCGCACACGGGCGCCATGCGGTCCAGTGCCCAGACCTGCGCGCCCCACTTCTCCCGCAGATGAGGCACCTCAAGAAAATGGTCGCCATGCATGTGCGTGATAATCACCGCATCGAGCTGTTTCAGCCCGAGCTTTTCTCGCATTCCCTCGATCGCCCGGTCGAGAAAAGTCTCGTCGAGCAACCCGCAGTCCACAACCAGACCGTGCCCGCTGTCTGACAGAATCAATCCGAAATTCGGCCAATAATCCGGGCCTTTGAATTTGAATAGATGCGGCGAGACCTCCCAAACGTGGGGGACAGGGCTCGGGCGGGAAACATCGTCCTGGGAGGCTGCCGAAAACGTGTTCACCTCGTATCCGCGCACAAGGAGGCGTTCGAGCTTGCGAAGCTTCTTTTGATAGTCACGCAATTGAGGCTTCGGGTCGCGGACGACCGGCCCGTGCGACGGCAGCAGCCACGCCGGATCGAAGCTCTCGACGAGCGCGGCGGAGTTGTGCAACGCATAGATGCCCGAGGCAAAGCCGTAGTCCCATTCCGTGTCGAACCATGTGTGCATGCGCGCGCCATCGAGCATAACGTCCCCGCTGAAAGCCAGCCAGGAACCCTTCTCCTTCAGAAAGTACGACATGCCTCCCGGGCTGTTCCCGCGTGTCTCGACGCACCAGAACTCGTGTCCGCGCCAGTTGAAAGTGTCCATCTTCGAGAACGTACGGTCCAGGGGAATGGGCTGGTTGGGGGGCCGGACATAGCTTGAGCCATAGACCGTGAAGGCGTCTCCAAGAGTCGGTTTCATCTTGCGGAAATCGGACGGTCGCTCGAACAGTGCCCGCTCGGCAGCCGGCGCTGCTGCCTTCGCGCCAGAGCCCTTAAGGCGAGTGAAGCCCTGGCATTGCTCGCGATGGTGGTGCGTGAACAAAACCCACTCAACGCGCTTCACGCCGATCTCCTGCAAATGGTCGAGAATGCTGCCATCGCCGAGGTCAACCAGGAGCGCCGCATCGCCGTCGCGCAATACATAGACGTTGCACGTGTCCGTCCAGACGAACAGGTCGGGCAGGGCTCTGGCATCGGGCTGAAACAACCCTCTGATGATGCCCGGTTCCCGTCGAGGTTCGGCAGGGTCTGCCTGGCCGCTGTTGACTTGGAGAACAGAATACAACAACGGGATGAATGCCAGCCGCAGGCTGATGCGTTTCCAACTCCTCCGGGTTCGCTGCTTTTGAATCTGCTGTCGTGGTCTCATTGCTTGGGTCCCTCCACGCTTACTCAAATGACCAATATTTCACGGCGTAAGGCTCAAACTCGATTTTCAGATGCTGGTCGCCCTTCTTCATTTCCGCGGTCGGCTGAGGCCGGAGACGAGCGTTTTCATCGTTGCTGGCGGTCACTGCGTCAAGAACAAGATGGCGCATTCTCATGTCTTTCGGCAAGCCGTTGATGTCGAGCTCCACCTCGACGGATGATGCCGAGAAATTCCACAGGAGAAGGTGGTAGATTCGGAGCTTCTCATCATGCGTGGCGAAGCCGTGGATAGCCGCATCGGAGGAGGTCAACCGCAGCCGCTCCCCCGTCAGCCGCGAAAGAAGCTTGAACGCGAAGTACGCTGGCCGGACAGTGTTCTGGTAATCAAACAACCCATCAAACTGCGGCATCCGGTTCCACCACTTTGTCATGAACGCGGTCCCTTGCGGCGACATGAACGGGGCGAATCGTTCGTAAGAAACGTGGTAGTCGCGGATGTGATAATAGCACGAGTAGTCGAGGCCCGCTTCCTTCATCTGCCAGATAACCTCCACGACGAAGCATGGCTGAAAGCGCGGGTCGAGCGGCGGATTCATCAAGTCCATGTTCCATTCGTCGAGGATTGTCTCGGGCTTCAGCGTCGGGTGCTTCTTGAGGAGGTTTTTGACGTACTCGACGGTTTCACGGACGGCATCCGGGTTGCTGCTGTAGATGTGCCATGAGACAAAGTGCAGCGGCACACCCTCTTTCCCACAGAACTCTAATAGAGCAGGCAGAATGGGCGAACGCGCGTACGCCAACGCAGGTCCGCCAACAAGCGCCTCCGGGTCCGCCCGGAGGATTGCCGCCACGGTGCGCTGGTAGTACCGCGTGTAACTATCGGGCTTGAAACGATACGGGCAGCCGCCGCTCTCTCCAATATCCGGCTCGTTGGCAACCTCCCAATAACGAATCCCTGCGTTCTTCTCCCGATAATGCTTGACCAGGCTGTAAATCAACCGTTCCCACTCCTCGTAGTCGTTTGGCTCGACGATGTCCTGATTGACGACGGGAAAAAGAACGCGCGGCTTGAAGCAGATACACATCAACGGCCTGGCGCCGGTCTTGAGGATTGTCTCCACGCAGTGGTCCAGCGTCTCGAAATGATACCGACCCCGCTCTGGCAAAAGGTCAAAGTATTCCTGAATGAATAGGCGAATGAGTCGAGGTCTCAGGGCGCGGATTTCCGCGACGCGGTCGGACCACATCGGCTCTTCGGACAATCCGCCCTGTCCAAGCGCCATGCGATCAATTTCCAGCGGCCCGAGTCGCTCCTCACAGGATACCCTCACTGAGACCGCGCGCAGTTGTGCTTCTGACATAGCACATGACAGAACCAATAGAACTACGGTGAGTGCTACAGTCCTCATAAGCGAGCTTCTCCTTTCGTCGTTCGACGGCGATGCAACTGAGGAATCCGTCGTTGGTCTCGGAGCAGAGAGACAGAGGCGTCAGAACAGTGCGCCATGTATGCAACAACTGTGTCGCCTGACCAGTCGCTGCACAAACTCAAGACGCAGTGTCCTTGCCCGCCTTTCTGCCTGCATGACCTACTGCCCGGGAACCAGCGATGGAAGTTCCGGCAGCGGGACGACTTGCCAACCTTCGGTCCCAGAGCGAATATCCCGTTCGACAAATTCCCAGATGACTAACTTCTTGTTCGCGAGCAACTCTGGCCGCCAATACAACTCCTGCCGGACTAACGTCGAGGCGCCCCCGTCATTGATGATTGAGGTCAGGGGCTGTTTTAGTTCCCTTGCCAGGTGCGCGACAAATCCGGCTGCCCGCGGCTCGTCCTGCTCGAAAATCCGCAAGAAGCTGTCACCGAGAACGAGGATTTCGGAATCCGGCTGATCCTCGTAGAGGGCCCCGTTGTCTCGCCTGAGAACCTGGTCGCACGTGAACTGCTGCGGCGCCACATGGCGTTCAATTTGCCGCACCTGTAGCATCGCCAGGACATCTCCGACCCGTCGCAACTGCACCGGTCTCTCGTCGTAGTCCACGGTCCCGAGCCTGGCCCAGCCTTGTTCAAGGACTCTCTGCGCTACGGCCTTCGCCGCGAACTTCACCCCTTCGGGCGACCAGTGGCTGTCCTGCGCAAGATATAGCGTCTCCTTTCCAGGTTGGCCCTCTGCCTCTTTTGCCTCCCGGAAAATCTCGAACAGGTTGACTACCTCGACGCCTGCCGCTTTCAGGCGGCGGAATAGGTCTCGGGTCTGAGGACAGACCGCGACACCCGGGTGACCTGCCCGCCGCGCAACCATCTCCGGATAAATGCTCTCCTTGTTCGGTGCCGGAAGGACCAGCAACCGAATCCCACGAGCTGCAAGTTGGTCTCTGAACGATACTATGGCCGGCAACGGATCGCCCGCTCGGTCCGTGGCTTTCTTTGCTGCCGGGCGACGCGTGATGTAATCCATACCCGGCTTATAAAACACCCACCCCTCTCGTCCCACCAGCGCCTTATCCCCGGCATCCTTTAGCAGCACGAACTGGGCGTATTGCATCCACGGGCGCAACGCCTTCACTACCCAGCTTGCCTCCTCCAAATTCGTCTCGTAGGCGCGCAGGTTATCTTCCGTCGGCTTCTGCCTGAAAATGTCCAGAACCTGCGGCCGCTCGCCTTGCCGGAGTTCCAGCGCAGTCTGGACGATCGGCACCGTGGAAATCATCGCCACGAAGGTCACCGTCAGGAAAACGCTCACTCCGCGTCTCTGCGCCACGGCCTCCTCCTAAAACTGGTAATACAAAAACGGGATAAAAGCTTGCGAAATCATCGCCATCACCGACACGATAAATAGCGCGGTTACGGCGACGGCTTTCGGCCAGGTGACGGTCTCTGCCCACTGGAATGCCTGGAGCCGCCAGACCACCAGAAGCGCGCAAACAGCCATGATGAAAAGCTTACCCTGGGCGTAGAGCTGGGCCCCAAGCAACAGCGCGCATTCGTCAGTGCTTCCCATCCCGAACATCGCGCCGAAATAGCGAATGGCCTCGTGCAGCGTCGGCGAGCGGAACAACACCCACGAGAAGAGCACCAGGACAAAAGTCGTACCCACCCGCACCGGTCGCGGCAAAGCATTGTAAAAGCTCTTCTTGCCCAGGTATCGCTCGAAGGCGAGAAGCAATCCGTGATACGCCCCCCACGCGACGAACGTCCAGTTAGCGCCGTGCCACAATCCCCCCAGGAGCATCACTATCGTCAGATTCAAGTACGTCCGCCTTGGTCCCTTTCGATTGCCTCCCAGTGGAATATAAAGATAGTCGCGAAGGAACGTGCTCAGCGAGATGTGCCATCGCCGCCAGAAATCGGTGATGCTGTCGGCTAAGTAGGGTGAGTTAAAGTTCTTCATGAACTCGAAGCCGATCATCCTTCCTAGCCCGACAGCCATGTCCGAGTAGCCCGAAAAGTCGAAATAAATCTGGAAGGCGTACGCCACAACGCCGAACCACGCATCGGGCGTTGTCAACCCCTGCGCATTAAACGCAGCGCCTGCGACCTTGCCAACCGGATCCGCGAGGAGTATCTTTTTCGCAAAGCCCAGGACAAATAAAGCAATTCCCGACGAGAACTTCTCCCAGGTGTGCGACCTGCTGACCAGTTGGTCTGCAACCGTGTTGTAACGCACGATCGGTCCCGACACCAGTTGCGGATAGAGCGCAACGAAACACGCGAAATCCGAAAATGACCGGGCCCCCGGGGCCGTGCCGCGATAGACGTCAATCGTGTAACTCAGCGCCTGGAAAACGTAAAACGAGATTCCCACCGGCAGAGTAATCTGCAACACCCGGAATCCCCCAACCCCCAACGATTCGAGGGCATGACTTACGTTGGCCTGGAAAAAGGTGAAGTACTTGAAGAACCCCAGCGTCCCCAGGCTCATTATTACCGCAGCCGCGACGCCAAGAGACCGACGACGACGGCTCGCCCCCGGTTGCCCGATAATCAGCCCGCAAAAATAGTTCACCGCCGTCACGAAAAGCATCAGCAGGATGAACAGGGGATTCCACCAGCCATAGAAAACGTAGCTCGCGACGAGGAGGAGGGCGTTGCGCGCCATCGAAACGCTGGACGCCGAGAGTCCGATGCTCTTGCCCAGCCAACCGAGCAGGTAATAGGTCAGCAAGACGACCGGCAAAAAATAAAAAATAAAAATATGGGTGCTGAATACCATCTGTTACCGGCATGCTGCTCGCGTCCCCGCGCGAGGGGCAACATCTCCGTCCTCGGACAAAGCTCCGATTGATTATTCGCTCACAAGGTTCGTCCACACCGCCCAATGGATTGGGCCGGTCTCCCGCGCGAAGTACTTGTTCACAATCCCGCCCATGAAGTGGTCGTCAATGGGCACCTCCAGCGCCATCCGGTGCACCTGTCCTGCTCGGAAAGCCCTGAGGTTTCCGCCGATTCCCTTCACTCGCTGGTCTGCTGCTTCACGTCGGGGCTTGAATGGGTTGTAGTGGCCGACAAGAATCGTATCCGCATTCAATTGACCACGGTGAACTTTGATGACCTTATATTTCAGCACGGTAGCGTAGTTGTACAGCTCTCGCTTGAAGATGGCGCCTTCCGGGACCTCAAGCAGCTTCGCCGTCACCTCAGTCGTGCCGAGGCTCTTTACTTGTGCATCTTCGCCTTTGGCTGAGGGGCCGCCGGATTTCTTTCCGCAGGAAACGCAGACTACTCCTAACAGTAATGCGACGATTGCCAGGCTTTTTCCTCTGGACGCTTTGGTCGCCATTTCAGTCTCCCACATGTAGATTACTCGTCGGGTTACCCTCGGTCTTTTGGGGCGCCATTATCTCCGCGTAAGTCCAGTGCGGCTCCCACCCCCACGACAGGTCAAGCATCGGCCCGCGGCGGGCGCCGGGGTATTTCTTGAGCAACGACTCGCTCTGTCCGCCCACCACCGGTGCATCTCTCCAGCGTATGATTGCCATGCTTGTCTTCGAATTGTCCACTCTGCCGAGGTCTTCGACGCTTCGTGTGAAAAGCACATATTCTCCGTCCGGCGAGACGCAACCGCCGTACATGTGCCGCCCCTCCTCCGCGTAAATCAATCGCCTTTCTTTTCCATCGCCTTTCGTCACCCACAGCTCTGCCCAGCCTCCGATTTCGGGAATGATTCCTCGCGAATAGATGATCCACTCCGAGTCGGGCAGCCAGTCCGGCGTGCAGTTGTAACGGTCGGTCTCGCTCGCCGCATTAATCTCGCCCGTTTCCGCATTCAGGCGCCCGATGGTCCAGAACTGCCCAAGACCGTTCGCGGTCCCGGCAAACCATTTGCCGTCCGGCGACCAGACGAGTTGCTCGACGATCCCCTTGCGAGCCAACCTCCGGACGACCTTTTTGCTCGAGAGGTCAACAATCTGGACTCCGCTTTTGTCGAGGCACGCAAGCTGGTTGCTCGATGGCCCCCACGAGGCCCACTGAAAGTCCTTTCCGTACACCACTGCGTTGTTGCCATCCGCATCGGCGACGACCAACTCGTACGTCCCGTAGGTGTTATTGTCCATGAGCTCTGTATTGGGCATGCGGTAAGAGAACATCTTCTTCCCGTCGGGCGAGAATTTCACCCCGGCCTCGTTGTACTGCCGTGTATCGGTGATCTTCCGGCGGTCTGACCCATCCGGGCGCATCACGAAAAGGTCCCAGTCCCCCTCCTCGGTGGCGGCACTGAACGCAATCCAGCCCTTCCCACGAATCTCCCCGGCAAGCCGGCTGGGGGTATCGTCCGTGAGAGGTGAGAGCGCCTCAGACAAGCCGCCGGAGGCTTTCTCCTGTTGCTCGGCCGCCGAAGCTGACGCGTTCTCCGGTATCTCCGCAAACGTCCAGCACGGCTCCCAGCCGACGGGGAGCACCAGCACCGGGCCGCTTTTTGCCTCCGGGTGAAGTGCCCGCAATTCTTCGCTCCGTCCCCCGATGATTGGCGCGTCCGCCAGACACATCAAGCCCATCGGCGCACCCGAATTGCTCGGGTCACCATCCTCCCGCATATTGCCCGTGAACAAAACGTACTGTCCATCGGGCGAGACGTGTCCGCCGTAAACGTGTCGCCCATCTTCGCCATACACCAGGCCGCGAGTTTTCCCCTCGACATCTGCTCGCCACAACTGCGTCCAGCCCTGTCCGTTGTTCCCTTTCTGCCCCGGTGGACGAAACGAAAAAATCAGATTCTCGCTGTCGGGGAACCAGTCGGGCGTGCAGCAATCCACGCGGCTTACCGCGTTGACTGCCCCCGTTGCTGCTTCCATCCGCGCGACACTCCAACCTGTGTCGAAAGAGTTTGCCACTCCGCAGAGCCATCTGCCGTCCCGCGACCAGCTCAGTTGCTGGAAGAAACCTCTCCGCTCGAGACCTCGCACTGCCTTGCGGCTGGCAATGTCAAAGAAAAAAATCCCCTTAATCGAGAGGCACGCTATCCGCCTTCCATCTGGGCTCCAACTCGCCCAGGGATATTCACGGTCCTCGCCATAGACGTCCGGGTTGCTTCCGTCGGCATTCGCAACGACCAACTGTCCTTGGGACCCGTAGTTATTGCCGTCAATTCTCTCGTCTCGGCTCAGCCGCCGATAGAGAAGCTTCCGACCATCGCGCGAAAACTGCGGCGCCGCCTCGTTATAGTTCGACGTGCGCGTGATGTTCCGCAGATCGGAGCCATCCGGACGACACAGGAACAAATCCCAGTCCCCTCTCTCCGAGCGCGCGGCAAACACAATCCAGCCCTTTGCGCTCACCTCCTGGGCCAATGCTTCCGCCGCATCGTCTGGTCCCCGCGACGAAGAAAGACCCTGCCCTTCTTCCTCACCCCTCGCAACACTTAGCCCGACTGCTGCAAGCACCACGCTAATTGCATGCTTGAACATCGCCGAAATCCCTCGACTGAACTCTTTGCTTTTGAGTGAACCGGATTAGCCCAAACGCCGATCGTTTCTTGAGCTCGCCGCTTGTTGTGCCGTTCGCGTCAGGAGATTGCCTTGATGCTGAAGAGTTGGCAGAACTCACGAAGCCGCCTGGCATAATTACCATAAAATATCGTCTGGTGCATCCCCTTGACGTCGCACGCATCGGCCACTTCATTGACGGCGATTTCCACGTTTGTGCGGCATCCGCCGGCAGGGGGCGTGTCGTGGCACTTCACGACTTTTCCGGAATAGACAATCATCTGCGGTTCCTCGCCCGTAAGATAGTGGGCGATAGTGACGTCCTGGTTTTGCCGCCAGAGGACCTGAGGAGCGACTCCGACGCCCGATTCTGCGTGATTTCTCAAGATGTAAGGCTCGCCGGAGACGCTTCTCCCGCCCAGCTTCGTCGGGCAGGTGCAATGGGCGCCGAAATAATTGTTGTTCTCGGTTTCGACAGAAGCGTTTTGCTGAAATCCGGGCCTGTCGAAGAGCTGCTGCACAAGCATCATCGTCAACGTCGCCCCGAGGTCATTTTGGCAGCCGGCGGCGATTCCTTCATCGCGCAAGCTCATGAAGCCCATGCAGGGGGGAGGGAAGACGCCCTGCCGGATGCCACCGAGACAGTCCATCATGATGGCGTCGCCCTGTTCCGCCTGGAGGACCTGTTTGCAGGCGAGGTACGTTTTTGCCGAATCAACCACATCGGCGTCGGAAGGCTCAATGACCTTTTGAGCGTTCTTCGAATATGTCCGGGCGATGTCCCGCACGGCGTCGGTGGTTTGAATCCGGCTGAATTCGTCGGCGAATCTTCTTCGCGGCAGCTTCACGACTTGCACGCCCAGGCCGGGCACCGTCGTCAGTCCCGCTTCCTGCTCGGCGAGGCTGATGAGGCGGCTTTCTTTCATCCAGCGTGCGGTTCTAATCATTCTCATCCCATATTCGATTGCGTCAAAATTGTCGAGAGAGGAGATCAGGTAAACCCCGGGTTGCCGGTGAAGCTCGTTGATTTGCGGGTTGAGGAGGATGCCGAGAGTGGCGAGGATTACCGTCGGAATTCCTGTTTCTTTGAAGATGCGGTTGACGGGAGTCCATTCCGATTTCTTGAAGGGAATCAGCAGCAAACCGTCGGGCGGTTGTTGTTTCACTTCGTTGATGAAACTGCCGACGCTCGCCTTGTCGCGCAACGGCTTTTCGCTCATGACGATTCGCATGGCGAGCTTCCGGGAAATGGCTTCAATCCGGTTTGTGTACTCCTTCTGGCGCCCTTCGGCGTCGAAGCCCGCCCCCGGCCAACTGTAGTACCCTTCCTTTTTGAGAGACTCCGTCGAGGGATACAGAAATGCTCCTCGGACGGTCGCGATTCCTTTCCGAAGCGAGCTGCCCTCCGCACCGGAAACCGCCGAAAGGAATCTTCTCGAACCGAATGCCATCCCGGCAGCGGTGGCGCCCAAACCCTGAAGAAAATCCCGTCGAGGCATCTTGAAGGAGTTGCCTGGTTCTGACCTTGTCATCGCTATTCCTCCTGGTTCATGAGAGCCTGGCAATTTACAGAATTCTGTAGCGGTGATTTCGCGAACTTCCCGCGGATGTGCGGCATTCTACCGTCGGGAATAGGCCGAAAGCAACGAGCTTGATCCGGACTTGCACATGCCGCATCGCAACGCGGGGCAGTTACGAAGGCAGCGGTCCTCTTAGCGCCCTTGGCGTCTTCGCAAGAGGAAACAGGTAGCAGTGCTCATCACGCCAATCAGAACTCGCAGCCACCTGGCCAGAAAAGGTCAAGGCGAGGGCCCAGGTTTTTCCTACCGTTGGACGAGCGGGCCGGAGTGGAAGAGCGACGCGACGCCCGAGTAGAGGAAGAAACCACCCAGGAACAGTAGAAAAATCGCGCACAGGGCAATCAGGATGCGGTAGGTCTTGTTTGTGAAGAGCCTCCTGCCGGTGGCAATCATGAATGAGACAAACGTGTACCACACTAAGTCGGAGAGGATGTGTCCGACATAGAACGAAGAAAGGCTCAGACCGGAGGCAAGTCCTTTACTCGCGGCGAGCTTGTTGGCCTGGCCAATGAAAGCGAGGCCAGCAGTCGCCCACCACAACGGCCAGAAAGGATTGAAGAGGCTCGTCGCGATGCCGGACCAGACGGCTTTGAGTTTTCCCCCAGAGAGGTTCGCCCGCGAAGAATTCACCGTCGGCAGGACTGCCGTTCTGGCTTCTTTAATCATTCCGAGCGCCATAAGCCCCAGGACGAAACCCCCGACGAGAGATATGCACCCCAGAACACTTCTTTTCACGAGAAACTCGCCCAGGCCGAACCCCAACCCGAAAACCACCGGAAGCTCAAGAGAGGCATGTCCTAAGACGAGGAACGGCCCGAACCAGAAGCCGCTCTTTGCAACGCCCTTGATTGTTACTGCAAGCACCGGACCGGGCATCACCGCCCCTGAAAGACCCAGTACGAACGCCATCCCGAATATGCCGGCAAGTACGCCCATGATTTGGTCGCCCTTCTATCCGACTGCCGACAGCTTCTCGATTGCCCGCCGGATTCGCGCGAGGCACCTCTCTTTACCAAGCACTGACATTGTCTGGAAAAGAGGTGGAGTGGCGGTGCTGCCGGTAACGGCGACGCGAATCATCATAAAGAGCGGCCCGGTTGACCAGCCAAGCTCCTCGACGAGCCTGCGCAGGGCTGTCTCAAGGGCCTCGACGGAGAATTCCGGCATGTCGGAGAGCCTCGCCAGAACCTCCTGCAAAGCCCCCTTCGACTCGTCGGGGGAATGCTTCTTCCCGACGAGCAACGCCGAATCGTATTCCAGCTCGTCCCGGAAGAAGAAATCGGTCAGGGCAGAAGCCTCGTCGAGCCTCTTCAGTCTTTCCTGGATGAGAGGGATGATCTGGCGGAGGTAATTCGGATCGGCCCCGGGAAGGTAAGGCGAGAGCCTCTCCTGGAGCTTTTCCGGCGGAAGGTTCCGGATGTAGCATCCGTTCAACCAGTTGAGTTTCTCGATGTCGAAAATCGCGCCGGCGAGATTGACCGACTCGATGGAAAAGGCCTCGATCAGCTCGTCGAGCGAAAAGACCTCGCGTTCAGTTCCGGGCGACCAACCAATCAGCGCGAGAAAATTGACCATCGCTTCCGGAAGATAGCCCCGCTGCCGGTACATGCTCACGGAGGTCGGGTCTTTTCTCTTGCTCATCTTGCTCCGGTCGGGATTGAGAATCAGAGGAATGTGGCCATAGCGCGGAGGTGTGGCCCCCATCGCTTCCGCGAGAGCGATGTGCTTTGGCGTGTTGGAAATGTGGTCCTCGCCGCGAATGACGTGCGTGATTTTCATCTCGATGTCGTCAACGACGTTGCTGAGGTGGAAGATGAAATCGCCGTTCGGTCTCACGACGACGAAATCTCCGATGTCCGCTCCATCGAATTCGACCCTTCCGCGAATCATGTCGTCGAAGGCTATCTTCTTCTCGGGCATCCGAAAACGCATCGAGAAGGTTTTCCCCTGCGCCTTAGCGGCTTCTTGCTCCTGCTTCGACAACTGCGCACACTTCCCGGTGTAACGAGGGGGGAGTCTCAATTTGAGCTGCCTATCTCTTTCGGCGGCGAGTTCCGCCGGCGTGCAAAAGCAGGGATAGACGTGGTCGGCCTCGACGAGCTTCCGGAGATATGTTCGATATATCTCCTTCCTTTCCGACTGCCGATATGGCCCATAACCGCCGCCGATGTCCGGCCCTTCGTCCCAGTTCATCCCAAGCCAACGCAGCCCGTCGCAAATGTCCTGCTCGAACTCCTTGCGGCTTCGGGCAGCGTCCGTGTCTTCCACCCTCATCAGGAAGGTCCCGCCCTGCTTCCTGGCGAAAAGGAAGTTGAACAGCGCGGTTCGTGCCATTCCGACATGACACCGGCCTGTAGGGGCTGGTGCAATTCTCGTTCTCACCATTCTTTCGACTCTCCTCCTATCTGCCTTTGCCAATAGCCTTGAGGAGCCGGGCGAGGGGAAGGGTACTGACCACATCGTTTGCCTCCAGCCAGGCTCGGCGGGCGGTGAATACGCCGTATTTCATCAATTCCAACTGGAATTTGGAATGGGCGTCCGTCGAGATGCAGATTTTTGCTCCCATTTCTTTTGCCATTTTAGCATCAACGTCCCTCAAGTCGAGGCGGTCGGGATAGGCGTTGATTTCGATGCAGACATTGTTGTCCACAGCGGCCCGGATGACTTCTTTCAGGTCAACCTTGTACGGCTCGCGCTCGAGGATAAGGCGGCCCGTCGGGTGACCGAGGAAATTCACGCTCGGGTTTTTGAGCGCACGGACGATTCGCTCGGTCATTTCCTTTTCTTCCATGGCGAAACGAGAATGAATGGAGGCGATGACCACCTCGCATTCCTTCAGGATGTCGTCGGAAAGATCGAGTTTTCCGTCCGCAAGGATGTCCACTTCGATGCCCTTCAGGACGTGGAATCCCGAAAGCTTCGCGTTGATTTTGTCAATTTCCTTTAGGTGGGCGGCGAGACGTTTCTCGTCGAGACCGTTTGCGATTCGCACGGCCTTTGAGTGCTCGGTGATGGCGACGTATTCGTATCCGAGCTGCCGAGCGGCTTCCAGCATATCGCCGATGTCGTCCTTGCCGTCGCTGGCTTTCGTGTGCATCTGCAAATCGCCGCGGATGTCCGACAGCTCTATCAGCTTGGGAAGCTTACCCTTCTCGGCGGCGTCAATTTCGCCTCGGTCTTCTCGAAGTTCCGGGGGGATGAGCGGGAGGCCGAGCACCTCATAAACATCTTCCTCTTCTTTCCCAGCAATCTTCTTTTCGGTCGAAATCTCAAACACGCCGTACTCACTGAGTTTCAAGCCGCGGTCATTGGCGCGGCTTCGGAGAGCGATGTTGTGCGCTTTGGAGCCGGTGAAGTACTGGAGACCCGAGCCAAAACTCGCGGGCTCCAAAACCCGCACGTCCACCTGCAACCCGCAGCCAAGCCGGATGCTCGATTTCGTTTCACCTTTTGCGATGACTTCCTCCACGTCGCTGTAAGTGGTGAACTTGTCCATGACGGGCGAATTCTTGTCGCAAGTAACGAGAATGTCGAGGTCGCCGATAGTCTCGCAACGCCGGCGAAGACTCCCCGAAGGCTCAATGCGCTTCACACCTTTCACCTTCTTCAAATACTCGACGAGAGCCTCTGCGTACGACAAACCGACCGAAAGCTTGAACCGCCCTAACCCGCGACGGAGGTTCTGGATGCCCTTGAGAAGTTTCTCCTCGCTCTTGGCGCCCATCCCGTCGAGCTCCCGTAGCTTTCCGGCTTTGGCCGCTTCTTCCAGCTTGTCGAGAGTGTCAATGCCGAGCTTGTCATAAAACAGCTTTGCCTTTTTCGGCCCAAGACCCTCGACGCGGAGGAGCTCGGGAAGGCCCGCCGGGACCTTGGCCATTTGCTCGTTGAGAAACTTGAGCTTCCCGGTCTGGACGATCTCGATGATTTTCTTGCTGATTCCCTCCCCGATGCCGGGAATCTCCTCTAAGTCGCGTCCAGTTTTGACCATCTCGTCGAGGCTGTCCGACATGTCGGCGAGGATTCTCGCGGCATTCCGATACGACCTGATGCGGAACGGATTATCGCCCTGAATTTCCAAAAGGTCGGCAATTCTGGCGAAGAAATCGGCAATCTGCTTATTTTCCATTGTCCCGAACCTCGGTTGATAACTCGTGTGGGTGCGGGGGCGAACGCTTCGTCGCCCTTCGCAAGCGATGCTACCAGAACGGCCTGAGCTGTCAAGAAAAACGGACGGTTCGGACCGAGGGACACCTTTGGCCCTGCCGGTCTGGGCGCCCCGGGTGGTTGGGTCTTGGGCCCGGGTTCCATGATGTCGTGTGGAGGAACGCCGGAGTGGTTTTATCAGATATCGGGCGAAAGGGGTTGACACGGCACCCGCAGGTTTGAAATAATACTCACGTCTGGCGTCTTGCGGCGCACGTCTGCCGGCGGAGACGAGCGCGTGGTGACGAAGTTGCAGGCCGGGGGCGCATTTTCTACACTTGGTTTTTGCAGGGTGTTGCGCGCCGACCTTATTATGGGCCTCTCTCCACAAGTGGGTGTGGGATTGCCCTCGAAATGGTTGTTCTGAGCAACCCAGGCCGCGGGGGTTGAGTGAGCCGCTGCAGTGCTGGGGGGTGACAAACATGTTTCCGGTCATTGCATTGATCGTTCTCGTTGGACTGTGGTTGGCATGGGGACTTGGAGGGGCGAGGCGGGAACTGCACGGTTGCAGCCCGGTCCCGAGGCCTCGTCTGCGCTTCGGCCAGGCGCTCTGCGCGCAGCCTCACTTGAGGGTTGTGGCAGCTTTCCGCCAGCGCCTGTCCAGCCCGCTATTCGCCGCGAAGCGTGTTCTTGCATCTGTTCTCTTCTCGCCCGATCTGCTGGGGAGGTGCTGGCGGGGTTCCTCTTCGGTCGGGGATGCGTTCGAGGCGTTGGTAGCAGACTCAAGGCGGAGGCTCGACCAGTCGCTTCAGCTGGTGGAATACGGACTGGTGCGACCACATTTCTTGCCCGTAGGGGGCTACGCCGGGAAAAGAAGCGCCAACAGTCCGAGGATCATTGTAGGGTTGGAACAGTGGTTGATGCGCGGGCGATTGTGGCCCTGGAGGAGAAGTGCGACGGACCATGAGCTCCTCCACTGCGTTCAGCAGGCTTTCAACCACGCTTTGGATCTGGAGTGGCTGTGCGGCCATGGTCCGCTGGAGGACCTTCCGAAAAGAGCGCGCCTTTTATGGTATGAATTCCAGGCGACAGTGTTAGGTTCGCCGATGGTGCTTTTTTCGTTCGCGGTGGTTTTTGGTTGGCCTGCACTGCTTTATGTTGTACGATGAAGAGAAAAAAACATTGGCAGTGGAGGTGTCGGAGGCTCTGGGATGAAGGCAATAAGCGTGGCTTCTTACGCAATCGTCATTGCCGTTGTCGTGCTCCTCGCAGCCGGAATCTTCCGGGCCCTTGAGGCCACCCTCGGACGTGCTTTTGCGGCTGGGGGAGTAGTCCGCGCTTTTGTAGCTCTCGCGTGTTTACTCGTGGCCTTCTTCGTCGCTCTTGCAGGATTCATAGGGCTCTTCCTCGTGACGGGAGCTTTTGCTTATTGGGCAAGGAGGCGGAGAGCGAGAGGCATCAAGACCTTGCCTGAGCCCGATGGGTTGAGGAGGTTTTATCGGCGGACGCCAGCTCACAGACAAGCGTCGGTCAAACCGTACGTCAAGTTGGTGCTCAAGAACGGTCGGGATCGGCAATTGCCCGGCTGGGTCAATGCTCGGGTTTTATGATGCCGGCTGGGCGCCCGCGAGGGCCTAACAATGGGGTCCAAAACCGCGTCCGAGTTAATAGCGCTTCACACAAGGATCTCCTTCCGCCTTCTGGAGGCGATGGAGAGGGCAGCCACATGGGGCCTGTCCGCATCCGAAGGTGCGACAGGCCGCTTCGAGTCGCTGACGCCCTTCTTTCGGGCGGCGCTGGAAGAAATTGACAGGTTCTTCGGCCTGGAATCGAGCTTCTTGCTTGTAAGGGGCGTACCCATGGCCGAAGGGCTGTTTGTGATGGGAACCACATCTGAGAAGGACACGCTGTTCCAGCATGGGAGGTTTCCTCTTGAGTCACGATTTCTGGATGACGTTGCGTCGGGAAAGCTCACGGAAGGAGTGGCCTTGGAGCGGCGTGTGTACCGGGCGGATCCGCTCTGGGAGCAGACATGTTATAGCATGCACCTTGGGCCTCATGCCCCGCCATGGACGCTTGCTGCGATTCCTTTTTCGCCGAAGGGGGACACGCCGTCGGCCTCGGGAGAGCAGCTGCTCGGTTGCTTGATTCTGGTGGGTCCCCAAGAATGGACAACGGAGCGGACCGAAGACGGGGGGAACTCTCTTCAGCTTATGGCGGACCAATTCGAGGGGGCGGTAAAACTGATTCACGCCCTTTCGCGATTGAAGGCGGCGGAGGAATGGATGTCCTCCCAGTATATGGATGCGGTGGCCGGCGCAGGCAAGGGGGAGGTTCTTCATGGGATCCACGCAGCTCTTCAGAGGCAGGAATTCCTCATCCATTTTGCCGAACGGGACGTGTCTCTGGCGAACTTCTCAAAACTCCAAGAACACCTGGAGAATATTCGGACGGAGTTGTTCAACGTCCAACGGTGTGCGCGGACGTTCCTCGAGCTGAGTGTTCCGGCCTCGGCCGACCGCGCGATGTCTGTAGGGTCCTCCCGCTCTAAAAAGGACTGGGCACAGACCGAGCGCATCGTTATGGGCGTGGTGGAATCGCTGAGGGGCCTGGCGGAGCGCAAGAGGCACAGGTTCCTGACTCAGCTTAGAGACGCTCCAAGGATACCGATGAAGGAAGCTGATTTTGAGCTCGTGGTGCGCAACCTCCTGCACAACGCCGTAAAATACAGTTTTCCAGGGACGGTAATTGAAGTCAACGCGGCGGCGAGGGACCCTGAGCTAATCTTGGATTTCATATCGCACGGGATACCAATACCGGACGAAGACTCGGAAAATATCTTCCGGCCCGGGTTCCGCACGGCCCTGGCCAGCAAAATGGAGTACGGTGCGTCGGGCATCGGGCTGTTCAGCGCTCGCCGGATAGTCGAGCGTCATGGGGGTCGGCTTTTCGTGCATGCCAGCCAGTTTGAGGCCAGGACAGTTGACGGTGACAGGTATAGAAGCGTGTTTCGTTTGATTATGAGAATTAAGAAGAGGGCGAGGCGATGATTCTGATTGCCGACGACGACTTTGAGTACACAAAAGCCTTTCTTGACGTGCTACGGGTCGAAGGATACCGGGACGTGAGGGTTGCGGGCACAGGGTCCGAGACCATTTCCTTAATCGCGCAGGGACTTTGCCCCGACGTCATCGTCCTGGATATGATGATTCCATATGAGGAAAACGACTTCAAGGGAGCCTTGCCTCCGGAGCAGGGCGAGGAACCCAGGGGCGTGCGTGTCACCCGGGAGCTGGTTGACCGAGGCTACCGTGCATCACAGATCGTGGTGATCACCGCGCTCCTTGACAGCGACCTCAGCCTACGGGCCTTGCAGAAGCTGGGGGTCAGATACATCTTCACCAAACCAGTGCTGACGAAGGCGATCCTACAGATCCTGCGCAAAATCCATCCTCCGGGGGGCAGGTCGGATGCGTAACCGAGTCGCATGCGGAGCCATTGGGTGGCTTGGCCACTTTGTCGGAACCATCCGTCAGATTGCAGAACTCGGGTTTGAAGGCGTGGAGTTATTTGCCCTCACGGAATACCTCGACGAGGAAGACATCTTGTCGCGGGCTCTGGCGGAAACGGGCTTGCAGTTGAGCGCGGCGTACGTTGGGGGTTCCTACGTGGAACCGGACCGGGTTGAGCGCGAACTGTCGTACTTTCAAGACACTCTGGCGATTCTAACCCGGCTGGGCGGACGCTACATCATTGTTGGGGGCGGGAAGGTGCGGCGCGGGACTGAGGCCGATGACATCAAGGTGCTCGTGGAGACGCTTGGCCGTTTGGGGGCGATGGCAGAGAACGCTGGTGTGCACTTGACTGTCCACCCGCACGCTGGTACGCTCATTCGCACGCCCGAGGAGATCGCCAGGGTTGCTGACGAAACAGACTCGAAGGTCGTGAAGTTCTGCTTCGATACGGCGCATCTGGCGCTGGGAGGCGGTGACCCCGTGCGGCTTTTCAAGAAGTACGCCGACCGCATCGCCTATGTTCATTTCAAGGACCTCAGCAACGGCAAATTCGTTGAGCTTGGAAATGGGGAGTTGGACTTTCTTGGCGTCTATGGGGTGCTGAAGGACCACGGATACGATGGATGGATCGGGGCCGAGTTGGACTCATCTGCGGACCCTAAGAAGAGTGCTGCGACAAGTCTCAAGTACTTGCGCGACAAGCTCGGCATTGAACTATAGGTAAAGCGAGCGCCGACCTCCTCGCGAGAGCAGCCAGTTGGTGGTGGGGCGGACCTTCACTGCTTTCCTGCCAAATCTGTCCAAGAAGACGACCCTCTCCGTCTCAGCGAAGAAATCGGCAAGCTGCTTGTTTTCCATTGTCCCGAACCTCAACTGATTAACCTGTGCGGTCACGGGGGCGAACGCTCAATCGCCTCTCACAGACGATGCTATCAGAAAGGCCCGAACTGTCAAGGGTGTGGGTGAGGTTTCGCAGTTGCGCGATGGAATAAGCTGTCGAAGAGCAGGGAGGCTGAGGCGTTTGTTCAGGCGCTTGCGTGCGCGAAGGCAAGGATGTACTCTCCCTGCGATTGCGGACTACTGATTCGGTTCCGGGGAGAACAAGGGACGTACCTGTTCTCCCTCTCTCGCCGGAGGCACGCACTCTTAATTGCATCACCGTCGAGGACACAACGATGAGATGTTTCATAACGAGCATTTTGTTCTGGGGCATTTTGGCCATCCAAGCCTATGGCGCCGACTCGCCGGAGGAGATCAAAGTCAGGGTCTCGTGGGGACATGAGGCTGCTTTGCACACCTCGCACTTCGCCAGAATCTTGCCAAGCGCGGTGGAGGTGACTAACACAAAGCCGGTGGATTTTGAGGAGGAGGATGGGTTCAAGGAAGAGGCGTGGCGGACGCAGGCGGGAGGCGGCGATATTGATGGCCTGGAGCTTTCGATTCGGTCTTTGCCAACGCCTGTTCAACCCATCCAGAACCTGCATGTCATCTGGGCAGACCTGATTGCTCAAAGCGACTCCGACACCGCGCGCCGTCTCATCTCCGACCCGGCTTTTCGGCGCGATGCTCGCAGACTGACGATTCAGCTCGACGCCGAGGCGACGCGAGGATGCACCGTGACGATTGACCAACTTCTCACTCAGCGCACGTTCTGGATTCCCTCGCTTGACCTTTACATTGACGCGAGTGACAAGGCTGTTTCGTTTGCCCAGCATAAGGCGGGGCTGGCTTCGTTTCGCGGAAAGCGCGTCCTCGACGAGCTTCATCGGCAGCCTGAAGCAATGTATGAGGAGTTCAAGGCCCGCTGGGAGGATATGGGCAGCCCGCTCTATGAACATCCCGCGCAGCCGGCTCCCGGGCACATCGTCTGTGTGACGTGGGACAGTGCAATTCACAAATTCGGCATTGACCGCGGCGCGGGGGTTTGGAACGACCTCGGCAATCCGGACAGGTTTCGATTCTGGTTCGATTTTGGCGACCTCGCGCGCAGTATCTCGCAGTCCTGGAAAGGACAGCGGTTGACCGACGGGTTTCCGATCGTGGTAACGCTGTTTGAGGAGGACGGCCTCCGGTACGAGGTTGAGCAGTTTGCCTATCCGCTCAATGGCCCGCCCACCGAGAGGCGAGGCGACATGCCGATGGTGCTTCTGCAAAAGGTAAAACTCACGTCACTGTCGAGTCAGAGACGGTCGGTTCCTGTGGCTCTGAACCACCGGCGGAAGCTCCCATCTGACGCGAGATTCGGGGTGAGCTCTCACGACGGCACGTTTTTCGTCGAGAACACACTGGACGGCCGCGTTTTGTTTGCAGTCAGCGGCGTCACGGGGCAGCCCGCCTGTGCCGGCGTGTCGGATTACCAGGGCGAGATGAAGCCCGTCAATGTCACGGTCCCGGTTGACCTGCCGCCGCATCAATCGCGCGAGCTCGTCGTGAAGCTCCCTTCGCCGATGGTGGAGCAGCAGGGACGAGCAACGCTGGCTGGCCTGGACTACAATGCTGCGCGAGCGGCGACGCTGACGTTCTGGGGGGACTACGAATCGCGCGGTGCGTTGTTCCACGTGCCGGAGAGGGCGGTGAACGAATTGTTTCGCGCCAACCTCTGGCACGCGCTCCGTCTGCCTCGCCGACATGGCGGTCAGGAACCGGGCATCAAAATTGACCTGCCTTACTCGAACTTCGCGTACGCTCAGACGGGGATTCCGTGGCCCGTAAATGAATCGGTCTATGTGGATTACATGATTTACGACCTGCGCGGCTACCACGACGTGGCGGCGGAGGAACTCGCCGCGATATTGCACGACAACCAGGAGCCCAGCGACCGGATCAAAGGCTATGCGGACTGGCTTGTCTATACGCCGTCAACCCTGTATGCCGTCGGCAAGAACTATTTGCTCTCGCAGGACCGTCATTCTTTTGAGCAGTCACTTCCGGCTTCGCTCAAGGCGATGGACTGGTGCCTCGACCGACTCCGGGAGGCGCAAAACAATCCGGGGACGACCCGGGGGCTTGTCCATGGACCTTTGAACGACGGGACGGGACCGGGCTACTGGGCGTTCAACCAGGCGTACATGTTCGCGGGTCTGGACGTTTTCGGGAGAGCCTTGCAGCGATTCGGCCATCCGCGCGCGGAGGAGTGCCTCGCGGCGGCGAGAGACCTTCGGAAATCCATTGCGCGCGCCTTTGGTGCGGCGTCGGTTCAATCACCCGTTGTTCAACTGCGCGACCACACCTGGATTCCATACGTTCCGTGCGAGGCAACGCGCTTCGGCCGCCTGCTCGACCAATGGTATCCGACCGACGTGGACACGGGGGCAGTTCACCTTCTCCGCTTGAAAGCCATTCCCGCCACTGGCGACCTCGCCGAATCGCTCCTGAACGACCACGAGGACAATCTATTTCTGCACGGTTGGGGTATGGCGAACGAACCAGTGTACAACCCGCAAGGGACTGCCTACCTCCTGCGCGATGACCCCGCCGCCGTCATCCGCACTTTCTACAGCATGATGGCGTGCGCGTTCAGCCATTCGACTTACGAGCCTGTCGAACACCGCTGGACTCACGGGCAGTACTTCGGTCCACCGAGCACGGACGGAGCCTGGGCTGAGCTTTACCGGAACATGCTGATTCAGGAACTGGACGACGATACGTTGCTGCTATTCGCCGGCACGCCACGGACCTGGCTCGACGACGGAAAGAAAATCCAGGTTGTCAATGCGCCTACTTATTATGGAAAGCTTTCCGCCTGGGTGGAGAGCCGCGCGGAGCTTGGAGAGATCCTTGCAGAGATCGAGATGCCTACCTCTGTTCCGCCCAAATCTGTGCTGATTCGGTTGCGTCATCCGCGAAGCAGCCCCATGCGGTCGGTAAAGGTGAACGGCCAGAGCTGGACGGATTTCGATGTCAAAAAGGAATGGGTTCGTATCGAGAATCCGAGGGAGCGGCATTACGCCCTGGTCGTCGAGTACTGAGGAGGGCCGGCAGGGATTTGCTGGACAGGATCGACAGGATGGACCGGATAATCTTCATACCGAGCGTAGCTGGCAAACCGCCCACGCGGCACCGGGGATTGCGAGGGGCGGTAGAAACGCATCACGTTCGCGCCCAGGACTGATCCCTTGCAGCGTCCCCCATTTTCTTGCGGAAAATCCGACAACAACTGTGATACTCTCAGGATTGCTGTGGAATCTTTGCTGTCGGCAAAAACTCGTCGCTGCGTATATCCAAGGAATCCCAGGGAAAGCTACTTCTGCCGTCTCAAGGTGCGGAGCCTGAGGAGGTCGTGATGTTCAAAATCATCGAGATGGGCGGCGTACTGATGTACCCGATTCTGCTCTGCTCCATAGTCTTCCTGGCGATTTTCATAGAGCGGCTTTATCATTACCGTCGAGCAGCGATTGATGCGGACCAGTTCATCTCGGGCATACGAAACATCCTGAAGGAGAAGAAAATCACCGAAGCCATGTCCGTTTGCGACGAGACGCCCGGTCCGGTGTCTCACATTGTCAGAGCCGCAATCCTCAAACACGACCGCCCGAGACAGGAGATAAAGGAGACCATCGGAGACGCGGCACTCGAGGAAATCCCGCGCTTAGAGAAGAACCTCAACATCCTGGCGACGGTGGCCCACGTTGCTCCGCTATTAGGTCTTTTGGGCACGGTTATTGGAATGATAAATTGCTTCCAGAAGATTGAATCCCTCGGCGGCAGGGTGAACGCGGGCGACCTCGCTGGCGGCATCTGGGTCGCCTTGATTACCACAGCGGCGGGGCTTTGCGTTGCGATACCGGCTTATGTCTCCCACAACTATCTTGTCAGCCGCGTCAACTCTCTCGTCCACGACATGGAGAGAAGCGCCACGGAGGTCGTGGAGCTTCTCGCAACTCCTGAGCACGAAGGGCAGGCAAATGCGGTTCAGGCGTAGCGCGACAATGACCAGTGCTTTCATGGACATGACCCCGCTGATAGACGTGGTGCTTCAGCTCATCATATTCTTCATGCTAACATCTTCCTTCATGTTCAATCCGGGCGTGAAAGTTGACCTCCCCGAATATACTTCCGACGAGGCGGTGAATAAGGACGACATAATTATCACGATAACCGAAGAGCAGCTTTACTTCTTTAACGAAAGCTCTCTCGTCTTGCCTGAGCTGCGAAAAAGGTTCAGCGAGGCCGCCTCTCGGAACCCGAATGCTCGTCTCATCATAAAGGCAGCCAACCGGGTTCCGCACGGCGATGTCGTCAATGTGATGCTCATGGCAAAGGACGCAGGAATCAAAAACCAGGCCTTCGCCACTCGGCCCGAGGAGGAGTGAAACGATGCCGTCGCTCAGGAAAGGAGAGCCGCGGTGGGGCAGGCGGGTCGCCGGCGTTCGATCTTCCGCCGGGGCCGATAGGAAAGGAGGTTGTCCTCATTTTGTATCGCAGGCATTCTCTCTAAACATTCCCGGAAGAAAGGGGGCATAGAAGCATGGGACTGTGGGTAGGAAGAGGCCGCAAGGCCAGACAATGTTACGGCTTTGACGAGGTAGCACTCGTCCCGGGAACGGTTACGATTAACCCGGCGGAGGTTGACACGAGCTGGAAAATCAGAGACCTGACATTTAAGGTTCCGATTCTTGCGGCCGCCATGGACGGGGTCGTGGACACCCGGTTCGCAATCCAGATGGGGCGACTTGGCGGGGTGGCCGTCCTTAACCTCGAAGGCGTCCAGACCCGCTACGAGCATCCGGAAGAGGTGCTCGACAGAATTGCCAAAGCCTCGGCGGACGAAGCCACCGAGCTTGTCCGATCGGTTTATCTCGAGCCGATCAAGGAACAACTTGTCGCGAAGAGAATTCAGGAGATTAAAAGCACCGGTGTCCCGGCCGCCGTCTCCAGCATTCCGCAGAGGGCAAAAAAGTTCGGGGCCATCGCCCAGGAAGCGGGCGTGGACATCTTCGTTGTCCAGGCGACGGTCACCACTGCGAGGCACGTCTCCAACCAGTACGAAGCCCTCAATTTTGAGAAGTTCTGCCGGGAAATGAAGGTGCCCGTTATCGTCGGAAACTGCGTTACCTATCAGACCGCTCTGGAACTCATTCAGACCGGGGTTGACGCGCTCCTCGTCGGGATTGGGCCGGGGGCAGCCTGCACCACCAGGGGCGTCCTCGGCATCGGTGTGCCGCAGGTCACCGCGACCGTAGATTGCGCCGCGGCCAGGGATTTCTACTGGAAGAAGAACGGCAGATACGTCCCTATCATCACCGACGGCGGCATGAGCGTCGGCGGAGACATCTGCAAGGCTTTCGCGAGCGGCGCTGACGCCGTCATGGTGGGGTCGGCGTTTGCGAAAGCAAAAGAAGCTCCCGGGCGCGGATACCACTGGGGCATGGCGACGCCCCACGTTAACCTCCCGAGGGGAACCAGAATCTACGTCGGCACCACCGGCACTCTCGAGCAGATACTTTTCGGGCCGGCAGCCGTGGATGACGGCTCGCAGAACCTGATGGGAGCTCTCCAGACCGCATTAGGATGCCTCGGCGCCCATAACATCAAAGAAATGCAGTTGACCGAGCTGATAGTTGCTCCCGCCATTAAGACCGAAGGAAAAATCTTTCAGACCTATCAACGGGTCGGAATGGCGCGATAGGAAGCTCTCGCAGGCAAGGAGATGCGGGCAGAGGAATCAATCGCTCTCGCGCGGCATGGAAAGCACATACCGCTGTGTAAGTGCGATAGTTCGATGGCACGTTCTTCTAGGTCGCCCATCGGGAAAACGATGAGGCGTCGTTTCCGGCAGAGTCGCTGACGCTGGCAACGTTGCGGAGGAGACTCGTCCGCGGAGAAGATATGAACATAGATGACCTGCTCCGGGAAATGGTCCGCCGAGGGGCATCGGACCTCTATCTGAAAGCCTATAGCCCCTGTTACCTTCGTGTGGATAGCAGACTTGTGCCCCTGCCCAAAACAGACCTCTCGCCAAGGGATGTCGAAGAAATCAGCGAGCAGTTAATGGACGAGGAGCAGAGGGCCGCGTACGGCAAGCAGTTAGAGATGGACCTGGCGTTCCGTCGCCCGGGCATAGGAAGGTTCAGGGTTAACATCTACTGGCAGCAGGGAACTCGCGCGCTGGTTTTCCGATCCATCCGGGATAAGATTCAGACGTTCGAGGAGCTGAACCTTCCCGTGGAGGTTCTTCAGAAGCTCTCGCTGGAACCCCGGGGGATGGTTCTCATCACGGGAATCGCCGGCAGCGGCAAATCTACGACGCTGGCCAGCATGATTGAGTACGTCAATCGCCGGGAAGCAAAGCACGTCATCACCATCGAGGACCCCGTCGAGTTCGTCTTCAGAGACAAAGAATCCATCATCAGCCAGCGAGAAGTCGGAATGGATACCCTCGATTTTCATACCGCTCTCCGCCACGTCATTAGAGAAAGCCCCGACATCATCCTGATTGGCGAGATGCGCGACCTCGAGACCATGTCCAGTGCTATTATGGCAGCTGAGACCGGCCACCTCGTTCTCAGCACCCTCCACACCGTGGACGCAACCCAGACCGTCGAGCGAATCATCAACTATTTTCCGCCCTACCAGCACGCCCAGATACGGATGCAGCTATCGCTGGTTCTCAAGGGGGTCGTGTCAATGAGACTCCTCGTCATGAGAGATGGGACCGGGCGCATCCCAGCGTGCGAGATAATGCTTTCGACTCCGACGGTCCGGAAAATCATCTACGAGGGGCGGACGGGCGAGTTGTATGATGCAATCAAGAAGGGGGGCGTCTTCGGAATGCAGACGTTCAATCAGTCGTTGATACGACTTCTCAAGGCCGGGAAAATAAGCGAAGAGGAGGCTCGCAGGTACGCCGACAACGTCGAGGAATTGGAACTGGAACTCCGGGGTTTTTACCTCGGTTCCAGTACGCGCGATTCAAGTTAACACAGCCGCGCTGCTTCGGCAGCGTCAAAATGTCTCGCGGCCGCCCGGAGGTGAGAACCCGGGTTTCACTTTCGTGATGTCCCGGTTCACGGGCGCTAATCGAAAGAGGGAGAATTTGCCATGAAAAAAGCAAGCATTTGGTTTGTTCTGGTGACGTTCTGTGCCGTGGCATGGGCCGTTCCGCGAACAGCTCCATCCGCCGCTGGCCAGGCGGGCCCGCGTGGGACTCCCACTCCTAAGAAGGCCAAAACCTTTCCCGCGTTCCGGTCGGATGAAGTGAGGAAGTTCAACCAGTTTGCTTCTTCACTGGAAAAGAAGGGCCTGTCCGAGGAGAAGTTTCAGGAGAAAGTCACGGAATACGCAAAGACCAAGCTCGTCCCGGCCTTCGTCGCCTATCGGAAGACCAAAGAAGGAGCGGCAGCGGCCGAGGATGTTGACAGGGAACTGGTCCTGATCGCCGTCCAAATCGCAGGGGACGACACGGTAATCGAGCAAGTCCTCGCCTGGCAGAAAAGCCCGGAGAAGGTCCTTCAGCTTAAGCTTTTCGCGGCAGAGCAGTACGGGGAGTTCGGAAACGTCAAACAAGCCAGGGCTTTGATAGACGCCGTCCTCAAGGAAAGTGAAGCCAAATTCCCCGAGGTCCAGAAAGAAGCCCAGTTCGCTCTTCTCCGCGTCGCTCCAGAAGGTCTCGTGTTCCCGGAATTCCCCGAATGGGCAAAAGACATGGACGGCAAACCCATCCGAATCGCCGACTACAAGGGCAAGATTGTCCTCGTGGACTTCTGGGCAACCTGGTGCGGACCTTGCCGGGACGAAGCGCCGAACGTCGTCGAGACCTATCAGAAGTATCACGACAAGGGCTTTGAAATTATCGGCATATCGTTTGATAAGTCAAAGGGAGAACTCCTCAAGTTCACGAGCAAAGCGAAGATTACCTGGCGGCAGTACTTCGACGGACTCGTGTGGGACAACAAAGTGGGAAAAGTTTACGGGATTCACAGTATCCCCGCCATGTACCTCGTCGGAAAAGACGGCAAGGTCATCTCAAATGAGGTTCGTGGTGGCCGCCTTACAGAAATCCTGGATAAGGAGCTTGGCGGTGAGAAATGACGGGCTGCACGCCGTCCACGGACGCGGCGACGCATAGACCCGTTCTCAAGGGCCGGTTGACCGGCTCAGATTCAGCGCATGGAAAGGAGGGGTAAAATGAGACGTTCGGTTCCAGCGTTGCTTTTCGCGGGCGTTCTTCTTCTCGCCAGCCTTTTCTCGAGTCAAAACGTCGTTTCGCAGCAGACCGGGGCTTACTCCGATTTCCTCAGAGGCATTATCGACGTTCTCCTCCTGGACCGGCTCCCCTATCTCGTCGAGGGCGAGGAATGCGACCAGTTCTCCAGTTACGATCAACGGTCTCGCTACGACGGGGCAACCGGTAAGTATCTCGATTGGGACGCCAACGGCGATTCCGGGAATTACATCCGCTTCGACGAGGCAACCGGCGAAGACGTGATGGCCGAGATGAAAGGTCCCGGCTTCATCAACCGCATCTGGTCAGCCAATCCACAGGGCAAAATCCGCTTCTACCTCGACGACGCCAAGCCCATCGAGCTTGATTTCAACGAGATGTTCAACGGCAAGATTGAGCCGTTCCGGCGTCCTCTCGTCTGGCAAAGAAGGGTTGTCCTCGGCGGGGACAATCCGGCATCGGATTGCTACCTTCCGATTCCCTACCAGAAATCTTGCAAAGTCACATCCGTCAGGTCGGACAAAACCAAGCGAATCATCCAGTACTACCACATCGGCTATACGACTCTTCCTGCCGGAACAAAAGTTCCCACCTTTCGTCTCGAGCTGAGCAGTCAGGAGGAGTCTCTCCTGAAGCAGGTCTGCGACCTGCTTTCCAATTGTGGACGAGACCCCCTGCCCCCACGTGACACCCGCGGCTTCGAACCTGATGTCCCGATAGTTCTTCGACCGGGAATAACCGTCACGATGCCCATCATCGAAGGTCCGGCAGTCATCTGCGCGCTTATTGGCAAGCTTACATGCGACGGCGAGCGCGCCATAGGCAGAAAAGTGCTCCTCGAGGCTTATTGGGACGACGAGGCGCAGCCGAGCATCTGGGCGCCTTTTGGTGATTTCTTTGGAGAGAGCTTCGGCGATTCCCCTTATGCCTCTCTTCCGCTCGGCATTCGGGACGGAACCGGGTACTGTTATTGGCGAATGCCCGTGCGTAAGCGGGGACGTTTTGTCATCACAAATCAGGCGACCAAGGCTTGTGAGGTTTTCCTTAAGGAGGAATACTATAGCATCGAGGGCCTACCACCCAACACGGCATACTTCCATGCAAAGTGGCGGCGGGAACGCGAATGCGCGACGTTTGATTATCCGTTTCTCGAATGCACTGGCAAAGGTCGCTTCGTCGGCGCCGCCCTTTTCGTTGACAACGTTCATGGCGGATGGTGGGGAGAAGGCGACGAGAAAATCTACGTTGACGGCGAGAAGTTCCCTTCGTTCTTCGGGACCGGTTCCGAAGACTATTTCGGCGATGCGTGGGGAATTCGCCATTTCGTGAATCCGTTCCACGGCTGCCCGCTCCCTGATCCCGTGGGCAGGCAGCAATCGTGCTATCGCTGGCACATCATTGACAGCGTTCCCTTCCGCACGCAATTCAAAATAACCATCGAAAATTACTCCGCGACGGAAGCGGTTCGCAACGACTACGCCTCGATGGCCTATTGGTATCAGATGCCGGGCGGGACGGATTTCTTCAAGCCGGTCCCCGTCGAGGAAAGACTCCCGCTTGCCAAAGTCTTCGTGCCGGGAGCCATCGAAGCTGAGAGACTTTTCCCGGCAGGCTCGCTCCCCGCCGGTGCTTCTGTCGTCGAGGATGCGGACCTCCCGGCCGAAATGAGCGGTGGCGCTGGTCTGAAGCTCGTCGGAAAGGTCGGCGATTCATTCACCCTGCCGGTTCCTGTTACGAAGGCGGATGTCTATGGCGTGGAAGTAATGCTGGCTCAGGGCGTGCCGGGCGCTTCCTTCGACCTGTTGTTCGGGGGACAACCCATCGGCAATAAGCTGAAAATGGCCGAAGGGATTAACCACATCACTTTGAAATTCACTACCCCAGCCGCCCGGAGGGAGGCGTACGAGGCCATCGTGGACTATGTTCTGCTCGCGCCATACAAGAACTATGTCCGCGACTGGATGCTCATCGGCCCGTGGGACAACCCCGCCAACACCGGTTTGCGAATGGCCCGCGAGCCGGAGGAAGAAATCGCCTTCGACAAGAAGTATCAGGGCAAGGCAGGCGAGGTCGCGTGGAAGAAAGTGAAGGTTGGCCCCGACGGCGTCGTTAACCTGCTTAACCTCATGTCCCCCTCGGACAATGTCGTCGCGTACGGCTACTTCTGCGTCACTGCACCTCAGGACACGACCACAGACATGTACGTCGGCAGCGACGACGGCGTTCGGGTCTGGATCAGCGGGAAACTCGTCCACGACCACCGCGTTGACCGAGGACTCCAGCCCGACCAGGACGTCGTTTCCGTAACGCTCAAGAAGGGGCGGAATCCGGTTCTCGTGAAAGTTGACCAGGGCATCGGCGACTGGGGTTTTACTCTGCGCTTCCGCGACCCGGACGATCTCCTGAAATACGGCGTCGAGGCACAATGACACGGCACCGTTGCGAGCTTCATCCAACGGGAAAGCACGCTTGCCGAGATTGTGAGCCGAGGCGCGAACGTCTGCGCCAGGCGATGCGGGAATGGGAGTGGCTCGTCTGTCAGAAGCAAGTGAGGGGGTGTTCGATTTGAAGATGTTGTCATTGCGCGCGATTGCAGTTTTGTTCCTGCTAACCAGCGTCTTTTCAAAGACGCGCGCTGAAGACGTTCGCGCCAATGCCGTCCCATGGACAACACCCGAGCGGGTTGCCACGAACTTTCAGTTTGCCGAAGGGCCCGTCTGGCATCCGGAGGGGTACGTCCTTTTCAGCGACGTGCAGGGCAATCGAATCGTCAAATGGACAGCGCTCAACCAGACCACAACGTTTCGCCAGCCAAGCGGCAATTCCAACGGGCTGGTTTTCGACGTGCAGGGCGGGCTCATTGCTTGTGAGCATTCAAACCGGCGTGTCTCCCGGACAGACCTCGAAGGCAAAATCATATCCCTTGCTGACAGATACAATGGCATGCGCCTTAACAGCCCCAACGACCTTGCCCTCAAGTCCGATGGCAGTGTCTATTTCACCGATCCCCCCTACGGCATCAACCCCGGGCAGCAGGAGCTTCCTTTCAATGGCGTGTTTCGCATCTCGCCCGAAGGAGGATTGACTCTCCTCGCGCAAGACTTCGACCGTCCCAACGGCCTCGCTTTTTCCCCCGACGAGACCAAACTCTACATCGCCGACACGTCCCGCGGTCACATCCGCATCTTCGATGTGCAGGCCGACGGGACGTTGCAGGGAGGAGATGTTTTCGTGCAAGTCTCCAGCCCAGACGGCATGAAAGTGGACGACAAGGGAAGGCTCTACATAGCCAGTTCTTCCGGCATCGCGGTCTTTATGCCAGACGGAGAAGCGTTTGGCACGATTGAGTTCCCCGAGCAGCCCGCAAACTGCTGCTTCGGCGACCCCGACAAGAGGGCGCTTTTCGTCACGGCGAGGACTTCTCTTTACAAGGTCGGGCTTAGCGATAGCGAGGTTGCCACGGACACGAAGAGGAATATCAATCTCACCTGGGCGAGCTTGACCGGCAAGAAATATTCGATTTATAAGTCGAGTGACATGGCGACGTGGGAGCTCGCGGCCGACGATGTGCCGTCCGCCGCCGAAATGTCAACCCGATGGACGGACCCCTCGAGACCGCTGCTATCTGCCGAGATTCTGAGGCTGTACTACAGGGTCAATGAGAAGCAATGATGGAGTGTCTGGCTTCCTGAGCAACAAAAAATGGAGGTGATGAGCTATGGCTACACTATGCAATTGTGTCTCAGCCTGTGCCGACCGACGGACGTTGACAAGGCCGAGCCGAGGACTTATTGTCGCCGTCGCAGCCTTGTGTTTTGTGGTGGGAGGCATCTCGACCATGAACGCTGAACAGGGTTTGGCGAACATCGTGGCAGCAGGCGCGCCGGAGAAAGTGGCTTCCGGCCTCCAGTTCACCGAAGGGCCGGTCTGGCATCCGCAGGGATTTCTCATATTCAGCGACATCCCCGCAAACAGAATCGTCAAATGGACGGCCACGGACAAGACCGAGACGTTCCGTCAGCCGAGCGGCAATTCCAACGGCCTGACGTTCGACCGCCAGGGGAGACTCATCGCCTCTGAGCACGGAAACCGCCGCGTCTCCCGCACGGAGCCCGACGGAAAAATCGTCACTCTCGCCGACAAGTACGAGGGCAAAAAGCTCAATAGCCCGAACGATGTCGTCGTCAAATCCGACGGCAGCATCTATTTCACCGACCCACCGTATGGCATTCAGGCCTCCGAAAAAGAACTTCCCTTCAATGGCGTGTTCTGCATATCGCCCGACGGGAAGTTGACGCTCCTGGCATCCGATTTCGAACGACCCAATGGGCTGGCCTTCTCACCCGATGAAAAGAAGCTGTACGTCGCCGACACAGCTCGCGGGCATGTTCGCGTCTTCGAGGTTCAGCCCAACGGGACGCTCAAAGGCGGGGAGGAGTTCGTCAAGACCCCGGGGCCTGACGGCATGAAGGTGGACGCCAAAGGTAACCTCTACGTTACAAGCACCGGCGTGGCGGTCTTCGACGCGAAAGGCAAAAAGCTCGGCGACATTAGCCTTCCCGAACGGCCAGCCAACTGCTGCTTCGGCGACCCCGATAACAAGACTCTCTTCGTCACGGCGAGGACTTCACTTTATAAGGTCCGGTTGAAAGTCGCTGGAATTAAGGTCGGCCCGTCAGCCGCAAAAAAGTGAAGCAAATTCATTATTCTCGAGCAGGGGCTTAGTCATCAGTGGAACGGGCACGCTGAAAGGTTCCCACGCCATGCGCGCAGCGGCGTGGCACGGGCGTCTCGCCCGTGAGCCTCATGGGCAGGATGCCCATGCCACGATGAACTCCGCCGCCCGTGGGTGACGCGATACTTTCCTGACAACCCAAATCCGGCCGGAGAGTGCGGGTGCCGTCAGCGCTTTTGCGGGCCCCCGCGCGGAACCCATGCAGAAAGGCGACGAATTTGGCAGAACGTTGAACGACGGAAACGTACCCTAATCAGAGGACCAAGCAATGGAACAAGACAGAATATCGAGACGTGAGTTCCTGACACAAAGCTCCCTGGCGTTAGGGGCCCTGGCAACAGGCGCGATGGCCGCCTTGCCTGCGACGAGCGCGGCCCCTGCGCCAGCGTCCATTGACCGCAGCCACAATTACAATCCCCAGATGGGCTACCGACGCCTCGGCAAAACCAACATCATGATTTCCGAGATCGGACTCGGCGGCCACGGCGGCACCGACCTGAAAAATCGAGAAGAGGTTCTTGCTCGCGCTGCGCAACTTGGAATCAACTATCTCGACACAAACATGGTCGTCGAGTGTGAGCTTTACGGAAAGGCTCTTCGCGGCATGCGCGATAAATGGTACATCGGCTTCGCTTGCTGGCCATTCAAGCTCACGGAGCCGGAAAACGTCACCGCGGAGGTTATGATGAAGAACATCGAGGGCGCCTTGAAGAATTACCGAACGGATATGCTCGATATATGGCGACCCGTCGGCGCCGCCTTTGCGGAAGACCGAACGGCCTTGCTGGAAGACCGCGTCCTGGAGAAAGTCGCCGAGGTATTCGAGAAGGCAAAAGCTCAGGGAAAGGTCCGCTGGCTCGGAATTTCCGTTCACAACCCGACGAACATCGCCCTCGTCCTGAAAAACTATCCTTCCTTGTCGGTCATCCTGTTTCCCTACTTCTTCCTGACGAGACAAAAGCTCGGCGACAGCCTTGTATCGCTGGCAGAGCAGAAGGATGTGGGCATAATCGCCATCAAGCCCTTCGGGGGCGGATTGATGTTTCGCGCGAACCAGGAATGGGCTTACGGAGCGCCCGAAAGAGACGCCGCAGTGTTGCTTAAAAAGATTCTCGCGAACCGGGGCATGTCCGCGACCATTCCGGGCGTGGCCAACTCCATGCAATTAGAGGTTAACGTGAGGGCGTCTTACGAGAGGACGCGCGCACTGACTTCGGCTGAGCTTGAGACTCTGCGCAAGTGGGAGAGACGTTTCTTTGCGAACCTGCCGGCGGAATATAACTGGTTCCGAGAATGGGAATGCGTCTGAGAAGACACGCCCCCGGCGCATTTCTCTCGATAGGCCTCGCTCTGTTGATGTCCTGCGCACAGACGCGCGCCCCGAAATTCGCCGCGTCAGTCCCCGCTGACAGCAACGACTCCTGCTACATGTGCCACATGCTCTTCACCGATGAGGAGATTTCCGTCTCTCACCTGAAAACCGGCGTCCCGTGTTCTCAGTGCCATGGAAAGAGCCTCGCGCACACGTCTGACGAAACGTTTTCGACGGCTCCGGACATCGTCTATGCAAGACAAGAGGTGAATTCCTTCTGCCGAACCTGTCACCCCACTCACACGAACGTCCCGCCGGAGAAGCTCGTCGAGGTCTGGCTTCAGAGAAACCCGAAATTCCTCGAGCCGGGACGAGCCGAAACCGAAATTGTCTGTACCGATTGCCACGGCTCGCACAGGATTTCGCGGCCATCACAAACCAGTCCGAGCGCGAATGGCGGCAAATAGGATTATCGTCGGAGTCCGAGCAGTTCCTCTCCCTTGCTCGTCAGACTGAGCGTGCCGGACTCAACCTTCAGACACTCCTGCTCAATCAACCTCTTGAGAATCGCGCGCCGCAGCGCAGGGAAATTACTCCTCACCTTTTCGTCCGATAGGACTCCTTCTTCCGAACCGGGCAACCTTCCTCCCTCAACGAGCAAGCGGAGAAACTCGCGGTCTGCCGCCCCGACGATTTTCGCTGTCTCGTCCTTCATCATGTCCATGAATCGCACGGGCAAAGGGTCAGTCCCCCGCAAAATACTCGCGTAAACCGCGGTATAGTCCAGAAGCTTCAGGAGCGACAGCTTCCGTGCGAGCAATGAGGCTCCTTCCGTCTCGACCCTGAGAAAATCAACACCGTGCTCGACGAAGAGCTTGTTCAGTGTCGCCTCGATCCGCTGAGCTGCCCGGCTTTCTCGGTGGCCCACTCCTTCTCCCCTGCAGGCGCCGCTCGAGATGAAGACGTAACTGCGACGCCTCCCTTCACCTCGAAGCTCCTCACCGAGCATCACCGTTGCCACTGACTCAATCTCGTTGTGCGCGTCCTCGCAGAAAACCAGAAGCGTCACGGGATGCTCCGGGCACTCCGCAAACTGACTCGCCAGCCTCTTTCCGATTGCACGGTCCGAGCCGTCGAGAAAAACGATCGGCTCTCGCGGCTCTCTCCAATCAAAACTTGCTGACTGCTCTCCCGAACGGGTTCCGTAGAGAAGATGGGCGGCATATTGTTTTGCCGGATTGTCCTCGAAGCGAATTTCCGGAGCGCATTTCCTGTCTATCTCGTCGAGATGTCCCTCTATTCCCGCCACCTCTGATATATCGAATTTGTACGTTGTTCCCCTATCGTTCTTTGCCAGACCGAGCGACGAGACGATGAACAGAAATGCGCTCAACCAGAACCCGATGGACTCCCGCGGAGCCTCGATGTCGCTTTTCGGTATCTCGACGAACGGGTATTCGTCTCGCAGCCGGCCAAGCTCCCCACCCCGAGAGAGAATCAGAATGTTCCTCGTCCTCTTCTGCGCGTAATCGAACGCATAAAGAGTCTCTTCCGTGTTCCCGGAAAAAGAGCAGACGACCGCCATCGTGTCCGAATCTATCCCGTGAAACGTCTCCGGATAACTCATGTGAATTTCCAATGGGACGCAGTACCCCTGGTTCTCAATTATCTCTCGCGCGAGATACGCCCCGATGGCGGACCCTCCAAGCCCGAATGCCACAATCCGCTTTGCAGCCGGAATCCGGCCCTTCGAGCGCACGAACTCCAGCATCTTCCCGTTCATATCAACCATCTGACGCAAGAGATTCCTCAGCCGCGGGAGCATGCCGTGAGTGTCAATGGCCTGCCGGATGCGCTCTTCGTCCAGAAAGCGAGCAGGCCCCATCCTCTCAATCAAGATCGGGGTGATGAACCGCCGAGCCAACTTTGCCTGAATCTCGGCCCGTTTGGCAAACTCCCCTTCGAGAAACCGCGACGTGGTAGCCTCCGACAAGTCAAGCAACACTGCAAGCCTCAGCTTCTCGTCCGGCCTGCCCAGAAGTCCTATGAGTTCTTCTGTTGTTCTGGACTTCATTCGCCTTTCGAGTTCCGCCATCAGTCCCATAGCTTCTCCTTCTCGCGTTCAACCTCTGCCCGGACGCCACTCGACTTCGTCCTGTCTCTCTTCCGTGCGCTCGCCGGGACCGTTGTCTCCGTCACGGTCCGACCCCGCGAAACCCCGAGTACGCCGAACCGTGGCCCATTATCTTCTTCCCCGGCGAGAACCTCAAGCTTCCGCTACGACGACGCGTATGGGTGCGGAGTCGTGGAACGGGTGTCCCGCCCGTGGAAGATCATGGGCAAGATGCCCATGCCACCCCGCCTTGTTGTGGGATAGCTCTGTCCTGTGCGGATGATACCCGCATGTGCACCCGGGAGTAACGGGTCACAGGTAGTGTATTTAGAAGTGTGTAAATTGTGCATAAGGGAAAGAGAAGGGTGTA
>CAYZXL010000009.1:0-121150 GCA_964482435.1 uncultured Verrucomicrobiota bacterium
TGTACTGCTACGGCGGCTCCCCCCTTCTGATGAGGAACGTAATTGAGGGCAATGAAACATGGGAGGACGGCAGCGCCGTCTATGTCGAGTCTGGTTCCCCGATCATTGCTGACAACACCATCAGGAAGGGCTGGGGCGAATGGGGCGGAGGTCTCTGCGTATGGGAGTGCGCATCGGCGACCATCGAGCGAAATGTCATCACCGGAAACAGAGGGGTTGGTGGGGTATATTTTGACGCTGGTCGAGCATATGTTGCGAACAACCTCATCGCGGGCAATCAGGAAGTAGGAATCTGTTATCGTCAACGGATGAGCACGACCATTATCAACAATACCATCGTTGGCAATTCCGCAGGAGATTACGGGGGTGGCATAGCCCGGGAGCACGGGGACGGGGGCGACCCCGGCACGACAACCATCGCCAACTGTATCCTTTGGGGAAATGGGGATGAGGTTGCCATTTACGGCATAGCGATAAGCTATTGCTGCATTGAGGATGATGACCCGGGAGAAGGGAATATCTACGTGGATCCCGGATTCGTTGATCCAGAGAACGGAGATTATCGGCTCAGAACTGATTCCCCGTGCAGAAATGCTGGGAACACCGCAGCGGTTCTCGATCTCAGGGCGTCCCGCGTTGATGACGCCGTGTTGGTGTCGTGGTCCACAGGGGACGATGTGGACGGAAACCCGCGCATATCGGGGACTGGCGTGGACATTGGTGCGTACGAATACCAGGAAGGCCCGGCAGTTCTCGCTTTCGTTGTCCAGCACTCTTCCGACATGACCAACTGGGAGTCTGTGGAGGTCGGGAGCGCCTGGGAATGGCTCGATGACTGGGCAAGTGGCCTGGGCTTGATGTTCTACAGAGTCGCGGTTCGGCAGACGCAATGAGTGTCGCCGCATTACCTCTCCGGGGAGGGCTCTCGTCCTCCATCTCCAGGACCCTCCGGTACGGTGCACTCCCGAAAGGTCCCTCACTACGGCAGCGGCACAAAGCCTCCTGGACCGACGACGGCTCCCTCACCGGGGCTCGGCCTTCGGTCAACGCACATGCAACCGCTCAGTCTCCGGCAGCAGAGGGCCCCGCTTTGGGCGCGGAAGGAATGAACCGCAGATGAGCGCAGATGCGCACGGAGAGGCCCTCCATCCTGCGAGTCCTGTCAAGAACATCTTCGCCTTCCGCCCCGCCTTCGGCGGGGATACTTCACGGTCTCTGTGAGTTGATGCAGTCAGGGAAGCGATGTGCGTTGCCCTGCAGGGACGCTGGTCACCTCGCCTCGATCCTGTAGAACTTGCGCAGGCACGCGGCGTCCCCGTCGGTCCAGGTAGTCAGGACATCATAGGAGGTCACGCTCGCCTCCTCGTTCCACATCCCCGTTGCCAGCTCGGAGCAGGACCAGATGGCGTAGGTGGCTCCCGGGCTGCTCTTCCAGACGAGCTGAACGCTTCCGTCGGCAGTCTGGATGATCTCGAGGATGCTGACCGAGTCTGTGCTGACGACGTTGATTGTCCTCGTCTTTTCTTCGGCGGGGTTCCCGGAGGAATCGCTTACGTTATAGCGGAGGACGTATGTTCCTACGACGGTGTGGTCCACGGAGCCAGTGATGGTCACGTTTGACGTGACGTCTCCGTCATAATTGTCGTTCGCTGAATAGCCCGGCTCAGTATATGGAGTTCCCACCTCGAGGGCGATCGGGTCGTCGCCCAGCAGAGTGATGACCGGGGAAGTCGTGTCCACGACGTTGACTGTTCTTGTTTTCTCTTCTGCTGGGTTCCCGGAGGAATCGCTGACGTTATAGCGGAGGACGTATGTTCCGACGACGGTGTGGTCCACGGAGCCGGTGATGGCCACGTTTGACGTGATGTCTCCGTCATAATTGTCGTTCGCTGAATAGCCCGGCTCGGTATATGGAGTTCCCACCTCGAGGGTGACAGGGTCGTCGCCCAGCAGAGTGATCACCGGAGGAGTGGTGTCCACGATGTTGACTGTTCTTGTTTTTTCCTCCGCTCGGTTCCCGGAGGAATCGCTGACGTTATAGCGGAGGACGTATGTTCCGACGACGGTATGGTCCACGGAACCGGCGGCCAGGACTCTGCCGGTGATGTCCCCGTCATAATTGTCGTTCGCTGAATAGCCCGGTTCGGTATATGGAGTCCCGAGGTCCAGGGCGACCGAGGCTTCGCCGAGCAAAGCGATTATCGGTGGAGTGGTGTCCGCGACGGTGATAGTCCTCGTTTTCTCCTCCGCAGGATTCCCGGATGAGTCGCTGACGTTATAGCGCAGGACGTAGATTCCCAGGACACTGTGATCCACGGAGCCGCTGACCGCGACCTTCGACGTGACGTCCCCGTCATGGTTGTCGCTTGCTGAATAGCCCGGCTCAGCATATGGAGTCCCAACCTCGAGGGCGAGCGAGTCGTCGCCCAGGAGAGTAATCACCGGGGGAGTCGTGTCCACGACCTTCACGGTTCTCGTCTTCTCCTCGGCGGGGTTCCCACTCCAGTCGCTGACGTTGTAGCGAAGCGTGTAGCTGCCCGGAACGGAATGGTTGACGGATCCTGTGATAAGGACGTCTGCTGTGATGTCTCCGTCGCAGTTGTCCATGGCTGTGAACCCCGGCTCAACATAAGGTGTGCCAACCTCCAGCGTCATCGGGTTATCGCCAAGAAGCGTGATAACCGGAGGGGTGGTGTCCACCACATTGACGACCCTCGTCTTCTCCTGGGCGGGATTTCCACTGGAATCCTTCACGTTGTACTTCAGAGCGTAACTCGCCAGGAACATGTGGTCCACGGAACCAGTGACTTTCACGTTGGCGGTGATGTCTCCGTCGCAGTCATCGGCCGCGGCATATCCCGGTTCCTCGTATGGAGTGCCCGCCTCCAGAGTAAGCGGATTGTCGCCGAAAAGTGTGATCACCGGGCGAACGGTATCCACGACGTTGACTGTTCGAGTTCTCTCCTGAGCAGGATTGCCGGAGGAGTCACTTACGTTGTAGCGCAATGTGTAGCTTCCAACGACCTCATAATTCACCCCGCCTTCCGGCGGGGTAACGACCACGCTCGCGGTGATGTTGCCGTCATAATTATCGCTGGCTGTGTATCCCGGCTCCGCATATGGGCTTCCGACCTGGAGAGTTATGGGATTGTCGCCGAAGAGGGTGATGACGGGGGGAACGGTGTCCACGACGTTGACCGTTCGGGTGTTCTCCTGAGCAGGATTGCCGGAGGAGTCGCTCACGTTGTACCGCAATATGTAGCTCCCTACGACGTTGTGGTTAACCGAACCGCTAACCACCACCCATGCGGTGATGTTCCCATCGTAGTCGTCCGTCGCTGTATATCCCGGCTCGGCGTACGGCGACCCAACCTGCACCGTCATGACGTTAGACCCCAACAGGGTGATCACCGGTGGGACCGTATCCACGACATTCACCGTCCGGGTTCTCTCCTGTGCGGGATTGCCAGCGGCATCGCTCACGTTGTAGCGCAACGTGTAACTTCCGACAACGGTATGGCTCACGGAGCCGGAAACAACCACCCTTGCGGTAATGTCGCCATCGTGGTTGTCGTTCGCCGTGTAGCCCGGCTCAACGTAGGGCGTTCCCACCGCAATCGTCATCGGATTACTCCCCAGCAGGGTGATTACCGGAGGGACCGTATCTGTTACGACGTTGACGGTCCGGGTCTTCTCCTGGGCTGGGTTGCCGCTTGAATCGCTGACGTTGTAGCGCAGTGTGTAGCTCCCCACGACGGTGTGGTTCACGGAGCCGCTGACCACGACGTTCGCGGTGATGTTTCCATCGTAGTTGTCCGTAGCTGTGTAGCCCGGCTCGACGTAGGGTGTCCCGAGTTGCAAGGTCATGGGGTTTTGGCCCAGGAGGGTGATTACCGGGCGAGTGGTGTCCACGACGTTGACGGTTCGCGTCTTTTCCTCGGCAGCGTTGCCAGCGGAATCGCTGACGTTGTAGCGCAGCGTGTAGCTGCCCACGACCGCGTGGTTCACCGGACCGCTAACAACGACTCTCGCTGTGACGTCCCCATCGCAGTTGTCGCTGGCCATGTATCCGGGCTCGGTATATGGAGTTCCGACCTGAAGGGTCACGGGATTGGCGCCCATGAGCGTGATGACCGGTGGAGCAGAATCCCCGGCCTCGTATGCTCCCATGTCCACGGTTAAAGAGGAAATCGCCCACGCGATGCGCGGGTTGCCGTCCAGGTCAACCGCGCCGGACATCCAGTCTTCGTTTTTACCACTGTCAATGCACAGCGAAGCCGCCGACAGCCGGTAGTTATAGACCTCGTAGGTATCCCCTGCGCGAACGAAGCCCGAGGCGTCCCCCCAGACCTTGATTGTCGTCGCGGAGTTGGAGGCAATGATGAATTGCAGCGGCTGTGCCACGTCCGGGTTCATGGCGAGGCCAATGAGTGAGTCCGCCTGCCACGAAGCGTTGCTTTTCACAAGAGTCGTCTGGCAGGTAACGGGGTCGAACGTCCCATCGCCGGTCCAGTTGCCGGTGGACATGGGTTGGCCGGTGAAAAGAGGGCTTTGTGATATATTGCATTCTCCTCCGCCAGTCCAGTTCTGGATGCAGGAATACGAAGGCACGCTCGACAGGGAAAGCTGGGCATCTTCGTGAGCAGTGTTATCCCAGATAATGCAATTGACGATTGTCCCGCTGCACAGCCACAGCCCGCCCCCGCTCCCGGAATCCGAGGTTGCCGCGTTGGCAACGATGGTGTTATTGGCAATCTTCCCTCCACAATCACACAGGCCGCCACCTGCCCACTCCGCGGAATTTCCGACGATGGCGTTATTTCGCATCGTTGCGCCGCAGTGATTCAACCCGCCGCCATAGCCCGCCGAGTTGCCGACGATGACATTGTTCTGAATGGTGTTGTTGCATGAATACATGCCGCCAGCTTGCCCGGCCGAGTTGCCCGCGATGAGGTTGTTCTGGATGGTGCCGCTGCACCAGTGCACGCCGCCACCCCAGCCCGGACACCGGTTGTTTACGATGAGATTGTTTTGAATCGTCCCGGCGCACCCGCTCAATCCCGCACCGTTCTGGGCTGAATTTCCCAGGATTCTGTTGTCCTCAATGGTGCCGTCGCACCAGTACACCGCGCCTCCGTTCGCGTTGGCGGAATTGCCGGTAATCACATTGTTCTTGATTGCGGCCTTTGGGGCGTTCTGGGAGAAGCCGCCGAAGATTCCAGCCCCATAGTCGGCTTTGCCGTTGCGAATCGTGAACCCGGAAAGGACACAGGTCGCCGCTTCGTTCCCTGAAAACGTGACGACCGAGCCGGACTCGTTGCCGTCAATGATGGTTCCAGCGACCACGCTGGCGTCCAGGGGGTCGGTGCCACGGAGAACAATGTTTTTACCCTTAAAAAGGATATTCTCGAGGTACGTTTCCTGCGCGACGATCACAGTGTCGCCACTGGATGCCGCATCTATTCCTTCCTGAATCCTCTTGAAAGCGGTTGCCCAGGAGGCGCCGTCGCCAGACTCAGAAACCGACCCATCCACGTACAATTTTGTACACCAAGCCTCCTGACACAGGCAGACCGTCAGTGCTATACACGCAGCAGCGAGACCTCTGGGGAACATCACGCACCTCTCTGAATAGAAGTTAAACCCTTTTCCCTCTCAAAGCGCGGAGCGTCGAGAACAGAAAGCGCGGCACACGCCTGCACCGTACGCTGGGCTCCCGTGGTTCCCGTCTCTGCAAACACGCCGCTCATTAACGTTCCCGATGGTTTTGCCGGTGCCTCAGCGCCGGTTCAGGAGGCTTGGCAGCAATCCACGTGCCATACGCGGATACAGAGGCTCCGCAGGGCAAAATGGCGAGAGGGAATGTGAAGGAGAGACGAACGCGAACCGGACGGCTGTCGGCTCTTTCGAAGGCCGCGTTCGGTGTGCTGTCCCGGCGTGCGCGCCGGAGAACCCAAACTCCGGGGACGGCTTCCGCAGAGACGGTGCAGCTACACTTGAGTCGTGGACCCTGAGCATGGGTCTCGAGCAACGTGTCCCCCGCGGAACGCGGGGCGGGATCAACTGCAACGGCGCCTCTTCGTGCTCAAGACCACGCACCGGAGAACTTTCGAGAAGGTGAGACTCATTCTGCGTCGCCCCCAGGGACAAGCCTATCTTTGCCGGGGGCATAGGCTTGGCTTGCTCCGGTCAGCCCCTTCAGGGGCGGGACTCCCCTTGCCTCGGGCGTAAGCCCGTGGATGCCGGAGGGACAAACCAACCTCAAGCCTCAGCAAGAGGCCGCACGATGGTTGACGGTTCCATCGCCAGGCCCTGCCGCTTTCAGCCCCTTCAGGGGCGGGACTCCCCTTGCTTCGGGCGTAAGCCCGTGGATGCCGATGAGACAAACCAACCTCAATCCCGCCGACGGCGGGAAGGGGGCGACACATTCAATTGACGTAGCCTCCTTGTTTCACTCTCCTTATCCCGTGCGGGGATTGGCCGAGTGGCCCCCTGCGCGGGCCTGATTGGACCTCCGCTCCTCCTTCCTGTAGCGTCGCCAAGCAGGGCGGGGCGGCACAAGATGCCCGCGGTACAAAGCCCCCCTCCGACTCACGCGCAGCCACACCGGTATCCTGAGTTACGTCAGGGAAGACAGGGTCGTCCGCTTCGCGTCCTTTGCGCCTTGGCGAGAGAAAAAACGTGGGGGAGAGCGTCATTACATCTGGGCCTGTCGCAAAGACGCAAAGGCGCAAGGAAGTGGGGCTTGCTTCCATGGCGCTTTGGCTGTAATCTACTTGCCGTCAGAGATAGGGACTGCTTCTATCGCAGGGCGAGGTCCTGATCAGAGGCACGGCCCCGTTGGGCCGGATGAAGTGCGAATCCAGTCAATAAAGCAACGTACGTGAAAAGGGAGAAAGACTGTCACCGACGTATGTGACTGACGCAAAGAAAGGGAGGAGGATGAAAAAGGTTCTTTCGGTCGGATTCTGTTTGATGACGTGCGCGGTAGTGGTCTTTGCTGAGGACCCGGCGTTCAAGGTGGAGCCGATAGACACGGAATGGCACCGAACGGAAGGGTGCTGCGTGATTGACGTGAATGGCGACGGCAATCTCGACGTCGTCTCTGGACCGAACTGGTACGAGCACGTGGGGCCGCAGAAGAAGCGCCGCGACATCGTGCCCGGCTCGAAGGAATACCAGCCCCCAGACTGGAAGCGTCATCCGCTTCGGGAGGTTGGGAAACTCGGCAATGAATTTCAGAAGGATTTCGGCGAGTTCGCTATGGACGTCAATGGGGACGGACGCGTGGACATTCTAACGGGTGCGTGGGGTGATGAGCAGCTTGCCTGGTATGAGAACCCCGGCGCGGTTGGGAAGGAGTGGCGCAAACATGACATCGTTCTGATGAAAGGCGGCGAGTCGTTTCTGCCCGCCGATGTTGATGGCGATGGCGACGTTGACATCATTCCAAGCCTCTACAGCAACACTCCGGTTTCCTGGTTGGAGAAGAAGGGTTCTGAATTTATCAAGCATACCGTTGGACAGGCTCAGGACAGGCACGGCGTGGGCTTCGGAGACGTTGATGGCGATGGACGGGGCGATATTGTAACGAGCCACGGCTGGTATCGCGCCCCGCAGGACCTTAAGACCGGAAAATGGGAGTGGCTTCCGGAGTACGACGTGGGCGGTGAAGGAAGCATCCCGATGATTGTCATGGACGTCAACGGCGACGGACGAAGCGACATCATCGTCGGGCGAGGGCATGATTACGGATTGGCGTGGTTCGAACAAAGAGCGACAGCGTCGGGGCGAACGTGGGTGCGACACGCGATAGATGACACGTCATCGCAGTTCCACACGATGGCGATAGCAGACGTTGACGCCGACGGGCAGCCTGACCTCATCACGGGGAAGCGCTATCGCGGCCATGAGGATGATGACCCCGGGTCGTTCGATCCGCAATTCGTGTACTGGTACAAGATAGACCGCAAGACGGGGCAGTTCGAAAGGCACGTTCTTGCCTACAACGCGATGGTCGGCGTTGGGATGAACATCGTGGTTCGCGACATGGACGGCGACGGAGACGTTGACATCGTCGTCCCGGGCAAGTCCGGGATTTATTTGTTCCGAAACATGGGACGTCCCAGGGCAAAGTGAGGAAGGCATGGGTTGTAAGCAAAGCATTGGCATGCAAGGACAAATGACCGGCGGAATCCAGCCAAATTCGGCTGCGAATCTTAAAGTGAGGGCGTGAAGATGAGCGTACCGAGGAAGCTATTGTTTCTCGTCGGATTTGCCGGGTTCGTCTTCATCCTGTGCGTGCCCCCGTCAAAAGCACAGGTCGGACAACAACTGCCTGTCGCAGGAGAAGGGGTCCCCCAGATTATCTTTAGCGACGATTTCGAGACGGGCGACACGAGGAAGTGGGACCGGGCCGAGACCACAAAAGACCCAAAGAGGCTTCGGATTACCGACGACGCGAGTAACGTCCACAGCGGCAAGTACGCTGCTGAGTTAACCGCGCTGCCGGGTAAGGGAACCGGAGCAATGTTGTGCGTCTGGTTCATGCCCGGCTACGACCGGGTTTATGCGCGCTGGTACTGCAAGTTCGCGGAAGACTATGACCAGGGACGCGGGATGCACTTCGTCACCCTTCTCGCCAACCGCCCCGATAATAAGTATTCCGCATTCGGCAAAGCGGGCTGGACGCCGAAGGGAGACGACTTCTTCACGACGGGTGTGGAGCCGGGTAAGTCGGCGGCGCCGCGACGGAAAGGCGCCTGGTCGCCCCCCGGAGCTCTGTACTTCTATACTTATCACATGGACAAGAAGGGGCCGTGGGGCGATCTTTTCGTGCCTCCGAAACCGGTGCCGCTTGAGCGCGGGCGCTGGTACTGCATGGAGATGATGGCCAAGGCGAACACGCCCGGAAAGTCTGACGGCGAGCAGGCTTTATGGTTGGATGGAAAGTTGCAGGGGCACTTCAAGGGCATCCGCTGGCGAACGGTCGATCTCCTTAAAATCAATTGCTTCTGGCTTGACCTGTACGTCCACGAAAGCGCGCGCGTCAACCGAGTCTGGTTTGACGACGTGGTAGTGAGCACTCAATTCATCGGGGTGCAGAAGGGCTCTCCCCGCGAATAGGGGCTGCCGAGGAGGTTCCTTCACTTTTGACGCCGGTATCTCCCGAAGGCCGGCGTCCCCCCTCCAGCCCTTCCAGCCGGTCGAGCGCCAGGCGGAAGGCGGGATTGTCTGGGTCGAGCCGGAGGGCTTTAAGAATCGCGCGGCGGGCGTCCGCATACCGGTGACCTGCCTCGCAGGCGCCGGCAAGTGTGCTCCACGAGAGCGGGTCTTGGGGGTAACGTTGCGCCAGCTTCTCGAGATGGGGAATCGCTTTCTCGTATTGCTCCGTTCGGACGTACGCGCCGACGAGCCTTCTCAAGTTCTCGACGTCTTCGGGGAACGCCTCGCGGTATGTCTCGAGCAATGGGATGGCTTCTTCGTCCTTTCCCGCTGACAGGAAAACGTGCGAAACTTCCTGAAGCGCGAATGGGTCTGTCGGCGCAAGTTCCGCAGCACGACGAAGCTCCGCAAGCCCCTCGTCGAGGAGTTCTGACTTTTCGTCCAAGCGGCCTTTGTCCATGAGAAAATGCCCCAGGGCAATCCTCGTCCACGGCGACCGTGGAAAAATCTCGGCCCAGCGACGAAAATCGGCCACTGCCTTCGCAACGTCCCCTTCCTTCCGGTACTGTGCAAAGGCAAGGATTGTCATCCACCTGAGATACCAGGCGAGGTCGGCATCCTCCAGTCCGACGGTAAAGGCCTCTTCCAGATATTTCAGTCCCTCAACCGGCTTTCGCTCGTCCCAGCAGCGAACGGCATTCAGATACGGGCGCCGAACGCGCATGGCGGCGAAGATTGATTTCTCGCCCGGCTCCGTCGTTCCCACGACCTTCGGAAAGGCGCCGCTGACCGCAGTCACCAGAGCAGCGATGTTCTCCGGAATGGTTCGCCTGCCAAAAGCCCGCTTCTCTGAGAAGGCAAGGGGGCTGTTGTCCTCGGTTGCGATTGGCGAATCCCCTGCGAAACGCCGAACGTCATCCTCGTCGAGAATCAGGTTCTTGAGAATCGCAGGAACGCTCTCGAGGTGAGCCCGGCGCAACTGGTTGAAGGCTTTCTCGTTGGTCCGAAGTGCGCTCTCAAACCTTCCGGCGTTGAGGACCAGGGGATTCGGCGCCCCAAGCATCACCGTATATCCTCTCGCAAACCACAGAGACGTATGCGGGAAAACCTCCTGAAACGTCCGCAGGATGATTTTCAGGTCGGAAGTGGGCAGTCCATGAAGCGGAACCCATTGGCACATTACCCCGCCTTCATGCAGCAGGTTGCGGCAGGCAGAGTAAAAGTCTTGCGTGTAAAGCACCCAGCTCTCGAAGGCGGCAGGGTGCGTGGCGTCCGAAACAATCACGTCGTAGGCCCGGTCGGTCACCTTGACGTAGTTGTTTGCGTCATCTACGATGAGCCGAAGGCGTTTGTCGTTGAGCGCGCCATTGTTCTCTTCCTCAAACAGCTTTGCTGCCTCAAATACGGAGGAGCATATCTCCACGGCGTCCACTCGCTCCACTGGATGGCTGAGAATGGCGCCTGTCGTTATCCCTCCGCCAAACGCAGTGACCAGAACGTCCTCAGGATTGGGATGAACGAAGAACGGCAGATGCCCCAGAAGACGGAAGGCCTGCAAGGCGTCCAGGTCAGTGGGCACTTGCGGTTGCCCGTCAATCTGCATCATTTTCAGTCCTTGCTCCGCGTCGAGAAACACGGTCACAGTCCCAGACGCTCCCTCACGATAGAACACGACGCTTCCGCGTTCTCCCTGGAGCCCCTTGCTTGATGTCCCAACATCCATCCTCGGCGGGAGTAGAATCACCAAACACGCGAAAATGGCCACCGCGCTCAACGCTGAGGCGGTCTTTTTCCTCGACGAGACCTCAGGCGAAAGCCCGATGAGCACAAGCCCAACGACGACGTTCACAATCGCTGTCACAAGCATCGCGCCGCCAAGCCCGAAAGCGGGGATAAGAAGAAAGACCGCCGCCACCGACCCGAAAACGGCGCCGAGCGTGTTGCTCCCGTAAGCACGCCCGACGTCCGTTCCCAAATTCTCGTACTGACCGCTGTAGATGGCGATCAGGGCTGGAAAAAAAATCCCGAACAGAGTCGCCTGCGGCAGGAGGGCCATCGAGGCGACAGTGTACCGGACCAGCATGTATGGCCCGTAGCCCCACGACGAGAAGAGGTTCTTCAGAGTGTCGAAGATTCCGTAGAAGGAACGCGTGAGAGCCACCCCGACCAGGGCAAAAACGCCGATCAGCAATTCGGTCACCGCTGCCACCATAAAGAGATTCTTCTTACGAGCGAGGAAACGCGCGAATAGGTACGATCCCAATGTCAACCCGAGAAGAAACGTGGAAAGCATAATGGTGAAAGAATACGTCGTGTTCCCAACGACGAAAACGAGAACGCGCGTCCAGAGGACCTCGTAGCAGAGAGCCGTGAACCCGGACAGGGCGAAACCTGTCAGGAGTGCCGTGCGGGTTGCGCGGCCGTGCGCCTTCGGCGCGCTAACAGTCGGAGGAACAGCCGCAGACACCTTGCTTGACCTCGCGCGGGAGAGAGCAACCGCCGCAATTCCGACGGCTGCGGTCAGAACGATCGCCGTAAGGTTAGTGCCTTGCGTGCCGAGCAGTCTGACCAGAAAGAACCCGGCGACCATCGCTCCGAGAACCGCCCCGCCCGTGTTCACTGAATAGAGGCGCCCGACTCCTTTCCCGACGAGGGTGCAATTTCGCAAATAGAACTTGCTCAGCAATGGAAAAGTCCCGCCCATCAAGAACGTCGGGAACAACAGCACAACGAACGAGGCAGCGAACCTCAAGACGGTGAGAGGTTGGGGAGAACCTTCGAGTGCGGGATAGAGACTGCGCTGCAGAGAAACCAGACCTCTGCATGCCGCAGGGAGAACCAGAGCAAACGCGGCGATCAGAATCTCGACCAATCCGTACGCGCGAAGGGGATTCTTCCACCGGTCAGCCCACCTACCGACGACGACTGAGCCGAGAAAAAGGCCCGCCATGAACGAAGACAGTACCGCCGCCGTGGCGTAAATGGAGCCACCCAGCACGACGGTGAGCATCCTCCGCCACAGCACTTCATAGACCAACCCTGTCAACCCGGAAAAGGCAAAAAGGAGCAGAATAAGGAAGTTCATTTTCCAGGAGCCCCTCACTGGCTCGTCCACTCTCGCACACCTGAGTGTCGTCGCCAATTGGACGCTTGTCTTGCGAGGCAAGTCTGATCGAAGGTCAATCGTGTGCTAAAACGGCGGGGGTGTCAAGGCGCTTGCATCGGCCGCGCCCAACCTCACGCCCAGAAAACCTCGTCCGCGCGCGCATCCTACGGACATCGGGCCTCAGTTCTTCTGCATCTCTTCCTGGATTGACTCGAGGGCGGCGGTGAGGAGGTGCCCGAGTTGGGCGTCGGTAATGCAATAGAGAGGTATGAAATAGACGATGTCGCCGAGGGGGCGGAGGAGGACGCCCTTATCTCGGGCGCGGCGGCAGACTTTTGCTCCGATTCTCGCCTCGTATGGAAATTCCTCTTTCATTGACTTATCGCGCACAAGCTCAACTGCCCCGATGAAGCCGCACTGGCGGACATCTCCAACGTGAGGCAATTCCCGGAACTTCTCCAGCCCTTTTCGGAGAAGCTCAATCTTCCGAGGCAGCTCGCTGAAGATATTCCGCTTCTGAAACAGCTCGAGCGACGCGAGAGCCGCCGCGCAGGCGAGTTGATTTCCCGTATAGGAATGGCCATGGAAGAACGTTTTCTTTTCGGGATAATCGCCGAGGAATGCCTCAAAAATCTTCTCGGTGGTTAGGGTCGCGGCAATGGGGAGATACCCGCCCGTCAATCCCTTCGCCACGCACATCAAATCGGGGGTAACGTTCTCGTGCTCACAGGCGAACATCTTTCCGGTGCGACCAAATCCGCTTGCCACCTCGTCGGCGACGAGGAGAGCGCCATCCTCGTGGCACAATCGCCTTGCCTCGGCGAGGTATCCCCCGGGATGCACTATGAATCCTGCGGCGCATTGAACCTTCGGCTCGAGAATCAGGGCTATGATTTGTCCTTCGTTTTCAGCGAATATCTTTCTTAGAGCCGCGAAGCACTCCTTCTCGCAATTCGTTTTCTCCCGTCCGAATCGGCAGCGGTAGCAGTACGGCGCCGGAGCGCGCAGCGAGTCGAAGAGGAGCGGCCCGAAGATTCCGTGGAAAAGGTCAATTCCCCCGACGGAGACGGCGCCTATCGTATCGCCGTGATAGCCCAGCTCAAGGGAAACGAATTTCCGCCGACGGGTCTTTTTCCCCTCGACGTGGCGCCAGTATTGAAACGCCATTTTCAAGGCGACCTCGACGGCGGTTGAGCCGTCATCCGAGTAGAAAACGCGGCTCAGACCTCGCGGCGCAACGGAAATCAACTTCTCCGCAAGAAGAGTCGCCGGAACGTTTGCTAAACCGAGCGAAGTGGAATGAGCAATCTGCTCGAGCTGCTTTCGGACCGCTTCGTTGATTTCCTCGACGTTATGCCCGTGGAGGTTGACCCAGAGGGAGGAAGTCCCGTCAATGTATTCTTTGCCGTCAATGTCGGTGAGAATGGCCCCCTTTCCGCTCACGATGAAGAGCGGCTCCTGCGCAAGCCAGTCCCGCATCTGCGTGAACGGATGCCAGAGGTATCGGTGGTCAAGCTCGATCAATCGCTGTTTGCTAAATTCGCCCACGATGCCCTCTGCATGAGGAATGGGTCATTTGTCCTGTGGCTCGATCAAGCGCCGGGTGTCCGGGTCCATAAGTGGGACGCCGTCCTTGCAAAGAGGGCATTCCTCTTTTGCGTAGGACTCCACCTCAAGCTGGACGACGCTGCGGCTCGGCACGGGGTATTCGATTTTCCCGGCCGTTCGGTCAACGAGGACTCCGACTCCAACCGGCTTGCCGCCATATTCCTCGACAATCTCGACAACCTTCTTCGCCGAGCCGCCCGTCGTCGTCACATCCTCGACGATAAGCGTCCTTTCGCCCGGGCGGAGACGAAATCCTCGCCCGAGGACGAGCTTTCCCTCTTTCTTGTCGGCATAGATTGCCCTGGCTTTCAAATGCCGCGCGACTTCGTGCGCGACAACGATTCCTCCCACCGCCGGGCCGATTACCGTCTCCACCTCGAAGTCAAGGAACTGCTCCGCCAATCGCCGGCACAGCTCCTCTGCTCTATCGGGATATTGAAGCACCTGTGCGCACTGAATAAACCAGCCGCTGTGTCGCCCCGACGTGAGAAGAAAATGTCCCTGAAGAACAGCCCCTGTCTCTCGCAGAATTTCCATTGGGTCCACCGTTCTGCCCTCCCGCATCGGTTAGGATCCCTGTTCAAGACTCTGTACCGGGGAAGACTCAGCGTACGGCCAAATGGCGCGCAAGTCCGAGCGCTCGGAGGTCGGAATCGCTGAGGTCCCCCATGTTTTCGAAGACCAGGTCAGCGAAGTCAGCTCCGCTGATGAACCCGATCGGCTTCTCTCGGTCGCGCCGCGCCTCCTCCCGGGCACCCTCGCCCACCGTGCCGGTTGTCACCAGTATGCCGTACTCCCCTGCGTTCATCGACGTTCGAAGTTGCCGCACGGGCTCCGTTCCGAGAGGGCCCGACCGATCCTGATAACATTTTACCTGCACGCGCACAACGAGGTCCCCAGGCAGGCTGGTTTCGAGGTCTGTGTCCCCACCGACCGGCCCGGCGCTCGTCGCGAGCCGGCGCAGGTTTGGATAGTAAAAGGAAAGAACCCTTTTCACCGCGTCCTCGAATTTGGGCGAGTTGATTCCAGCCACAGTTCCCTGTGCGAGTCTTTCCGTGTATTCGGCCTTCGCCTTGCCGAGGGCGTCGTCGGGCCCCGGCGCGTAGCGCGTTATCACCTCCCACACGGGCCCAGGGGGCAGGCTGAAGACCGTTTGCCTCCCCTTTAGAGCATCGAACAGGACGGCGGGCAGGTCGCTTCTCCACACGGGCCTCGCGCCAAGTTTATAGTCGACCATGATCCAGTGAGCGTAGCCCTTTTCCTGCAGCTGGGGCTTGAACGTGTAGCCCGAGGCCGCCACGCCGAAGTACACGTCCGCCCCGTCCGGCACCACGATGGCGTCTCCCTGTGAAATGTCGTTCACGAACCGCTGGAAAATCCCAGTAGCCTGGCCCAAGGATTGCGGGCTGGCGGACGCGTAGTAGGATTGTTTAAGCCGCTTACGAATCGCCTCCCGGTCGCAACCGGTCAGGTCGCCCGTCGCGGGCCACCCGATCGCCGCCATGGCGTCCTGAAGAAATTCCTGCATCCTGTAAATGTCATGTGGGTAGGGCCGCACCGCCCATGCTGGCTTGTACTCGTTCATCTTCGGTCCCTCCTCTCACCAATCGTCTAAAATTTCGCGCCGAACCTCTGCGGCGCGGTTCGCACCTGCGTGCATTGCCGCTGCTGTTGGCATTGTATCAAGGGCCCAGTCCGACCACAACGGATTTTTGTTGACAGTGATGGCGCCATATAATAGTTTCGGCTGTGATTTCGGGAAGCGCGCCCCTGCGCCAGTTTTTTCTTTTTGGCGATGTAACGACCATGGACTCGCGTTCGACAGCACGTGTCTTCGGCAAAGGGGAACTCGACGTGCAGGTAGGAAACAATCTGGAATTTCGGTGCATAAAGGATGGCTGCGGCGAACTGGTAAAGTTTTCCGTGTTCGACCCGTCCAGAAACAATACTATCCGATGCGCCGCTTGCGGGAAGGAATACACCTTCGGCGAGGAGCTTGTTGCAAAACTCGACAGGTTCGAGAAGCTCTGTCGCGCAGTGAATGAGGCCGAAGACATTCTCAGTGATACCAACGTCGCGATCAGTGTTTACTCCCATGAAGTCCAGATTCCCTTCCGCCTCCTCCTGACCCGGCTCAACACCCAGCTCAACCTGACCGTGGGGGATAAGGAAATTCAGATTCGATTCCGGGTCAGCCCTCTGAAGGACATCCCGCAAGCCGGAGAGAAGAAGTCCTGAGTTCCCTCCTTTTGATTCTGAGGATTATTCATTCACGTGGGGGCGCGGGTTTCGGCAGTCGCGGTCAGTGCCTCTACCACAAAAGGGGCGGTGATTCGGAGCCGACGTTCACGAATGCCATCCTTGAATGTCACACCAGACTCTTCTTTTTGCCGGGCGGGGTCGGCCACGCTAACCCGCTTTGGCAAGAGCGCTCTGTGCATCCTGATTCTGGTCGGCGTCGTCCTCATTCTGTTGCACAGGATTTTCATGCCGGGTTTCCTCGTTTATCGAGACAACCCGGCGCACATGGCGGAGGCATATTCCTACGTCGAGAACCTCCGGCGCGGCGGCAGTTTCCTCGACGGCTGGTCCATGAGCCATAGCGCCGGCTATCCTCTTTTGCTCTATTACCCGAAGACCGGGTTCTGGCTGATTGCCGGATGCCATTTTCTTCTTTCGCTTTCGGTTGACATATCGTACAAGCTCGTCGTGTTTCTCTCAATTCTTCTGCCGGTGGTCGGCATATTCTTTCTCGTCAGAAAAGACGGCATGCTTCTCCCCTCGCTGTTCTGCTCCGTTCTGTTTCTCGTGCAGAACAATCTCGTTCATTACTCCCTGAGCGGGATGGCGAGCAATGCGCTCGCTACCGGCATCCTCTTTCTTTTCGGGAGAGCCTTGTTCGGCTTTACAGATAATCCGACTCACAAGCGCGCTCTTGGGGCGGGCCTTCTTCTGGGCTTGCTGAGCCTGACCCATCTTTACATCGTGGTCGGTGGAGCAATTCTCTGGGCGTGCATCTTCGTCAGTTCTCTGGCATTCGCCGGAAAAGGGAAAAGACTCCGCTCGCTGTTCCTCCTTCTCACTCCCGTCGTGGGCATTTTGACCTCTTACTGTTGCGTCTATCCATTCGCGAAAACCTCATCGTGGCTGACGCCGGTGGAGGGGCAGCTTCCCCTCGTTCCCTTCGGGACAATCCTCGGAAACCTTTTCTGGAAAGGAGACTTCTTTTCGCACGCTCGCGGGATAGGCGTGGCGGCGAACGTCCTCGGGAACGTCGCCATCGTCGTGGGCATTGTCTTTGCCCTTCTTGGAATCGCCTACGCCCTCGACGGCAAGAAAAAGGAGAGAGGATTCGACGTGAGAGCAGTCTCGATTCTTCTATTCATTGTGGCTTCCTCGGCGGTCGCTTGGGGAATCATCGTCCCCGGAGTCGGGCTAAAGGCAAAATGGTTAGAGAGCTTTGGCCTCTTTCGCTCGACTAAAATTCACGGATACCGATTCATGGTTCTCGCTCGGGCGGGGATGGCTTACTTTTCCGCGTACGGTCTCTCGCGCCTATTAAAGGACCGCACACTCCCGGCATTTGGCGGACTTGGAAGGCTGGTTCTTGCGGGCAAGTTCCGCTGGCCGGTTCTCATCCCCGTCGTGGGGATAGTTTTCGTTCTACCGAATTTCGCTCTGTTCTTCTACGACAGAACCCTCGACGAGATCAGGGAGAATCCGTTCTTCCCCGCGAGGGATTCGGCGCTTCTCACAACATCCTCCTCGCTCTCGACGGCAAAGGATTTCACGAAAGTCTGCGATTGGCTGAAGCAGAACGGCGACAACGGAAATCGCCGGGTCTTCCTTCAAGACACCCTCGGAAACGCTCTCCTCGAATGGAGAGATATAGGGCGTCGAGCCGAGGAGGCGGCGTCTCTCGACATCGTGACCAGCGTGGATACCATCACCCACTTCACCCATCTTCCTGCTGTCTGCCCCGTCTATAGCGGGATGCCGGAAATCGGCTCGTGGATCGGCGGAAATCTCTTCCCCGTCGAGAAGATTTCCATCTCGGAGTCAGGGAGGTTCTTTGACTCCTCCGTCCAGGAATTCGATGACATGGACCTCGTCCTGAAAAAAAGATACCTGCAACGGCTGAACGTTCATTACCTCGTCACGTGCGAGCCGCGCCTTCGTTCGCGTCTCATGAGCTCGCGCTGCTTTACGCATAGAGAAACCTTCGGACCATTCGACATTTTTGAGCTTCCGGCTGTTTTCTATACGATGCACAAGCCCGGCTGGGCATATTTCAGCCTTCCCGAGCGCCTCATCCCGAACAACAAGATTGAAGTTACCCGCTTCGACAATTCCGGCATTGACCTCTCCTTCGAGAATTACGCCACACGCACAGACCTCTTCGTCGCCGTCTGCCACCATCCTTTCTGGAAGGCGTCCGTTGACGGCGCCGCGATCCCCGTCGAAGCCGCCGATATCGGCTTGATGAAAATTCGTCTGGCGCTGAAGGACGAAAAGGGGCGCCCGGCGAGCCTTATGGGAAAACATCTTCTGAAGTTGCGGTATGTGCCCGAGCGCGGCGCCTCTGTCGTCATCAGCCTCGTTTCTTCTATTCTGTGCGTAGTCCTTCTCCTTCTTCCGCGTCTCAAGCGAAGACGACCCGGCAGCACTATGCCACCCGGAGCGTCGTCCTGACCACCGCCACTTTTGCCGTTGCCTGAGACCTTTCTTGGCGCTTCTGCAGTTGGGCCGGAGAACGATAGCACTCAAGGGGAGGCAAAGGACTGCTGCGGTGGCACAGATTTCCAGTCACGATTCGTAATTCAATCGAAAGAGTAATCCCTCACTCGTGGGCGGGGACACTGATCATAGGCACGTCGGGCGGCCGGTGTCGCGAGGCCCTCCGGGCGCCATCTGCGTCCATCAGGCCTGAAAATAACCACTACGCGGCGAGCGGGGACTCTCTCGCAAAGCCGCTAAGGCCGCAAAGAAGGACTCCTTGCGAGTCCCTCGCGTCTTTGCGTCTTGGCGATAAAAAACGGGCCCCATAGGGGCATTTTCATGGCCTCCGGGTGTGCGAAGCTCACGAGCCACTGCGGTCCATTCCCTCCTTGCCCCGCTTCCGGGCGGGGCAGTCTCCCGCCCATGAGTGAAGCCTTGCATCGGAACAAAAAATTTCTGTTGACATAATAGAGCGCATGAGGTATATTTCTCCCATGAACTATAAGAAGCCGCGACCGAGAATTAAGCCGCTTACCAACGCGCAATTCATGCTCCTTCAGATAATAAGCCAGGCCGGCGAGGTCTCCGGATACAAAATCCATAAGCTCGTTGAGGAGCGGGAATACCGTGTCTGGGCTGACATCGGCACGACTTCCATCTACACCGGCCTCGAGAAACTGAGAAAGAAACGCCTGGTGACTTCGCACCTCGATACGGAGAAACGGGGAAAGGGTCCTCTGCCGAAGAAGTTTCGCCTTACAGGAAAAGGTCACCAGACCTTGAGGCGGGAGATAGAACAGGCTCTGTCGTCCACGAGGGAGAGAGACCGCAGGTTTGACCTTGCCCTGGCAGCCATTTCCCTTGTTCCTCTGCGAACGGTCAGGGGCGCCTTGCAGAAAAGGAAAACCTTGCTCGGCGAGGTGGCTGAGGGCGTCGAGGCGCGATTCGAGTTTCTGGGGGGAGAGAACCTCCCCATTAACATCAAGGAGCTCTTCAAGCACTCGATGCTTCTGGTAAAACACGAGCTGGAGTTCATAGATGCTCTACTTGTGGACCTGAAAAGACGTTGAGGAAAAAGGAGGACTCACCATGCGGTGCAGCGCATCTGGAACACAAGGACCGGAAAAGCTCATCGTCGGCGAGTTTAAGCCTTCCGGGGGGAAGCATTGCTGGACGACCGCTCTCAGGAATGTCCTCGACTATCATGGGCTGAATCTTTCCGAGGAGATGCTTTTCGGGCTGGGCGGAGGAATAGGGTTCATTTACTGGTACATGAAGTTCATGTCGGCTCCGCTGATGGGGACTCGCCATGGCAAAGGCTTCGAGCCTCTGGTGAGCACCTGCAAGAGGATTGGCGCGGATGCCACAGTGCTGGAGACCGACAGCCCGAAAAAGGGATACGAGTGGCTAAAAGAGCAACTCCGCAAGGGCGAGCCGGTGTTCCTTTTCGTGGACATGGCATATCTGCCCTACCTCGCGCTTCCCGAAGCGGCTCATTTTGGAGCGCATACGGTAGTCGTTTATGGTCTGGATGAACCGGCGGGAAAAGCTTACGTGATGGACAGGGCGCGAAAGCCCTTCTCGGTAAGCATTGCGGACCTGGAGAGAGCTCGCTGTTCGAAGTCCCCGCCGTTTCCCCCGAAGAACAGGTGGTTGGACATCAAATATCCCAAGCAACCCGGAAATCTGAAAGAAGGAATTCGGGACGCGATTCGAGAATGCTGCACGGGCATGCTTGAGCCGCCGATAAAGAACATCGGGCTGGCGGGACTGCGAAAATGGGCCGAGATGGTGCCGAACTGGCCAGCTCAATTCAAGGGCCTGCATCTCTTCGAGTGCCTGTTCAACGTGTTTCTGTACATCGAAGTTTCCGGCACGGGAGGGAGTGCTTTCCGGGCCATGTACGTCCGGTTCCTGGACGAGGCCGCGCCCATCTTGGGCAAGCCTGCGCTGAAAGATGTTGCGGAGATGTTTCATGAGTCGGCGGCACTCTGGAGCGAGATCGCCCGAGCGGCTTTGCCGGATTCCTGGCCCACACTTGCGCAAATAAGAGACCTGTCCTCGCGGAAGAACAGGCTTTTTGAGGAGCAGGAGCCGAACGCCCTGGAGGAGATGCAGAAAATCAATGCCGAGTTCGAGCCAGCGATGAGAGAGGCGGCGGAAGAACTCAAGGGCGAGAGACTGACCGAATTGCTCGCTGCCTTGCGGCGAAAAATCCTGCTCTGCCACGACGCCGAAAAGAGGGCGCTGGAAGAACTGGCTTCAATCGTACAATAGACCGCCGACTCGCGCAAGTCGTGATCGGAAAGGCATTGCGAAGAGGGACTTGCGGCGAATTACCATTGTTCTCCGAACGTGATGACCCGTTTGCTCCCGGCGAAGGCGCGGAGACCTTCCAGGGCAGCACCCGCCGTCGGGTAGAGCATCTTCTCGAAGGCCGTCGTTGACCAGACGCAGAAGAACTTGAATCGCGGCAGGTGCGTTCGCATGTCTGGCTCGAGGTTCTTCCAGAACTCGCTCCATTGCCTGTCGGTCTCTTCGGAGACTGTCTCTCCGGGCTTTGGGCCTCTCGGGCCAATCTCGGAAAAGCCCATGGGCATGTCCTTCGGGATGACCGCTTCGAGGGCGCGGATGCTTTTCATGAGGGCATCGAGGTTCTGAATGTGCCCTTTGGTCCAGGAGATGTCGAAGTAGTAGTCAATGGCGGCGATGTCCACGTACTCGTCCCCGGGATAGAACTTGTCAACCTGCCAGCTATCGTCGGCGGTCGCGTTGGGTCCGTAGCACCAGAGAACGTCCTTGACTCCCTTGCTCTCAACGTATTGGACAGTGAGCTTCCAGAGTTCCTTGAATTCTTTCGGCTTACCGTTCCACCAGAACCAGTTTCCATTTCCCTCGTGCCACGGACGAAGGATGACGGGCTGCTTGATTCGCTTCACACGCTCGACGAGGTAATCCAATCGCTCGAGGAGAGCCTGATGGTGCTTGCCGCCCGGCAAGACATCCTGGATGTTCCCCTTGCGAAAATCGTTTGTCTCGGGATGGCGCATGTGCCAGCGAAACATCACGACGGAGCCTGGTTTCTCGGCCCAGGCTTCCGCGGCTCCTGGCGCGTCGTCTCCAACTCGCCGGCTGTCCCTCTTGACGACGTCCCTGGCGTAGCCGTCCGCAAGCTCGTATTCGAGGACGACGGGCTGCTTCGCGCACGCTTTCTCAAACACGGGCAAGCTCCGCGGATTCGTCGTGTTGTATCCGAGAAGAATCCCGGGCGCTGACCGAATGCGGTCGAGGAGCTTCTGTGCTTCAGGGCCAGGTTTTCTCCGCTCGGCCGAGAAAGCCGACCGTGCGGGCGCAAAGACTGCGAGAGAACTCGCTGCAAGCCAAACGCAAAATGCTTTTCGTGTTGGAATCATTGGTCTGTGCCCTCTCTTTTCGGTTGAATAGGTTTTCCGCTGTGGGACAATCGCGCTCGGCGTCTCTTCATTTCCGAGCCTTTCCGCCAAACTTGGCCGCGGCAAGGCCCGTCATTTCCTTCATCATAACAGTCACTTCCTCGCCTTCAAAGGCCATCTGTGCTCGCCAATGGTTTATATTCCCTATTTCATCGAGCTCCAGGACAAAAACATTGTCGGTCTCCCAGAATCCCTTTGCCGCCGCGGGGAGACCGAACGTTCCGGGCGAAATGCGAAACAGATTGTCCAGCCCCACGAGGAACTCGAGCGTCTGATCGTCTTCGGCGATAGACACTCTCAGGACTGCTTCTTCTTGTCGGGGAAAAGTCAAGGACAAAGCGACCAAGCCGTACGGGTTGGCATCCAGCACATACGTCTGCCCCGAGACCTTCCGGGCCATTTCCGGAAGGGGCGGCGCCGGCCTGGGTTGGGTCTGACAGAGCGCTGCTTGCCGAATCGCGAACTCGAGCAATGCCACGCCCTTCGGGTTGGGGGGGAGCGGTACTGTTGATTTCGCTGCCGGGATGATGAAGGATGGGAGCTGTTCCTCGAGTTTTGCCTGATCCCTGTCTGAAGCTCCGGCGGTAACGACGACAACCATGTCCTTGTCAGGCACGACAAAAATCCGTTGCCCACCCCTGCCGACTGCACTGTAGCCGTAGCCACAAGAAGGGACCCACCAGCACCACCACTGGTAACCGTAGCCGTCGTGGGCAGCCCCCGGGAAGGAGACGTGTTTGCTCGTTCCCGCTGCCACCCATTCAGAGGACACCACCTGCTTTCCGTCCCAGCGACCTTCATTCAGGTACAGGTAGCCGAGCTTTGCCATATCGTGGGGAGTCAGCTTCAGATCACCCCATCCGCAATTGTCCACTCCCTGCGGATCAAACGGCCAGACCACATCGGAGATGCCCAGAGGCTCAAAAAGATGCTTCCGGGCGAAAGCCGAAGCGCTCATCCCCGTCGTTTCTCGGATAATGGCGGAAAGGAGATGCGAGCCTCCGCTGTTGTAAACAAAGCGCGTTCCGGGCTTGTCCGACATTGGGAGATCGAGCATGAACTGAACCCAATCAGGGGTTGCCATCATCTGAGACAGGGTGACCTCGCTCGGCTCGTTGATGCACTGCAACCCAGAAGTCATTGTCAGGAGGTGTTCCAGCGTCATCGCACGCTTCTTCGCATCAACGTTCGCCACGCTCCGGTTGGGAAAGAAGCCTAAGACGGGTTGTTGCACACTCTTGATATACCGCTTATCCACGGCGATGCCGACAAGTGTCGAGGTGAGGCTCTTGGTAACCGAGGCCAAGTCGTGTTTTGAACCCGCAGCAAAAGGATAAAAGTATGCGTCCGCCACGATGTAGCCATTGCGGACGACGAGGAGACTGTGAACTCTTAGATTCTCTTCCCGGATGAAGTCAATTGCCCGCGCCAGCAACACCGAGTCCATCCCCTGTTCTTCGGGGGTCGAGGTCCGCCAGCCTCCAGTGGGCCAGTAGTCGGGCATTCTCCGGGTTGAGACAATGCTTGGGCCAATGCAGCCGGCAAGGCAACACAAAATCACCAAAACGGCGAGGATGCGAAGTAGCGTTTTCACTGATAGCCTCCAGTCAATTCATAGGGACCGCGAATCACAGCGAACTCCCGAAATCGTACGCTTTTCTTAGCTCCTCCTGGTTCTTTTTGATGTCTCCTCTTTCATAGGCCTTTGGCAACACAGCGCCGGCGAATTCCATTCCCACGTAAGCGAAGGACTTGCGGAACATCTCGACGAGACAGCCGCAGGCCTCTTCCCCCTCCTCCGACGGCGCCACGACAACGCCCTTCTTGCCCTCCAGCTTTCGGCTGGCGATATATGGGCGCAGCCTATCAATCAGCAGCTTCATCTTCCCCGTTGGGCCGTACCAGTAAAGCGGCGTCCCGAAAATGATTGCGTCCGCCCACTCGATTCTTGGGTAGATGAGGCCCATCGCATCATCTGCAACGTGGCAGGTGAAGTCCCCCTTCTTGCATCTCCGGCAGTCGTAGCACGGGCCTATCACGTGGTGGTACAAATAAATCTTCTTCGTCATGTGCCCGCTTGCGCGACAGCCTCTCAGAATTTCGCTGACCAACGAGTCGGTGTTGCCCCCCTTTCTTGGGCTGCCAACCAATCCGAGAACGTTCATGGCAGATTGTCGCTCCAAAGTCACTCTGATTTTCGCCTGCTCGCCTGATGTTTCGCTTTTGTGCCACTGGTGCCGAAGCCGGAGAACCTCGGGGTGGCTGTATTTCCGGGGCGATAGGCATCATCCACACCCCCCGACTACGTGGGAGAGCATATTATGCCGGCCCTTCAGGGCTTCGGTTGCTGTGGCATGGGATACCCATGGCGGTGTCCCGCCTTAGGCGGGACTATGTTATTGCGCCCCTTCGGGGCTGACACCGAATTCGCTGACATAGGGTCCGAAAGCCCTGTAGGGGCGACATAGTGTAGCCCACGGCGAAGCCCAGGGGAAGGGCCTACCCAAACCAACGTCAAGCCCTGAAGGGGCGAAATATGGATGGCCCGCCCCGCGAATGCGGCCGCGCGCTTCCGTTGCTCTCACGGGTCCCGCCAAAGGCGGGGTGCCAGTATTACACACCCCCACCCGCTGAGCCGTTTCGGCTTGACAACCTCTCCGGTTGTGCCAAGATGAATCGGCGCAACCTGAGACAAGGATTGGCCCTTTTGTTAGTTCCCTCAAGCAAGCTTCCGTCGTCTAATGAGGAGAAAAGACATGCCAAGCAGAAACGTCACCAGGCGCGAGCTTTTGCGCGGCGGGATACTCGCAACGGCTTTTGCCGGTGCAATGGACGGGAAGTCCGCGTGGGCGCAAAGAGCGCCGAAGGCGGCAACCGGTCGCGGCCTCCCTGAACCGAGGCCCCTTGACATTGCCCCGGATGTGCTCGTTGCTGGCGGCGGCCCGTCGGGAATAGGAGCGGCAGTCGGTGCCGCAAAAGCAGGGGCGTCGGTCCTTCTCATCGAGCAATACGGATTTCTGGGCGGGATGGCGACCGCCGGAATGGTCAATCCCTTCATGAACTTCTTCGCCAGCGAAAAGCAACTGATCAAGGGAGTCTTCCAGGAAATGCTCGCCCGGCTGACCAGGATGGGAGGATACGGTCTCCCTGGGATGGCGACGCACGCCTTCGACCACGAGCTTTTCAAGATTGCCGCCGACCAGATTATGCTCGACCACGGTGTCCGCGTCCTTTTTCATTCGTTTGTCTGCGGGGCGGAAGTGCAGGACGACCGGATTCGGGAGGTGATTCTCGTCGGGAAATCAGGGCCGCTTTCTGTCAAGGCGAAGGTCTTCGTTGACACCACCGGCGATGCCGACGTTGCAGCGCTCAGCGGGGCGCCCTGGGAATTCGGCCGGAAAGAGGACTGCCTCGTCCAGCCCCTCACAACAAACTTCAACGTAGCCGGGGTGGACGAAAAACGCATGCCGCCGGAGAAAGAAATCACCGCCCTCTACATCAAGGCGAAAGCCGATGGACGCATCAAGAATCCGAGGGAAGACGTTCTTCTTTTTCGCACGACGCGCCCCGGCGAAATTCACTTCAACACGACCCGGATAACCCACATAGACGCAACTAACGTTCTCGACTTCACGAAAGCCGAGCTGGAAGGGCGAAGGCAGGTCTGGGAAACGTTCAATTTCCTCAAAAAGGAAGTGCCCGGTTTCGAGAACTCGTACATCATCAGCATCGGGCCGCAAGTGGGCGTCCGGGAGACGCGGCGGATTGTCGGCGATTACGTCCTGACGGAAGAGGATGTGCTCGGAGCAAAGAAATTCGACGACGGAATCGCTCTGAACAATTACCCGGTTGACATCCACAACCCTGCCGGCACAGGTACAGTCCTGAAGCACCTCAAGCCGGGCGAGTTCTACAGCATCCCGTATCGCTGCCTGACGCCAAAGAAGATCGAAAATCTCATCGTCGGCGGGAGACCCATTTCCACGACGCACGAGGCTCACTCGTCGAGCCGCGTCATGCCGATAGCCTGCGCGACAGGTAATGCTTGCGGCGTCGCTGCGGCTTTAGCGGTGAAAGGCGATGGAGTGTTCCGAAACGTTGACGTGAAGGCTTTGCAGAAGGTCCTCGTCGAGCACGGAGCCGTCCTGTCGTGAAGGGGCGAAGGGACTTCTTAGAGTGGTGAACCACAGAGCACACAGAGAACACCGAGCGAAGGAAAGTCTCACAGCCATCGTGAGGGGAGACTCCTCTGCGCTCTCTGCGGTCTCGGCGGTAAACAGCCCATGTCGGGAGAGTAAAATGGGGTGAAGTTCGTTCAATTTTCAGACGTTCATCTCGATGCGAGTCTCCGGGACTCGAAGCTCTCGCTTCCGGAAGAGAAGAGGCAGCAAAGGCAGAGAGAAGTCCGGCAGCTTGTCGCAGAGGCATGCTCCCTTGCTCGGGAAAGAGGATGCGACCTGATTCTTATCCCGGGCGACCTGTTTGACGACGAATCCGCAGATTTCAACACGATTCATTTCCTGATTGATACATTTCGCTCGGTTTCGCCGCTGCCGATATTCATCGCCCCGGGAAATCACGATCCGTATCTCCCGCAATCTCCATACAACACTGGTTTCCTCGTCGAGAAAGAGATTCCACCCTGGCCCGACAACGTTCATATCTTCTCCAGCGGCGATTTCCAGACCGTTCGCCTGCCGGGGAGGGAGGGCATTGCAGTAACGGGAATCGCCAACGTAGGTCGCGGAATCGAGCAAAAGCGAATTCTGTCCCAGGGAATTCCAACGGCGACGAATGCTTTCAACATTCTTCTGTTCCACGGCTCGCGCGAGCCTTTCCCCCCGGCGAAAGAACCCACGATGCCCTTCAACGATAGAGAGCTTCTTTCTCAGGGCTTCGACTACGCTGCCGTTGGCCACTACCACACGTACTCCGAAATCAAGGACCGCGATGGGCGAATCCGCGCCGCGTACTCGGGAACCCCCGCTTCGCAGAGGCTTAACGAGGCGGGCGAGAAGTACTTCCTTTTCGGCGAAATTTCCGACGACAAAGCACTGACGCTTGAGAGAGTGAAACTTGACCGGCGAACGCTGCACGTCGTCGAGGTCAACTGCTCCGGGCTCACGCACAGCGAGGCGGTTATCCGCAAAATCGAGGAAGATGCGAGAAAGGCGTCACAAAACAGCGACGACATCCTGTTTGTAAAGCTTGAGGGGCGCTTTCCTCGCGGCTCTGCATTGCAACTGCCCCAAGACCTCCTGGCGGACAAGTATTTTCATGTCGCTATTGACGCAAGCGGGTTGATGCCGGATTACGACCTTGAGGAATATCGGCGCGAGCCGGCGCTCATGACGAGCGTCGAGGGGGAGTTCGTGAAGGCGCTTCTGAACAGGGAGGCGCAGACTCCAGATGAGAGGGAGAAGCGCATCATCCGAGCCGCTCTTCTTTATGGATTAGACGCTTTTCACTACGAGAGGATCGTGCGGCGATATGAGGATTAAAAAAGTCATCGCCTCCAGCTTCGGGTGTCTTTCTGGCAGCTACAGCTTTTTCGACGACCGCGCCAATGTGGTCGTGGAAGAGAATGAGCGCGGCAAATCCACGCTCGTCGCGGCGATTCTCGCGGGGCTTTATGGCCTTTCCCCAAGCCGCCCAAGGGACAGGCTCACGGAGAAAGAAACCTATCAGCCCTGGAAGGGCGGGCCGTATCGAGTCGAGCTTGAGATTGAAGACGACAGGGGCCGGTCTCTCCGAATAGAGCGGGATTTCGGCGAGGGGAAGATCAGACCTCTAAGGGTCACTGACTTGTCCGCGAATAAGGACGTGACGGAAGAGTTCCGCATCGGGAAGAGCGAATTCGCGGTCGGAGAACACCTGCTCGGCAGCAGACACGACCCTATGTCCAGAGAGGTCTTCCTCAAGACCTGCCTCGTCAAGCAGCTTGAGACAGAGGAAGTCGGAAAGGACCCAAAGGACCGACGCGGCCTGCTTGATAAGGTCCAGCAAATATTCGATGCTTCGGGCGGGAAGGCGACGGCGGCGAAAGCTATTAGCGTTCTCGGGGAAGCTACCCAGAAGTACCCCACGAAGGTATGGGCGACACCGACGGTTACGATCGGGAAGGAAATTGAGAAGCTGAGTGCGGAGATCGAAAAACGGAAGGACCGAATAGAGTTTCTAGACAGGGAAAGGAAAGGGGCAGCGCCGAGTATGGCCAAGCTCGCTTCTCTTCGCAGCGACGTTGAGGGACTCGAGGCGCGCCGCCAACAGGTGGAATATCTCACCCGCAGAGCCGAATTTAAAGAGACCGAAGCAGCCCTGAAAGACGACGCCGAGAATCGCCAGAGGCTCGATAAGCTCGTCCAGCGCAAGGAATCTTTGAAGCCATACAGCGACTTCCCGAAGGAAAAAGCAGCCGAGTTTGACCGCCTTACCGGCCGTCTCGAGGAACTGCGTAAGCACAGAAGGCGGTTAACGGAATCGCTCGGCAAGCTGAATGCCGACCTGGAGGCAAAGAATTCGGCGCTGAAACAGTTCGAAGGATTTGAGGCCGCCGACCAGGATTTCAAGACCCGTCTGCACGACCTATCCACCGAGTTGGCAAGGCTCGCCAGGGAAGTGGAGGCACGTAGCCGACGCTTGTTGGACGCTGAGGAGTCTGTCCGAAAAGACGGTTTCGACCTGTCGGAGGCCGAGGAACTTAGTCGCAGATTCTCGAGCCTGGATTTCAGGGATAAGGACTTGCTGAGGAAGTCGGAGTCGAGAATCCCGGAGATCGAAGCAAAGCTGGTGAAGCTGGAAACGAGACAAAAAGAGCTTTGCAGGCTTTGGAAGTGGGGCAGGCTTGTGGTGCCCATCGGACTACTCATCATTCTTGGGCTTCTGGCATCCGGGAGGCTGGGATTGGCGGCTGAGGCAGTTGTCGTGCTGATTTTAGGACTCGCCGTCTGCATGGCTGTCGCCGTGTATGTGGAGTCACGCGCGTTTCAACGGCTTGGGGTACGTAACCTGAGTGAGGCGCGAAGGAGGGCCCAAGAGGCGCAACAGGAGGTACGGGCGCTTGTGGAAGAGCGGGAGGGTCTTACCGCGAGGCTTGAAGAGATGGCAAGGACGGTGGGATTCGGGACAACCGGCCATTTGTCAGAAGCGTTCATAAGATGGGGGCCGCTTGAGGACCGGGCTAAAGGGCTTGAGTCCATGAGGAGGGATGTCGAGGAAGCGCAGAAACAAGTGGCCTCCGCGAAGGAGAGAGCGTCCGTGGAGCTTCGAAAGATTCGCGTGGATGCCACGCCGGAGCAGATTGACGTCACTCTCCTGGAAGAAGGGGAGAAACAGATGGGGGAGTATCTGGACACTGTCTCATCTGTGAAGAAACTGGAGGAACAGACAAAAAAGAACCACGAGGAGATAGCGGAGATTGACCGAGAGGGCAAAGCTTTGCGGGAATCCATCCGCGGGATTCTGGCGCAAGCGAAGCTCCCTCCGGAACTTGCTCCGGAAGAAGCCCAGCCGAAAGTTGAGGAGGCGCGCCAGAAAAGCGAGGAGTTTCATCGCCTCACAGCCAGGGACATACCGGAACTGGAGCGACGGATTCTTCCGTCGGAGGAGGGCGGCGAGATGAATCGGCGGCTGGAATCGCTCAGGCTCGAAACCGAGAGGCGGGCCGCCGAGCGGCCAAATCTCTCAAAGCTTGAGGTGACAAGAAAGCGTTCGGAGTACCAGGAGGAAGTCCGGAAGACCGGCGAAGAAATCGACAGGAAAAAAGACGAGAAAAGGCAGCTCTTCCACCACTTGGAGAAGGTGGAGGATACGTATCATGAAGAATATCCCCGCCTAACGGACCAAGTCGCCAAGCTCAACGAAGACCTCGACAGGGCGGAGCGGTTTGTGCAATCCATCTCGATAGCCACAAAGACTTTGGAAGAAATCTCCGTCAGAAGTCATGCTCGGTGGGCGGGGACGTTGAACGAAAGGACCAACGAGATTCTCAAGCACATCAATCCTCGGTGCAAGGAGCTGAAATTCGACGAGGATTTAAGTTTCACGGTCGTGCCGGGAGATGGGGAAGAGCCGAAGGATCAAAGGCACATAGACGCACAGGAGAGCGTCGGGGCAAGACATCAGATTTACCTCGCGGTCCGCCTTGCTCTGGCCGACTATCTTTCCTCAACCGACACCAGACTTCCCGTCATTCTCGACGACCCGTTTGCGACCAGTGACGATGAGCGATTCCTTTCCGGGATGAGATTCCTCTGCGGCGAATTCCGCAAAAACCACCAGGTCACCGTCCTCACCTGCCACCGTCAGCGGCACTCCGAGCTTATTCGGGAGAAAGCCCCCGACCTCCTTGAGGAGATGCGCATTCTCGCAATCACCCCGACCACGTGAAAGGGCCGTCTCCGCGACTTTGAGGTTGACAAAGATTCGTTCTGCGGGGCAGACTCAATTGTGTTGTTGAGGGACGAAGACGAGACCAATCCCTCCGCGGAACGGCTGAACGAAGCGCTGATTCTCGGATACGAGACAATGAAAGAAGCGATGCTTTACACCAAGCGCGATGATGGCAAGGTTGCTTGCTTTCTGTGCAGCCATCGCTGCGTGATAGCCGACGGTAATCGCGGCGTCTGCAACGTGCGCCTGAACCGAAATGGAACCCTTTTCACTCTCGCCTACGGCAAGGTGATCGCCCGCCACGTTGACCCCATCGAGAAAAAGCCCCTGTTTCATTTTCTTCCGGGGAGTTTTTCCTATTCGATAGCAACTGTCGCCTGTAATTTCCGATGTTCGTTTTGCCAGAACTGGGAAATCTCTCAGTACAAAGACGACGAGCCGGTTCTTCCCGGAAAACCTCTTTCACTGGAGACAGCAGTCGCGGAAGCCTCCGGATCCGGCTGCTCCTCCATCTCCTACACCTATACCGAGCCAACCATTTTCTTCGAGTATGCCTGCGAAACCGCAACCCTCGCTCACCAGAAAGGCATCAAGAACGTCTTCGTCACCAACGGCTATCAGACGCCCGAAACCATCGAGAAAATGAAGGGTGTCATTGACGCCGCCAACGTGGACCTCAAGTCCTTCTCCGACGAATTCTATCGCAAGATGTGCTCCGCTCGCCTCCAGCCGGTCCTCGACGCCATTAAATTGATGCACCAGGCAGGAATTCACGTCGAGGTAACAACCCTTGTCGTGCCCGGCCAGAACGACTCCGACGAGGAGCTAACGCAGACGGCCCGATTTCTCGCGCAACTTTCTCCCGACATTCCCTGGCACATCTCCCGTTTTTATCCCAATTATCAGGAACTGGACACTCCGCCGACGCCGCGGGAAACAATCCGCCGAGCGGTTCGCATCGGACGTAACGAGGGGATACGGTATGTCTTCGCAGGGAATCTGCCGGGCGAGGGAGATGAGGACACAATTTGCCCTCAATGCGGCGAGGTCGTCATCGCCAGAGCAGGCTATTCGGTTGACATCCGCCACCTCGACGGAAATCGGTGCGGGAACTGCGGCGCCGCGCTTCCGATTATCATTGGTGCGAAGTAAGTCCGCGGCGGCGGCTCGGAAAGCAAAGTCAGCCCAACTCGGAGAACAATCATGCCTCTCGACGTCTCAGGGATAACAGTTGAGGACGTTCTCGCCATCGCCATTCGTCTGGAGGAGGATGGCATTGAGTTCTATCGGGCAGCGAGCGAGAAAGCCCATACAAAGCACCTTCGTGACGTTCTCAACCTCCTCGGCACTCACGAAGTCGAGCACAAGTTGACCTTCCAAGGACTCGCCAGGGAGATGGGCCTTGACGTGTCAGGAAGACGCCATTCCGGGGGCATTTTTCAAGAGAACCTCCGGGCACTGACTGAAGCTGGAGTTTTTCCCCGTCTGGAGGAAAGGGACGCGGCAATTGCTTCGCTTCACAGCCCGGCGCAGGCTCTTCGATTTGGGATAAAGGTCGAGAAAGGTTCCGTGCTGTTCTACGAATCGGCGGCAAGGGCCGCCGGGTCGCAGGATGTCCGTCAGACTTTCAACCAAATCCTCGCCCAGGAACGTCAGCACGTGCGCCTCCTGACCGCCGAGCTGAAAGCCCACAAAGCGAGCTCTGTGCCATGAAGCCAGTGGTCGTCGTCCGGGGGGACACGTGCGCACTTACGTCATTGCCCGGCGTGGCTTCATCGCAGAGATGACGCGGCAGTCTCCGAGGAACTTCCCGGCTTCCGGGACTGTTTGAGAGGGCGAAGAATTTCTTCTTCTGCCGTTCCGAGAACGTCTGCGTTTGTTCTATAATGCACCTCAATCGAATGGAGATCGGCGTGGCTATCAGTTCCGCCGGGGGCCAGGAGCGTTCGTCATGCGGCGCGGTGGTTGGGCTTATCCATGATAAACGTCGTGCCCATTTTAGGCGTTAAAGCGTCGGCATCTTATTCCCGAGAAAAACGAAACGGATGATTCACTGTAAAGGAGGTTCTATGGGAGAGAGAATTAGTCGAAGAGAATTCATAGGAAGGTTCGCCGGGCTTGCAGTCGGTTCACTTGCCGCGCCCCAGATTTTCCGCGATGCAGCAGCCGCAGCGACCACGTCCGCGCCCAGCGTCCCCGACATCTTCGTTGTCAAGAACGGTTCGCCGGCCGAAATGGTTCGCAAGGTCATTGACCGTTTCGGAGGAATTACAGCGCTCGTCAAGAAAGATTCCAAAGTCGTCCTCAAGCCGAACATGACCTGGGAGCTTTCGCCCTCCATAGCCGGAAACACGCATCCGGAAGTCGCCAAAACGCTTGCGGAGTTGGTCATGCAGGCAAGCCCGAAAGAGGTCGTCGCCCTCGACAATCCTCTCCGCAGAAATGCCTTTGAAGTCTCCGGAGTCAAAGAAGCTCTCGAGCAGGTCAAGGGGGTCAAAGTGCTGAAAACCGACAAGGAGGAGTTCTACAAAAGGGTTGAGATTCCGCGAGCAAAAGTGATCAAGGAGCCTATCCTCGTTTCAAAAGACCTTCTCGACGCCGACGTGATTTTCAACCTCCCCAACGCAAAGTCTCACGGCTCCACCATCGTGACGTTCGGAATGAAAAACTGGATGGGCGTCGTCTATGACCGCCAGTACTTCCACAGTAAGGGCCTTCACGAGTGCATCGCCGAGATTTCCTCGAGCATAAAGCCGACTCTTGTCATCGTTGACGCCACTCGCATAAACCCATACGGCGGTCCCAGCAACTCGAATCCTGCCGCCACCCGGCGTCTCGACATGCTCGTTGCCGGCAAGGACCAGGTTGCGGTGGATGCCTACTGCGTCGGCCTCGCAGAATGGCAGAACCGAAAGTACAAGCCGCAGGATATCCTCCAGCTTCGCTACGCGGCTGACATCGGCGTCGGGCGAATTGACGTCGAGAACCTCAAGGTCGAAGTCGTTGATATGAAGGCATGAGCGCGAGCTTCGTTGGCTGGCGTGCTTGACCCCTCGAAACAGAACGGCCGGCGCACGGAGACCCTCCAGGCGCCGGCCGTTTCTCATTCATTTCTGTTCGGGCACTGAAAAGGATGCTTGGGCCTCCGCGACGACTTTGCCCCCCTCCTCGGCGACCGTCGCTTTGCCGAAGTAGAAGTTCCCTCTGCTCGACTCGACTTTCGATTCGCAGACCAGCGTTTTGCCCTTGCTCGGCGCCTTGAACCTCACCTCCATCCTCGCCGTGAGAAATCTCCCGTGCCCGAGGAGGGAAACCAGAGCCACCGCCATCGTCGCATCTGCCAGGGAAGCGATTGCTCCCCCGTGCGTGAAACCACTCGGGTTTGTCAGCTCCTTGCGAAACGGCATCACCAAGCGCGCCGCGCCTCCTTCCTTGAGTTGCTCTTCAATCTGCAAATACCCTACGAAAGGACATGGACTCTTCATTCAAGCGCCTCCCCAGGGTTTAGCCGTTCAATGAACGGCGTGCAGCTCTTCAGCGATGTCTCTCGCGCACTCGTTCACTGTGCTAATCGCCCAGCCGCCTCCTTGAATCTCGTCCTCAAAAAATTGGTCTCCAGCGCCGACAAAAACCAACCCGCCCGCGGCCCTGTCGGTTTCCCAAGTAAAGCGACGTAAACCGCCTCAAAGACTTCTTTCGGCTCAAGTCCAAGCTCGTTTCTGATGGCGTAGAGCAACTGATGAATCTCTTCCGCCACCATCCCTTCCCTCAACCTTTCCGAAAGAGCGTGCAACGCCCTCCTTTGCCCTTCCGACAATTCCTTTGCTCCTTCTGGCAGTGTGCCTTGAAGCTCAAACTTAACCTCGTCAGGCGCAAAGCTCTCCAGCCACCGTCTGGCATATCCTGCACGCGAGAGGATTTCCTCTCTACGGCTCACATCGTATCCGCTCCTTTTCAGCGCGTTCAGTATCTCTTCCGGGTCGTCGCGGGCAATCTGGACCACGCTCACCAGGTGCCTGTACGGGACGCCAACCGGCGGCGCCTTCGTGACGGCCGAAAGCTGGCAGACCCTCTTGTCCTCCTCCTTCGATGCGACCTGGTCATACTCGTCAATAAGCCGCAACATCGGCTGCCCCGGGTCGAAAACGATGGACTTGCGCGGAGGCGTTCGAAGGATCAAGTAGCGCAATATGTCCGGCGGCACAACGTCGAGCATCTGTCGAATCGTCAAAACGTTTCCCTTGCTCGACGACATGTCGCCCATTCCCTTCAAGCTGATCCATTCATAAATCACTGAATCGGGTGCAGGATAACCAAAGACCTCCTCGGAAATTCTCTTCCCCGTCGCAAAGGAGCCGCCACGCGAGGCATGGTCCTTACCAAAAGGCTCGTAGGTCACTTTCAGAATGGCCCAGCGCGCGGGCCAATCCACCCGCCAGGCGAGCTTCCCGCCTCCTGCGAGCGGCGCCGTTCCCATGTCTCCGCACTCGCATTCGTAATCAACCGTTGCGTCTTTGGCATCGAAGCCTTTCACCGTCGTGGAATTGATTCGACCGCACCTGTTGCACCGCGGCATGAATGGAGACCAATCCGGGGGCGTTGTCTTGCCGGTCTCCTCGTCAATGATTTTGGCGATCTCATCCCTCTTTTCCAGCGACCTGATCGTCGTTTGGAGGTATTTCCCGTCGCGGTACAGCTCGTCAACCCTCAGCGGCTCCGCGTCAATATCCAGCTCCGGCAATGATTCTAAAAATGGCGCCAGAAAATGCTCCGCATAGCTCCGGTGCCCGCCGCACGGACACGGAATCTCGCACAGCGGCTTCCCGACATGCTGTGCATAGGACTCATCAAGAAAAGGATACACGCGCCGCAGAGGGTCTGCCGTATCCGCCACGTAGAAAAACCGCGGCCTCACTCCCCTCTCCCGCAGCGCTCGATAAACCGCATCTCCCGTTATCATCTCCCGAAGATTCCCGACGTGAATCTCCCCCGACGGAGTTATCCCCGTGTTGATGACAATTTCTTTTCCGCCGGCAATCAGCCTTTCTGCGACTTCATCCGCCCAGTGCATGAGACCTCTTTCCTCCCAACTTCCATCAAATTCGTACCGTCAAGCCGCCGCGGCCCGGCTTCACAGCCTTTCCGAAAACTCTATATCATAAAGCTCGTATGCAAAACTCCTTTTTGGATTCAGGTAGTCGTACACGATTTTCAACTCCTCCCCAGGCTGTACCTGTGCGCTCGCCCCGGGGAAATAAACTCGCGTCCTGCCGGTCCATTCTGTTCCGCGCGAGTCCTGAAACACGTAATAAACGTCCAGCGGCTTCCTCTTGCCCATGCTGACCAGCTTATTGAGCTTTTCCTCGGTGATAGTTGCCACGGCTATCTGGCCGTTCACAAGGAGGTTTCGCAGCCGGAGGATTCTCGCGATGCCGTAGGCCAGGATGGCGCCTCCCATCGCAACGAAAAGCAGCGCCGGCAACAACTCCAGCGCCGAGAACAGAGAAGCTCTCGTGCCTTTCGCTCGGTTGATTGCCGGTTTCCACGGAAGATACTCCAGCTCGGTTTTGCTCGCTGCGCGTAAGTGGTCGGCCACGCTTTTGCTGGTTGTATATGATTCACCCTGCCATCTTCGTGCCTCCGCCTCGAACCCGTAGCGGACCGTCCACCGCTTATCCCTCGTCCAGCGGTTCCGCGTCACCTCCTTCACTGTCCCTTCTGTTACCCTGGCGCTGCGCGATAACCAGTAATCGCGGAGCGGGTTGCCAGACCGGGCGAACATGAAAGTCATCCCCAGGCCGAGGATAAGCCATGTCCCGCCGAGAAACAGCGGGAGGGTGCAGGCTTTCATGAGCTTTCTGTTTGCCTTCGGCGACAGATTCCTTCCAGACGACAAAACCGTTTCGACACCCGACATCTCGCGTCCTTCCAGATAGCCGGTGCCTCCGCCGGCATCGCAACAACTATTGCGTGTCCTTCCTCACATTCGGAACAACGCTCCCATTCTTTTTCCCATCAATCCCCCGGCAACTAAAATGCTCACTGTCAAAACCACCATCCCGAGCACCCCCAGCGCGCTCGCCATGCTCGGCCCATCGCCAATTCGATTGAAAAGAAAGTATATCGTTTTTGTTATGGGAAAGAACTGCTGTCTCAATGCCAGCACCAGACTCGCGCTCACCTCCAGCATCGCAAATGCAAAGCACACTATCGCGCCCGCGACGAGATTCGCCGAGATTAACGGGACCGTGATTCTCCGCAAGGTCCGCGCCCAGCCCGCGCCGAGGTTGTAAGATGCTTCCTCGAACGCAGGACTCACCTGCTGCAAGCCTGCGTACGCCGCGCGCACAATAAACGGCAGCCGCCTCACCGCATACGCCACAACGAGCAACGGCACGGGATTCACGAACGGGTCAAGAAGCCGGCTCCTCGAAAACGCTATAACATAACCGAACGCCAGCACCAGACCCGGCAGGGCTAAAGGCAGCATCGCCATCGCGTCCAGAAGATTCCTTCCGGCAAACTTCTTCCGTGCCAGGAAATACGCGATCGCTATCCCCAGCACAACGTCGAGAACCGAGCTGGCAAGTGAATAAGAGACGCTGTTCCGAATCGTCGAGACGGTCAACCCATGCTTCAGAAGGTTTGAGAAATACTCGCCCGTGAATTTCTCCGGCACAATCGTCATGAACCATCTATCTGCAACAGAGTTCAACACCACCGACACATGCGGAAGGAGCGCCGCGGCGAGGAGAACCAGCAGGCAGGCGTTCGCCGCGACCGTTTTCCATGTCCCCATCCTGCTTCGTTCTACGGAGGCATATCCCCTCGGCATCATCTCGTACATGCCCGCGGCGAAGATTCTCTTCGACAGAACGAAAGTCAGCAAAGTCAAAAGCAGCACCAGCGCGACGAGTGCGTACCCGGTCGGGTCAATTCGTCCTTCCGAAATCTTGTTGAAAATCTGCGTTGCTACTAACTTCTGATACCCAAAAATCAAAGGCGTCCCCAGGTCCGTGAATGCCCATATAAAAACAATCGAGCACCCTGCAAAAACCCCGGGCATTATCAGCGGCAGGGTTATCGTCCAAAACCGCCTCCACTTTCCGGCGCCGAGGTTCTCCGCCGAATCCTCGAGCGAAGGGTCAACGTTGGCAAGAGCCGACGTGAGATTCAGGTACATGATTGGATAAAGATGCAACGCCTGGAGAACCACGACCCCGCCAAACCCCGAACCCAGCCAGTTTATCGGTTCGTGTATCAAGCTGATGCTTTGCAGCAGAGAGTTCAACGAGCCAACCATCCCAAGAACCTGCCTCATCCCTATTGCTCCGACGAACGGCGGCATGACCATCGGAACAAGGATCAAAGAGTTCCAAAATCGCTTTCCGAAGAAACGCACTCGCGTCAGGAGGTATGCCAGGGGCAACGAAAGGGACAGCGTCACCAGCGTCGTGACAATACTGAGCGTGAAACTGTTGACAATGCTCTCTCTCAGCAGCGGATTTCGGAAAACCACCGCGAAGAATGTCAGAGTCAGTCGCCCCTCGGGGGCCGCCGCCCCAACAATTACCCGCAAAATGGGGTAAATCATGAACGCAAGGAAGAACACTCCCAGGGCAAAAAGCCCTAAGGACGCTCCTTGCGAAAGTTTTTGTTCTCGAGAATGAACCAACATAAGGGATTCTTATCTCCAGTCCGGAGGAGCTTCTGCTTGGCTCATAGCGCCAAACGGAGGCCCCTGACCTGCTCGGCTCGCACAAATTCTTCTCTCCGCCTCACCGACAGCTCCCCATCACGCCCCCGCACAAAAGCACGTCTCCCGTCCCGAAAACCACCGTGACCTCTTTCCTGCGTTCGATTCGCAGCGCTTCCGAAGGTGCGACATAAACCCTGATTTCTGTCCCGTCGCCAAGCTGGACCATAACTTCGTCAACCTCTCCGAGGTAGGCCTCCCCGACGACGATGCCCTTCAGCACGTTCTCCGTTCCGGAGGTACCCCGGCTTTCCGGCAAAATGCGCATCGCCTCCGGCCGGATAAGGCATTCCACCTCCTGGCCGACCACCAACTCCTGCTCCAGTTTGCCTGCTCTTATTTCCCCGACAGCCGTGCGGACGACAATCTCTCCGCCTGGCGTCCTGCCCTCAACCTTCCCCGAAATGGCGTTCATTCTCCCCAGAAACGTCGCTACGAATCGGTTCTTCGGTGCGGAATAGATTTCTCTCGGCGTCCCGATTTGTTCGATTCTCCCCTCATTCATCACGGCAATCCTGTCCGCCATGCTCAGCGCCTCTTTCTGGTCGTGCGTGACGTACAGAAACGTAATTCCCGTCTCCTCATGGATTCGCCTTATCTCATCCCTCATCTCAATCCTCAGCTTGGCGTCAAGGTTGCTCAGCGGCTCGTCCAGAAGGAGAATGTCCGGCTCGACCACCAGCACCCTCGCCAGAGCGACTCGCTGCTGCTGCCCGCCCGAAAGCTCGCCCGGATACCGCTCACCGTACCCGCTCATCCTGACGAGCGAAAGGGCCTCGTCAACCTTTACCTGGCGCTCACGGGCTGGCATCTTCCTCACCCGAAGCCCGTATTCCACGTTCTTCCTTACCGTCATGTGCGGCCAGAGCGCATAATTCTGAAAGACCATCCCGGTGTTCCGACGATTCGGTGGAACGTCGTTCATCACCATTTCGCCGAACAGAATTCTTCCTGCGTCCGGGCGGATGAATCCCGCAATCAGCCGAAGCAGCGTCGTCTTCCCGCAGCCGGATGGACCGAGGAGGAAAAACAGCTCTCCGTCCTCGACCTCAAACGTCGCTCCTTCTACCGCAACGACCTCTCCAAACTTTTTTGAAACACCGTCCAGCTTCAGTCGCATGCTGTCAAGACCTGCTCTTCCGAGAGACACCGTCGAGGCTCAAAAAGCCCGCCTGCTCTTTCCCGTCGGCCTTCTCCGCGCTTCCTTCCGCGCGAGGCTCCTCCTCAGCTCAGCTCCCGGACAATTGCCTCAAACTTCTTACGCGAAAACTCAATCCACTCGGCCAGTTTCTTCGCCCGGAAACCCGCGTCTCCCCAATTCTTCTTTGCCATCTCCAGGGCTTGTTCCTCCGTCACCGGCGGCCGCGACAGCATCTGGAGATACCTCGTTGGCATTCCTTTCTCAATAATTGCCTTGTACGCACTCTTCAGCTCGCCGTGCGTATCAATCACCATCGCCCCTATCAAATCGTTGAGAATGTCCTTCCTTGTGCCCCCCTTCTCAGGGTCGTAGTTCATCCCCGTCTTCGTCTCGAATGGATTAGCGGTAACCTCGAGCCGCCCCTCATACTGCCTGTAAACCGACGGAAGGGCAGCCATCCTCCTAAGGGCGTACTCTTTCGGCCCGCCCGGCGCCCCCAGCGGAAGCATCCAGAGCCTCTGCCCCTCCTCCGACATCACAAACGTCACAAACCTCTTCGCCAGTTCAAGGTGGGGCGCCCCTCTCAGAATGGCAATCGAGTCCGGGTTCATCACCGTCAACCCGGCTGGCATCACGAACCCCATGTTGTCTCGCCCGCCTTCCGCAATCTCCGCCCACGCATAGAAATCAACCGATAATCCGCACGCCGCTTCCCCCAGCGTTACTTCCCTCGCCGCCTGACTCGAGTTGTGAACAAAGGTCTGGACGTTTGCGCCCATTCGCACAATCAGGTCCAACCCCTTTTCCCAACCGTACGCCTGGAGAATAATCTCAAACATCATCCGTATTGTCCCGCTGTATCGCGGGTCTGCCAGACTCACCAAGCCGAAAAACTTCGGACTTGCCAGGTCCTCCCACGTCGCCGGCGTCGGCAGACCAAGCCTCCTCAAAAGCTCCTTGTTGTACAAAATCCCGAAGGCCGTCACGCTCGTCCCGTACCAGTTGTACAACGGGTCGTAAAGCGGCACGCCCGCCACCTCCTTCGGCAGCTCCTCCAGTTGCGCGTCGGGCAGCTTGAACGGCAACGACAATCCTAAGTTCATGAATTCCAGGTAAGGGTCAGTTCCTCCACCGAAAAACACGTCGAAGTCCCCTCCCTCGGGATGCTCCTGGAAGCTCGACCTCACATATTGTTCGTCTTTTGTCGTCCCGCCGACGTCAATCCAGTCTATCTTCACACGATGGCCATAATTCCGTCGGTGCCACTCCGAAAACGCTTCGTCAAACTCATGCTGGATGCCCTCCTGGTGCGGAGAGACTACAATCAGGTTTCCTGTCCCCTTTTCTCCCCCTCGCCAGAAGAGCAAAAGCGCCGCTATCCCGGCAATCGCTGCCATCCCGAAAAGCATCAATACTGTCTTTGTACCCGCTTTCATGTCCTTCCATCCGCGTCGGGTGCACCGAAACATCTCCGCCTGCACCGAATTTTACCTCAGTGGCGCCCCCTCTTTCAACGCCGCGGTGATCCCAGGTGTGCCTACGCCTGAGTCGGAGGTATGACTGACGAGGCGGCGTGAAAAAAGGGGATGACTTGAGACTCCTCGGGGAAGTGCGGCTCTGTAACGCAGGGTCGCCGAAGAGTTGCAGCCGTTGCTGGAGAAACACGGAATGGCGCCGCCGGCGCCATCAGGCGCGCTACCTGAATTGAATGTGGCGCCCCCTGCGGGGGCTTGGGACCTGTTTGTCTCCTCGGCGTCCACGGGCTTACGCCCGAGGCAATGGGAGTGTCGCCCCTTGCAGGGGCTTTTGTTTTCTCTCCTCGGCGTCCACGGGCTTACGCAAGTGGCAAGGAAAGCGTCGCCCGTTCAGGGTCTGGGGAAAAGAAAGTGAAGCTGTGCCCCCTGCAAAGAGAAGGTCGCCCCCCCGGGGGGATGCAAGCCTCAGGCCGTGCCCAAGTTACCCAATCCCCGCAGGGGATGAAAGAGAATAGCCACGGGTGTCAACCCGTGGAACCAGAAGCCCAAATTCAATTAAGCCCGCGCAGGGGGCGACACACTTGCCGACGCCGCCAGTGGCTGTGTTTGACGCGGAAGTCTCCGGTGTGACCAGCGTAACGCCGCCGTCCCGCCCGCCGCGGGATTCGTCCCGGCCGGGCGTGGCCGCTCCATCAAAAAATCCGCTTGCTTCACGACAGAAGAGTGGTAACCTTTCTTGGAAAAACTCTCCGAGGGCACATTTCCCGCGTTCGGGTGCAGAAACTCCGGCCAACAACGCGGTTCCGCCGATGCCGCGAGGGGCCTTCGGAGAAACACGTTTTGGCGATTCGGTCGTTTTGGCAAACACATGCTTAAAGAAAGGAGCGAGCCATGGTGAAACGTTTGATTCTTGCGGTGTGCATCCTGTGTTTAGTGGCTCAGGTCGCGACTGCGGAGGGGCCAAAACAGCCGCGCAGGCTTCTGTTCGTGGTCCAAACTAAGGGCTTCCATCACAGCAGCACCGAACCCTCCATCCCCTGGGTCATGATCCTTGGACGCGAATCGGGCGCCTTCACCACCACCGTTACCGACGACGCTTCCATCATCACCGCCGAGCTTTTGAAGAACTACGACGCCGTGATGTTTTTCACGACCGGTGAGCTCCCCATGGACGATATTCAGAAGATGGCCTTGCTCAACTTCATCCGGTCCGGCAAAGGCTTCATCGGCATCCATTGCGCCAGCGACACTTTCTACAGGTGGCCCGATTACGGCAAGATGATTGGCGGCTACTTCGACGGGCACCCCTGGACGCAGGAGGTCATTATCAACGTCGAGGACCAGAACTTCCCGGGCATGAACTTCCTCGGAAAATCCTTCCGCTTCAAGGAAGAAGTTTATCAGTACAAAAACTGGTCCAGGGATAAGGTCCACGTCCTTTTGAGCCTCGACAACAGCTCCGTGGACGTCAGCAAGGGGAAACGCGCCGACAAAGACTACGCCATGGCCTGGTGCAAGAAGTACGGCAACGGGCGAGTCCTGTTCAACGGCCTCGGCCATATGGACGAAGCGTGGAGCGACCCTCTGTTCCAGAGGATGATCCTCGACGGAATTCGCTGGGCTATGGGAGACCTCCCGGACCGCGTCCCGATAGAGCAACCGGGCAAGTAGCCGTTCTTCCCAGGGCCGAAAACCGGAGTCAATATTATACGGGTTGTTCGCGCGGGGCCATCGTTGTCTGAATCGCTGGGAGCCTTGAGGAAAGTGCCATGTGGCTTTCTCACGCGCTTGGCAAATGCGGTGCCGTCGTCAGCGGAGTTCTTCTCTCGGTGGCCATCATTGGGTCGGGGGAATGCGCCCTTTCCGGGAGCACCGAGCAAATTCGGCGAGCGATCGCCAAGCATGACTTCCCCGGCGTCCCGCCCGTCATGGACACCCAGGAGCAGTTCATCGTTTTCTCGCTCGATCGCAGCCTCTCAAAATCATTGCTCGACGCAGCTCTCAAACTCCGGCTGGAGATTTATCGCTTCTTCCGCATTTCCAAAGTGTGGAACGAACCAGCCTTCGTCCTTGTCTTCCCGACGAGAGAGAGGTACGGTCTGCTCGGCACCGGCGGAGCAAGTTTGCAGTTCAAATACCGCGGACAGAGCGTCCGAATGATCGGTTCTTACATCCAGGAGGGTCTGGAGGAGAGAATCCTTCCTCATGAACTCGTCCACTTCCTCATCGCCGACCTCTCCACGGTCGGGAGCGGCCGCGAAGGAGAACCCCCCCAGCTTCCCTACTTCATCAACGAGGGGATCGCGGAGTACTTCAGCGCCTCGCCCGGGCGTCGCCTCCTCTTTGAGAAAGGCGCCTCGGAGACCTTTCAAGGGGGAAAACTCGAGCCCCTAAGGAAAATTGTCACCTCCACCGCAAGCCCGGTCGAGGCACTGACCGGAAGCGAGAGCGCCTGGACTCAGCGCGCGCAAGCCTACAGCGTCATTTCCTTCCTCGCCTCTCTCCCGGACGGAAACGTCAAACTCAGAAACTACATCTCCATCTACGGCACTTCCGTCGGCCGCGTCCCGCGAGAATCCGCTTCGCTTCGGGCCTTCGAGACAGCCTTCCGGCAGGATTACTCCTCGTGGGAAGGACTTCAGAACAGGTGGGTGCAGTACATTCTCGATAGAGAAATTGTCGTCTGGGAAGGCGAGTCAGCAAAAGTCGTGGACTCTTCCGGCGAGCAAGCCGAGGCCAGAAGTATCCCAAAAGAAAAGCTCTCGCTCAGCGGCGAAAAGGAGCTTGTCTTCCATGCCGCGAAGGAGGGAAGCTTCGTCTCTCTTCAAAACACGCTCGCCATGCCCGGCGTCTTCGACGTTTATGCCATGTACACCCAGGGGCCGCGGTCCGGCCGATTCCGCCTGGCACTCAACGGGAAAGAGTTCCCGGGGGTCTTTGACGCCTACGCGAGAACCGAAAAGATTTGCGAGCCAGCTTACTACGGCAAGTCTGTGCTTCCGGCGGGGACGGTCACAACACGGTTCACCGTCGTGGGAAAGGCCACGGTCTCGGCTGGCTTCGACCTGGGGATAGACTGTCTCCTTCTTCGCAGAGACCGCCTTCTGGAGCAGAGGAACAGCGCCGTCGCACAAACTCACTTGCGAACTGGTGCAGATTTCCACGGGCGAAGGCTCTATAAAGAAGCAGAGGCGAGTTTCACCGCAGCCATCAACCTCGCTCCGTGGGATGCAACCGCGCTCGAGTGGCGGGCTTACGCGAGAATGGCACTCGGCCACCTCGATGATGCCGAGCAGGACGCTGATGCCGCCGTCAAGCTCGCTCCCGCCAATTCCCGGCTTATCGAGCTGAAGAAGCGCATTGAAGTTGCAAGGAAAGGGCCAGGCCGCGATTAACTGGCACCGCGGCTTCAGGTTGCGCTGCGGCGCGCCTTCTCGCCGCTTGCAGTGCAGTGCCCCCGGTATATCGGGCCTCGCGCGGCGCGGTGACTGTGCTTGTAGCGATAGTCGCTCACCGGGACAGTGCTTCATGGGTTTTCAAGCAGGTGGTACAACCGGCGAGGGACCGGGGCCATGGAGGGCGGTCGGCGCAAAGAGACCCGCTTGTGCACATCAACGCGAATTCGGAGCGGCTCATTTAACGCCGAAGGGGCAAGATAATTTAGCCCAGGGCACCGCCCCGGGTCCCAGCGGATCAAACAGAGGCAAGCGCTGAAGGGGCGCAGTAGCGCCACCGCATGTCCGAACGCAGGCGCACCCGTATACCACCAAGACACAGCCGCATCCTGTATTTCTTTGGCATTGACGCAAGGTACTCACGTCCGGTATATTATTGATTTTCGGTTCCGGCGCAGGCTGATGGGTGCCGCTCAGGCCGGGCGTTTGACAGTCAATGGGATCGCAAAGCAAGCTCGGACCGGAGGCGTGAAGAGAATCGTACCGATCGCAAAAGAAGGTTGGTTTTTTGTCGCAGCGCCGCTTGTGGCAAGCGGTGTCGCTGCCGGGACAGGCTTGCCGCTGGTAGCGGCGTTGTTTCTTGCGGGCGCGATTGGGTTAGCGGTGTTTTTCCGCGACCCAAAAAGGCATACGGCGGGTAGCCCGGCAAGTATTCTATGCCCGGCTGACGGAAGAGTGGTGGGCGTCGCGGAAGTCGAGGAGCCGGATTACCTGGGTTCGAGAAGCCGTCGAATAAGCATATTCATGAGCCTTCTTAACGTGCACATGAACTATGCCCCCATCACGGGGCAGGTGGAATTTTTGAGATATCGCAAAGGGAGGTTTCTCAGGGCGAACCTCGATGAAGCGTCTTTTAAGAACGAAAACAATTCCATCGGGATCAAGGGCGAGAAGCATCGCGTGATGGTTCGTCAAATCGCCGGAACGATTGCCCGGAGAATCGTGTGCCGGGTAAAGGTCAACGACCGTGTGGAGGCCGGGCAGAAGATAGGCTTGATAAAGTTCGGCTCGCGGGTGGACGTCTTTGTCCCGGCCGATTGGGAAATCCTGGTCGGAGAAGGAGACAGGGTCGTTGGCGGCATCTCCGAGATCGCGAGAGTCCGATGAAAAAAATCTATGTCCTTCCTAACTTGTTCACTTCCGGAAACCTGTTCTGCGGCGTCCTGGGGATGTGCCTGGTCTTTGAAGGGCACTACATTATCGCAGCAATCGCGATACTCGGTGGGCTTGTCTTAGATTTCTGCGATGGGGTCGTAGCTCGGCTCCAGAGGACGACAAGCCGTTTTGGGCTGGAATACGATTCCCTGGCGGACCTGGTTACCTTCGGCGTCGCTCCGATGACGATGCTCTATAAGCTTCACGTTGTGGAGGCAGGGGGCGCCTGGAGGACGGGTTTGGGGATCGGGTTTTTGTACGTAGCGTGTACGGCCTTGCGTCTGGCGAGGTTCAATGTTCAATTTCAAGAAGCCAGAAAAGTGGACTTTTCCGGTTTACCGTCGCCCTTCGCCGCGGGCACTCTGGCGAGTCTGGTCATTGCAATGCACAGGCACAGCGACCTGGGAAAGGAAGGCGTGGTTCTGCCGGCGCAAACGCACTTGTTAATCCTGGCAAGTCTGCCTCTTGCTTTCTTGATGGTCAGCAGCCTGCGCTATCCGGCACTCGCACGGATGCTCTGGCCCCCCCGCAAGAGAGCCTTTGTTCATCTGGCCATGACTCTGTTAGTTCTGGGGGGTGTGATGTTCTTCATCGAGGGAGTCGTCTTCCTTTGCTTTGCGGCTTATGCCGCATCCGGCCCTGTCATAGCTTGTTACCGAGCAATCGCACACAAGCCCGCGGTGGAAAGAGAACTTCAGCCCGCGCGGATTAAGCGGTCCGGGCGGTTTCCCAGGAGGAGAAGTAGGAGAAGGCACTCCAGGGCGAGGGGTGACTTTCCAGCGTAACAGGGCAACAGATGAGTTTTGGAAAAAAAGTCGGCGAATATGAGCTAATCGGGATTATCAACAAAGGAGGGATGGCGGAGATTCACAAGGCGTGCCACCGTGGCGACGGGAAGGTGTATGCCTTGCGAATAATGCTTCCCGGGCTCAGCAAGACGTCCCGGAACATCAAGCGCTTTCTCGGTGGGGCGGCCATCGTACGGTTTCTCGAGCACCCGAACATCGTCAGGATCTTCGACATCGTTCTCGACAGGAAAATGCCTTACGTGGTGATGGAGTACGTTGACGGAGATAACCTGAAACACCATCTTCTTCACCACAGCCCGATTATTACGGAGAAGCCGCTGGAGATTCTGATGGGGGTGGCTCGTGGCATCCAGTTCCTGCACAAGAACCGGGTCATCCATCGGGATATCAAGCCCGAAAACATTCTCATTTCGACCGAGATGGAAGTCAAAATTGCCGATTTCAGTCTTGCGGTGCGGCGAGACAAAGAGCAGCTTGCGTCGCGCGTCATCTCCGGGAGCCGGTCCTACATCGCCCCGGAGAGAATTCTCCACGGAAGGTACGACGAACGCACGGACATTTACAGTATGGGAATAACCGCTTACGAACTTCTGACCGGCCACCTCCCCTACACGGGAACGAGCGATCAGGAGGTGCTGCATAAGCACGTCAGCCACCGGGTTCGCCCTGCGGCAATTCAGCGGTTCAACCCTTCCGTTCCGCGCGAACTGGAAGCGATTATAATGAAATGTATAGCGAAAGACCCCGCTAACCGGTATCCCGACGCCAGCCTGGTCATTCGGGACCTCGAGAGCGTCTCGTTCCCATCGAAGCGCGGCGGGTCGTAGGGTTGCGGATTGTTCGTGATATTTGAGGAAGAATGAAAGCCACAAAACCAAAAATCATCGCTGTCCTCATTGGAATCGTAGTGGTTGGGATTGGCGCCCTCTACCTTGCTAAGTTCATGACAGGCTCCTCGGGGAAAGGCTCGGCCAGAGACCTCCTTTCGAGTGGCATCGCCCTCCTCGAGAAAAAACAGTACAAAGAAGCTCGAGCTAAGCTCGAGGAATCCTACCGGAAAGCGCCCGAGGGCAAGTTGAAGAACCGCGCGTTTCTATTCTTAGCTCGCTCCTACCACGGCGCGGGCGAGCGCGAAAAAGCAATTGAATGCTGGAACAAGATAATCGAGAATCCATCCGCAGCAAAGGACCGGGCGGAGGCGTTCTATTCCCTGGGGTCCTTGCGGTCAGCTGATGGAACGCCCGAAGCGGGCAAGACTGCCGAGGATTACTACAACAAGGCCGTGGCGGCGGCCGCTGATTCGCGTTTCGCCTCTCTCGCCCAGGTTGAGCTGGCAATCATCAGGATGGACCGGGGTGACCTCGTAGGGGCGAAGGAGCTTCTCGACAAAGTGCGGGCCAAGAAGCTGGAGGACCCGCAGTTGACCAGGGCAGTCTATAGGCTCAACGTGAAGCTGCTTTTCTCCCCGGTCCTTACGGAAGTTCCCGAAAGCACCTACTACAGCGTGAAAGAGGGCGACACCCCCGAGGGGATGAGCAAGAAATTCGGCACGACGTCCGATCTTCTTCAGGAGAGCAACAAGATAGACGACCCCCGAAAGATTCAAATCGGCAGGAGGATAAAGGTCATCACGGGGAAGTTCCGATTGGAGGTGTCGAAGTCGCGGAACGTGCTTCAGCTTTTGAGCGGAGACACGGTGCTCAGCGAGTACGCTATCGGCACCGGCAAACTCGGCAGCACCCCGACGGGAAGGTTCAAAATCACCGACAAGGTGAAGGAGCCGCCGTGGTTCCATGGCGGACGGAGTATCCCTTACGGAGACCCCGAAAACGTCCTCGGGACGCGCTGGATGAAACTGGACAGCGCGGACGGGCAAAAGGAGCTGACCGGCTACGGCATCCATGGCACCGACGACGCATCTTCCATCGGAAAGCAGAGCAGCGAAGGGTGCATTCGGCTCCTCAACCGGGACGTGGAGGAACTGTTCAAGATTGTTCCCCTGGACACGGAGGTAGTCATCAAGGAATAGGATTCTCGACTGACGACTCGCTGCACCGGAGCACACGGGCCGAAACGCGACCGAATTTTACCGGAGGAACGCATGGCAGGAACAGGTCTCGATTTTGAAAGGCCTCTCATCGAGCTCGAGAAGAAGATTGAGGTTCTGAAGAAATCGTCCGAAAACGGCGGGATTGATTTCTCGAGCCAGATTGCGACTCTTCAAAAGGAGCTGGATGCCATGCGAGTGAAGCTCTATTCCAACCTCACGCCGTGGCAAAGGGTCCAGTTGGCGAGGCACCCGCGCCGGCCATACATGCTCGACTTCGTTCGCCTCATCACTCGGAGCTTTACGGAATTGCACGGCGATAGGCTTTTTGGCGACGACAAAGCGCTCATCGGGGGTCTTGCGACAATAGACAATCAGAGGGTAATGCTCGTCGGACACCAGAAGGGCCGGGATACCAAAGAGAACATAATGAGGAATTTCGGCTGCCCCCATCCGGAGGGATTCAGAAAGGCCCTAAGGTTGATGAGAATGGCCGAGAAGTTTCGTTTGCCCGTCGTCAGCTTCATTGATACGCCCGGGGCATATCCGGGAATCGGGGCCGAGGAAAGGGGCCAGGCGCAGACCATCGCCCTGAATCTCAGGGAGATGATGCAGATACGCACTCCGATGGTCATCATCATCATCGGCGAGGGGTGCAGCGGTGGAGCGCTCGGCATCGGCATCGGCGACATCGTCTCCATGTTCCAGAACGCTTACTATTCTGTAATCTCACCGGAAGGCTGCGCAGCCATCCTCTGGAAAGACGCGGGAAAAATGGACCTGGCTGCGGAGGCACTGAAGTTGACGGCAACCGATCTCGCCCATCATAACCTGATTGACGAGATAATTCCCGAGCCTCTCGGAGGGGCGCATATCAATCATGCCGAAATGGGCGCGATTCTCAAGCAACGGCTCCTGGCATACCTCGACAGGCTGAGTGGAATTCCGCTCGACGAGCTAATCGAAAAGAGATACCGGAAGTTCAGGGTCATGGGGGCTTTCATCGAGAACGCGCTGACTCGGGCGGCGGCAGCTTCTCCGGCCAAGCAGGAGGCAGTCGCCTCCCTGAGTGCGGCGTCCCCTGGGGCACCAGAGGGCTAAGTGCTCTATTCCATAAATCCAATTCGCATTTTTTGCCGGATAGGATGAACAGGATGAACAGGATTCTTTGAATCCTGCGTCTGGCGTTGTCAGTTTTGAGCTTTGGTCGTGGGAGGGCAGTGTCTGGGCAAGGCGACCCGGGAAAGGTGGGGCAGCTTCTTGCCCTTCGTTTCTAATCCCGGCCATCCTGTAAATCCTGTCGAGAAGGTCCTCGCTTTTCGCAGGTTGTGCGATGCGTCGTTCTGTTTCTAAATGCACGTACCTGGGTTGGCGGGAAAGCGTGGCGCTCAGCGGAGGTCGGAAAGAATGACCAGGTTTATTCGCCATTTTGTCTGCTTGTGTCTCGTCTCCCTTCTGACTTCGTGCGTCACCACTGGCGACCGGCAATCCTGGTCGAAAAACAAGCTCGGCAGAGTCAACGCGAAAGCCGCCCGGTACTACAACGAAGGTCTCAGCAACCTGCGAGACAACGATGCCCGCCGCGCCATCAAGCTTTTTGAAAAATCGGTTGCGCTCAACCCCGAAGACCCGTGGCCTTTCAACGCCATGGGCGTCGCCTATGGAAGGCTCGGTATGATCGAGAAGGAAGTGGCGTGCTACGATAAAGCGATTGGGCTGTACCCGCAATTCGCCGAGGCTCTGAATAACAAGGGGATTGCCCTCCACATGCTTGGGAGGTACGACGAGGCCCGCCGCTCATTGGAGGACGCCATCCGCGTTGACTTCCAGTACGAAGGCGCCCACATCAATCTTGGCATCGTCCTGGCGAGCCTGAAGGAGTACGAGCTTGCCCTTCTCTCTTTAGACAACGCACTCCGCCTCAACCCCTCTTCCGAGCGCGCGCTTTTCAACAAGGGTCTTGTGCTTGAGGAAACGGACAAGTGCGAGGATGCCCTGAGCTGCTACGAGGCCGTCCTCAAGCTCCGTCCCCGCTCCCCGGAAGTTCGTCTTCGCAAAGGAATCTGTCTGGAGCGATTGGGCAGGCTCGACGAGGCGCTTGCGGAACTGGGGAAAACTGTCGAGGAAAAGCCCGATCTTTCGGAGGCATTCTATCGGCGAGGGCTTATTCAGGAAAAGCTCGAAAAATACGACGAAGCGGTGCAGTCGTTTGACAGGGCAATCGCGTATCTCTCCTCCTACGCCGATGCCCATCATGGCAAAGCTCGCTGCCTCCTCAAGCTCGGCCAACACGATGCCGCCCTTGAGGCGTGCAGCGCGGCCCTTCGTGCAAAGCCCGGGTTCGTTGAGGCTCTGAGAACCAGGGCGGCGATTCTCCGGGAAATGGGGAAGGAAGACGAAGCGCAAGCAGCCCTCGCCGAAGCCGACAAGCTGGAATCGAACCCGCAGCTGACACCGCCCGCTCCATCGAAATGACCCCTCTTCGACAGAGTCTCCCCCCGATCTGAGTTTCCCCTGCGCCCGAAGGTCATCAACCCCGCCCTCGCGGGGCTATTTGCGGCCGCCGAGAGCGTCCTGAGTCTCTTTCAAGGCTGCGGAATAGGCGGCGTTATTCGGGTCAAGCCTGAGGGCGGCGTTCAGGTCGTCAATCGCCTTTGAATAATCGCCCATTGCCCGGAGGATAGTCGAGCGGAGGGAGTAAGCCTGGGGGCTTTTCGGCTGCAATTCAATGACGCGCGAAATGTCCGCCAGGGCGTCTTGATGCCGATTCAATCGCAGCTGAAGCACCGCCCTCCTCCGAAAGGCCTCCGGGAGGGTTGGGTCTGCACGAATGGCCGCGGTGTAGTCGGCGAGGGCTTGCTGTGGATTGTTGAACTCAACCTCCTCGAGGGCGCCGCGTTTCAGATATGCGGGGGCGAAGTTAGAGTCGAGGCGAATGGCGGCGGAGCAGTCTCTGGCTGCTTCCTTTTTCTGTCCCAGTTTCTCGAGACACAGCGCCCTTCGGTAATGGGCCTGGAGGTCGTCCGGAACGGATTCGATGACTTTGGAATAGCTCGCGGCGGCGGTCGGGAAGTCCCCGGCGGCTTCGGCGATCTCGGCTCGCTTTCGGTGGAATTCTCGGGCGCGACCGGGTTGCAGCTCAATAGCTTTCGAGACGTCGTCGAGGGCTTCCTTTGTCTTGCCGAGTTGCTGATGGACGAGAGCCCGGCGGTAGTAAGCCTCGGCGTCTTTGGGGCTAAGCTCAATCGCTTTCGACAGGTCTTTGAGGAGGTCGTCGGTACGCCCCATTCGATTGAGGAGGTCAGACCGTGCGAGATACAGCGATGAGGAGTCCGGCTGAAGGGAAATGGCTCTGCCGTAGTCCTCAAGCGCCTGGGCATGGGCACCTGTTTTCGAGGAGGCTGCGGCCCTGGCGAGGTAAGATTGAATGTTCTGGGGGTCAAGCTGGATGCATTTCGTGAAATCGGAGATGGCGCCGGCGTAGTTTTCTGCGTCGAGGCGAGCCTGCCCCCTCTTGAAATAAGCGCTGGCGTCATTCGGACGAAGCACGATGGCGGACGTGTGGTCCTTTTCCGCGAGGACGTAATCTCTGGCTCTGAGGTAAAGCTCGGCGCGGGCCTGGTAGGCTTCGGCGTAGCGGCGGTCTTTTTCGATGGCATTGCTGAGGTCCTGGAAGGCGAGTTGATACTTGTTGAGGGCTGCGTTCAGCAGCCCCCTGGCATAATGGAGCTCGGCGAGAGCGGGGTTGAATTCCAGGGCGCGGGTGACTTGATCGAGGGCGGCGGACAGCCTCGTTTTGTCCGCCTGGCTCCGCGCGAGGTTTATACATTGAGCAGCAAGTCGTCGGGCGGACTCAAGCCGGGCGGCTGTCACCTCCTTCTGATATGCAGCCTCGAGGTCCTTGAGCTTTTCGATTTCGAGAATATCATCCTTCCGCACCCAGCCCCGAACGATCTGGCCGGCTTTTCGATGCGCCCCGTAAACCCAGCCTGTCTGGAAGCGGTCGGCGTCGAACGCGTCCCCTTTTGCCGCTTTGTACATGACCCGCTTGCCCTGGTAGATTTGCGCTCCTTCACGGAGCGTAACCTCGACGGGAAGCGCCCGGTGGGCGAAGAAAATCGCAGCCAGGCATGGGCCAAGAAGTCTGAGGTTGACCTTCACGGGATTGTCCTTCCGACGGTTTATGTAGCCAACGCGGAGCATGCACGCACAAGTGCTTACCCACGTGATATTGCCTGGGGTTGACGACGTTGTCAACGGTCGGAAAGGATTGTTGACATCTGTGCGCGAGAAGCGATAAAATAATAGGCGTTCTCAGTGAGGGTGTGAGACGTCGCCGACCGACCAGCCATACGTCCCGGACTTCAAGAAGGGGACGAAAGTATCCCACTCTGATTAAATCCGGAACAGGAGGGTGCACGGGAAACTTCTGTTCTCGTGTGAGGAGCCACGCCATACGGAGTGGACTATGCTGGTCAAAAATATAGTCACGCAGGTGTCCTTCCCGCCATCATTTCTCATCCGAAGGGCCGTCAACGCATGGTGGCGGCGGCAGGTGGCGCAAGAGTTTCTGAGGGAGGTCTCGCTGAGCGAAGGCGCCTCTGTGATTGATATAGGATGCAAAAGCGGGCGGCTTACGAGGCAGGTCGCAGGGGTCGTCAAGAGTGGGAGGGTGGTTGGGATTGACCCGTCGGAGAGAATGATCCGACGGGCGATAAAACGGTGCGGGGGTGTGAAAAACGTGGAATTTTATGTCGGCGAGGCAGAAGCCCTCCCGTGGGAAGGAGAGTCTTTTGACTGCGCGACCTGCCTGGATTCATTCTATGACTATCCGAACCCCGGTGGCGTGTTGACAGAGATGCTGAGAGTTCTCAAGCCGGGAGGGAAGGTCTTTCTTGGTGTGCGCCAGCCGGTTGACAGAAGGGACTGGAAGAAGGGCTGGGGACTTCCGTGGAGTCTTGGACGGCAGCGTTACGGGCTCGAGCGTTACGTTCGGTACTTCGTGGATTCCGGCTTTCTAACGGTTCGGGAGAAGGCTCGGAGCGAATACCTTCTGATCGTGGGGACGAAAGGTTGAGATTTGCCGTGGGAAGGCGGGAGATGCTCCTGCGGTTCTGTTCCGAGGGAACGATGGAGTCATGGGGTAGTATGCCGAACTTGGCCCTCAAGACCTCCGCGCTGAGAATTCCTGTCCGCAAATACCGTGGCCGGGATAGCATGATTTTCTGACGGGATTAACGCGGTTCTCCAGATGCGTTCGTCCGCTAACCGTATCCGACGAGCTAAGCTGCCGCCGAACCCGGGTGTGGCTGTGTTTCAGGGCTACTCGGGCCGTGGGCTTCTCCTAACGCTCGACGAAGGACCTCGCGCCAAGAACCGGCACTGACGAGGGGAAGGCTGCCGGCTTCCAGCCGGCACCATGTTCAGCCCCCTGCTTCAGCTGGGGGAACTGAAACGCCCCTCTGGTCCTCCCAGCCCGCTTCAGCGGGGCTTCTCGGAAAAGGGCTTCAGCCGGATTCCGCCACCAAATTGCAGCTGCACCTCCGAACGCGAGGACTGAGTTTGCCACGAGTTCCACCTTCGATGCCTGCCGCAATCTTCTCCACTTTCAATTCTTGTTCGGTCCGCTCTGCTTGCCGGTTCCAAAGCCGATTTCCGACGGCAGAGGAAGCCTTTTTCCTGCGGCTTGAGCGTGGATGGCAGTTTCCAGATTTTCGCCAAGCGAGTCGTATAGGGCTATGAGGGTCTTGAATCGCTTGTCGACGACATCGAGAGCGTATGGCTTGCTCTCGAGGAACCAAAGCCCTCCATATTCTTCCATCAGGCGGGCGTGAGCTTCGCGAATCAGGTGGACGGTGACGCCGGCTTTCAGCACGAGTATCGCCGTCTCGTCGCTCGACGGCACAAGCTGGCAAGCTTGCTCGTAGGCTTCTGCCGCGTCGAGAAAATCGAGGGAGCGGGTTGCCATCAGCTTCATTCGCTTAGCACCGAAGGTCAGATAATCAACGAGGTCGCGGTTGATTTTCGCGTCCGCCTGGGCGGCGTGAAGTTCCTCAATCGCGGTCTTGGTGATGTTCAACAGTTCGTCGGCCTGTTTGCGAGCAGTCGCGGCGTTCTCGGAAAGCTTCTTCAGGTTCACGTCCCAGAAGCGGGAATTCCCCATCCCCTCAAAGCCCGCCAGCCTGTGGGTTCGGGAGAGAAGCTCAATCGCTTTTCCGAGATGGTCTGTCGGCTCACCGAGCAGTACCGCGCCGAACCGGCGGTTGAAATCGCCGATGTCGGTCTGTCCGGCGTTCCAGGCGCACTCTGCGCCCCAGAAGACGCCGTGCCAGTTGTAGTGGAAGAGATTCTCTCCGTCGTCGTCCCAGGTCGTGTTGAGAACTCCCATGGCGCCGTGTTTCGCTCCGTCCCGGACGAAATTCTGGATGTTTTTGACAGCCACGCCGAAGTCCGGGAGAATCCTGTTCCAGCAGTTGACACCCGGGCAGACGAAGAATTCGTAGCCCGAGCGAGCGAAGGGGATAATCTGGTCCTCGAAATTTTCGCGGGCATCGTAGCCCCACGTCAGCATGACCGTATCTTTAGGAATCTCTTTCAGATGGTCGGGATGCTGAAGGATGATGTCCCCCCACATCATCATTCTCTTGCCATATTTGTCTTTCAGGAGGTCGTGAATGCGCCTGATGTGCCGCGCGTAGACTCCGCCCACGCCGATGGATTCCGCAAGGCTCTTCGAGGGGCCGGTCCCCAGCCCCCACGTCTCGTCGCAGCAGACGTTGAAAAAGGGCGATTTCAGAAGCGGGACCTCCTCGGAATAGAGGTCGTCGAGGAGCGAGTAACTTTCTTCGATGGTCGGACAAAGGAGGTCGGGGGTCTCCCGAAGCTGGGCATATTTCTTGTGCTTGAGGATGTGCCCGAAATGCCCGAAAGACTGCTGGTTGCCTATGACTTCCATCTGATACTCCTCGGCGTATGAGACGAGGTCTCGGAGTTCCCGCGGCGTCAGAGAGCCGTCCTTTGGCCCAATCTGCGGATGTTTCGAGAAGGCAAACTGATGCTCCATGTAATACGTGAAGAAGTTCTGCTTGACTTCTGCGCTGAGGCGGATTTCTCGCCCCAATGTAGCCGGACGGGGGCTTGGTCCCCTCGTAATATCGTCCAGGAAACCGCGGTATCGCAGGGAAGGCCAGTCCTGGACTGTCAGGCACGGGATTGCATTGTCGCGCATGTTGGCGCGGACAAGCTGCTTGAGGGTTTGCACGCCGTAGAGCAGGCCCCGCGTGCTGCGAGACCGGATTGCCACGCCGGAAGTCGAAACTCTGAGTCCATAAGCCTCATCGCCTCCTTCTGAAGGCACGACGAGGGATTCGAGCTGCTCGACGGGCGATTCAACCGGCTGAAGAAGAAGCGCCTGCTCTTGGTCGGAAGAAAGTCGAGGGTCTATAGAAAGTCCCGACACGATGCCTGTTCGCGCACGGATCTCCATTTGCAACTGCGTTACCGCAAGTGTGTGAGGCCCCCTCAAGGGCAGGCCGACTTTGACAGACAGACCACCCTGAAGATGAAAGACGCCCTCCTCGAGACGGACGGATTTCGGGAAGGGGATCAAGCGCAAATCCCGTGGGTCTGAGACCTCCGCTCTGACGTGTCCTGCAACAAAAAGAGCAGTCATCGCCGCCAACGCCATTCGCCATTCCATCGCCACCTCCGTTTCTTTGAGTGGGTGAGAAGCCTTGCGCATAATTACGATACCGCGCGTGCGCCGCAGAGGCAACCTTGTCGTTCTGAGTGGGTGGGGCTTTCTTTCCCGGGCGTGCGAGCGCAGTGACAGGGGTTGGCGGACTTGCTCTTTGATTCTCATGCCAGGCTCAAGCACGTTCACTTGTGATGTGCCCGAGAGCCCTGGCACGATGGCGGTGAGAGCTTTTGGAGTGCTGAAGCGACGCTTCAGTCCCGCCTTCGGCGGGAGAGCTGTGCTCCCGCACTCCAAGGGTCGGCCCTGCGGCTTATCCGCAGGCACACGGGCCTGCCGGCGCGGGTTCACTCGCTGAAGATGCGGTGGCGACACCGTCGAAAAGTAGGTTGGCAAGGCTGCCGCAAGGTGAGAAGATAAGGCGGATTCTGAGCGGAATAGGCCGCGAGTTTGCAGGCCAGCGGGCGGTTGGCATGACCTGTCCCTGTCGCGATTGGCAAACCGAATGGATTACCAGATGGATGCGAAATGGGCTTTCTGCGAGTTTGGCTTTGGGAGGAGGTCCCGAGATGCAATGTCATTTTTGGTGTGGTGGGAAGCGCAGCGTGGCTGCGGTGGTTTTGTTGACGCTTGGGGCGGTTGGTGTTTGGCTCTCAGCGAGCTGCCTGCTGCTTGACGCGGAGAGCTTGACGGCGCTGCAGGGGACGAGACCTGCTTTGCAGATGGCAGAAGCGGCGAGCAGTCTCGACGTGAAGGTCAGCCAGAACACCAATAGGCTCATGCCGTACCAGGTCTTTGAGCTTGCGTTTCAGCACGAGGGGAAGTATCACAACCCGACGTGGGATGTGACGATTGACGTGCGGTTCATTTCGCCGAACGGGAAGACCTGCACGGTGGGAGGTTTTTTCTACGGCTCGACGAAACCGCAGAAGCCCGTGATAAGTAAGCACAAGGATGCTCAGGGAAGAACGTCGGAGACCGCACTCTGGCCGTGCGACCCGGCGGACCTCTGGGAGGCGAGGTATGCGCCGAGCGAAGTGGGCGAGTGGAAGTTTGAGTACGTTTTTCGGAACAACAGAGGGGAGAGCGCGACCGGAACAGGGACGTTTCGGGTGGTGAAGGGACCTGTGGACCAGAAAGGTTGGGTGCGGGTCAATCCAATGAATCCGTACCGGCTTGTCTTCGAGGACGGGCGCCCATTCTTTCCAATTGGGTTTCAGGACGGGTTTTTCGACAACAACCATAACGGGTCGGCGATGGATGCGTTTTCGATGGAAGGGCCGTTCCGGCCTGACCCGGAGGGGCAACGGCCAAAGCCCCCTCCGGGGGCGATGTTCGCGCGCGGGCCTTCGATGAACCCGCAGAATGGGGACGTCTATCTCCGGCGGCACGCTCGGGCCGGATTCAACCTCTGGCGGTTCTCGCCGAACAACTTCTCGATGAAAGTTTTTGCGAGGGACGATGACCCAAACGCCTCGACGCTTGATAACGTGCGCTGGGAGCAGGCGATGATGGTGGACGAAATGCTCCAGATGACGCGCAAGTACGGAATACGCAATTTCTACGGCATATTCGGGTACACCGACGCGTTCAACCTTCACCCCGAAAATGAAGAAGGATTGGCGAAAGCAAAGAGGGCTCTGAAATACAGCGTGGACCGTTGGGGTGCTTACGTTGATTTCTGGGAGTTTCTTAACGAGCAGAAGGCCTCGGACGAGTGGTACGCGGAGATGATTCCGTACCTGAAGTCAATAGACCCGTATGCGAAACCTGTCTCGACGAGCTGGGAGAGGCCGGAGATCGAAGGAATTGAAGTCAATGCCCCGCACTGGTACGGGAACGAAAATGAGCTTGGATCGGATGCCGTAACAGAAGGTCGGGCGAAACAGGACAAGAGGTTCGGCAAGCCTGTCATATATGGCGAGCAGGGGAACAGCCGAGGAGACAAAGACCGGACAGCGGAGGGAATCGGCGGAGTCTGGGACCCTGGCTCGGCGAGGCGGATGCGGGTCAGGAGCTGGACGGCGTTTTTCAACGAGATTGCGTTCATTTTCTGGGAGACGTCTTATGCGAAGGACGGGCACTCCATGAACATATGGCTCGGCCCGCAGGAGCGGCAGTACGTTCGTGCCCTTCAGGATTTCGCGTATGCCCTCGATGCCGGAATCAGGACGATGGAGTCGCCGCTCGGCGGGCCCCAGGCGAGGGAAGTTCGGTCGTACGGGCTTCGTTCAGAGGAGCGAGCTGCTGTGTATCTTCATCATCGTTCTTGCAAGGAATGCGAAAAGGCTCGGCGGGCAGGGCAGCATCCGGAGCATCGGTGGGACCATGACCGGGGCGAAGTCAGCGGGCTCGAAGTCACTGTGGACGTGCCGAAGGGTGGCAAGGGCTACTGGTACAACCCTGCCGACGGAAGCATTCTCGAGGCATTTGACGCAGCAAAGGGGCGCCAGACCTTCACTGCTCCTCCGTTCAAGATCGATCTGGCGCTCCTGATCACGGACAGCTCTCCTCCCGACAGCGATGGCGACGGCAAACCGAATGATGTTGACGATGACGACGACAACGATGGCGTCGCGGACTCAAAGGATGCCTTCCCTCTTGAGCCTGAAGAATGGGCGGATGCCGATGGCGACCTCATCGGGGACAACCTCGATGCCGACATCAACGCCGATGGCATCGCCGATGACCTCAATAAAAATGGGACGCCGGACAACGAGGAGGCCGATTGGGACGGGGACGGCGTCCCGAACGCCGATTCGATTCCCTGGGATGCTTTTCCCCGAGACCCAAAGGAATGGCGCGATTCAGACGGAGACGGCATCGGCGACAATGCCGACACGGATGACGATGGCAACGGATATTCCGACGAAGTGGAAAAGCGCGCCGGAACCGACCTGCTCAACCCCGTGAGCTTCCCGTAAGGGCTTGAACCGATGTGCCCGCCGACCGCGGCTAGGCAGCGAGGGCGAGTCGAGGCCTGACTCACCTTAGAGAACGCGGAGACCGCAGAGGGATGTCAGACGGGATTAACAGGATTTTCACGATTATCCGGTCCATCCTGTTATCCTGTTGAAATCGTGGCTTCTTTTCTGCCACGTCTGCCACCCGTAAGTGAGGGGAAACCGGCAGCGGGAATTTTTGGTTGACACCCTGCAAGCAAGGGGATATAGTAACGTCGAAAAAGTAAGTGCCTTCGCAGGCGAGATGTGATACCGGGTGGGCGATTAGCTCAGTTGGTTAGAGCGTTAGCTCGACACGCTAAAGGTCACTGGTTCAACTCCAGTATCGCCCACCATAATCATGTTGAAACGGCAGACCTGATTTCACCGCAGTCGTTCGGGACAGGTTCCGGTTGCCGCGGATAACGAGGAAAGGACAGTCATCACGATAGATTTCAGCAAGAAACAGGACAGAGACAAGTACCGCCACAGCGCTTCGCACATCATGGCGCATGCCGTCAGAAGCCTCTTCCCGGAGGCGAAGCTGGCGATCGGCCCTCCCATAGAAGACGGGTTCTATTACGATTTTGACCTGCCGCAGCCCCTCACCCCGGATGTTCTCGCCAGAATCGAGGAGCGGATGGAGGAGATTATCGGGCAGAATAATGCCTTCGTGAGGGAGGAGATGTCGCGAGCGGCGGCGATAGAGTATTTCAAGCACCTCAACGAGCCGTATAAGGTGGAGCTTCTTCAGGAGTTGGACGACGACGTGGTCTCCATCTACCGGGAAGGAGATTTTGTGGACCTGTGCCGCGGGCCCCACATGGAAGGCACCGGGCAGATTGAGGCGTTCAAGCTTTTGAGCGTCGCGGGGTCTTACTGGCGAGGGGACGAGCGAAACAAAATGCTCCAGCGCATCTACGGCATAGCCTTCCCCGATAAGAAGATGCTGCGGGAGTACCTGCGGAACCTGGAGGAGGCTAAGAAGCGCGACCACAGGAGGTTGGGGAAAGAGCTTGGCCTTTATAGCGTCCACGAGCAAGCTGGCAGCGGGCTGATTTACTGGCATCCAAAGGGGGCATTGATCCGGCAAATCATTGAGGATTTCTGGCGAGCGCAGCATCGCGCGAGAGGTTACGAACTGGTTTACACTCCGCACCTTTTCCGAGCGGACCTGTTGAGGGTGAGCGGGCACCTTGAGTTCTACAAGGACAACATGTACCCGCCAATGGACGTGGACGGGATTGACTATTACGTCAAGCCGATGAATTGTCCGGGGCACATCCTCATCTACGCGAGCCGGACCCGCAGCTATCGGGACCTTCCGATTCGCCTGGCGGAACTGGGGACGGTTTACCGGTACGAGAGAGGCGGGACGCTGCACGGGATGCTCCGGGTGAGAGGCTTCACTCAGGACGATTCTCACATTTTCTGCCGGCCCGAGCAGTTGAAGGACGAAATCCTTGGCGTGATGAAATTCGCCGATTACATGATGAGGACGTTCCATTACGAAAAATACGCCATATACCTTTCGACCCGGCCGGAGAAATCCGTCGGGACTGACGAGATGTGGGAGATGGCGGAGTCGCGCCTGGAAGATGCCTTGAAGGAATTCGGAAGGCAATACGATGTAGATAAGGGGGGCGGCGTCTTCTACGGTCCGAAGATTGACATAAAGGTCTTCGACGCTCTTGGGCGGGAGTGGCAGGGACCGACTATCCAGGTTGACTTCAATTTCCCGGAGCGGTTTGACCTGCACTTTGTGGGACCTGACGGGACGCGAGTCCGTCCGGTGATGGTCCACAGGGTCGTACTTGGCGCGATGGAGCGGTTCATTGGAGGGCTTATCGAGCATTACGAGGGATACTTCCCGCTGTGGCTGTCCCCGGTGCAGGTGAGAATTCTGACGGTTACAGAAGCCCACGTCAGCCATGCGAGCAAATTGAAGTCGGAGATGGAGGTGAAGGGAATCCGCGTGGAGCTTGATGACCACAACGAGACCATGGGCTCAAAAATAAGGGAGTCGCAGCTCGAGAAAATACCTTATACTTTAGTTGTCGGCGATAAGGAACTCGCGGACAACACGGTCTCGGTGAGGAAGTTCAGGGAGGGGCCTCGTGGTTCGATGCCGGCTGAGGAATTTGTTCGGATGGTCGTCGAGGAAATCGCCTCCAAGGCGAGGTCTTAGTACGTAGATTCACAAGTACGGCGACGTATCAGATTGCCAGCGAAAGGCGAGGATATTCTCGACAAGAATAAGTAATTGCATTTGTGAGTCCGAGCACTTAGCCCGAGAGGTTTTGCGGGTGTGTTGGGGTTTCAGCCCGAAGAGCGCACCCGTTCTGCAAACAATGAGGGAAGCTGAGAGGAGGTGACTGCCGATCTTTCGGAGGGTTCGTGTAAACGCTGAGATTCGCGCCCCGCAGGTGCGAACGATTGATGGCACCGGGAAGCAGGTGGGGGTAATTTCCCTGGAAGAAGCGCTGGCTATGGCGCGGGCGAGCAATCTCGACCTCGTGGAAGTAGCGGCGAATGCCGACCCGCCGGTATGCCGGATAATGGACTACGGCAAGTACCGCTACGAACAGACCAGGAAAGAGAAGCTCGCTAAGAAGCATCAGCACGCCGTAAGGCTGAAGGAAATCAGGCTTCGACCGAACATCGAAGACCATGACCTCGGGGTTAAGGAGAAACATGCCAGAGATTTCCTCGAGCATGGTTTCAAGGTCAAGGTCAGCGTCGTATTCAAGGGAAGGGAGATTACCCACCTCGAGTTTGGCAAGGGTGTGCTGGATAGGATGACGGTGAGTATTCAGGACGTGGGGGCCGTAGAGTCGCCGCCGAAACTGATGGGGCGGTTCATGACAATGGTGCTCGCCCCGACGAAGGGGCAAGCACAGCCCCATTAGTCCGCCCCTGAAAGGGGGGTTCGGCGAGTGCCGAACTGGAGATTGAACTTGCCCGGGAGAGGAAAGGGGAGGCCGTTTCATCTTGCGGCCCGGCTTGTCGAGAGGGGCTGACGGCACCCGGTGGAAGCGCGGATTCATCGTCCTTGTGACTTTTTTCCGAACGCTCAGTGATATGCTGAAGGGAGTGGAGTTTCATGCCAAAAATAAAGACAAATAGAAGCGCGGCAAAAAGGTTTGCCATCACCCGCAAAGGCAAAATCAAGAGGAGGCAATCGTTCGCTCGGCACCTGGCGACGGCCAAGACCACAAAAAGGAAAAGGCACTTGCGGCACGTGGCGTTGGTGGATGACGCAGATGCCGGGAGGATACGGAGGCTGTTGCCAAACGGGTGAGCTTCCTATTGGTTCCCCCGGTCACAAGGTGCCTTGAAGAAACGGAGTAGGCGATATGGTCAGGGTTACGTATGCTGTTGCGAGAAAAAAGAGACACAAGAAGGTTCTCAAGCAGGCCAAGGGATACTGGGGCCTGAGGAGCAGGACCTATCAGAAGGCCCGGGAGACCCTCATGCGGGCGCTCGTGTTCGCTTACCGGGACAGAAGAGCCCGAAAGAGGGACTTCCGGAGCTTGTGGATTGTTCGCATAGGAGCAGCCGCGAAGATGAACGGGTTGTCGTACAGTCGGTTTATTGACGGGCTGAAAAAAGCCGGCGTGGCGCTCAATCGAAAGATTCTCGCGGACCTGGCGGTCAGGGATTCAAGCGCCTTCGCGGCTCTTGCGGAGGTGGCGAAGGGGGCAAGACAGCCCGCGGCGACATAGTCGTGGAGGTGAAAGCCCAGGGCTAAAGGCTCTGATCCATGAATTCGGTGACGCATTATTGGAGGGCATTACAGGTCTCTTCTCGCCAAGACGCCAAGCAGGCTCTCTGTCTGATAGCCAGCGATCCTTTGGGTCTTCGCGGCTTAGCGAGAGGCCTCCCTTCGTGACAAGGCGGGGCTGATGGTCTGGAGCACGCCTGCTGGGTCACTCATACGTCATCGGACTTGTGAAAACATGTAGCAAGGGCGTCAGGGGAGTCTGCCAAGAGCGGGCTCCTTTGCGTTTAGGCCTGAGAAGGATGGCCAGAGATGTCTCTGAGACAACAAATCGAGGAAGCGAGCCAGGAGGCTGCTCAGGAAGCCGCCCGCTGCCGCCGCTCGGTGGAGATTGAGGCGGTCCGAATCAAGTTCCTCGGGCGGAAGGGAATCATTTCGTCTTTCATGAGGGAGCTTCCGAGTTTGCCTCCCGAGGAGAGGCGGGAAATCGGGCAGCTCCTGAACGAGGCGAAGGGAGAGATTTCTGCGCTGATTGAGGAGAAGGCGTTGCGGCTGCGAGAGGCGGAGGCAGAAGCTCGTCACCTTGCGGAAAGCGTTGACATCACATTGCCTGGGAGAAAGCCCCTCCAGGGGAAAAAGCACATCATCAGTCAGACGCTGGAGGAGATTATTGACATCCTGGCGTATCATGGGTTCAGCGTTGAGTACGGGCCGGAGCTGGAGACGGATTACTACAATTTCGGTGCCTTGAATTTCCCTGAGGAGCATCCTGCCAGGGACATGCAGGACACGTTTTATATCACAGACACTCTTCTTCTGAGGACGCACACTTCACCGACTCAAATCCACGTCATGGAAAAGTGTAAGCCGCCGGTGAGAGTCTGCATGCCGGGGAAGTGCTTTCGCAATGAAGCGATCAACGCGCGCAGCTACATCCTCTTTCACCAGATTGAGGGGTTGTACGTGGACGAAGGGGTGAGTTTTGGCGACCTGAAGTCCACCCTGTACGCGTTCCTGAGCAGCTATTTCGGCCGGGAAGTCAAGCTAAGGTTTCGTCCGAGCTATTTCCCGTTCACCGAGCCGAGCGCGGAGGTTGACGTTTCGTGCTTCTTGTGCTCCGGGAAAGGGTGCAGCGTATGCAAGCACAGCGGGTGGCTGGAGCTTTTAGGGGCGGGGATGGTTCATCCGAACGTATTCAGGGCTGTGGGATATGATGCGGAGAAGTACACTGGCTTCGCGTGGGGGATGGGAATCGAGCGGTTAATCATGCAGAAGTACGGCATTGATGATATTCGGATGTTTTTTGAGAACGACCTGAGGTTTTTGGAGCAGTTTTGACCGGAGGCAACTGGATTTTAACCGGGTAGAAAGAGAGCGAACAGTTCTTGGCTAAACCCGACGGAGAACAGCGCACGGTCCTACAATGAGAGTTCCTTTCAAGTGGCTCAGCGAAATGGCCGCGACTGGCCTCTCACCCGAAGAGGTCGCCGAGAATCTCACCATGGCGGGGATTGAGGTCGAGAAAATCGAGCGACCGGGGGAGAAGTTCAACAAGGTCATGGTGGGAGTGGTTCTTTCGGTGGAGCGCCACCCGAACGCGGACAAGTTGACCGTATGCAGGGTGAATTCGGGTCGTGTAGTGCTTCAGATAATTTGCGGCGCGCCGAATGTCAGGGCCGGCGCCAAGATCGCCCTGGGTTTGCCCGGGGCGGTCTTTGCCAACGGCATGACCCTGCGGAAGGCGCGCATCCGTGGAGTGGATTCAGAGGGCATGATTTGTTCGGAAATGGAGCTTGGGCTGGGGGAGGATGCCGCGGGAATCATCATTCTGCCGGACGAGCTTGAGGTGGGGCAAAGCCTCGCTTCTGCTCTCGGGCTCGACGACGCCATACTGGATGTCGGGGTTGCGCCTAACCGTCCTGATTGCTTGTCCGTCGTGGGCATTGCGAGGGAAGTGTCCGCAATTCTCGATAAGAAGGTTTCCTCGATTCCCCTTGATGTCGTCGAAAGCGACGAACCAGGCTCGAATTACGCGAGTGTGGAAATTCGGGACTTTGACTTGTGCCCGAGATACTGCGCAAGGGTGATAACGGGTGTTATGGTTGGTCAGTCGCCCGCGTGGCTGAGGCAGAGGCTGGAGCTTTGCGGGGTAAGGTCAATCAACAATGTCGTTGACGTTACGAACTACGTCCTCCTCGAGATAGGGCAGCCGCTTCATGCGTTCGACTTAGAGAAGTTGAGAGAGCATCGGGTGGTGGTGAGAACCGCCTTTGGAGGGGAGGTAATCGTTACGCTCGACGGGCAGGAGCGGAAGCTTAGCCGGGATATGCTGGTCATCGCCGATGCGCAGCGGGCGATTGCCATTGCGGGAGTGATGGGCGGCGCGGATACGGAGGTGGACGAGAAGACGACTTCGGTACTTCTGGAAAGCGCCTATTTCAACCCGCGTTCAGTCCGGCGAACGTCAAGGGCCCTGGGGCTTGTCACGGAAGCCTCCTACCGCTTTGAGCGAGGCGCCGACCCGGAAGGACAGGCTACGGCAGCCACGCGGGCTGCCGAGCTTATTCGGAAGGTCGCCGGCGGGCAGGTGAAGAGAGGAGCCCTTGAAGTCGCTTCCCATGTTCCTGTCAGGCCGGGAGTTCGTGTTCGGAACAGCCGGGTCAACCTCGTGTTAGGGACGTCACTTCCCGACGGCGAAATCGCGGGGATTTACTCTCGCCTCGGCATCGAGATCGTGAATAAGGACGGCGATGAGGCGACCCTGAAACCGCCTTCGTTCCGCAGAGACCTCGCCACGGAGATAGACTTCATTGAGGAAGTGGCCCGCATCTACGGATACGACCGAATTCCGATGCCCGTTACGCGGGCGAAAGTGGGGATGGCGAGGCACGACCCGTGGCAGATTTTCGAGAGCACAACGAAAAACGTGTTGACAGGATTTGGGTTCTTTGAAATAATCTCGTCTGACCTGATCAGCGAGAGGCTTTGTCGTCGAATCGCTGACTTGCTCTTTGATTCGCCGGTGGAAGCGTTGAAGGTCCTCAATCCGGTCAGCGCAGAACGGGATGTTCTTCGGCCAACACTGTTGCATAGTCTCTTGGAATGCCTGGCGAGGAATCAGACCCAGAACCGAGAAAGCATCAGGTTGTTCGAGATTGGGCGGATTCATCGCCGGGAGCAGACGGGCGAGGCAATCGAAAGGGCATCGTTCTGCGTTGGGATGAGCGGAGGCTCACAGGAAAAGGCATGGGACTCCTCTCCGGGAGAGGTGGATTTCCACGACCTGAAAGGAGTTGTGGAGGCGTATCTTTCGCGGCTTGGGATAGCGGAGGTATCCTTTGAGCCGGTTCAAAGGCCTCTTTTCAAGCGAGCAAGGTCCGCGCGAATTGTGGCGAAAGGAAGCGAGCTCGGGTTGATGGGCGAGCTGAGCCCGGACGCTCTCCGAGATTTTGAACTGAGGCGAGGCGTTGTGGCGTGCGAACTGGATGCGGAATCGCTCGTCGGGCTGATGGATTTCTCGGTGAGATTCCAGAAGCTTCCGGTGTTCCCCGGGTCATCGAGGGATATTTCCCTTATCGTCCCCGAGGACGTTACGTATGACCGGATTATGAGGGTGATAAGGAAGAGGAGGCCGAAGATTCTGGAGAGCGTGGAGGTCTTCGACGTTTACCGCGGCGAGCAGACCGGTTCGGGCAAAAAAAGCATGGCTTTTTCTTTAACGTATCGTTCCAAACAAGGCACCTTAACAGATGAGGAGGTGGAGGCGGCCCATTCGGCGATAAAGTTGGCCCTGATTGAGGAGTTGGCTTGTGAAATAAGGGAGAAGAAGGAAGTCTAACGGCACGTTCCTTCGCTCCTGAGTGAACCGAATGATAGGCGAGTGCTGATTTGTATGGGCATGTACGAAAAGGGGGTTATAACCGTTCAGATTTTTGGCAAGGACTACCCGATAGCAAGCGACCAGAACCGAGAATATGTGCAGAAGCTGGCCGAGTATGTGGATAAGAAGATGACTGAGATTGCGGAGGGAGGTGAGGCGCTTGCCTGGGGGAAAGTTGCGGTCCAAGCCTGTCTCAACATTGCCGACGATCTGATGAGGACGAGAAATGAAAAGGAACAGTTGATCAGAACCATCGAGGAAAGGATTTCGAGCATTGCTAAGATGATCGAAGAGAGACTCGGAAATCGGGAGGTCTGCTCGGCGGTCAAGGAAAGCCAAGATGGATGATCTGAAAGACTAACCCTACCATGCCCGTAGTACAACGCAAAATCTTTGAGCCAACACCATCAATTTGGGAGCTTCGATAGGGCCGCTTTTGCCAGTACATTAAGGAAAGCATACAGCAGCCCTGAGGGCACCCACTTTGAAGAAACGAGCTTCAAAGATGTGCGTGATACGGCATCGAGGTAGGGTTTTTTATGTCCTCAGGGGCTTCAGGAAGGTGGAGCGTTGGACCTCTTCGAGCCTCATAGCCCCATATCGCAGGACGATTTAGCGGAGGTGGCCCCGTTAGCCACCCGGATGCGGCCCGCATCGTTCGAGGAGTTTGTGGGACAGCAGCATATTCTCGGCCCTGGCAAGCTCCTCAGGAGAACGATAGAATCGGGGAAAATCGCGGCACTTATCTTCTACGGTCCCCCGGGGACGGGGAAAACGAGTCTCGCCAAAGTAATTGCCTCCGTAACCGATGGCGCCTTCATTCAGATTTCTGCGGTCACGTCCGGCGTCAACGACATTCGGTCAACGGGAGAGGCAGCCCGACAGAGACTGCGAACGAGCGGGAAGCGCACGATACTTTTCGTTGACGAGGTGCATCGGTTCAACAAAGCCCAGCAGGACGTTTTGCTGCCCTACGTGGAGTCGGGGATTCTTTCTCTCATCGGGACGACCACCCACAACCCCTTCTTCTATATCAATGCGGCGTTGGTGTCGCGGTCACGGGTTTTTGAATTCCGTCCTCTTTCGCGGGACGAGATAAGAACAATTCTGGTGCGGGCTTTGAAAGATACAAAGAGGGGGCTTGGCAGCTATAAAGTGAAGCTCACGGAAGAAGCGATGGACCATATGATTGCGGTTTCGGAAGGAGACGTCAGGCGGGCTCTGAACGCTCTGGAGGTGGCAGCGGTAAGCACCCCGGTGGGGAAAAACGGCGTCATCGAGATAGGGCTTGAGGTCGTGGAAGACTCCATTCAGAAGAAGGCAGTCGTTTACGACAGGGACGGGGATGCCCACTACGACACGATTTCCGCATTTATCAAGAGCATGAGAGGGTCCGACCCGGACGCTGCGGTTTACTGGCTGGCGAAGATGCTTTATGCGGGGGAAGACCCGCGGTTCGTTGCCCGCAGGATAGTCATCTGCGCGGCGGAAGACGTCGGCAATGCCGACCCGCAAGCCCTGGTTCTTGCCAATGCAGCCCTCCAGGTGGCGGAGTTTGTGGGAATGCCCGAAGCGCAGATACCTCTGGCGCAGGCGGCAATTTACGTGGCCACGGCGCCAAAAAGCAACTCCGCTTATAAGGCCATATCGAAGGCCATGGGGGATGTCGAACAGGAAACAAGCGAGGCGGTCCCGGGACACCTGCGCGACGCAAGCTATCCGGGAGCGAAAAGGCTTGGGCACGGCGAAGGATATAAGTACCCGCACGAGTATCCCGGTCACATAGTGGCACAGTCGTATCTCCCTCGGGAAGCGGTTTACTACGAGCCGTCGGACCAGGGGTTTGAGAGCGAGATCGCAAGGAGAATCGAGAGCTGGAAACAAAAACTGAAGTCAGAGACAGAATCCGGAAGCAACGGAAAGCGTTGACGGAAAAGGAAACCGAGTTGAAGAGCCAGCGAGTCGCCGCACGGCTATGTCGTCTGCCGGAATATGGTCGGTCGCGGTGCATCATGCTGTACTGGTCGTGCCACAATGAGGTGCAAACGCACGAATTGGTCCAAAGAGCTTTGCGGGAAGGGAAGAGGGTGGCACTCCCCAGGTGCAATGTGGAGCGAGGAGAGATTTATCCGTATGAGGTAAAAGACATTTCCTGCGACCTGGAGACAGGGCCGTTCGGCATTGCTCAGCCGAAGGAGGATGCCGGAGGATTGGTTGAGCTTTCGGAAATAGAGATTTGCGTTGTGCCCGGGATCGCGTTCGACCGGGAGGGGAACCGGGTTGGGAGGGGGTTAGGCTTTTACGACCGTTTTCTTCACAGGCTGGACAAAAACACGGAGAGAATAGGCGTGGCATACGCCTTTCAGATAGTGGACAAAATCTACCCCACCGATGAGGACGCCAGCGTAAACAAGGTAGTCACGGAGAACGAAACGCTGGTGGCGAGCCGATCGGTGATCAAATAGAGGAGGAGAGGCATGATGGCTATCAGCACGGCGGTGCTATCCATTGAGGTCAGCCGCATCCTCGCCCTTTTCAAGAACTCGTATGTTCTGGGCGGGCTGGCCCTGGCAGCGGGGATACTCTTAGGTTATTTCGGCGGGCGGTTTGGCGCCCGAAAGAGGCTTCGCTCCGCAGAGGAGGAGGCAAAGAGAGTCGTTTCAGAATCCGTAAAGGAGGCGGAGGAGGAGAAGAAGAGACGAATTCTTGAGATCAAAGATGAGCAGTTGAGGGCTCGAGCCGATTTCGAAAGGGAGACAAGAGAAAGCCGACGAGAGATAAGAAAGCTCGAGAAACGCATCCAGCAGAGAGAAGAAATCCTCGATAGGAAAGTTGAAGTCCTGGAGAAGAAGGAAGAGGCAGTCGCAGGCAGGACGAGGAGTCTTCGGGACAAAGAGGCGGAACTAATTAAGAAGGACGAGGAGCTGAAGGTCCTCCAGGAGGAGGCGAGCAAGCAGTTGCAGAAAGTCTCCGGGCTGAGCCGGCAGGAGGCGAGGGAACTGTTGTTAGCGAGGATTCGCGACGAGGTTCAGTCTGACGCTGCGGCGCTCACCCGTCGCATTGAGACGGAAGCGAAGGAAAAAGCGGAAAAGGAAGCGAAGAACATCATTACACTCGCTATCCAGAGGTGCGCTTCAGACTATGTGGGTGAGGCAACGGTTGCGACGGTTGCCCTTCCCAACGACGAGATGAAGGGGCGGATCATCGGGCGAGAGGGGAGGAACATCCGGTGCCTGGAGGCTGCGACAGGAATAGACGTCATCATAGATGACACCCCGGAGGCAGTGGTTCTTTCGGGCTTCGATCCCGTCCGAAAGGAGGTTGCGAAAATCTCCTTAGAGCGGCTGATGCTCGACGGCAGAATCCATCCGGCAAGGATCGAAGAAATCGTGGAGAAAGTGAGCAAGGAAGTGGACGTGGCTATTCGCGAAGGGGGAGAGCAAGCCGCCTTCGACGTGGGGGTTCACAACCTCCACCCGGAGCTGATTAAGCTGCTGGGAAAATTGAAATTCCGGACGAGCTATGGTCAGAACGTCCTGCGCCATTCCGTGGAGGTTGCTCGGCTGATGACAATGATGGCCGGCGAACTGGGAGCGGACGTGGCCATGGCGAAAAGAGCCGGGCTTCTGCACGACATCGGGAAGGCAGCCTCCCACGAGGTGGAGGGTGCCCACGCCCAGATAGGGGCTGATTTCGCAAAGAAGTACCGGGAGCATCTTACGGTGGTCAACGCCATCGCGGCCCATCACATGGAAGAAGAAGCGAGAAGCATGATCGCCGTTCTGGCGCAGGCGGCTGACTCCCTTTCGGCAGCGAGGCCGGGGGCGCGGTCGGAGACCCTTGAGATTTACATGAAGAGGCTTGAGAAGTTGGAGGAGATAGCCAATTCGTATCCGGGCATCGAGAAGGCTTATGCGATTCAGGCAGGGCGAGAAGTCCGCGTCATCGTCCAGCCGGATAAGGTGAGCGATGACCAGGTGGTGCTCCTATCGCGAGAACTCGCAAAGCGAATTGAGAAGGAGCTTGATTATCCCGGTCAGGTCAAAGTGACCGTGGTGAGGGAGACGAGAGCTGTGGAGTTTGCCCGATGAAAGCGCTCTTTCGTTCGCCGTTGCGAGTGGACGCTGAGGGTGAGTGTCGGAGGAAGGAGGCAGCCACGGGAGAAGGGCACAGAGCCGTTCGTTCATTTGATAGAAAGGCGAGATGAAGATTCTTTTTGCAGGAGACATCGTCGGAAGGCCAGGACGAAAAGCGGTTAGAGAGCTTTATCCGCGAATCAGGCAGGAGCATTGCATTGACATGTTCATTGCCAACGCGGAGAACGCGGCGGGCGGCTCCGGCATAACTCCGGACATAGTGCGGGAGCTTCACTCGCTGGGCGTGGACGTTATCACGATGGGTGACCACGTCTGGAAGCAGAAGGATATCCTGAAAATCATTGGTGAAGACACCCGGCTCTTGAGACCTGCAAATTTCCCCCCGGAGACGCCCGGTCGCGGGGGCACCGTCGTGGAAGTTCCGGGGAAAGTGAAGGTTGGGGTGATTAACGTGCTGGGCCGGATGTTGATGTTCAGGCTGCCGCTTGATTGCCCGTTCCGTGCCGCAGAGAGGGAAGTGGAACAGATAAGGAGAGAGACGCACGTTATCATCGTTGACGTCCATGCGGAAGCGACGTCGGAGAAGCTGGCGTTCGGTCGCTTTCTCGACGGGAAAGTCTCGGCAGTCCTCGGAACACACACGCACGTTCAGACTGCCGATGAGGTGATTTACGAGGGCGGAACGGCGTACGTCACGGATTGCGGGATGACCGGGCCGTTCCGCTCGATTCTTGGAAGAGAGATCGAGCCAGTTCTGAAGAGCTTCGTGACGAGGATGCCACACTATTTCAGCGTTGCTAAACAGGATATAAGGCTCAGCGGGGTCGTTCTCGACATAGACGAGAGGAGCGGCAAGGCGAGGAGCATCGAGAGAATCCAGGTCAGGTACGAGCAGGCAGAGAAGGCGGGCGAGGAGGAGCAGGAAGAATGACGCCGCAGTCGGTCGCCGGTCAGAGCCGGGAACCGAAAATCTATTCGGTGTCTGAGCTGACCCGCAGGATAAAGGTTCTTCTGGAGACGGAATTCCCCCTCGTGTGGGTGGAGGGGGAGATATCGAATTTCCGCGTTTCTCCGTCGGGCCACGCCTACTTCAGCCTGAAGGACGAGTTCTGCCAGATAGCCGTAGTGATTTTCAGGTTGCAGCTATCCGATTTGTCGGTGAAGCTGAAAGATGGGATGAAAGTCCTGGTCTGCGGGAGCATCGGGGTTTATGAGAAGCGGGGGGAGTACCAGATAATTGCGACGAAGGTTGAGGAGCGGGGGATCGGGGCACTGCAAATCGCCTTTGAAAAGCTCAAGAGGAAGTTGTATGAGGAAGGGCTGTTCCGACCAGAGCACAAGAAGCCGATTCCGATGCTTCCTCAGCGGATTGGAGTGGTGACGTCTCCGACGGGAGCGGCCATTCGGGACATTCTCAACGTTCTGGACAGAAGGTTCTCGAATCTCCACATTATTCTCAATCCGGTGAGGGTTCAGGGTGAGGAAGCTGCCGGAGAAATCGCGGCGGCGATGGCCGATTTCAACCGGCTGCGAAACGTGGACGTCATCATAGTCGGAAGGGGGGGCGGAAGCCTCGAAGACCTGTGGCCGTTCAACGAGGAGATTGTGGCCCGGGCAATCTACGCCTCGGAAATTCCGGTCATATCTGCGGTCGGGCACGAGATAGACTGGACGATAAGCGACTTCGTGGCGGACGTTAGGGCCCCGACGCCTTCTGCGGCTGCGGAAATGGTCGTCGGGCGCAAGGAAGAAATCGCAGAAAGAATCCGGGTACTGCGCGACGAGCTCGGTCACCACGCGTCGAGCATCTTAGGAGAGTATCGAAGGAGGTTGGAGCTGGCGAGGCAGAGCTATGTCTTTCGTGAGCCGGGGAATTTGATCAAGCAGTATCACCAACAGGCTGACGAATTTCTCGGGAGGATAATGCTGCTGTCCCGGCACCGGGTGGAGATGTTCTGTCAGAAGGTTGAGGGGCTGAAGTGTCGGCTCGAGGCGCTGAATCCGCGGGGCGTGCTTGCCAGAGGATATAGCATAACTCTGGACGCAGTGGATGGCAGCGTGGTTTCGCGTGTGGGCAAGGTGAGAGTGGGCGGCGACGTGAAGACCGTCGTCACAGATGGCTCGTTTGTGTCCAGGGTGACGCGAATCAGCTCGGAAGGGGAGCTCCCAGAGGATCAAGACCAATGAAACCGCAGGACAACAAGAAGGAGAAAAGCTTCGAGGCGGCTCTCAAAAGACTTGAAGAGATTGTTTCGGAGATGGAGCGCGGAGACCTTTCTCTCGACGCGATGCTGAAGAAGTTCGACGAGGGGATGCGACTGGCAGAGTTCTGCTCCAAAAAGCTGGACGAGGCCGAAAAGAAGATCGAAATCCTCGTCAAGAAGGAAGACGGGAGCTTTGAGACGCGTGATTTCCTCGGACCGGAGGAAGCTGAGGAAGACCTCAGCCCGGAGGAGGAGTCCGAGGCGGAGGAGGAAGAGGAAGAAGGTACACCGTTCTGACAACGCCAGAAGAAAGAATGCTCGTCGTGTTCTGAGGGAAGCAATGGTGCCCGACGAAGAGGGCTTGGGCTATCAGGAGGAGGAAGGGAGATGTCCGGTTACCTGAATATGATTGATTCGCCGCGAGACCTCAAGAAGTTGCATCCGGACCAACTGGAGAAGCTGGCCCACGAGATGCGGGAGAAGATTATCCGGGTGGTGTCCCGAACTGGGGGGCATCTTTCCCCGAACCTGGGGTGCGTGGAGCTCGCCCTTGCGGTCCACTACGTTTTCAACGCCCCGAACGACAAAATTATATGGGACGTGGGGCATCAAGCATACGCCCACAAGCTTATCACCGGACGAAGAGAATCGTTCTCGACTCTCCGGCAATACGGCGGAATATCCGGATTTCCCGTGCGGGAGGAGAGCGAGTACGACGCCTTCGGGACCGGGCACAGCGGGACGGCAATTTCGGCAGCGGCGGGGATGGCAATAGCGCGCGACCTGAGGGGGAGCGACGAGCACATCGTGGCCATTGTGGGAGACGCCTCGCTATGCGCGGGTCCTTCGTTTGAGGCGCTGAACCACACCGGTGGGGACATGCGTAAGCTGGTCGTCATCCTGAACGACAACGAGATGTCCATCGCGCGCACTGTGGGTGCCCTTTCGGCCTATCTCAACCGGCTCATCACTACGCCCATATACAACAAGATTCTGGCGGAGACGGACTACATTCTGGAGAAGATACCGAGCATCGGCCCGAAGATGATTCGCACGCGAAAGAGAATCTTGGAGAGCATTAAGAGGTTAATCGTGCCGGGTGCACTTTTCGAGGAGATGAGGTTCCGATATTTCGGGCCGGTTGACGGGCACGACTTGAAGTCCCTCGTGCACATGCTCCAGCGCATCAAGGATAACCCCGGGCCGGTGCTTCTCCACGTGATAACGCGAAAAGGAAAAGGATACAGGTTCGCCGAGGAGAGGCCGGAGGATTTTCACAGCGCGCCTCCCTTCGATGTGGCGACGGGGGAACCGAGACCGGCGTCTCGGGAACAAACGTTTACGGAAGTCTTCGGGGAGACTGCCATTGAGCTTGCGGAAAAAGACCCAAGCATCGTCTGCATAACGGCTGCCATGGCGAAGGGGACAGGACTGGAGAAGTTCCGCGAGAAATTCCCGCGGAGGTTCATTGACGTAGGGATTGCTGAGGAGCACGCGGTCACGCTTGCCGGGGGCTTGGCGAGTTCGGGCTACAGGCCGATCGTCGCCATCTATTCGACGTTCCTCCAGCGGGCATTTGACCAGATTATTCACGACGTGTGCCTCCAGAGGCTTCCCGTGGTGTTTGCGATTGACCGAGCGGGGTTTTCGGGCGAGGACGGCCCCACTCATCATGGCGTGTTTGATTTATCGTACTTAGGAATGATGCCGCAGATAGTGATCATGGCGCCGAAAGACCGTAAAGAGTTGCGGGACATGCTTCACTTCGCGGTGAAGCAGGACGGGCCAGCGGCCATTCGGTATCCGAAAGGGTGCGGAATGCCGGCGGCGGTCACGGAAGACATCGAGGAAATCGAACCCGGAAAAGCGAAGGTCGAGAGGGAAGGGACGGATGCGGCAATCCTTGCTGTGGGGAGCATGGTGGAGGCGGCTCTTGGGGCGGCGGAGAGACTTGACGAGGAAGGCATCTCAGCGATGGTCATCAACGCGAGGTTTGTCAAGCCTCTCGACGGGGAACTTATCAGGCAGATCGCGGAACAAACGAGCATTCTTGTTACCGTCGAGGAGAATGCTCTGGCCGGGGGCTTCGGGAGCAAGGTCTCGGAGCTGCTTGAGCGGGAGGGACTCAAGTCGGTTCGGGTGGTTAGGATGGGCGTTCCTGATGCGTTCATAAAGCATGGCGGCCGGGAAGTCTTGCTGGAAAAGCTCGGTCTGTCGCCCGAAGGAATTTCTGAGAAAATCAAAGCTACGTTCCCCGTCGAAGGGAAAGTGGCGTCCTTTGGCTCATGAAGAAGATAGGAATTGTCGCCAACACCTCTAAGCCCAATTGGCTCGAAACTGCTCGCTGCATTGTGGAGTTCCTGGCAGGACGCGGCGTGATGGTCGTCATTGAACCCAAAGAGGCGTCCAGCGCTCTTTTTCCTGATATGAAAGAGACGCAAGAAGGCGAGCTCGCAGAGGCGGATATGGTCCTGTCTCTCGGTGGGGATGGGACGTTTCTGAAGGCGGTGAGGCTCGTCGGGGAAGAAGACGTGCCGATTGCGGGGGTGAATCTTGGCGGGCTGGGGTTTCTGGCGGAGTTCTCGTCGGAGGAGTTCCTTCCGCGTTTGAACAAGATTCTTTCCGGGGACTATCGGATTGACGAGAGGATGACGCTTTGGGCGTGCCTTGTCAGGGAGGATAAAACAATCCGAACGGAAAGGGCATTGAATGACGTGGTCATTAACATGACGGGGGTTTCGCGTCTGGCTGTCCTGAGAACGTCCATTGACGAGGAGTACCTGACAACCTACGAGGCGGATGGATTAATCGTCGCCACGCCAACCGGCTCAACCGCGTATTCTCTCTCGGCGGGTGGGCCGATAGTGGAACCGTCGCTGGAAGCTATTGTCCTGACGCCGATATGCCCTCATTCTCTGTCGAACAGGCCGATTTTGATTCCGCCGCACAGGGCAATACAAATATGCCCTCTGAAGATTCCGGAAGGCGCGATAGTTACGGTTGACGGCCAGACCGCTTTTCCGCTCCTGTGCGGGGACGTTCTCACCGTCGCAAAGGGAAGAAAGAGCGTCAGGATGATTACCATGAAGGAGACCAGCTACTTCCAGATTCTTCGATCCAAGTTAGGCTGGAGAGGGTCAAAGGAACCGTAAGACTCGCCGTTCCGTTCCGGGAGTTGGCGCGGACAAAAGAACCGCAGGGACACAGTCTCATGGCGAAGGTTGTCATAAGAAAAGACCGCTGCAAGGCGTGCGAGTTCTGTATTGCGTTTTGCCCGAGGCAAATCCTGGTCATGTCGCACGATTTTAATAGCCGCGGGGTGCATTTCGCTTCTGTGGTTGATGAGGAGAAATGCACCGGGTGCGCGATTTGCGGACTGGTGTGTCCCGACGTGGCCATAGAGGTGTATAGATGACCCGGAAGGTCTTGATGTGCGGCAATGAGGCGATGAGCGAGGCGGCCATACGAGCAGGTTGCCGATGCTACTTCGGATACCCGATTACTCCGCAGAACGAAGTTGCGGCTTATATGTCCATGCGGATGCCTCAAGTGGGAGGAACATTTATCCAGGCGGAGAGCGAGATTGCCGCAATAAACATGGTTTTCGGAGCGGCGGCGGTTGGCGCTCGAGCGATGACCTCTTCATCCAGTCCGGGGATCAGCCTGAAGCAGGAGGGGATTTCGTACCTGTGCGGCTGCGAACTGCCTGCGGTGATAGCGAACGTCGTGAGGGGAGGACCTGGTTTGGGAAGCATCGGCCCGTCGCAGTCGGATTATTTTCAGGCGACGCGTGGCGGCGGGCACGGGGACTATCGGACAATGGTTTTTGCTCCATGTACCGTGCAAGAGCTGGTGGACCTGACCGTTCTGGCGTTCGATCTCGCGGACAAGTACCGAAACCCGGTACTGGTTCTTTCGGACGGAATTCTCGGGCAGATGATGGAGCCTCTCGTTCTGCCCGTTGAGAGAGACGGAGATTCGTCGCCGAAGACCTGGGCTCTAACCGGCGCAAAGGGCCGCCCACCGAACGTCATAAAGTCGTTGTATCTCGACGTGGAGCTTCTCGAGCAGCTCAATTTCCAGCTCCAGGAGAAATTCGGTCGGATGGCGCGCGAGGAGACCCGGTGGGAGGAGGTCGGCACACAGGATGCCCAGGTTGTCCTCGTCGCCTACGGCAGCGTGGCGCGGATTTGCCGGGCGGCTGTGCGGGAACTGAGAGAAGCTGGCGAGAAGGTTGGCCTGGTGCGACCGATAACGGTGTGGCCCTTCCCCTACGAAGCCGTTGCGAGGGCCGCGGATAACGCAACGGCATTCCTCGTCGTCGAGATGAGCATGGGGCAGATGATCGAGGACGTGAGGTTGGGGGTTGCTGGACGCCGACCCGTGAGGTTCTTCGGAAGGGTCGGAGGGTGCGTGATGACCGTCGAGGATGTGGTGCGCGAGACGACGAAGCTGCTGGAAGAAATACAATGACGGATAAACAGAAATCCCGGCTGAAAGAACAACAAGCCGCGAGTTCCCCGACGCGAAAAGTCTTCGGGAAGCCTCCGTTGCTGAAAGACGTTCCGACGCATTTTTGCGCAGGATGCGGGCACGGCATAGTCCATCGGATGATTGCGGAGGTGGTTGACGAGCTGGGCATAAGGGAGTGGGTAGTGGGAGTGTCGCCGGTCGGGTGCGCCGTCCTCGGATATGATTACTGGGATTTCGACGTGAGCGAGGCGGCTCACGGGCGAACGCCTGCCGTAGCCACCGGGATGAAGAGGGCCCGTCCCGACCTGGTCGTGTTCACCTACCAGGGCGACGGAGACCTGGCTGCCATCGGGACGGCGGAGTTGATCCACACGGCGAACCGTGGTGAGAACATTACCATCGTCTTCGTCAACAACGCGGTCTATGGTATGACCGGCGGGCAGATGGCGCCGACGACGCTTGAGGGACAAATCACGGCAACCACCCCGTCTGGAAGAACAATTGAGGGTTGCGGGGCGCCGCTGAGGGTTCCCGAGATGATTGCCCCGTTTCCCGGGACGAAATATCTTGCTCGAACCGCTCTGAACAATCCGAAGAACATCACAAGCGCGAAGCGAAGCATAAAGAAGGCGTTTCAGTACCAGATCGAGAACGTCGGTTTTTCTCTCGTGGAAGTTCTGTCTCCCTGCCCGACTTATTGGCGACTTTCTCCTCTGGATTCTCTGAAATGGATTGAGGAGAAGATGATTCCCTATTTCCCTCTCGGAGAAATCAAGACCCCCGGCTGAGGTTGAGTCTCACCCCTGCTACCGGGGATTCGGGAGAGGGCTTCTTTCCTCGTCGGAGGCGTCGTCAGGGACGTTCGTTCATCTTCGGGAAAAGATGAATTGCTTCGGGGGGACAGACGACTGCCACTTCAGACCCTTCCTTGAGCGAAAGCTCTCTCGCCTCAGCGTGGGATAGCTCTGCCCGAAATGAAGTCTGCCCTGCTCGGAGATCAACCCGCACTGTAGAATTTCCCCACAGAACCGACTCTACTCGTCCGGCGATGTGCGATTCCTTCGACGGACCCGGGCGAATGCGGAGGCGCGCCGCGCGGATGAGAAGTTGCACGTCGCCCTGACCGTGTTGGTCGGTGTGCAGAACAAACCCCTGCAATTCGATTCGCGAACCGCTTCCCTCCGGAGTAGCCCTGGCGGACACGATTGTCCCCAGGCGAAACAACCTGGCAACGTCCGGGTGGGCGGGTGAACGATGGACCTCTTCAGGAGTGCCCGTCTGGACGAGGCGGCCCTGGACGAGAATGCCGACGCGGTCGGCGACGGCTCGCATCTCGTCGAGGTCGTGGCAGACGTGGATTGTGGTCGTAGCGGTTTTTCTCTGGATTCTTCTAAGCTCCAGGAGGATGCCGTCGCGTGTCTCGTCGTCGAGGGCGCTGACTGGCTCGTCGAGCAGGAGGAATTTTGGCTCGGCTGCGAGGGCTCTTGCGAGCGCCACGCGCTGACGCTCGCCCCCGGAGAGCCCTTCGATTCGCCGGGCGAGGAGGTGCTCGATCCCAAGCATGGCGGTCACCTCCCTGACTGTTTTGTGACGCTCCGAAGGATGAAGGCGCTTCAGGCGAAGGGGGAACTCGACGTTTCCGTGAACCGTTCGAGCGGTAAACAGCGCGTAGTCCTGGGGGACATACCCAATGCCGCGGTGGCGGGGTTCGGCGTTGTCAACACGCCGGCCATCAATCTTGATGGTTCCGTTGGAGGGGCGTCTCAAGCCGGCGATGCATTCGAGGAGAAGCGTCTTGCCGCTGCCCGGTTTTCCGAGCAAGACAAAGTATTCTCCGCCCTGGATGTCCAGCGACACGTCCTGGAGAGTGAACTCGCCGATTGAGAAACGGAGCTCATGGATGCGAATCATTTGGTCACGATAACCTCCGTGCGCGAAGGAGCCGAATCAGGAGAAGCGCGACGCTCGCAATTGCAATCAGCAGGAGGGCGACGGCCAGTGCCACTTCGATTCGCCCGATGGAAGTCTCGAGGTAAACGGTCGTCGGCAGGACTTCGGTTCTCATTCTGACTGCTCCGACGAAGACCATGAGTGGCCCGAAGAGGCCGATGGCCCGCGCCCAGGTGACGATTGCTCCGGCGAGGATGCCGTTGCGGGCGTTCTTCACGGCGACTCGCCAGAAGGCTTGCCCGCGAGTGCAGCCGAGGGTGAGGGCCACGTCTTCTTGCCTTCGGTCAACTTCATCGAATGTGATTTTGACTGCGCGAATGCCAAAGGAGGCTGAGACAAAAAATTGAGCGAGGACTATGCCTCGCTGCTGATAAATGAAATCGAGGCCGACGGACTCAAGCCAGAGGCCAACCTTCGTGCGGAAGAAGACCAGAAGGCTCAAACCGACGACAAGCGGCGGAAAGACAATGGGGAGGTCCACGATTGTGTCTGCGAGGGCGCGGCCGGGAAACCGGTAACGGCTCAGGGCATATCCCATCGGCACGGCAAAAATCATGGCGATTGCCGTCGTCACCGTCGAGGTCCAGAGGCTGAGAAGGGCAGCCGAGCGAATCTCTCTCGACAGGAGAACCTCCTTGACCGCGTCAGTGTTGATGTATGCGACATCCGCCACGATGAGGCTGACGACCATAACAAGGAACACAACGACGAAAAAGAAGGTCCCTGCGAAGAACACGCGACTGCGAAGTCCTGCGACGGTATTGGCGGGCATGCCGTGTTGATTAACCTCCAGTTAGCGAGGCGCCTCCGTGACGTAATGATGCTTGGCGAAAATTCTGCGCCCCTCGTCCGAGACGACAAAGTCCTGGAAAGCGGTGGCTTCTTTAGAGTGTCTCGACGAGCGGAGCACCGCGATGGGCACGGTTGAAATCACATTCTTCTCCTTCGGGATGGGAACTATCTCGCCGTCTTCGGGGTACTGGGCAGCGATGGCGTCCCAGACGATTGTTGCATCAATCCTGCCGAGTTTGATGTGCAGACCGAGCTCGTTGACGGTAGTCGTCTCAAAGGCGACTTGCTTCGCCAGGTCTGCCGGACTAATGCCGTTCTTCTGGAGAATCTCGACGGTCACCATGCCGATTGCGCAGGCTTCTGGGTTGCCGAGGCCGAGCTGCAATTCCTTCCGGGAAAAGTCGGCCACGCTTCGGATGCCTCTGGGATTTCCCTTACGGACCAGAATAACGGGAACGAAATAGCACGCATCACGAGAAGAGGCAATCAGTCCTTCTTCCCGAGCCTGCTGGACGTAGCGAGCATCCCCGGGCATGTAGAGGTCTCCCCGGCGGGTGAGTTTGATACGACTGAGCAGAATCTCCGAACCGGCGTAATCGGCCTGGACGGTGATGCCGTGTTTTTTTTTGAAGGCTTCAATGATTTCGGCAGCGGGCGGTCGAATTCCCGCGCCGCAGTAAAGGTGGAGAGATGGCCTGGCTCGACGACAACTTATGGAGAGCATGAGGCAAGCTGCTGCACCCGCAAGAGCCAAGATGGCAATTGGTCGGCGAATAGCTCGCATTGCTCTATGAACGTTTGCCTGGGTCATCTGACGTAACCGAACTCCGCGAAGACTGCTTTGCCCTCCGTGCGACAGAAGTCGAGGAACTTCTCGACGAGCTGCCTGTTCTTGGTGTAACTCAGCCCCATGACCCACACCTTCACAATTTCATCGTATTCGTATGGAGTCGGGACGATCTCGACGGCGTCGAGGAAGTTGTGGGCCACGCCATTCCACATCACGGCGGCGTCGCGCGTGGCGAGCTTGAGGGCATTGCCGATTTCAGAATGGCTGCGGAAAACCGCATTTCCGGCGTTGTCAGCGACCGCCTGCTTGATGCCTTTCTTCTCCAGAAGGGCGAAAAGCATCTGGCCGCAGGTGGAGAAGTCCGGGTTCGGCAGAGCTACCTTGACGCCAGGCTTGGCGAGGTCTTCGATGGATTTGACGCCTGCCGGATTGCCCTTCCGAACAACCAGGACCGGCACAAGAGATCCGACCTGCTCCCCTCTCAAAAGAGTCCCGGCTTCCTTCACGTAGTCGAGATAGGGGTCATGGGTGACGAAGACGTCGCCGGTCTTGCCAATCTTCACCTGCGGGAGGAGGTCCTCGCTCTGGCCGAAGGAGAGGCTCACCTTGACTCCGGTTGTCTCCTCGAACGCTCTGGCGAGCTTTTCCATCGGGGGACGAAAGGAGCCGCCGCACAGGACGAGAATTTCGCCGGTGGTTTGCGATTCCTTTCTCTGCCCGCAACCCGCAGCGAGGAATGCGGCAACGGGGATCAGGACGAAGACTCGTCGGTTCATTTATCCTTCCTTTCTCCTTCGGAGTATTACGAAGCCGATGGCTCCGACAACGACGGAGGCGAGTGCGAACACCAGGAACCAGTGAGGGAATCCTGATGCTCTGAATACCGACCGGCCCGCGTTCCCCGCTCTGGCATGGGATTCTCGTCGAGGCAAGCCCGGCGAATTTTCTTCCGAGTCATCGAATCCAAGAAGAATCGAACGCAGCGGCTCAACATTGACCGGAGGAAGGTTTGCTGCGGCGCCATCCCAGTCCCAGTCGGTCAAGAGGTCAATACCGAGGTTGCCGTACATCAGGTCACAGGAACACTCGCCGTTCATCATGGCAACACACTCGACGAGGTTTCGGCGGGTGATGTGCTCTGCAACGAGAACGCCGAGAACCCTGGCACGTCCACAAATCCCGAAGACGAGGGATTGCCTGTCGTCGGGCGGCCGTGCCGCGCCGTCGAGGAGAAAGCGAACGAACCACTGCTCGTCGGGCGCCTTCGCCGGGAGACGCAAAAAGCCGACATCGAGGCCGTACTCCTTTTCTGCCCTCTCGAGAACCCAGCGAACGTCTTTCTCGGCTTTTTCGGTTTCCTTCGCGTCGTCTCCAGCGAGCAGAAGGAGTAACCCACCCTTCCCCTCAGACAACTGGCGGGCAATCTCCGTTCTGGCTGGCGATTGAATCATGGCTTTCGCCGCGGGCATATCGAGGCGGCCCCGAAACAGGAGCGTGCCGCGGGGGCTGAGAACGAGATGAAGAGGGAGTTTGTCGGACGCGCAGTCTTTCCAGAGCTTTTGCTCTTCTTCGGCGGCGGGATTATCGGCGAGCCTATCCACGTTCAGCGCCCGGAACGCCAGGTTGACGTGGCTGCCGAAGCCATCCGCGGCGTCGGAAAGAAACTCATTTACATGACCATCAGCCTCGGCCACATTCCCCCTGAAGAAGTAATAGACCCGGTAGTCTTCCCTTTCCCATCTCTGGAGGATGTATCGGTGAACGGGTACGTCGCAGGCTTTGAGGACGGGTGCTGGCGCGACCATGATCGCAAGCAGGAACAGCACCACTGCGAGGTTGCGAGGCACCGTCGAGAGAACCGTTAACTTGTCAAGGCTCATTCCACAAAGTCCCAAGATGTTGCAGGCCGAGGTTCAGACCCGCCGACACGAGTTGGAGAGCAGTTCCATTGCCGAACGAGGCTTGCACGGGTGCTACCCCGGATGACAATAAGCGTCTCTCTCTGTCGCGATGTTCCCCGGCAGGCCCGAGAAATTTCTGCCGGTTTTGATAGTACGACCGTCCGAAGGGAGGTTTCAACGTTTTTCCTGGGTTGAGACGATGCGGCCGGCCTCGAGCTGGACGAGCTTCCGGGCGAGGTCATCCGCTGCCTTCTCGTGCGTGACAAGTAAGACTGTTCCCCCCGCCCTGTGGAACTCGGCGAGATGACGGAGTACCTGAGCGGCGTTATCCGGGTCGAGATTGCCTGTCGGTTCGTCTGCGAGGATGATGCTTGGCTCGGTGAGCATCGCTCGCGCGACGGCTACCCGCTGGCGCTCCCCCGTGCTCAGTTCACCCGGAAAATGGTGCAGGCGGTCGGACATCTGGAGGCGGTTCAATAACTCAATCGCGTCTCTGCGCGCTCCTCGCCTGCGTCCCGGAACGGCCGCAACGAGGACGTTCTGGAGGGCGTCGAGGTACGGGAGGAGGTGAAACATCTGGAAGACGAAGCCGACGTTTTCGGCGCGAAATCTCGCGCGGTCACGACGGGGCATGGCATAGAGGTCATTGTCTTCTACGGTGATTTTGCCGGTCGTAGGTGTGACGAGCCCGCCGATGGTCAGAAGGAGCGTTGACTTGCCACTGCCGCTCGGGCCTCGGACTACGACGAAGTCCCCGCGTTCTACTGAGAGGTTGATGTCGTCGAGGGCGCGAACCAGTCCATCGGAGCCGGGGTAAACCTTGCTGACGTTTTCCAGATGAATCATGTTTTCACTCTTCTCGAAGAATGACTGCCGGGTCCTGTGTGACGGCGACGATGGCAGGGAGGTAGCTGGCGACGGCGCATAACGCGGGCGAGAAAACGACCGACCACCACAACAGGGCAAATGCGGGGCTGATCTTCGCTCCGGTCAGCCGGAACATCTCCGGCCCGAACCATAGGGCCAGCGCTGTGCCCAGGGCGAAGCCAGCGACCGCACCGATCAGTCCCTGAATCACAGCCCTGCCGAGGAAGAGCGCAGCAATCCGCCCGGACCCGAAGCCCAAAGCTCGTAGAATGCCGATTTCCTGAGTGCGTTCGCGGACATTGTTGAGAGACAGGAAACCCACCCACACCGCGCAGACCAGGAAAACCGCCGGAATCAGGAACGCCGCATACTTCTCAATCATGTCTCTGGTCTCGGCTCTCGCCACGGCGATGGAGCGGAACTCCGTCACATTTGTATCCGGCAGCGCTTCCGCTATGCTTTTGCGGATGGTGGCGAGGCGCGCCCCCTCGCAGCGACACCCCAATGCTTCGATGGCGTTGATCCTCCCCGGCTTGGCGAGGAGCTCCTGCACGTCGTGCAGATGGCCGTAGATGCGGATGTCGTCCTTGCTGCCCGACTCCTGTAAACACCGCTCAATGAGAAAATCTTTTCCGAGGATGTTTATCGCGTCGCCCTCCTTCAGTTTCAGGCTTCGGACGAGTTCAAAGCCGACATAAACCTTGCTCTGGGGAATGCTGAATCCCATGGGCCGCTTGTCCTCCTTGTCCCGCATGGGGACCTCCGGCAAGACGCCGGTCAGGAGGACCTGTCGGTCGCGCCACGTGATTTTTTTCTGAAGGGTGGCGACGATGTGGCGGACCATGACGCTCTTAGACCTTGCCAGCTTATAGACGTAAGCATCCGGCATTTCTCCTCTGGCGAAGTCCTCGCTCCAGAAATCCAGCATATCGGTGTTCTCCGGGAGAATGAGGATGTTGAAGCCCATATCGCGCATGAGGCGTGTGGTCTCTCGCTGAGAGGCCTGGCTCGTGGTCAGGACCGCCACGAAGAGAGCTACTGCGGCGACAACAGAGGCAAGCCCCAATATGAAATTCAGTTTTCTATACCGGATTTCTCTGAGGAGCATGAGGACGATATTCATGACTCTCGTCTTTGCGTGCTGCTGATTGGCTTGCGAAAGCGTCCCCGCAACGGGCAGAAGCTCAATTATCTTTTCCCGGGGTCGCGACCGAATCCGAGCACCGGGCCAGGGGGCCCGAGGACTTCCGCAGGCCGTGCCGCAGGGGCGAGGCGATTGGCTCTATAATCCTACGTCTTTCGATTCAGCGGCTGGCGGCGGACTTACGACGGATAATACCATAGGTTGGGTGTCATTGGTGGTTTTTTTGAATTGGGCCGCCAGTTGTAACAGACGGGCAGATCAGACAATTGCCCTGGACTTGAAGACCCGACCCCCTGTCATCGGCAAAGCCATGACGAAAGCCGAGCCTCCCGCTATCATCTTCGGGAGGCCCGGTATGTCCCTACGATCCCTGGACACGGCGTCAAGAGGAGCAGAAAGGCGAAACGGTGTTCGACCGATCCCCCGTGTTCCTTTTCTGCGCGGCTCCGTTGATGAGCCACCTCACCGACGCGCTCCGCTGGCCTCCTATGAGGAGGAGTCCTCGCCAGTGGCCCAAGGGAACAAACAAATCATCAGTTTTCCGCGAGGCGCTCTTCTGGATAGACTGTTCGCTGTGCATGTGGGCAGCGTCGCAGTCTCTCGGCAAGGATCAATAATCGTCTCCTCGCCGGCCGTAGCCGCCCCTTCCACCCCTGTCTCCGCCGCCGCGTTCCGGGCGAGGCCGAGCTTCGTCAACGCGGACAGTGCGGCCGCCGATCTGCTTGCCGTTGACGCCGGCAACTGCCGCGCGAGACTCCTCCTTGGAGTTCATTTCGACGAATGCGAACCCCTTGGACTTGCCGGTGTACTTGTCGGTCACGACATTCACAGAGTCAACCGTGCCGAATTCAGCAAAAGCTTTTCGGATGTCGTCCTCCGAGACGTCGTAAGGCAGGTTGCCCACATAGAGCTTCATTAGTTGTCTCCCTTCATCGAGATGTGTTGTTTCGTCTATCGTCGAGCCGCACGGGTCAAGTCCGTCTTGGTCTCCGAATAGACATGGTTTTAATCTGGCAGTCTGCCAGAAGTTGCGCCGCAATTCCCTGGATTGTCACGCAAAGGCACTTGAAAAACAGGCCGCTGTGAAATCTTCTCGACCCGGATGCTTGGTTCCTTTGATGCTCATCGGAGGCTTCAACGAGCGTGGGTTCTCGCCCCCTTTGAAAGTGGGTAGAGCGCCCGGCTCAATAGCGTAACGGGATAAGTTGATCGAGGCAGGAAAGATGAGGGAAAGTCTCTTCCGCAACACAAGGAAGGCTTCGTAGCTCAGCTCCGCCGCCGATTCTTACCGGGTTGCCTATTTTGCAGCGTTCGAGCCTCAAAAACCCGATCGCCCGGCGAACCTTTTTATATTCTCACCTAATGCGTCCGCCAAGTCAAGCGTCAATTTTCGATTTTTTTGTGCATTTTTAACTTGATTAAAGGATAGCGCTTGTTCTATGTTAAGCATGGGGAGGTGACCGGGACAACTTGACAAAGGAGAAGCAGCACTATGCAAAAGGTTGGCAAGTTCATCCTACGGCTCCTTAAGGAACAGGGAAAATCCCTGAGGTGGCTGGCGCGGGAGGCGGGAGTAAGCAACTCCTACCTGTCGCAACTGAGTCGCGGCCTCTTTGTGCCAACCCCCGAGATTCTCATCAAGTTGGCACCTCATCTGGGTGTCACCCCTCGAAAGCTGTTTGAGGAAGCAGGGTGGTTGGAGCCAGAGGGCGAGGAGTGCGACGAGGCCAAGAAGAAAAAGAAGTAGGCCTTTCATCTTCGCGACGGAGTCCAGGCGTGCCCCTGGATGGGGCTCAGCCCGGTCCACCGGGGGGTTCATCCCTCGCGGTTGAGTAGAGAAGCGGGAGAATGGCGCGGGGCGCTTCCTGGAAGTGCCTCGCGCTTCTTCACGCGAGCGGCGAATTGTGACTTTCGAGCAGTCTTTCTCCCCGAACGCCCCTCGCCGGACTCAGAATCCTCCTCGCGCGAGTGATAAGGCGCGCCTCCGAATAATCCGGTTATCTCGTCAGGTTCTCTGCGTCTTGCCCGGTGGGCCTGGCGTGCCGCGTTCAGCGCGCCGGGAGAGTACTGCGTTCGGCGATTGCGCTCGGGAAAGAGAACTGACGCTCAGTTTTATGCGCAACGCCACGATTGTGTCGTCGGCTCGAAGAACCTCTCTCGCGTGCGACGGTTTCTCTGGACAAAAAAGCTCCTCCGGGGAGGAGAACCGCCGGAGGAGCCGCAAGAAGTGAGTTGTGCGGGGGAACTATTTTTTCCTGGGCTTCTTCTTGGCAGCGCCGCGGGCCATTTTCGCCCTCGAGATGTCGCCGTGCTTATCCACGAAGTACAGATACCCGGGCTCCTTCTTCACCCCCACTTTTTGTACCTTCTCGGCCACCTGTTGTCACCCCCTTTCCCGGCTTGCGGTTTGGCACTGGACAATTCTTAGAACAAAGCTTCGGTGTTTCTTAGCACTGTCGTCGAGCATTTGTCAAGACTTGAAGCATAATTTTTTCGTCGGGGCAACGGGGAGCTGCTTTTGCCGACCTGCGTGAGCTTTCCGTTCCGGCCGAGTGGCGAGGACGATGAAGCTACCTCCTCTGGTTGATGAACCACTGAACCGTTCGCTCAATCCCCTCCTCTATTGGAACCGCGGGTTGATAACCGAGCAGATTCTTCGCCTTCTCGACGCTGGCATACGTTATTGGAACGTCTCCCATTTGGGGGGGGAGGAATCTGACTCTGGCTTTCTTCCCGAGGGAGGATTCGATTAAATGGACAAGTTCCAGGAGGGTTATTGTTCTTGACCCTCCGAGGTTGACTATCTCAAAGAGGCAGTCGCAATTTATGGACGCGATGAGGCCGTCAAGTATGTCGTCAATGTAGGTATAGTCACGTCGTGAACTCCCGTCGCCGAAGAGCGGCACTTCTTGGTCGGCGTGGATAAGACGGATAAAACTGTGGATGGCCATCTCCGGGCGCTGGCGAGGGCCATACACCGTGAAGAAGCGCAGGCAAATGGTCGGAATCCCGTACAGATGATGAAAGGTATGGCAGAGAGCTTCGCCAGCGAGCTTTGTGGCTCCATAGGGAGAGGCTGTTCTGCCGACGGCGGCGTCCTCCGAGAAAGGAACCTTTTCGTTAAGGCCGTAAACCGAAGAAGACGAGCCGAAAACGAATTTCCCGGGCATCACGCGGCGGCATTCCTCGAACAGGTTAGTCGTGCCGATGACGTTGACTTCGTTGTATAGCTGCGGATTCTCGACAGAGGGCCTGACTCCAGCCATTGCGGCGAGGTGAACGACGGTGTCAATCGCGTTTGACTTAAAGATGCGGGAGAGGAGGGAGGCGTCTCGAATGTCCCCCTCGATGAGCGTGAAATGGGGATGAGAAAGGAAGGAGCGAATGTTGGCCCTTTTAATGGCAGGGTCGTAGAAGGAGTTGAAATTGTCGAGGCACAGGACGCTCCTTCCGGACTTGAGGAGTCTCTCGACGAGGTGAGAACCGATGAACCCCGCTCCTCCGGTAACCAGGACAACCCCGGGCTTCATGAGCTCCCCCCGGCTTCTTTCTTGATTTCTCGGCTGAGTCGGTCAATGAGGGCTTCCGCGCGTGCCACCGAGCTCTCGACGAGGAATACCGGGAGCGACCAGACCGATCCCTGCTGGAGGCGGGCGTCGCTCTTCTTTATCGTCCCCTCGTCTTTCTCGGATTTGACGTTGTAGGAGTCCTTTTCCTCGCCGAGGAATGTCAGGACGTTTCCTTCCGAGAAGGTGCGGACGACTTTGTTTTCTTTGAACATGCGTGCTCGTTTTGCCGTGACGTAAACATAATTGCCAGAGGAGGGAGGGAGCTGTCCCTCGGAATGATGCCACAGCCACAGCCCGGCCAGTGCAACAACGCCAAAAAGGATGATGCCGACTAACCAGCCCAATATCCCCGCCGGGACGGAAGTTGTGTGGACCTTAGCGGCGCCGATGACGTGGAGGACTGCAACATAAAGCAGCACCGCCACCCCGAGGACGGCCAGGACGACCGGCGAGAGGACGCCCTGGCGAACCAGGTAACCGAGGAAAGGAAGGAGTACGAGCAGCAGTAACGGTGTCAAGCCAAAGGCAACCACTTTGTGCGAAGCCACCATATCGGACTTGGCGCCGACAAGTTTGAAGCCGACATGCATCAGGAGAGTGAGCAGGTGGGCGAGGACTGCTCCAACGATAGCCGCTGCTAAACTGACCAGCACAACCCCAAAAACCACAACCGCCCAGATGAGAACCTTCGCGCCCAAGCCCTGGTCGCTCGTCAGGATTCCCGATTCCAGGGTCGTGTTGTAGGCGATAGCCCGCGCAGTCCTGGCATTGAACGCAACCAGAGTAGCTACACAGCCTATCATCAGGAGGGACAAGAGGGCCAGAAGGAAGGTGTTGGCCTTCTTCGCCTCCCCTGCGACGCGAATTGCCGAAAAGAAGCGAGCGGGGGAAGTCACGACGCGAGCGAGAATGGTGCCAAATCTTCCCTTTTCAGGGTCCCAGAAAGGCCGTGAGAGCCTGACCTCGAGTTCCTTTTCCTGTCTCTTCGCCTGGGCATCTCTTTCAGCGACAAACCTTCTGACTTTTCCGATGAGTTCTTCGACCTGGCGTCCCCTTTCCTTTCGTCTGCGGACCTGGAAGTCGGATTGGGTTTTCAACTGGTGAAGGGAAACAGCTTCGTTGATGACGGAGCTCACCTCATCAACCAGGGCAAATCGCCCCTCTTCAAATTCGGCTATGGCGGCGAGGTTCTGCATGATTGAACCTTGCAAAGAAAGGAATTCGTCTTCGCTGGCGGGGCTGATGTCCTCGAACTGCTCCTCGTTGAGATAGAGGTTGAATAAGCGCTCCCAGAGAGAGGCGAACTGCTCGATCCTGGCGAGCTGCTCTTGCTTTGACCATTTCATAATTCAGGCTTCCTCGATTGATAGAGATTGGATGTTAGTTTTCTCCGACGGTTTTTCGCAATCTGAATCTGGATAACTCCTTGGTCTCAAATTTGACGGTGCCATCCGAACGGAGGACGTTGACTCCTTTGCCACGGTGGTTCTTGGGAGTTCGGTCCCACATCGCGGGTTCTGGCGGTTCTCCCTTTCCGGGGAGATGGAGGCCACCCTGGTAAAGGTAACTCGAACCGGGCGGATAGGAGTGGGCGGAGGCCAAAGAGTCACCCATTCCCGCCATTTCCCCGAAAGCGCCTCTTGAGCCGGGGCACCGGAAGACGTTGGTGTCCTTCAGGAGTTTGGCCGTGAAGAGGGGCAATAGATCGTTGTTCCTGGCGGGGAATGCGCCATCGTTTTGCTTGGCGTACAGGGCAAGGGCCGTGTAGATTGCCCTGAGATTACCCCGGCAGCGCCCCACATCCCCCAGACGGAAGACTGGATATATCAGGAAAAACATCGGGATCGCCAGCGCGGCTATCAGCGCCACGGCGCAGCCGACGAGGGTCCTTTTCATGCGCGCCAGCTCTCGCTCTCCCCCGCCCATCCGTGCAGAGGCGAGAACCACCTCAGCCTTTATGCAAGCAGCGCAATAATCCTTCGCGCTGAGTTGTGAAAGACAATCCTCGCAAAAATCTTCCCCGCAGCCAGCGCATTTGCCTGCGGCAGGTTTTTCGGGATGGTTCTTGCAGTTCATAGGCTACGTTAGGCGTGTGTGGCTATTCGAGCACCTCTCGCGGTTCTGGACCGGAACCTCAAGACGGACTTCCCTGGACCTTTTCCCGACGCTCCTGAGGGAGACTCTTATTGTGCCCGGGGGTAGAGCTTGCTCGGCTTTCTCCGCCCATTCAATCACCAGCACGCCCTCCCCGAAGGCGTATTCCTCATACCCGATGTCGTAGAGCCTCTCGACGTTCTGCACTCTGTACAAATCCATATGATAAACCGGAAGCCTTCCCTTGTACAGATTCAAAAGGACGAATGTTGGGCTTCTCACTCCCTCGACCTTCTCCGCGCCGAGCCCGGCCGCGAGACCCTTGATGAAAGTGGTCTTGCCTGAGCCGAGTTCGCCGTAGAGTGCCACGACATCTCTTTGTTTCAGGTGCTTCGCAAGGGCCTTCGCAAGGGCAACTGTCTGATATGGGCTGCGTGTCACCCATACGCCAGAGGCCAAAGAGATGTCCGAAGGGCAATATCCACTCGGTTCATCTTTTTTCGCCGTGGGACGATTACCGTGTTTTCTTGCGGAAATGCTCATAACCTTCTGGCTCGAGAGCAAGGGCTATACCATTCTTGTCTATCAGAACTGGCCTGCCCCGCCCCCTCTTCACTCTCCCGATGGCTGTTACGGGTGTCGAGAAATTCTTCCGAAAGATGCGGAGGCAGTCGTCGGCCCCTTCTTTTCTCAGCGTGAACAAAAGCTCGAAATCTTCTCCGTCGAAAAGGGCTTTTCGGACGGGAGGAATTCTTTGCCGTCTGGCTAAGCGTATGGCGGCGTCGGAGATCGGTATGGCTTCAGTGAAGATTTCGGCGGTTGTTTGGCTCGCCTGCACCAATTTGGTCAGGTCGCTCCCCAGCCCGTCACTGAGGTCTATCATGGCCGTGGGATGGCAGTGAAGCGCCAGAAACCTCCCCTCGTCAACCCGGGGGACGAAATCGAGGTGCCTGCCGAGGAGAGATCCTCCGAGCGTGCCCGTGACGCAGATGACGTCGCCCGGTTTAGCGCCAGTGCGGGTGACGTAGGAATTTTCCTCAACTTCCCCGACGAGAGCGACGGTCACAACGAGGGCGCGGGGGGATTCTACGGTGTCGCCTCCCACAACAGCGACGCCGAATTTGTCGCCGAGCTCGGTCATCCCGGCGTACAAATCGTCTATTTCCTTAACCGTAATTCGAGCAGGACAGGCGAGGGAAACAACGGCGAATCGGGGTATGCCCCCCATGGCGGCGATGTCGCTGAGGTTGCAGCCCATGGCTTTCCAGCCGATGCGGTAGAATGGCGTATGCTTCCGGAAATGGATTCCCTCGACGAGCGTGTCACAGGTCAGAAGCAAAAGGTTCCTGCCTTTCCCACACCTCAGGATGGCAGCATCGTCTCCGATTCCTTCGACGATGGAGACATTGCCTGCCGCTCTGCTCCGCCGCGAAACCTCTCTCCTTATTCTCTCGATGAGCCTTAGCTCACCGAAAGTCGCAAGGTCTGCTCGATGGATGATGTCGGGACGCGGCATGAAACGCTCTCTCGTGATAGGAAATGCCCAAAGCCAGTGTACGAAAGCCGCCGAATTCGATTCAGCGGAACGACTTTTTCAGATTTTCTTCGTAAGGAGGACCAACAATGCCGTCCTCCGTGACAATGCCCCGGATGAGACGATTAGGCGTAACGTCGAATGCCGGATTATAAACCCTTACTCCCTCGGGAGCTATCTGTCTCCCTGCGAAATGCGTGACTTCGCTTGTTTGCCTCTGCTCGATAGGAATCTCCTCGCCCGAGGCGAGGCTCATGTCAAAGCTCGATTTGGGCGCTGCGACGTAAAATGGGACTTTGTGAGCCTCGGCGAGAAGCGCCAGGGAGTAAGTCCCTATTTTGTTGGCGGCGTCGCCGTTTCGGGCGATTCTGTCGGCGCCGGTGATGACGAGGTTTATCTTTCCTTCTTTCATGACGGCTCCGGCCATGTTGTCGCAGATGATGGTGGTGTCAATTTCTGCCTGAATGAGTTCCCACGCGGTCAGCCGGGAGCCCTGGAGAAGGGGCCTTGTCTCGTCAACGTAAACCTTGATTCTTTTTCCTTGCTCTCTGGCGACGAAAATTGCGGCGAGGGCAGTTCCGTAGCCGGAGGTTGCCAAACCGCCTGCGTTGCAGTGAGTGAGAACCGCATCTCCATCCTTGATGAGTGTTGCCCCGTGGAGGCCGATCCTGCGGCATGTTTCCCTGTCTTCGTCGAGGATCGAATGGGCTTCCCGGAGGAGGAGGTCTTTCAGAGCAGAAACGTCGTCGGTCCGGTTTCGCAAAAGGACGGATTTCATTCTGTCCAGGGCCCAAAAGAGGTTTACTGCTGTGGGGCGAGCGGAGCCGATGATCCGAGAAGCTTCTTCGACGTCCTTGAGAAGCTCAGCTCGGTTCGTCGCCCGGGACGCATGTGCCGCAAGAAGGATTCCGTAAGCCGCGGCTATTCCAATTGCCGGGGCACCCCGGACGACCATCTTTCGTATGGCGTCGCTGACGTGGTCCGGGGATGAGCAAAAGACCTTTCTGATTTCGCCGGGGAGGAGGGTCTGGTCGAGCAGGACGAGGCGATTGTCGTGCCAGGCAAGAGTTTCGACCGGCGGCTTCATCTCCATGCCAGAAATCCTCAGCATACCTTTGCTTTTCGGTCGCCTTCTGGGGACCGAGCGGCTACCCGCCAACGAGGAACAGCGCCGCGAGCGTCGTTCCGTTGGTCAAGAAGTGCAGGACTACACCGGGAATAATGGAGCCGGTTTTCTCCATGAGATAAGCGAGGAGCAACCCGAGCGGAAAAACGAGACCTGTCTGAAATGGGCTGAAATGAGCAACAGCAAAGAAGGCAGCCGTACCGAAGATGGCAACGAGGGCGCCCATTCTTTTCCGCAAACCCTGATAGAGAAAGCCGCGAAAGAATATTTCCTCGAAAAGGGGAGCGCACACCGCCACTGAAAAGACGAGGGAAAGCTTGAGGTCCGTACCCCCGGCCTTGGTTAGCTCCTGCACAACGGGGTGGCTCTCGACCGGCAGACGGAAGCTCTGGAAGAAAGCCAGAAGGACTGTCGTGTAAATCAGGCGAAACGGCCAGAATGCCAGAAAGGCGGCGGCGCCGATGAGGACCAATCTTCCGCGTGGGTGAATTCGCAAGCCCATTTCCTCTCGAAAACTTCCTCCCCTCTGATTGACGGTCTTGATCGCGAGAAGAAGAACGACAACTGAAGAAACGAAGTTGGCGACCACATCGCCTACGGTGAATTCATCTTCCGCAGGACGGTTTGAAGGAGACCCCGGAACCAACAGGGCGAAGACGAACGGCAGCGTCAGAAACAGAAAGGTCAATACCACGGATTCGGGAATAGACCACCTCACCTCGCGGGGAGCGCCCTCTCTTTTTCTCATGGACTTATCAGCGAGAAACCGTGCCGCGACGTGGGCGCCGTAAAGGGTCATGCCGAGGAACGCGAGAAAATAGACCCTTCCGAACCCTCCGATGCGGTCGCGTGCTGCCTTTTCGCCCACAATTCTTTTCAGCTCTGCTGTCGGGTCGTGAATGTCGCGCGCCACCTGATCGCGGCTCGGTTTTTCTCTCGCAGTTCTTTTCAGCGTTGGGGCGGCGAGGTCCCGCTCGGCCTTCTCCAGAGGGCCACGGAGCAGAGCAAGACTGCCGAACATCCCAGCGAGGATCAGGGCAAAATAGATTCTGTACTTTCTACGGATTTCCGGTTGCATGATGCCCTCCGGCGCCAGAGTCTCGACTGAAGCCCCTTCTGTGGCGGTTATCGCTGACCGTTCCCTGCGTGGTTCTGCACGGCACGAGGCTGCAAAAGTGAGCAATGCAATTCGGGCGGCGCACGCCACGCTCCGCCACCGTTGCGCTCAGCATGTCAGCTCGTCTGTCACCGGTCACTAATATTTTGCGCCCCTCTGGTGGGCAACTCAACGAAAAACAAGCCGAGCATTTATCCCCTCAGCCATGGGCCGCAGGAGTCTTTCGGAACGGCGCAGCCCAGAAAGACCTGACCGCAACGGGGAATCCCGGGGAAACTCGCAGGGCGCCTCCCGGCGGGCGCCTCACCCCTGCCCCTCTCCACCATCCTCAGCGCCGATTTGCCCTTGCCCCGGCAGCGTTTTCGGTGTATCTTCTATCGTTGGAGTGCCAAATGCGCCAGCTCAGAAATAAGGCGACATATCCCCGCCGAAGGCGAGGTGTCGAGCAGCGAGGGCAAAAGGTCTGCAACCATGAAAAAGCTTTTTATCTTGTGGGCGCTTTCGTTTCTTATGTTTGCTTCCGGGTGTACGAGGGGCTTTCGGCCCCCGCCTTCCATGCGTCCGGCGACAGCGGTTGACTGGCGAGACCCCATCTCCGTGATGCGCGGATTTCACTCCGCCAAGAGAAGGGGAGATTGGCGTGCCGCATATAATTGCTGCGACTATGACGAGACTTTATCTAAGGACAAGCGAGCCGAAATCAAGAAGAAGTGGAAAGAAGAATCGAAAAACTGGCCCGTGGATTACATGAACACCTTCTGGGTGATAACCAGCAGCGACTACGACAGAGAAACCGCACGGCTCAGGATTCTCGTTTCCCGCAGAAACCCCATCACCCATGCGCTAAACCCCGGCGAAACCTACGAGGAAACCCTCAAGAAATACAAGGATAAGTGGAAGCTCACCAACCCCCTCCTCTCCAAGCCTCCCGAATAGCCTTTTCGGAGATGGTGCTCTGATTCACAAATTCGGTGACGTATCACTGGGGGGGCATTACCGGTGTCTTCTTGCCAGGACGCCAAGCATTTTCTCTGTATGACTCTCAGCGACCCGTTGCGTCTTCGCGGCTTCGCGAGAGACCCTTTTGCCGACGAGGCCGGATTGACGGTGTCAAGAACGACTGCTCGCTGCGCCATGCCCCATCCCCCGCTGGGGCGACATTGCCCGGCAGATTCCCCAGCCGATAGCTGAGCCAATCACATAGTAAGCAAAGTCCCATCGGTCAAAACCGTTGCCGATCAGCGCCCTCCCGAAGAAATTCGACCGTATTGCCTCCAGAAACGGGGGGTGGTAAAGCTGGAGGAACTCAAGTCCGCAAGTCGCCGCGAAAACCGAAACCGCAATCCGCCAGCGCCTCACTTTCGGCAAGATCGCCCCGAAAAGGACAACCCAGAAAATCTCATAGACTATCGCCCCCGCGTAGTTATGAAACCACGTCTCGAATCTCCCTCGGTAGAGCTTAGTCCCAATCCCCAGGAGCGCCAAACCCGCGAGAAATAACCCCGAGACGACAGCCCGACCCAAACGCCTCATGAGCGAACCTTCCTCGCGCTGTTACAACTTGTCAGCGGCGCCGCCTCAACTCCGCCTCAATTATGCGCGGCGAACTCCGGAGGGGGAAACAGGCCAAGTGACAGGATTACTTGATAAACAGGATGGTCCTGACAATTCCGTCATCCTGTCCCATCGTCTTCCTCCTCCAGCTTGGCTGGGGGAATTCATGCCGAAACTGAGCGACTGCCTACCAGCGTTTTTTTTCCTTGAATGCGTAGAGGCGGCGAGGCATACTCTCCCGCCGTTCCCTCGGAAAGAGCACCTCGATGGGGAAAGGCGACCTTTCCCGCAGGCGGATTCTACGTGTTCGCTTCGGCGGGTGTCAATTCACCTGCTCGGATTGCGGCGAGAAGCCCGCCATCACCGCGGAAAAGGCGGAACTCAAATAGTCATGGGTATGAGAGGAATTGTCGAATGCAGAAAGCCTTTGCGCGGCTTAAGGGCATTGCCCGTAGTCAATTGTTACGCCCCACACACGCCTTGTGGGGGCAGCTCATCCGATACAGCTTCGCAGGCGGAGTTGCCGCCGTGGTCAACATGGGCTTGTATGCCATCTCCTGGCGGCTGCTTCACCCGGTTTGGCCGGGCCACGACTATCAGGTCGCAAACGTCATCGGTTTTCTCGCGGGCAACATCGTCAACTACCTTCTCTGCACGCACTTCGTCTTCGACTACCACCGTCTCCGCAAGCCCAAGCAGGAGTTTGGCGCGTACTTTCTTATCGGGTTAGCCGGCCTTGTCTGGTCGGCGCTTATTCTGTGGCTGCTCGTTGGCCTTCTCGGTCTGCATAGAGACCTCGCCAAGATAATCACCATCGGAATAGTCTTCGGGTGGAACTTCGGCGCCCGCAAAGTCCTGCTGTTCACGCTCCCGTCTGACAGAAGGACCCTCAAGCCTTGCCGGACCCACCTCCAGCCTGAGCCGCAGGATTAGTTTTTCTGTTTCGCCGCGAACATGAGCGAGCACAAGGCAGAACTACCCCGACGGCTTTGGCCAGGTGACCTTAGGGCCTTCGATCCAGCGGTACTGGTCCTGGACTCTGTCGTGGGGGCGATATTTCCGGATGTGGTCGGCGACCTTTTCTCCGAGGACTTCGATTTTGGTCAAATCGCCCTGGCCCAATCCTGCCTGGGCACTGAACAACAGGTAGCCAACCTTAGCGAAGTCGAACCCCATCAGCTCGACGCCAATGCGGTCGGCGGCGAGCCAATCGGTGCTTGCGATGGCGACCTTGTGGTCAACCGGCGTTCCGCCCAAGGGGCCATTTCCTTCCATCGCCTGAAAGCCATCAATGATTGATAAGTCGGGATGAAGCTTCTGCGCCAGTGAGAAGAGGTTGTAGTGAATGCCCTCATTGGATGGGCCGCCGTGGACAACCCATTTATCGTTTTTCTTTCCGGTTCCGGCTGGTCCCCAGCGGAATCCTTTATCTTTCAGCGCAGCACCGACGACGATGTTTTTCAGAGAAAGAGTAACGACGACCCGGTCATGGGTCTTCATGACGGCTGACGAGATAACGTACGTGTCCGGGTCAAGGAGCAACTGAGAGAATCGGACCGGCCTGGGGTAAAATCGCTCGTCAATCACGTACCCGATGGTGAAAGGTTCCTCGTCGAGGTCGAGAAGCCGGACGTTGTACTTCTTCTTCAGTCGGTAGTAGCCGTAATTCTCAAATCCCTCTGCGGTTGGGGCCCAGCCTGGGGACTCGGCAATGATGATTTCGTCCTTCACGAGCGGTTTGAGGAATTCCAGGGTCGCCTCGACGCCGTCCACGTGTGTTGCGCATAGTTGCCTGTCAACGCCGACGAAGTTGGGCTTTATGACGACTTTTTTCTTCTTCGCCAGACCTCTCTTTATGTCGTTCTCGACGAGCTTCAGCGCTTTGAAAACGTTGTCGGCGCGCGACTCCCCGTTTATCAGAGCCACGCTGCTTTGAGTGCCCATCGAACGCTCTGCTGAAATCCTCCTCGGGAGATTGAGAGCCACCAGCCCTCCTACAACTCCGCAAGCCGTCGCTCTGAGAAAGCCCCTGCGTGTATAGCCCTGGCACCTGCAGCTCATTTCAAATCTCCTCCTGCGACATCCTTTCACTGGTCAGCATTGGCACCGCTCTGCCCGCCCCACCGCGCGGCATCGAGGCCCTGGGGACCCGAGCGCACCCTATCCCTGCCCCGGTTTGCCCTTTCTATCCATAAAATCCCGAAACTTTTCTGTCAGCACGAACACGTAGTCGCAAATCGCGTTTGCGAAATCCAGAAGATCGCGCGCGTCCTGCCCGGAGATAGTCTCCTTCGTCACGTGGGCCCCTATGTTCCCTTGCTCCCTGAGGGCCTCAGCCCATTGAAAAATCCTTCGATCAATTATCTCTGCCTCCAGCAACTCCCTTAGTCCTCCCGCCAGAAACTTCTTCTTGGTCTTGCACTCCGAGCAAATGGCCTCTAGCGCTCTCCTGCACATGACCGCGCAGGCATAGTATGCGCCCGCCTTGTAGCATGTCCTTGCCTCCACCATCGAGGCCGAGACCGAGTAAGGGAGGCTCCTCGCAAGCCCGGCCTCTGGATCAGGCCACAGCCTCTTCGCGTCCCCCCAGTCCCATTTGTCGAAATCGACCTGCTCCTGCTCCTGGCCGGCCAACATGGGCCTGCGGCAGACGGGGCACTGTACCAGTGCCACCCTGAACGGAGGGTCGAACTCGTCGACCGGGAAACCCTGCTGCGCCAAAACCTCCCCGTCGACCTTGGACCCGCAATGCTTGCACTCCACAATCATTTGAATTGGGCTCCTTCCGGCTCGTGGCCTATCCACCGCATGGCAACCCGCCCTCGCACCTGCGCGTGCGCCATCGGCCCCGGTATGCGGACAGCTTACGGCCCCGGACCCCTAATGTCCAGCGCCGGCGCGGAGAAGCTCGCGCGCCCTCGGCCCAAACCGGCGGTCCTCGACGAGCTTCCGTACTTCGCTGAGGCCTGACCTGTCGCCGAGAAAGGCCATTGCGGCGGCGACCTCCATGCGAATGGGCGTGTCGAACGTTTCGTAGCTTCTGCTAGAGATGTTGACCATCCCCGATTCGACGTAGTAATGGGCTCTTATTGTCTCGACGAATTTCCTGAGCGCTTTCTCGAACGGGACACCCCACATTGCCAGGCGGATGCTGTTGAGGTTCTGGGGGTCGGTCGCGGCGGTGTTCAGCATGAAGAGCACCTCGTCATCCACGCGGATTTCCACGCCAGCGGTCTCGGAGAGCTTATCGAGCATCTCAAGAAAATGGATGAATTTGCAGTCGAGGTTGACCTGTCTATCGAGGGCTTTCTCGACCGTCCTGTTCGCGGTTGCCAGTTGTGCGCCAGGCTCCGAACATCTCCGGTTGCGATAGAGTTGTCTCAAAGGCTCGAGGGCGGAGGGGTCGCCGAGCATTCCCAGCGCGCAAGCCGCCGCGCGGCGTACGCGAGGGCTTTCATCTCTCAGGAGCGGCACGAGGCCCGGCACGCATGTCTTATCCCTCGCCCTTCCGAGTGCGAGAGCGGCCAACTGTCGAACGACAGGGTCGGAATCCCGGAGAGCTTCCGAAGCACCCTCCATCGCCCGTGGTGTGCCGATGTTTCCAAGAGCGAAGATTGCCGCCCGTCTGACGCCGTAATGGTCGTCTTTGAGGGCTTGAATGAACCGCTCGGTTTCCGTCTCAGACCGGAACAGCCCGAGGGAGAAAATCGCCGCCCGGCGCACCCAGGGGTCGGCGTCCGAAATGAAAGGCACAAGCTCTCTGGCATCTTGGGGAAACCGGTAAGCTAAGTTGTACACGGCGTATGCCCGCATGTGCGGGCTCTTGTCGCCGAGAAGGCTCGCAAGCTCCTGCCGCGAGGGGCCGGCGGGAACTGAGCCGGACTCCGCCGAACACTTTCCGCCCCACAACAGAAAGCCGACCAGAAAAACAACCGCCACTTGTGGGACGCAGCTCAATCTCGCCCTGCATTGAATCATGGGGTCACGTCCAGTATGCCCAATTTCCTCGAAACGTTGTTGCCCGCACAGGGCCCCGTACCGAGTCTTCAGCCGTCTCGCCCGGCCACGCCTCACTGGCCTTGTGCCATCAGGACTTCGACAATAGCACGAACGGTTTGCTCCCCCAACCTTTTTGTTTGACATCCGGGCCTGGAGTCTGGTACAAAGTCAGTTGTAAAGTGATAGCCTAACATGTCGCGGAAACAACGTGCTACTGCCTGCCAACAAGGCGGCCGGGAGATAGCTGGCGCGCGCCGAGACGATAATGTTCTGGCGCCAATAGCTCAACTAGGTAGAGCGGCGGACTCTTAATCCGTAGGTTGCAGGTTCAATTCCTGCTTGGCGCACAAATATACATGGTGCAGTGCACGACTTGACGGACGCTGCACGAGAGCGAAAGTGGCGGAACTGGCAGACGCGCTAGATTTAGGATCTAGTCCCGACAAACGGGTTGGGGGTTCGACTCCCCCCTTTCGCACTCAGCAACGGGTATTGAAGTTTTTGCGGTCTGCCACTTGAGTGTGGCGCGGGGCAGACGATTCGGTCGAACGCGAGTTTCTACCCCGTTCAGGCTCGACCACGAAGGAAGTTCGTTTTCACAAAAGTGAAAATGGGGGGTTGAAATTCCCCGGGTTTTGTGCATAATAGGGGCAACCCTTCCACAGAAGTGGCGTCCTGCCGGTTCGTGCAGGCAAAAGGGGCGAGCGTAGCTCAGTGGTAGAGCATCACGTTGCCAACGTGATGGTCGTGGGTTCAAGCCCCATCGCTCGCTCCATCTTTTTGTTCTGTTTCTCCTCTGGCGGCGCAAGCCTTACCGGGGACAAGAGCAGGGGGTCTGCTGACGACAACCCTGCCGGCCAAGTCCTTTCTATCCATCTTCCCGTGGTGAGGACGAGGTTCGACCGCCGGGAAATGCCCTGCCGCGTTCGCACAGGGAGGGCATATGCACGGAGAGAGGTTTTGTGCGATCCCTTTCATGCAGGTGATTGGCGATGGCAAACGATGAGCAAAAGGACACGCTGACGGAGACCGTAGAAGTGGAACAGATCGGCCAGTGCAAACGGCGGATCAAGGTCAGCGTGCCGTCTCAAGAGGTTCAGAAGCAGTTTGACGTCACCTATCAGGAGGTGAAGAAGGTTGCCCAGATACCCGGCTTCCGGCCGGGCAAGGCGCCGCGGCACGTGCTCGAGATGCGCATGGGAAAGACTTTTCGGGACGAGGCCCTTTCGGAGATTCGCCGCCGGATGGTTGGGCGAGCGGTTCGAGAACACAAGCTTCACCCGGTGGGGCCGCCTCAGTACGAAAACGTGAACTATCAGCAAGGTCAGCCCTTCAGCTTCGAGGCGACTCTCGAGGTGCTTCCGGAAATGACGCTTCCCGAATATAAGGGAATTAAGATCCAGAGAACGGTCGCTCCTGAGACCACCGGACAGGACGTCATGACCGAGCTGAACCGAATCAGGAGAGATTTCGGGGAATTTGTCCTCGTTGAGGACCGCCCCTTGCGAGACGGCGATTTTGCGGTTATAAGCTATCAGGAAGAGGCCGATGGAAAGACGGAAAACTTTGAGAAGAGGGTCATCGAGATAGACCCAGATAATCCCCTGCCGGGCTTCGGCGAAAAGGTCAGGGGAATGAGGCCGGGCGAAACAAGGGAGTTTCAAATCCGGATTCCGGAGGACTATTCGGAAAAGGAAGCCGCCGGAAAATCCGTCAATTACCGCGTCGAACTGAAAGAGATCAAGACTCTGGTTCTTCCGGAGTTGGACGACAATCTGGCCAAAAAAGCCCACTTGGGGTCTCTTGATGAACTGAAAAGGGCGCTGCACCGAACCATCACCGAGGACCGTGAGAAGCGCGCGGAGGAGGCCGAAATCTCGCAGCTGATGACTTATCTCCTCAAAAACACCGAGTTCGAGGTGCCTCCGTCGCTTCTGGCTGAGGGAACGAGAGAGCGCGCCAGAAGAAAGATTAGCGTGGCTTTCAGGTCCGGGTTGTCCCGCGAGCAGGTTCAGGAGAAAACAAAGGAAATTATAGAGGACGCGGCTGGTGAAACGTACGGGAGCCTGAAGCTCGAGATTATCTTCTCCAGGATAGCCGAGACCGAGGGAATCACCGTCTCCGACGAGGAGCTTGAAGCACGGATCGAAAGCATTGCCGCGAGAGAGAAGCTCAATAACGAGGAAGTGAAGAAGCGGTTCACGGACCAGAACCTCCGCGATGCCCTCAGAGAAGGTATTCTGGAGAAGAAGGTTATCAGCTTTCTGCATAACAGTGCCGTCAAGGAATAGCACCTTGGCCGCGAGGCAGAATGGCCGAATGGGTGAAAGAGAGGACGTTGGTATGCCCAGCGTGATTGTTCCGACAATTATTGAGAAAGACGGTATTCTGGAGAAAAGGTGGGACCCTTACTCACGCCTTCTCCAGGACAGGATTATCTTCATCTACACGGCTCTTGACGAGTTCGTGTCGAACCTGGTGATTGCACAGCTTCTTTTCTTACAGATGGACAACCCCGAAAAGGATATAAGTATTTACATAAACTCGCCCGGAGGATACGTTACGGCGGGTCTGGCGATTTACGATACCATGCAATTCATCAAGTGCGATGTGGCCACCTACTGCATCGGGCAGGCCGCGAGCATGAGCGCAGTGCTTTTGGCGGCGGGAGCAAAGGGGAAGAGGTTTGCTCTTCCCCACTCGCGAGTGCTAATCCATCAGCCTTTAGGCGGCGTTCATGGCCAGGCTACCGACGTCGGAATACAGGCCGAGGAGATAATCCGGCTGAGGCAACAACTCAACGTAATCCTTGCTGCCCACACCGGCCACACAATCGAGGAGGTCGAGAAAGATAGCGATCGGGAAAAGTACCTCTCGGCCGAAGAGGCTAAAGCTTACGGGATCGTTGATGACGTGCTCATCCACGAGAAGGAGAGCAAAGCTCCCAAATAGAAAAGAGAGCGTTTTAGACGCGACGAATGGAAGAGGTCGCAGCATCTTTCGGCCCACAGACGGGCCTTTGGTTCCCTCAGGAGGGCCGCGCAGAGGAGCGTAATAGAATGAGCGACTACAATACACTGTTGGTTCAAAGGTGTTCCTTCTGTAACCGAACGGAAGACCAGGTCAACAAACTCATCTCCGGGCCGGACGTTTTCATCTGTGACAAGTGCGTTGACCTGTGCAAGAGGCTTCTGTCGAGCCGGCCCACGCGCAAGAAGTTCAGGACTCTTAAACCAAAGGAGATCAAACAGCGGCTCGACGAGTATGTCATCGGCCAGGAGAGAGCAAAGCGGTCCCTTTCGGTGGCGGTCTTCAACCACTACAAGCGCATCACGTCGTCGGAGATTGACGATGATACCGAGATCCAGAAGAGCAACGTCCTTCTGACCGGACCGACGGGGTGCGGCAAGACCCTCCTCGCCGCGACCCTTGCCAGAATCCTGGACGTCCCCTTCGCCATAGCCGACGCCACTACACTTACCGAAGCAGGCTACGTCGGCGAGGACGTCGAGAACATCATTCTGAAGCTTCTCCAGAACGCCAATTACGATGTCGAGCAAACCGAGATCGGCATTGTCTATATTGACGAGATAGACAAGATAAGGAGAACCACAAACAACGTCTCCATCACGCGGGACGTCTCCGGGGAAGGCGTCCAGCAGGCTCTTTTAAAAATCGTCGAGGGGACTGTGGCGAACGTTCCTCCCAAAGGAGGAAGGAAACATCCCCAGCAGGATTACATCCAGGTCAATACTGAGAACATCCTGTTCATCTGCGGAGGGGCTTTCATCGGGCTTGACCGGATCATCCGACGAAGGTTGGGGAAGGGCTCCATAGGCTTCGGTGGGAAGGATAGCAAGCAGCAGCCTGAAAGCGTCGGCGAGATTCTTTCCATGGTGGAGCCGGAGGACCTGATCGAATATGGCATGATTCCGGAGTTTGTTGGGCGAATGGCGGTCATCGAGTCGGTGTATGAGCTTTCGGAGAAAGACTTCGTCCGAATCCTCACCGAGCCGAAGAACGCCCTCATCAAGCAGTTTCAAAAGCTTTTCAAGATGGAAGGCGTGAAGCTCGTCCTCCCGAAATCCGCCCTGAGCGAGATCGCAAGAAAAGCCGTTCAAAAAGGCACGGGCGCCAGAGGGTTGAGGGCCATCTTGGAGGACCTCATGGAGGAGATCATGTTCGAGGTTCCGTCCCGCCCAGAAGTCGAGGAGTGTACGATTACGAAGGATGTCGTTCTCGGCAAATCGAAGCCGAAGTTGAAGTACAGAAGAGAAACCAAGATTGCCTGAGAGTTCCGGCGGGCAGGTGCGTTGGAACCTCATGGGCAAATAGCGGAGCTTCATGGGCACGCAGGCTGAACTGAAAACCCAGTCAAAAAGACCACAACCGCACCCCCAGAGCATCTCCCTTGCTCTTCTTCCCCTGAAGGATGTGGTTGTGTTTCCTCACATGGTCCTGCCTCTTTTAGTGGGGAGGGAGAAGTCGCTGAAGGCTGTGGAGGCGGCGGTGCTTGGGGATGGCTCCATTTTCGTGGCGGCGCAGAAGTCCAGCGAAGACGAAAATCCCTCGCCGAAAGACATCCATACGGTCGGGACATGCGCCAAAATCATCCAGATGTTCAAGATGCCGGACGGCTCTGCCAAAGTCCTCATCGAAGGCATTGCCCGGGCAAGAATCCTGTCTTACGCGACCGAGGCGGATTATTTCAGGGTCGAGGTTGTGCCGTCGCCTTCTTTGAAAGCCGTGGTCGGTGTCCGAACCAGGGGCTTGATGCGAACGGTGGCTGACCTCTTTGAAACCTACGTCGAGCTCAACCCGCGAATCCCCCCGGATATGGCGCCCTCCGTACGGGACATGGACGACCCCGACAGGCTCGCCGACACCGTTTGCGCGCACATCATTCTTCGACTGTCGGAAAAGCAGGACCTGCTATCTCTGGACGACGCAGAGCAGCGGATGTCCCGGCTGGTGACAATTCTCAACTCGGAGAACGACATCCTCCAGGTTGAACGGGAAATCACCAGCAAGGTTCGGCGGCAGATCGAGAAAGGACAGAAGGCCTTCTACCTCACAGAGCAAAAGAAGGCCATCGAGGAAGAACTCGAGAAAGAGGGCTTCTCTGACGACGAGACCGCTCAACTAAGGGAGAGAGTCATCAAGGCCAGGATGACGCCCGAAGCCGGAGAAAAAGCTCTGTCCGAGCTGGAGAAGATGGCGAAGATGCCGCCGATTTCTCCGGAGGCTACGGTCTCGAGGAATTATGTTGACTGGTTGATTTCTTTGCCGTGGTCAAGCAGAACGAAAGACAACCTCGACATCAAAAACGCCGAGAACGTACTTAAAGAGGACCATTATGGGCTGGAGGAACCGAAAGAACGAATCCTCGAGTACCTTGCCGTCAGAAAGCTCAGCCGAAAGATGCGTGGGCCGGTTCTCTGCTTTGTCGGGCCGCCGGGGGTCGGCAAGACCTCTCTTGCCAAATCGGTGGCACGGGCCCTCGGCAGGAAGTTCGTCCGTGTTTCCTTGGGCGGCGTGCGAGACGAAGCCGAAATCCGCGGGCACCGAAGGACTTACATTGGCGCGCTTCCGGGACGGATAATTCAGTCGCTGAGAAAGGTGAAGTCCCGCAATCCTGTCTTCCTTCTCGACGAGGTGGACAAGCTTTCTTCGGATTTTCGGGGTGACCCTTCTTCGGCCCTGCTGGAGGTTTTAGACCCCGAGCAAAACCACGCTTTCAACGACCACTATATCGAAGTGGACTTCGACCTTTCGGACGTCCTTTTCATTGCCACTGCAAACTTAGAGTACTCGATTCATCCGACCCTCGTGGACAGGATGGAGGTCATTCGCCTCCCCGGCTATACGGAATGGGAGAAGCTGGAAATCGCAAAGGGATTTCTTGTGCCCAAGCAGCTCCGTGCGAATGGGCTGAGCTCCAGAAAACTCACGATAGACGAGGGCGCTTTGCTGAGGATTATTCGCGAGCACACCCGAGAGGCGGGCGTGCGAAACCTCGAGAGAGAAATCTCACGCATATGCCGGAAAGTCGCCAGAAAGCTCGTCGCGAAGAAGGGCGGTGCTGTATGTGTCACCCGCCAGAATCTGAAGAAATTCATCGGAAACCCCAAATTCCACTATCAGAAATCAGACCGCCGGTGTGCGGTGGGCGTGGCGACCGGCTTGGCCTGGACGGAGGACGGCGGCGAAATCCTCAAGGTCGAGACCCTCCTCATGGATGGGAAGGGAGACGTTACCCTCACCGGTCAGCTCGGCGAAGTGATGAAAGAATCGGCGAGGGCTGCTCTCAGCTATATCCGCGCCCACCAGAAAGAGTTCGGCCTGGCAAATGGCTTCCACAAGAAAAAGGACATCCACATCCACGTCCCTGAAGGTCAGGTCCCCAAGGACGGACCATCCGCCGGAGCGGCTATTGCGGTATCGGCCCTTTCTGCTCTCACTGGCAGGCCCGTGAGAGGCGACATTGCGATGACCGGCGAGATCACCCTTCGCGGGAACATTCTTCCGGTGGGAGGAATCAAGGAGAAGATACTCGCGGCCCATCGTTCGGGGATAACGAAAATTGTCCTCCCGTGGGAAAACAAGAACGACTTGGAGCAGCTTCCGAAGGTGGTGTCGAAGGATTGCAAGTTCATCACCGCCAAAAGCATACAAGATGTCATTGGCGCCGCGTTGGTCGCCAGGTAAACTGTCCGAGAGGACATCAACAACACTAACATGCAATAGGAGGAAGGTTGGCATGAGAAAAGAGTACCTGTATTCCCCCGGGCCAACGACCGTTCCCCCGGAGGCTCTGTCGGCCATGGGAAGGCCCATTTTTCATCATCGCACTAAACGACACGAGGAGATGTTCCGTGAGATAACCGACGGATTGAAGTACGTCCTGGCCACACAAAACGACGTTCTTATCTTCGCATCCTCCGGAACCGGCGCCATGGAAGCCTCGGTGTGCAACCTCCTTTCCCCCGGCGACAAGATTATCACGGTCAACGGCGGTAAGTTCGGCGAGCGTTTCGGCGAAATCGGTCGCGCCTTTGGAGCCAACGTGGATGAAATCATGGTGGAATGGGGTCGTGCGGTTGACCCCGCGGAGATCGAGAGGCGCCTGACCAGCGACGTTAAGGCCGTTTACGTTACCCTGTGCGAGACCTCCACGGCTGTCCACAACGACGTGAAAACCATCGCCAGCATCGTTGCCAAAACCCCCGCGGTCATCGTCGTGGACGTCATCAGCGGGCTGCTGTGCGACGAGTTCCTCGTTGACGAATGGGGAATTGACGTCGCGGTCGGCGGCTCTCAGAAAGGACTGATGATTCCGCCCGGGATTGCCTTCTGCTCGGTGAGTAAGAAGGCGTGGGGGGTGATAAAGTCGTCGAAGATGCCGAAATTCTACTTCGACCTGCAAGACGCCAAGAAAGCCGCCGATAAAGCGGATACGCCTTTCACCCCCGCGGTAACGCTTCTGTGCGCTTTGCGGGAAACCCTCGCGATGATTCGCAAGGAAGGAAGGGAGAACCTCATCCGCCTCTACGCCAAAGAGGCGGCGGCCGTGCGGGCAGCCGCAAAGGCCCTCGGCTTGCAAGAGTTCTCTCACGCACCCTCCAATGCAGTCACCGCCATCAGCATCCCCCCGGCGGTTGACGCCGGAAAGCTCCTCAAGGTCCTCAGTGATGAGTTCGGCGTGACGTTTGCCGGAGGACAGGAACAACTGAAAGGGAAAATCATTCGTATATGCAGCATGGGATACACCAATGAGTTCGACATCCTCAGCGCGATTTCATCTCTGGAATTCGCGCTGAAAAAGCAAGGTTACTCATTCCAACCGGGGGCTGGCGTAAAGGCTGCCCAGGAGATGCTACTATGAAGGTCCTGCTCAGTGACAAACTCTCTCCCCAGGGAAAGGAAATCCTCAAGAAGAGGGGGTTAGAGTTCGATGAGAAAACCGAGCTGCCGCCCGACCAGCTCAAGGAGATGCTCGGCCAGTACGACGGCATCATCATCCGCAGTGGAACCAAATTGACAAAAGACCTTTTGGAAAAGCCCGGACGGCTCAAAGCCATCGCCAGAGCGGGTGTCGGCGTGGACAACGTGGATGTGCCGGCCGCAACCGAAAAGGGCATCGTCGTAATGAATACTCCCGGTGGAAATACCGTCTCTACCGCAGAGCTGACTTTCTCGATGCTCCTGGCGCTCTCTCGGAAAATCCCCCAGGCGTGCGAATCCCTCCGAAAAGGAGAATGGAAGCGCAGCAAGTTCGCCGGGGTGGAGGTCCGCAACAAGGTTCTTGGAGTAATCGGCCTCGGGCGAATCGGAGCACAACTTTGCCAGTACGCGAATGCTTTCGGGATGCGGGTCATCGGTTACGACCCCTACGTCTCTGCGGACCGAGCCGAGCAGATTGGCGTGGAGATGGTTGACCTCGACCAGATTATCGGCCAGTCCGACTACATCTCGGTCCACACGCCGCTTACCTCCGAGACCAAGAACATCCTCGGCAGGGACGCCATCGCCAAAATGAAACCGGGCGCCTGCATTATCAACTGCGCTCGCGGCGGGATCGTTGACGAAGAGGCGCTCCTTGAGGCCCTGCAATCGGGCAAGCTTGGCGGTGCCGCCATTGACGTCTGGAGCCAGGAACCGCCCGCCGGCAACCGACTTCTCCAGTTGGAGAACGTCGTCGGCACGCCCCACCTCGGCGCTTCCACCAAAGAAGCGCAGGACAACGTGGCGCTGGAAGCGGCTGAGCTTATGGCCGATTTCCTCCTCGAGGGCAAAGTAAAGAACGCGGTGAACGTCCCCTCCTTCGACGAGAAGCTCCTCCAGCAATTGCGCCCGTACATCTTTCTGAGCGAGAAGCTCGGCAGCCTCGTGGCTCAAATGCTGAAGGGAAACCTCAAGTCACTGGAGGTCGCGTACAGCGGAGAGCTTGAGCAGTCTGACGTAGCACCCCTCACCATTGGAATGCTGAAGGGCTTCCTCGGGCACGTCCTCGAGAGCGACGTGAACGAGGTGAACGCCGTATCCAAAGCTAAAGAGCGCGGCATTCACGTCATCGAGAGCAAGAGCAGCCGGAGCGAGGATTTCGCAGCCCTCGTCAAGGTGACAGCGAAGTCCGACCTCGAGGAAATTTCCGTAGCCGGGACTGTCTTCGGGAAGAGAAACGACCCTCGGATTGTGAGGGTCAATGACTTCCACGTGGACGCCGTTCCGACGGGAAGTCTGATTATCATCATGAACTGGGACAGACCCGGCGCCATAGGGAAGATCGGCACGACCCTCGGCAAAAACAACGTTAACATCGCCGATATGACCTTAGGCCGCAAAAAGGCCGGAGAAAGCGCAGTCATCGTGCTGAACATTGATGGCGAGATTCCCGAGAAAGTCGTAGGAGAACTGAAGCAACTCCCGGAGGTCATAGACGTCAAGGTCGTTCATCTATAGACGGCCAACTCGAGCGTTCGACGTCGTATTCGGAGCGCAGCCGAAGGCGCAGGAGACTCGCTGTCCATCTTTGCCCGTCTTCCAATAGACGGCTCTTGCTGCGCGCAGGGCCAGGCGCGTCAAAATTTTTTTGCGCCGACGCCCTGCCGGGAAGCAGAACTACAGAGATTTATTCCGGGGAAGGTGATGAACGATGCCCAGCACAGTTTTGGTAGGCGCCCAATGGGGCGATGAAGGGAAAGGAAAAATCATTGACCTTCTCACGGAGAAGGTGGATTTTGTCGTCAGGATGCAGGGGGGAAGCAATGCCGGGCACACCGTCAGGACCGGCAAGGACGAATTCGTCCTCCACCTGATTCCTTCGGGCATCCTCCACGAGGGCAAGACCTGCATCATCGGAAATGGCGTCGTAGTGGACCCCGAGTCGCTCTTCGATGAAATAGACACTCTCACCAACAAGGGCGTCCGGATTCACGATAACCTCTTCATCAGCGAGAACGCTCACATCATCTTCCCTTACCACAAAATTCTCGACGTGCAGCGGGAGAAGCTCAAGGGAAGCAAGAAGATCGGCACCACCGGCAGAGGGATCAGCCCCGCTTACATGGACAAGGTCGGGTACATGGGAATCCGGGCGATTGACCTCCTGGACGAGGAAGTCTTGCGCGAGAAACTCCGCATCAACCTCCGTGAGAAGAACCTCCTCCTGACAAAAGTCTATGACCATCCGCCCCTCGATTTCGACGAAATCTACACCCGATATTTCGGCTATGGCCAGAAGATGAAACCCTTTGTCCGCAACACCGAAGTCATCCTCAACGAAGCCCTCCAGCAGGATAAGAATATCCTCTTCGAGGGTGCGCAGGGGGCTCTCCTCGACGTGGATTTCGGGTCTTACCCGTTCGTCACCGCCTCTTCCACGACGGCAGGAGGAGCGTGCACGGGAAGCGGAACGGGTCCGACGTGGATAGACCTCGTCGTCGGCGTCGTGAAAGCCTATACCACCCGCGTCGGCAGCGGCCCTCTCCCGACGGAATTTCCGCCCGAAGCCGATTTTGTGGACAGGAAGCGAGACCGCGAGTACGGCTCTACAACGGGACGCTCGCGGCGCTGCGGCTGGTTTGACGCAGTGATAGTCAGGCACTCCGTCCGCGTCAATGGGATAGGCGTTGCGGCACTGACGAAGCTCGACGTTCTCGACAACGTCCCGAAAATAAAAATCTGCACGTCGTACGAATGGAACGGCGAAATCATAAAAGAATTCCCCAATAACACGCGCCTCCTGAGCAACTGCCGCCCTATATACGAGGAGATGGACGGTTGGGTTAGCCCGACATCCGACGTCCGTCGATATGACGACCTCCCCGAAAACGCAAGAAAATACATCGAGAGGCTCTCCAGCCTCATCAACTCGCCTATCGAGATAATATCCGTTGGCTCAGAGCGCTCCGAGACGATATTCCGGGGAGACCCGCTTGGCACAAAAATCTCTCATCGGGCAGGCAAATTCGTCGGGGGTGGCTCTCCCCGATGAAACCCCGCCGTCCCTCCGAACCTGAACCCGTCACAGATAAAAGAGCGAAAACCCTTGAGCGATACGGCCTTGACCCGGCGAAATTGCCTCGGCATGTCGCCATCATCATGGACGGAAACGGGCGATGGGCAAAGAAGCGGCGGCTTCCCCGGATAAAAGGGCATCGAGCTGCCGTCAAGACAGTGAGGGAGGTGGTCGAGTTCTGCGGCGACGTCGGCATCCCATTCCTGACCCTTTACGCCTTTTCCGTCGAGAACTGGCAGAGACCGAAGTCCGAAGTTAGCGCTCTGATGCGCCTTCTGCGGCAATATCTTCTGCGCGAAAGACCGCGCTTGATGAAAAATTCAATTCGCCTCCTCGCCATTGGAAGGACCGATGCCCTCCCGCCGGAGGTTCGCGAGGAGTTGCTGAAGACGGCGGAGCTGACTCAAAACAACCGGCGGCTCACAGTCCTCCTCGCCCTCAACTACGGGGGCAGAACGGAGATCGTTGATGCCGCGAGGGAATGCGCTCGACGAGCTATTCAGGGAGAGTTGGCTCCCGAGCAGATTGACGAAGAGCTCTTCTCCCGTTTTCTCTACACAAAGGACGTTCCTGACCCGGACCTTCTGGTTCGCACCGGCGGAGAGTTCCGCATCAGCAACTTCCTCCTCTGGCAAATCTCCTACTGCGAAATCTGGGTCACTGACGTCCTCTGGCCCGATTTCACCCGTAAACATATGGTCAGAGCCCTGAAGGACTTCGCCGCCAGAGAACGCCGATACGGCAGAGTGGAATGAGACGCTCATGGAACGAGTCCTGACTGTCTCCGTATTCCTGGCATTTTGCACCGCTACGTTATTGTTGAGCCATTGTCAGGTCGGCGGGATTCTGTTCCTGGTGGGGATCAACGTTCTCGTCGCGGCGGGTCTCTGGGAGTTCTACCTCCTCGCCAGAAAGAAAGGCAGGGTTTCTCTCCCCTACGGGATTTTCTGCGGAGCTGTTTACACTACCGCGGTCTTCTTCACGTGCCGCAACCCGCTGTATTGCTTCCCTGAATGCTTTTCCACGGTTGTCATACCAATCGCCTGTTTCGCCATGATATTTCTCTTCTTCGGCTGGAGAGCGGTCAGGGGGGATTATGGCTCTATTCTTTTCGATTTTGGCGCTCTTGTTGGCGGGCTGGTCTTTGTCGGCTGGCTTTCCTCGTTCTTCATCAGAATGAATTATTTTCCGACGGCGGGACGGAACGGAACGTGGTGGTTGCTGACCCTCATCGTCATTGCGGGAGGAGCGGATACTTTCGCCATGTACTCCGGCAAGGCTTTTGGAAAGAGGAAGTTTTCGCCGCGCATCAGCCCGAACAAGACCGTCGAGGGGTTCATCGGCGGGACCGTTGCCGCCGTTCTCCTCGGTTTGCTGTGCAAATTCCTTTTCCCACTGAAGATAAACGTCGCCCAGGCCCTCATTACCGCGACGACGATTTCTCTCATCAGCCACCTCGGAGACCTCGCTGAATCGGCATTGAAACGAGACGCCGGTGTCAAAGATTCGGGGCGGCTGCCGGGCGTCGGCGGCGTCCTCGACCTGATGGATAGCGCTCTGTTTACGGCGCCGCTTGCCTACTTTTTCATGAAACTCTGGCTGCACACATGAAGCGGTCGAATCAGATTATTGCCATAGACGGCCCCGCGGCTTCCGGCAAGACAACAGTTGCCTCCATGCTCGCCAGGCGGCTCGGTTTCCTCTACGTCAACACTGGTGCGATGTACCGAGCATTCGCCGTCGAAGTTCTGCGGGCGGGCGTCGCACCCGACGATTCGCCCACGATCGGGCGGTTACTTGCTGCCACCCGCATCTCCCTCGATTGCAGGCCGGATGGCTCGACTATCGTGACTCTCGACGGAGAGGACGTGAGCGAGGAGATAAAAAGCCAGGAGGTTGCCAAGACCGCTTCCATCATCTCGCAGCTTCCGGCTGTGCGCCGCTACATGGTCTCCCAGCAAAGAAAGATCGCCCGTCGAGGAGGAACCGTCGCGGAAGGGAGAGACACCACGACGGTCGTCTTCCGCAACGCCCGATATAAGTTCTACATAGACGCTTCCCTTTATATCCGCGCGCTGAGGCGCCACCGCGAACTCCGCGCCCGGGGAGTCTGCGTCCCTCTCTACCAGCTCATGAAAGACCTCAGAAAACGAGACCTCGCCGACCGCACCCGAAAGATTTCCCCTCTGCGAAAAGACCGCGACGCCATGCTCATTGACACGACAAATCTCACGCCGGAACAGGTTGTAGAGCAAATCGAGCAATATCTGCGAGATTCCCTGAAGCAAAAAGAAAAGCCCGTCACTCTCGACGGGGTTTGAGGGTTGCACCTTGGCGCGCGCTCTGGAAGTCGGGCGAGGTGAGATGGCAGTTCGCCGGGCGTTCCCCGTCAGGCGGGGGCAAACGCCGGCCGCAGTGTCCAGGAGGGCAATGAAGGTCGCGCCGTGAAAGCTATTTACCGGGTTGCCTATATCCTTTTCAAGAGTGTGTTTAAGACCTTCTTCGGGCTGAAGGTTTACGGTCGGCACTACCTTCCCCGCGGAAAGGCTCTCATCGCCGCCAATCACCAGAGCTATGTTGACCCACTGGTTGTTGGCTCGGCGATGCTGGAAGAAATGTGGTATCTGGCGAGAGAGGACCTTTTCAAGTTCAGGCCGTTTGCGTGGCTATGCGTCAAGGTGAACACCATCCCGGTAAGAAGGCGCCACGCTGACCGCTCGGCTTTGAAAGCGGTGCTCCAGAAGCTGGGCGAGGGAAGAAAGGTCCTGGTCTTTCCTGAAGGAACACGCTCTTACGACGGTCGGCTCCAAACTCCTGAGAGGGGGATGGCCTTGCTGGCGCACAAATCCGACGCCCCCGTCGTTCCGGCCTATGTCTCCGGCACATTTCAGGTTCTGCCGCGCGGGCGGAGAATGGTCCGCCCGCATCCCATATCCGTTTCCTTTGGTGCGCCCCTGCGTCTCGACGCGGAGTCGCTGAACGCCGGCGCGAGACAAGCCTACGAATCTTTCAGCCAGCAGGTCATGAATGCCATCGCTGCCCTGAAGGCGGAGGTCGAGATGCACCCCGTCGAGAAATCCTCGACGCCTTCTCCTCGCAGGTTCTGAGTTTAGCTCCATCCCTCACCCGCTCTGCTTATCAGGCATCCCTTGTTCCGAGGAGACCGGCCACGCCATCAGAGGAGCTGCGGATGGGCTTCAGCCAGCGCGGTCGTGTGGGGTTGGCTATGAGCCAGCTTTCTTCCCCGCGAGCCGTTTTATACCCCATGCGAGGCACGCTGCTACGTACGGGCGCTTCTCGTTTCTCGCCAACTCGCTCAGCAGAGGAACATCCTTCTCGGTGGCGGTGCGCTTCACGACGTCGGCGGCGCGGTCCCGGAGTTCTCCGTCGGTTGCGTCAAGGGCTCTCATCGCCACGGGAAAGGCGAGCCGAGGGGCGTGATGAAGAAGCGCGCCCAAGAGGCAAATCCGCACCTGAGAGTCCTGTCTCGAATTGAGAATCTCGCGCATGATTTTGTCCGCCACCCCGGGCACTATTGCCTCCTCGAGTGTCCGCGCAACACGCCGTCGGATAATCAAATCCTCGTCCTGAAGGAAAGGCATGAGTTGCTCCGAGACGCTTGCGTCGGCGATACGCTCGAGAGCGAGCACTGCGGCTCGCCGGACCGCTGGGTCTTTATGGTTGAGATAGCGAACAAGCGTCCGTGAGGCAGGGGTATAACACATCGCCCCGAGGTCCTCGATTGCATGGACGAGGTCCCCGCTCTCCTTGCTCGGCAGCTCGCTCAGGAGCTTTCGTGGCAAGTTTTCGTCTCGCCATCGGATGCAGCGATCAATCTCGACAATCTGTGCAGCTTTGCCTTTTTTCTGATCCCCTTTTGCAAGCCCGTACGTCCGAAGCTCGATTCTGTCATCCTGCACGTCGAGAAACGTGTAGGAGGGCAGGGAAAAATCCTTTGCGAGAGTCGCCGTCCACCAGTCGGGATAGTTACCTCCGACGGCTCCTCCCTGGACGAGATAGACGGTTCCGTTGCGGTCATCGCGCTTTCCTCCTCGAATCGGAAAGCAGCGCTCGTAGATGTGGGTATGTCCGACGAAAACCATGTCCACCCTGTGCTTGTCGAAAATTGCCTCCAGCTCTCGATTGCCGGACACCTTCCGGTTGTCGGAACCAGATTCATATCCCGTGCAGTAAACCGGATAATGAAACGCGACGAACTTCCATTTCTTTGTTGTTGCCCCGAGATCGGCATCGAGAAAAGAAGCACATTTCTCAACGTGCGTGAAGGACACGATAGCAAAATGCGAGTTCCCCCAGTCGAAAGAAGAATAAGGCTCGCCCCCCGGCAACTCGTGGTACTTCCCGAACCAGTCGTTTTGCGGCTGCTCGGAGCCGTCGCCTTCGTGATTTCCTCTCGCCGGAAACAGAGGCGTCTGCTTGAGGACTGATGCAAATCTCTCAAAATGAGTCGGCCATTCGGCATATCTTCGGCCGTTGTTCACCAAATCTCCCATGTGCAGGACGAACTCTGGCTTTTTGGAAAGGAGATGTTCCGGGAGAGGTGTGGTCTGCCAGTAATCGCCCCAGAAGCGCGAATCGCCGAAAATTGCGAACCGAATGGGGCGGTCGGTCGCTGGAGCAGTGGCGAACTCCCCTCCCTGGACTTCTCTGCCGACACGAACCGCATAACCGTAACGAGTATCCGGCTGCAAGCGGCTGATCCGCACTTTGTGAATCTTCTCTCTCGCGTCGTCGGAGACGGTAACCTCGCCTTTTGGCTCGCGCCCTACGCGCCAGTATGTCACTTGGCAGGCGGTTGCTTGCTTTGTCTCCCACATGACAGTCACGGCGCCAGGCGACGTGTTCTGAAGGTATGGCGCGATACGAAAGGCACTCCGTTCAGAGGTCGCTCGCGCAGCAGCCTGGGCAGCAAAACTGGACACAACCGCCGCGGCGAACGCAAAAATCCCAATTGCAGTGGCGAAAAGCCTCTTTGACCTTATCCGTTTCTGTCGCATAACGTTTCTCCACGTTGCGTGTGTAACCACATTCACTGGCTTCTTCACTCACATACCCGAAGGTGCAGGCACACTCCGGAATAACCTGCGTCTCAGCAGCGGGCCCGGCACGGAGCTTCCCTTTGGGCTCATTCGCCGGCCGGGCCTCTGAGTACATCGGCGCTCCTCTCGCCCCGCGACCATTGCCGGGCAGGTCGAGCGGATGCCATAAGCCGCCGGCAGCCGCGTTTCTTAAAGCCTACTTCGCGTCCGTGTAACGGAACTCCCCACTAACAATGGCCGTGATCGCTTTTCCGTCAACGACGGACAGCGATTCCTCAATTTTGGGTCCCTTCACGGCGAAGCCATTCTGGGGAAGGAGGTACTTCTTCCCGGCAAGCTCCGCAGAATAGGGTTTCTCGCGGAAATTCACAATGACCTCCGTTCCGTCGGAGAATTGCGTTCGCTGGACAGCGCGGTCAGACGTGACGAACTCATGGCTGAGCATCTCGGTCCCGGCAATCACCTCGTGGAGCTTGCAGGTGTTGCGATACGTTCGTAGAAAGGTCTCCCGCGCCTTCCGCCACGCTCCCTCCCTGTTCGCCCACATCAGCGGAATCGTGCCGTAAAGAATGTTGAACGCGTCTTTCTTCGCTGTCACCTCCGGCGCGGCGTCCAGAAGAAAATCGCTGGAATCGCCCCAGTACCACGTCGAGACGACGCAGTCGTGAAACACCAACTCCCACAACGGCACGCGGTACTCATGCCCGATGCCCCATTTCGCGTATTCATCCCACTTGCCGAGCCTGTTCCCCCATGGGCTTGTGAACTCCTGGTCTTTCGATTTTGGGCGGATGAGATGTCCGGCAGGCCACGAGTACGATCCGCCGCTCATCATACCCTCGATGTAGTCCAGGTAAGGCACCGCCCACCACAGACCGTGCTCGCCGCCGGTCACAAGCCCGAGCGAGCGCACGTAACCCAGCAGCGCCACGCCACACTCCCGCTTTCCCGTTCGGGTAAGGGGATGCTTCGGGTCGTAGCACTCATACAGGTCTTCCGCGGTAGTCACGTCAATGAACCTTCCAACGTAAGGGCGCTCCCTCAAGACTTTCGGGACGACGATTTCCGCCGCTCGCACCCACAGCGCCGGGCAGCGTTTCATGAACTGAGTTTTCTTGTCGAAAGTGAGCCACGCTTTCATCCGCTCGCCATCCGCTTTCAGCACAACGCTGTCGGGAACATTGTCGTGGTTGGAGTTGATTTCTTTGCCGGGCGCCAGGGGGAGCACGTCCGTGTAGTTGTCGTATTCGCTCGTCAAATAACCCAGCTCGTTGATTGCCTTCATGTCCTCCGGCGAACTCCGTCCGTGGATAATCATTTTCTCGACGCCTCCTGCCTTCGCCTCACGCGCAAACGCCAGGCTGGCATTTCCCCACACGTCCGGCGCACCGAACAGTCGGGCGATATTCGGATTCTTCTCCAGTTTCACTGAAAAAGGAACCAGAAACCCATTGTCGCGCGCATAGGCTCGATACCGCTTGGCGAATGCAACATAACCGCCTTCGCCCGCGAAGTGGTACATCAAGCGCCGAGGATACCCGAATTGCTCCTTGCTGTTCGTCCAGACGACACGCGGGGCGACCACTTCCCCGTCCCCTGTGCGAAGCGTCCGCATTTCGATGCTGGCGTCGTCGGGCGTCTCAACAAGGAGCATGTAGCCGAATCCCTTCTGCAAATCGCACAGCCCAACCCACGGCATGTCGAGACGAGACGCCGAGAACCATCTCCGCGGAAACGGCTTCATGTCGAGTGGAATCAGATGCCCGTTGCAGTAGTCGGCGACAACGAGAACGCCTGCCGGAGAGTCATGCACGAGCGGTTCAAGGAAAGGCAGGTTCGGGATTTCGGTCTCCCGTTGAGCCATATCCGCCTCGATAAACAGGTCAGCCCCTTCTACGGGCAACATGAACCGCACATGCAGCGGCGGGAGCTTTCCCCTCTCCGGCCCGACGCCAACCTCAAACGAGATTCCTCGCTTCGGCGCGCCGATTTCCTGCACGTTACTGAATTTCGGTCCGTCTCCCTTCTCAGCTTCTGCTATCTGCTTCCACTCGTGCCCGCCGTCTTTCTCGAGCACCGCGAACGTGCCCGATTGAGCATCAATCGTCACACGAATCTGCCTGTTCTCCAGAGCCCATCTTTCCCCCTCTTGAGACACCCTTGTCTCCGAGGCGGCAAATGCGCTCACGACGAGGAATGCCACAATCATAACCACGATTCGAAGCCTGACTGAACTCGCTGCGGGCATCATTGATGTTCTCCCTTTCGTCCGTTCTGGCTGTTGTGGTAAGCGTCCCACTTGTTTGACGTTCTCCGCCTTGCCCGGGAATCCTACACCCCGACCATTATACCCAAGTTTGCAGCATATCGTCCCCAACTCCCTGCACCTAAGCACTGCAAAAACAAGAGGCCCCGCGAGGATTTTTTCATCTCCCGCGGAGCCTCCTTTCCGGAAAACACTTCCGCAGGCTGGCCCCGACGATAAACCGCCGGCCGCGGTCTTCAAGGAACTCTTAGCCTGTGTCGTCGGGCAGCTCTCACCAGAAATTGCTCCTCAGCCCAAACCAAACATCTCCGTTTTTCCATTCGGGACTGCTGCCGCCCCATCCCATGTTGCACTTGAACTTGCGCTCGGTCGCCCAGACTTCTCCGAACGCTCCCTTCCACTCTCGGTACTTGTAACCGTACGCCAGGGGATAGTGCGCCGACGTGCAGCCGATCCCGATGATGGCCGCTCGCCCGTCGGTCTTAATCGCGTCCCTCGCCTTGTTGCGGGCGCTGCTGGAGGAGAAGCACGGGACTGTCCAGCTGTACGAGTACGAGTATCCTTCCCCGCGGTGCTGCGCCCACTTGTAGCCCTTGTACATATCCCACGGATTTGTCGCGCCCTGATCGCCGACGCAGTAGGTCCCCACCTGCTCTGCCACGTACCAGATGCAATCCGTGACCGAGCTGTTGTTGTACAGAGGGGCACTTCCCGCGATGAGGTTTGTTGCCAGACCCCTGTAGTCGAACCACCCGTACAGCATAGCCCAGGCAGTTGCGCCGCATCCGCTATAGCAACTTCCTCCCCATTCCTGAGTGTATCGCCTCTGGTCGCTCCAGCTTCCCGCGTAGTATTCCGTCCAGGAAGTCCACCCAATCGTCGGCTGCTCCGGCGAAAGCACCTTCTCAAGCACCGCGAGGTATCCGTCCGAGGAGCTTCCGTTGCCAAACACAACGTGATAGGTCGTCTGCCCGAGCGCCTTGCCTGTTATGCCCACGCCCGTTGGAATCAGCAGTCGCACGGTCGCCAACGTCGGGTCCGCCAAAGTGAACTGCTTGACCTGATCGTTCGGAAAAACAGTGATTCCCTGCCCCAGCGCCACGTAGATGATGTTCTTCTGAAGCCGCCCGTTGTATATGTCCCAGAGAATCTTGGCGTCTGCCTTTCGGCGCTCCCTGGCAACCTGGAAGCGTCTCGCCTTTACCCAATCCTCCTTAAAGCTCTGGTAGCTCGGATAAGGCTGTCCCTTGAATGGAAGCGGGTCGGGATGCTTTCCTCCCTGCTCGTCTCCGTAACCATCGAACTCCCTGTCGCAATAGTCCACAATCTCGTCCGGGTAGTACACTGGCGGCACACCAATATACGCCACCAGTTCCCCCTTCTCGTTTTCTGCTGCCAGCAAGCTGTCGCCGTACCGGAATATCTTAACCGCCGACGAGTTCGCAAGGAGACGCAACCGCTCGACGCGGGTCATCCCCTCCGTAGAGTACTCAACGAATGGCGCCTCATCCTCCGTCATAGAAACCAGAATGAACCCGAGGTTTTTCATCCGCTGGATCGGCGGCGGGAGCGACGCCAGTGGAGATTCCGACCCCGCGGGGCTTGGTTTTCCGAGCGAAGTCCCATTCACCTGGGGTTCCTTAAAGACAACCTTAAACTCCATGAAAGCCGGGTCACCACTCAGCGGGTCGTATATCGGGAACGCCGTCGGCCCGAGCTCCCCTTCCTGCCATCCGTTGTCTTCGGGGGCGTCCCCGAGACCGTCAACAAGCTCCTGCCCAAGGAGCAACCAGAACGAAGGCACCTGTGCTACCTCGATGTTCAACTCTGGCCACCACCCCGCCTGCTCAATGCTCATCCGATAGTACCCCGTCGCAGAGTCATAGGTGTCCAGCATCGCGCCCTCGTCGGTTATCGGAAGCTCATTCGCAGGCACTTCCTCCCAGATGCCCATAGGCGATGGCGCTCTCTCAAGTCGCAACAGCGACTTCGTGCAAAAACCCCATGGCATCACAAGCAAGCCAGCTACGACGAGCAACAATGCTTTTCTCATACTACCTCCCTTCTCATGAATGTGTGCTTAGTTTCGGCGGCCTCGAGGCCGCCCTGCCCGGGCGGCGCAAGGTGACAAACCACAATGGCGATTCACCTTTCAAGAATGAACTCGACACACCTCGTAACAGAGATGCTAAAGGCAGGAAAAGCGACAGGGCAATTGACCAGTGCCTACCACCTTCGAAGACTTTGGTCATCCTTTGAGAGTGATGTAAAATACGGCCCTTCAGACTTTCGTGCGATAGGTTAACCTGAGACGCGGAGGTTTGTCAATCTCTTTTTCGGCTTTCCGCCTCACCCTCGACCCGCGTCGAAATGTCAGGAGTTTCCCCAAAATCTGCCGGGGTGGTGATGTAAGTCGTTGGTAGCGTGGGAGAGATGGAAATTGGGAAGTGTGAGGGGTGCTTTTTGGCGAAAAAAATGGGGATACTTTTTGGTGAAAAATAAGACCTCCTGAGGTAGAAGGTTTAGGTGAGAATCGAGTCACAACTACCTGGAGGTCTTGTATGAATCGTACACAAATTGCCAATAAAATGAAAGGACAAGTGAAGGGATTTTCGGGGATACTTTCAAAGGGGTTGCCCCGCCTTCTGGCGGGAGGAGGTTTTTGGCGGAGATGGTGTACGGGATATTGTCTCAGCACTCGGTGCACGTGGCGCAGACAGCGCGGTCGTTGAACGAGCGCATCAGGTTGATCAAGACGCTGAACCCCGCCTATGGCGGGGCAGTTGGGAAGGACGGGTCTGGAGGAGAAGTTGACGGAGAACGTGATCGAGGATGGTTCCCGTCACGTGAAGAGGGACACCCTCTTGATCGCTGACATCTCCGACGTCAGTAAGAAGTACGCGAAGAAGATGGAGCACCTGGCGGATATACGGGACGGCAGCGAGAACAAAATCACGAAAGGGTACTGGACGATGAAAGTGATCGGGGCGGAGGTGGAGAAGGGGAAAATCATCCCCCTGTACGAGCACCTGTACTCCCAGAATGCCCCGGGCTTCATCAGCGAGAACGAGGAGATCC
>CAYZXL010000010.1:0-119370 GCA_964482435.1 uncultured Verrucomicrobiota bacterium
TGAAGCCCGGCAGGACACAGTGCCGCTCAGAAGAGGTTCCCCCGCGTCGCGCGGGGGCGTCTGCTTCGTCACTGTATTTGCGAAGACGTGTACTAAGCAAGAAGCTCCCTTCCAGCCGCGGGCAAGATCCTCGTACACCCTGAGCGTTCCCTGGACCATGGCTTCGCATGAAAAGCGTTCGCGCACGGACCTCCGTGCGTTCTCTGCGAGTGAAGCCATGCGCGCCGAGTCGCGGATGAGGTCAAGGAGCGATTCAGCGAGAGCGCCTTCTTGCCCCGGCGGAACGAGAATGCCGTTTTGCCCTGCCGTGATGACCTCTGGTATTCCGCCGACCGATGAAGCGATGACCGGTTTGGCTGCCGCCATCGCCTCGAGCAAAGCGAGGCCAAGCCCTTCGTCCAGCGACGGCATTACGAAGACGTTCATCAGCGAAAGCAGCTCCGGCACTCTGTCCTGCTGTCCCGCCAAGATGACCTTCCTTTCCAGTCCACTCCGCCGGATAAGCGACCGCAATTGAGACCTTTCAGGTCCGTCGCCAGCAATCAGGCAAATGACATCCGGGATGATCTCAGCCACCTTCGCCACAGCTTTGACGAGCACCGCATGTCCCTTGCATGGAACAAGGCTGCCGACGCTCCCGACAACGAAAGAACCGGGACGGATGCGAAGCTCCTCAGCGAGTGCTCTCGCCGCCACCTCATCAACCTTGCTAAAACGGTCCGTGTCTATCCCCGAATGCACGATCGAAATGTCTCTTTCAGAGACGCTGAGGTCGAGAAGAGTTTTCTTCACTGCTTCCGAAATGGCAATGTATCGAATCCCTTGGCCGACGTATTTTCGTTTCGTGAAGAGACTGGGCTTTCGTTGAAAAGCAACCCTCCGCGAGACGACCAGGTTAATGTGGCGTTTGAGGAGTCGCGCCGTGGCTAACCCCAGCGAATGAGCGGCGGACGTGTGCATATGGATTGTGCGGACACCCTCCCGACGGGCGAGGCTTGCGATTCTCAAGGCGGTCGGGAACCGAAAGACCCGCCCGATTTTCATATCAACGGCGGGGATGGATTCGGCGGCTACCCTGCGTGCAAGGGCCGACCCCCGTGGGCAGACCAGGATGGACACCACCCCCCTCCTCAGCAGACCGAGGTGAAGGTGGAGGACCTGCTGCTGGCCGCCGCCCCAGGTCTTCCCGGTGTCAATGTGCAGAACAGGGGAAAATAGTACTTGCGGGTCGCTCATATTATCGGCCTGCGACGTTATGGTGAAACGTGGTCGGTTGTGCCGAGAGTGCCATGACGGCAATGATAAAGACAACCGCTCCCCCCTTCAAGCCCTTTCTCCGCCTGGAGGAGCCAGAGTCGTACCGGGTCCAGCCCTCCGAACGGCCGCAAACAGTCGGCACTTGGGTGGTGAAAGTTTCGCTGTGCGTGTCCCCCCAAAATGGTTTAACATCGAGGAGGCTGGCTTGACGCAGGCAGTTGTATTGCAGCCCGGGCGTGCTGTTGCTAACGAGACACCAAACACGGCAGACCTTACCGGGGTGGGTTGTGGAAGTGAAAAGCGATTGTAGAAGAGAGATGAGCGGTTCGGGTTTTGACACCGGCTCGGAAGCGTCTCGCCGCGTTTGCCGGTCCGTGCCCATAGCAGATACGTGGTTGCCGGAGATGGGCGAGGATCGGACCGTTTCGCCTCGAAAAAGCTGGCGAGAGTTTAGCGCTGCCGAGAGACGTCGGTGGCTTGTCAAGGCGGGCGTTTTAATGGCCCTATCACTGACCCTCGTCCTTCATCCCTCCTCCGCGGTCAGGGATGTTGTGGTCTGGGCATCGGTTGTTTTCATTCTTCTTCGCAAGGGGCGGTCGCTCTTCTCAAAGAAGCCCGACACGCTGTTCCTGGCAATCCTGGCTTATGGCGTCATCGTGGCTGCTTCGGTAGCGTATTCCGCCCATCCCAAATGGAGCATCAAGGACGCCAGCAAGTTTATCGTGGTCCTCGCCATGGTGTTTGCTGCATGGCACTTGTTCAAAAACCGCGTTTCCCTGTTCGCCTGTCTTCAGGTCCTTATCGGCTCTGTCCTGGTCGTGTGCATGTACGACGTCGTGACGTATGTGGATGGTCTGGGGAAGCAGTGGCACTGGGGAGAACGGTGGGTCTTTGGCCCCTACTACGGCCATCCTAACCCCGCGTCGGCGATTCTCCTTCTCCTTCTTCCTATGTCGCTCTTCCTGCTCGTGACCGCGCGCAATGGGTTGCTGAAGGCCATGCATGGTTCTTTTCTTGGTCTGGCATTGTTCCTCATGTACGCGATGGCCTCCCGAACGACCCAGCTCTCCCTCGTCGTCATGATGATCCTCGCAGCCATCCTGCTGACACCACGCAAATGGAGAGTGCGTGCCCTGACCGCCCTGGCCTGCCTTCTGGCTTTCGGGTATGTGAGCCTTCGCGCGTGGAACCCCAGGTTTCTGGACGATACCGTTGGGACCCTGAGCTTCAGGGCAGAAAACTGGCGCAACCTCAGCAAGCTTATCGTGAAAAAACCAGTCTTTGGCTATGGCTACGGCAAGCGGAACTACCAGACCATCTATCACAGGCGATTTCCTCGCTCGCCCATACCGTACGAGCATGCCCACAGCGTCCTGTTTCAGACCGCCTTCGAGACGGGTATAGTCGGCCTGGCCGCAATGCTGTGGGTGTGGCTTGCGACGGTCGTTCGTCTCCTCCAAAGCTATCGCGCCAGCCGTGACTTATCGGGTAAACTTTGCGCCACACTCCTCGTTTCATTCTTAGGGATATCAATTTACTGCCTGGCAGAGGTTCCCGACGGCTTTTTGAGGTCCTTGTCGTGGCTTCTGGTCGCCATGGCTGGCGCTCTGACCGGAAAGGACCTCAAGCGAGAGGCGCTGCCCACGCTTGTTAAACCGGCAGGTGGAAAAGGCTGAAAGCGCGGTGCAAGGCCCCGCGTCGTCGCACGTGGGTGTGCCAGAGTTGTCCGGGCGGGAAATAGCGCTACAGGCTCAGCGGCAGATGGTAACCTTCACATCCTCAGGCTGGCGGCCGTCTTCGGTCATCACTCCCTTCTCAGCGAAAGCCGGAACGTTTTTCCTCAGGTAATACTGGACGTTCCGGCCATCTCGCCATCGGGCCGCGCCGTCGGGCGGAGGCGGATGATGCAGGTGGAAAGTCACCGCCGAAGCTACGACGCTCTCGCTCATCATCCCCGCAAGATACAACCGCCGACCAAGATCGTCGTCTTCCTGACCCCAGCCGACGAAATTCTCGTCGAACCCGTTGACTTTCAGAAGGTCTGCTTTGTGAATTGAGAAGTTGCCGCCCCGCAGCTTTGGCTTGAACTTGATTGGCCACAGGTGCCTTCGGAAGAATGCGTAGAAGTTGTCATTCCTCTGGGCCTTTCGCAGCTTTTTCGTCTCAGTCTCGTCGAGGAGAGCCTCGAAGCGGCCAGTGAGTATGTCCTCCTCGCGAAGCCCTTCCGTCTTTGCCTCGTTGAGAAAAACGCACGACCCGACCCGAAAAACCCCTGTCTTCGGGGAGGAAACGTGTGCCTTGAGAAAGTCAACGGAAGGAAGACAATCCTGGTCCAGAAAGACCAGGTAATCGCCAGTCGCCGCCCGAATGGCGTTGTTGCGAGACCTCGCCCGGCGGCAGTCCTGGTGCCCCTGGCAGACGTGAACCGTGCGGACTTTCGCCCGGGAAGCAAACCTCGCTATGACCGTTTGGACCTCCTGTCCCGAACCGTCGTCCGCGATGATTAGCTCCTCGAAGCCGGCGGATTGTCTTTGCAGACCAAGGAGCGTAAACCAGAGATGCATCGGCCGCTCGTAGGCGGTAACAATTACCGAAATGGTGTTACGCGACTGGGTCATGGTTTTATGCGTCTGAAGGCGACCGCATCTTGAGAACGATTTCTCACTTTCGTTTGGAACTGGCCGCGGAGAGGGCACAGGACCCAGTGAACCGGGAGGTCCGCACGTTCGTGCCTGGGCCGACTCAGCGGCTTCATACGCCGGGGAGGCAACCTCACCCATTACCGGAATAATGGAAAAAAGGGGACGAGCTATCAAACACAGGGCTCGTCCCCTTGCGCGGCCGTGAGCTCTATCAGAAGAAGAACAGGCTAAGCCCGGCGGTGATCGCCCAGCCATCGAGGTTACTCGACCCGGAAAACTTCTCGTTGTACTCAGACAAGTCCAGCGCCCACATGGCGAGGTCCCAGTTATACTCCGCCCAGCGATAGGAGGCCTCCAGGTTGAAGGCGATGTTGCTCGACAGAAACCAGTCCACCCCGGCGCAAACGTGCCAGCCGACAGCGTCGTCTGCATTAAAGTCAAAGTTGAGTAATCTCTCCACCGGGAATTCTACCCCAAACACGCTCGCCGAGACACCAACGTCGTGGAAATCGTTGATATAATACCCGATCCCGGCGCCGACGTACGGACGGATGGAAGAGGTCAGAGAACCGAGGTCAACCAGTAGCGTCGCAGTCAGAGGGATGGTCTGCAGCTTCGCCGATGCAGTTGCCGAGATGGGCATTCCGTCCACGATCTCCTGGGCCGTCGCCGTTCCCTCGAAATTGAATACGTCAATCCCGAACCGAAGCCAAAGCGGTTTGAAAACCGACAGCTTCGCCATGGCGCCGTACCCGAACTCTTCGTCCACCGAAACATCCCCTCCGAAGGCATCCTCCGCGCTTGCATAGTGGACACGGGCGCCGACAGCCAGAAAATGCGACTTCTCTGCGCCGTTTTGTGCAAAAGCCGAAGAAAGAACCAGGCCCAAAATCGCCAACGTCACTACGAAATTCTTTATCATGGTCCACCCCCTTTTTTGATGTTGTATGCTGTTTGCTTTTAACGGCGTAAGTATGCACAGTTGTCCTCCGTCGTCAAGGGATTTTTGAAACGGGCTCCGGCGGTCTGCGTCGGGGACAAAGTCGGGAGGCCTCGTGCCTGTTCGCACGCGTGGCCGAAAAAGCGTTGAAAAAACGTGCAGTCGGCAGATATAATCTATTTGGATCAGGGTGTGGGAGGGGCGAGGATCCGGCGGGCGCAGAAGGGCTGGAGCTATTGGCAGCGCTGCCGGTAAAGTTGGAAAGGATCGCCGAGAGACGCTCTGTCGAGGGCATGATTAATGGGAAGATTTTGGCGCGGAACGTTGGCCTCGCGGGATGAACAACTACCGGCAATCTGCCTGGTTTCGGCGGGAGAGGAAAAGCATAGATAGACACAAATTCAGAGGCTCAACGGGGAGGTGGTGGTCATGTTTTTCAAGACCGTGGGTTGCAGTTCGTTCGTTTTCCTCGCGCTATTTAGCCCGACGGCGGGCCCAGCGGCAACGTGGCACGTGGACGGCTCGGTGTCTGCCTCCGGCGACGGCAAATCGTGGGGAACCGCCTTCAAGACGATTCAGACAGGGATAGACCAGGCGGCGAATGGGGATGCGGTGATTGTCGCCCGCGGGACGTACTATGAGAACATCAAGTTCAAAGGGAAGAACATCACGCTTCGTTCCACCGACCTCCTTGACCCGACCGTCGTCGCCAGCACCATCATAGACGGTAGTGAAGCCGGTTCCGTGGTGACCTTCGATGGCACCGAGGACGAGAGCTGTGTGCTGAGCGGCTTCACCATCCGGAACGGCACCGCGAATGGGGGGCTTTACGGCTGGAACGGCGGCGGCATTTGCGGCGGGTCATTTGAAAATCCAACCCGCGCTACGATCCAGAACAATACCATTTCTGACAACTGTGCCATGTATGGCGGCGGGCTGGCTTATTGTGACGGGAACATCCGCGATAATGCGATCGTTGGCAACTCCGCGGAACGGTACGGGGGCGGGCTGTATGGGTGCCACGGCACGGTCCGGAATAATAGGATATTTGGCAACTCGGCCGAGGGCCTTGGTGGCGGGCTGCTCCACTGCGACGGCGTGATCGAGAACAACGTGATCGCGGCAAACGATGCCCCCTGGAAGGGCGGCGCGCTGTGGGGATGCGATGGCTTCATCCAGAACAACACCTTCGCCAGCAACTCCGGCGGCGCATTGTGTCGTTGCCGGGGGACGATCCGGAACTGCATCATCTGGGGCAATACCTACCCGGTAGAGCCACAGCTCCATGAGTCAAGCGAGCCCACGTACTCCTGCATCCGGGGCTGGACCGGGCCAGGGGAAGGAAACATTGCGTTAGACCCGCACTTCGTTGATGCCGCAGGGGGGGATTTCCGCCTCAGGTCCTGGTCCCCGTGTGTGGACGCGGGCGATCCTGCTTCTGCTTTTTCAGAAGAGCCTGAGCCTAATGGGGGCCGGGTGGATATGGGTGCTTATGGAAACACCACGGAGGCAGTTTCCCGGTCCCCTGACACCGACGGGGACGGTCTGCCCGATGACTGGGAGCTGCACTGGTTCGGAGACCTTGACGAGGACGGTGCTACTGACCCGGACGGAGACCGCATTCTCAACGCGAGAGAGTACCGTTATGCGTGGGTTCCCAGTGCAGCCGCGGAGACCCTTGTCGAGAACCTGACGAAGGGCGTCTGCTACCAGACCATCGAGCCTGCTCTCCGGGAATCCGATAACGGCGATGAGATCGTAGTTCATCCGGGGGTTTACAGGGAGAACATCAGTTTCTTGGGCAAGAACCTTGTCCTGAGGAGCAGTGACCCGTTGGATGCAGCGGTCAGAGACGCTACCGTTATTGACGGGAGGCAAGCCGACGCTGTCGTAAGATTCGTTGGGACGGAGGATGAGACCTGTGTACTTGCCGGTTTCACTATCTGCAACGGGTGGGCTGGCGGCATCTCTGGTGGGACGCAGGATCAACACAGCCGCGCCACGATCCGGAACAACATGATTTCCGGAAATTCCGGAAGCGGGCTGACGTACTGCGACGGGCTGATCGAGAACAACATTATCAGTCGCAACTCAGCGCGCTATGGTAGCGGATTGGCCTACTGCGACGGTAGGATCGAGAACAACGTCATTTGCAGCAACTCGGCTACTGAACTCGGCGGCGGCTTGTTCGAGTGCAATGGCATGATCGTCAACAATACGATCTGCCACAATTCCGCTGAGGAGTGCGCGGGGCTCTGCCGCTGCCACGGGCCGATCAGGAACTGCGTCATCTGGGGAAATGCCGGCTGGCGGCAGCTCAATAACTGCTCCATTCCGACATATTCCTGCATTGAGGGCTGGACTGGCGGCGGGGAAGGGAACATCGCCTGTTACCCTTATTTCGTGGATGCGGCGGGCGGCGACTACCATCTCAAGAGCTGCTCTGCCTGCATAGACTCGGGCGACCCCGGCTCTCCTTTTTCAGAAGAACCCGAGCCAAATGGAGGACGGATTGATATGGGGGCCTTTGGCAACACGTCGGAGGCCACATCCAGGTCTGCTGACACGGACGCCGACGGACTGCCGGACGACTGGGAGACGCTGTTCTTCCCCGACCTGGCTCAGGGTGCGGACGACGACCCAGACGGCGATCTTATCCCAAATGTCGAAGAATATCGCTGCGGGTTTAGCCCAGTAGCTCCCCCTGCCCTGTGGCATGTGGACGCGTCGCGCCCTACGTCCGGTGACGGAAGGAGCTGGGAAACGGCGTTGAGAACAATTCAGGAGGGGATAGAGGCGGCATTCGACCGGGACACTGTTGTGGTCGCCCCCGGGACGTATGTCGAGAACATTCAGTTCAAGGGAAAGAAGATCGTCGTCCGGAGCACTGACCCGACCGACCCTGACATTGTCGGCAGCACCATCATTGACGGCAACAAGGCCGGGTCCGTCGTCACCTTCCTTGGCACCGAAGGCGAAATGTGCACTCTCGCCGGTTTCACCATTCAGAATGGCGAGGCAGAGTACGGCGGGGGAATCTGCGGTGGGAAGTTCGGCGACAACACGGGGGCGACGATCGAGTGGAACAGGATCACCGGTAACTCGTCCGAGACCCACGGCGGGGGGATAGTCGCGTGCGACGGAGTGATCCGATATAACATCATCACCGGCAACTCCTCTCGGGAGGGCGGAGGGCTGGCTTACTGCCAGGGGACCATCCACAACAACATTGTCGCAGGGAACTCGGCGGAGTACGGGGGCGGCATAACCAGCTCCTGGGAGACCAGTAGCGTCATCGAGCTGAACACTATCGTAGGAAACTCGGCCGACTACGGCGGCGCACTGGGAGACTGCTATGGCACCATCCGCAACTGCATTATCTGGGGTAATCGGTCTCCCTGCACCGGCCAGGTCTGGCGCACGAGCGAGCCTACTTACTGTTGCATCGAAGCGTGGACGGGAGGTGGGGAAGGGAACATAACCTTCAACCCGCGGTTCGTTGACCCGAAGAACGGCGATTTTCACCTGAGGTCTGTGTCACCCTGCATAGACGCCGGGGACCCCGATTCCCCCTTCTCAAACGAACCAGAGCCGAACGGCGGACGGGTGAATATGGGGGCTTACGGGAACACGCCCGAAGCTGCTTGTACGCCTCGCGACGAGGATGAAGACGGCCTGCCGGATGACTGGGAGCTCAGTTGGTTTCAGAGCCTTGTGGAGGAGGCTGCGGGTGACGCAGATGGCGACGGAATCGTCAACATCACGGAGTATCGTTATGCCTGGGATCCAAAGGTAGCGGCGCAGACGCTCGTCGAGAATTCGGCCGACGGAGCACTTTACGAGACCATACAGGCGGCGTTGAGCGAGTCCAGTGACGGCGATGAAATTGTTGTTTATCCAAGGTTGTACATTGAGAATCTTCAATTCGGGGGCAGAAATGTTGTGCTGAGAAGCACCGACCCGTGGGACCCCAGCGTAGTGGCCAGGACCATCATTGACGGGGATCGAGCAGGGCCCGTCGTCGCGTTCTTTGGAACCGAAGACGAAACCTGCGTTCTGTCAGGCTTCACCATTCGAAATGGCCGCTCTGACCGGGGAGGCGGAGTTGGCGGGGCCGTGTGGGATGACCATGCCCGCGCCACAATCCAGAACAACGTGATCACCGACAATTCAGCCGGCGCCGGGGCGGGGATGTTTTGTTGCGACGGCCTCATCCAGAACAACAAGATATTCGGCAACTCCGCCGAGTGGGCGGGCGGGGGGCTTTATGGCTGCAATGGTATCATCCGGAACAATGTTATCTGCGGCAACACGGCGACTGAAGCCTACTCCAGTGACGGCGGTGGCCTCTGTTCCTGCGACGGCACGATCGCCAACAATACCATCGTGGGAAACCGAGCGTCAGGCTCAATTGAGTTCGGGGGCGGGGGCCTGGCGTGGTGCAATGGCACGATTATCAACTGCATCATCTGGGGGAATGAGGCTCCGGACGGCCGGCAGCTTTATGAGTCGAGCGAGCCAACCTATTCCTGCATCCAGGATTGGACCCAGGGCGGGGAAGGGAACATCTTCGATAATCCGCAATTCGCCGACCTTGACCACCGACTTTTGTACGGCTCGCCTTGTATCAACAAAGGGAAAAACGAGGACTGGATGTGGGGGGCGGTTGACCTGGACGTCAACCCGCGTATCTGGGGCGGGACGGTGGACATGGGGGCGTACGAACACGGCTCGTTTCACTTCAATGTCGTGGCGGTCGTAAGGCAATCCAGCGCCTCAGCGACCCTCACCTGGAGCAGCCGCCCTGGAGATACTAACATCGTCTGGTCGAGCGGGGACATGCTCAACGGGGTTTGGAAGGAGGAGGACACCGTCCTGTCTGATGGAAAGACGAGCTCCTGGACAGATGACCACGCGGAAGTGGAGGCCAAATTCTACAGGGTCGAACTGAAGCCAGCTCCGTGAGAATGGCGTATTTCTCGCCGGGGGATCGGCCAACGAAGCGTGCGGGCAATTCCTCTGATCTCCTCACAGGTTACACGCCCCAGAATGCCCTGCGTGAGACTCTCTTTTCTGGACAGATATGACTAAGATACCGGCCTGCGGCCGCGCGTCCGACTTCTGTGACGCCGCTAAGCTCCTCGAGCGGTCCGTTGCTTCTGGATGCAGATCGGTCTGCAAAAAGCGTTGAGTGGACGCCGTCGCAAGGCTAAAATACCAATGAAGGACGGGATGGCGGCAGCGAGCGCCTTGGGGGGTGGATTCTGAAACGGTTCCGTAAACATCAAGCGGTGGAGGAGTGTTCGAGCGAATGGCGACCGTGTATTTCGCTTCCAGCGGCGTTGAGAGGCTGGAGGAGCGAGCAACGCTGCCGGCGAAGTTCGCGAGGATGCTCGACAAATTTCCCCTCAGGGGCATGGTCGAGGGGAAGACCGTCGCTGTCAAAATGCATCTGGGGTGGAAAATTGTCCACACAACGATTCATCCGCTTTTCGTCGGCATATTGGTGGCAAAACTCAAGGAAGCCGGCGGGGATGTTTTCGTGACGGATGCTCCTCAGGATGTCCGGGACGCGAAAAGGCGTGGTTACACTGAAGAAACCCTGGGAGCACCAATCGTCCCCGTGACGGGTTTCCGGGACAAATATTTTTACAGCAAGAAAGTGGACTTTCGGACGCTGAAGGAAATTCAGGTCGCTGGCGAAATTCACGACACGGACGTAATGATAGACCTCGCCCACGTCAAGGGCCATGGGCACTGCGCCTACGGGGGCGCCTGCAAAAACATCGCCATGGGCTGCGTAACCGCAAAAACAAAACTTGACATTCATGCGATAGGCTGGGGGCTTCAGTGGGACGAAAACCTCTGCACACATTGTGAACTGTGCATCCGCGCCTGCCGGTATGGCGCTAACAAGTTCGACAAAGAGAACCGGTACTTCATCGAGTATCACGACTGTGTTTTCTGCCAGCACTGCGTGAACGCCTGCCCGCAAGAAGCGATAAAAATGGACATGGGCGGGTACGTGGATTTTCAGGAGGCAATGGCCCTTTCCACAGAAACTGTCCTGAAGACCTTCAAGCCCGGGTCCGTCCTTTACATCAACTTCCTGACAAACATTGCATATATCTGCGACTGCTGGGGATTCTCATTTCCGGCTTTGGTGCCGGACATTGGCATAATGATGTCCGATGACCTCGTGGCGATTGAGACCGCTTCCCTGAAAGCAATTCAGACAAAGAACTTCATCGAGGGAACTCTCCCAAAGGGGAGGAGGTTGATGAAGGGGAAGCACCTCTTCGAGAAAATTCACCGAAAGGACCCATACATTCAGATAAATGCCCTCGAGCGAAGGGGACTGGGAACCAAAAAGTACCGGCTGGTCGAAATTAAGTGAGCGGTCCGGAGAGAGGACTTCCAGGCAACCATTCGGCGGGGCGGCTGGAGTCGCCGCTGGAGGTGGGAGGCAGCTTTTGCACAGACCGCTGAAGCACATGAAGAGCACAAGGCGGCAGCCGCGGTTGCTCAGGCGCCCGAACAGTCTCCCATCGGCGGCGAACACAGGACTATGAGATACTTTGGCGTTTGTTTAGGAGCTTCAACCGTTAAGGTGGTGGAAGTCTCGCCCGACGGCGGGAACCCCCGGATTGTGTCCGCGCTCGTCAAGCCCCACGAAGGAAATCCAAGAGGCGTTCTGCTTGACCTGCTGAGTGAAGTGGGAGTTGTCCCCGGCGACAGGATCGTCGTAACGGGCCGCAAGTTTCGTAACTATGTTAACCTCCCGACAATCACCGAGCCGGAGGCGGTGGAGCGAGCCTTCCAGTTCGCCGTCCCCACAGGACAGCGATACGATGCCATTGTCAGCACGGGCGGCGAAACGTTCATGGTCTATGTGCTCGACGAGGGAGGCAAAATCACGACCGTCCACACCGGCAACAAGTGCGCCTCCGGCACCGGCGAATTCTTTTTGCAGCAAATCCGGCGGATGAACCTCTCCGTCGAGGAAGCCGTGCAGTCGGGGCTTACGGCAACGCCGAGAAAAGTGACCGGAAGATGCTCGGTGTTCTGTAAGAGCGATTGCACGCACGCCCTGAATGTCGGCGAGCCAAAGGGCAACGTCACCGCCGGTCTGTGCGAGATGATGGCACGAAAGGTCTCGGAGCTCCTCGCCCGGGTCAACCACGAGCGAATTCTTCTCGTCGGAGGAGTGGCGCAAAACCGGGTGCTGACGCATTTCCTGCGCGAAGACGTTCCCCACGTTGAGGTCCCGCAATCGGCTGCCTATTTCGAGGCTCTCGGTGCGGGGCTGTGCGCGCTGGAAAAAGAAGGGAGTCCGTTTTGCGGCTTCGAGGAGCTCTTCGCGGGTAAAAGGTCCTCGTTCACTTTCCTGCGCCCTCTCAAGGAGTTCGAAGAATGGGTCTCATTCGAAACCATGGAGCACGGAAAGGCGCGCGACGGGGACCGCTGCATCATCGGCCTCGACGTCGGCTCGACGACCACAAAGGCCATCGTGATGAGGGAAGCCGACGACGTGATTCTTGGCTCGGTATATTTGCGAACGAACGGCAATCCGGTCGCTGCCTCGCGCGAATGCTATGCCCGGCTTGCCCGCGAAATCCCTGAAAGAATCCAGACCGTCGGCCTCGGCGTAACCGGTTCAGGGCGCCAGATTGCCGGCCTTCACGCCCTCACGGAAGGAATCATCAACGAAATCATCGCGCACGCGACGGCCGCAGTCTATTTCGACAAAGACGTGGACACCATTTTCGAGATAGGAGGTCAGGACGCTAAATATACCTACCTGGTCAACGGCGTCCCCTGCGATTACGCCATGAACGAAGCCTGTTCTGCCGGCACCGGCTCTTTTCTCGAGGAAGCCGCAAAGGAAACGCTCGGCATACAGGTCGAGGAAATCGCCGACATAGCCATGCGGGGCGATAACCCGCCCGACTTCAACGACCAGTGCGCCGCATTCATCAATAGCGACATCAAAACCGCTACTCAGGAGGGAATCAAGCGAGACGACATCGTCGCCGGGTTGGTTTACTCAATTTGCATGAATTACAGCCACAGGGTCAGAGGAAGCCGGCCTGTCGGGAAAAAGCTCTTCATGCAGGGAGGAGTTTGCTACAACCGCGCAGTCCCGATAGCGATGGCTGCTCTCACCGGCAAGCAGGTGGTCGTTCCCCCCGACCCCGGCTTGATGGGGGCCTTCGGACTAGCGCTGGAAGTCAAACGCAGAATCCAGCTCGGACTTCTCCCGGAGCAGCGATTCGACCTCGCGGAGCTTGCTGCGAGGGAAGTCAGCTATGGCCGGCGCCTCGAGTGCGCCGGAGGAAAGGAGAAGTGCGACCGAAAGTGCCAAATTATCACCGTCGAGATTGCCGGCAAAAAGTATCCGTTCGGCGGGGCGTGCAACCGCTACTACAATACTCGGCATCGCCTCCACATTGAGGCTGCCGAGCTTGACCTTGTGGCCGCCGCTCAAAGGCTTGTCTTCGAGAAGTACGCCGCAAAGGAACCCGAGCGGACAACCGAAGCCAGAACCGTCGGGATAACCAAGTCCTTCCTCACCAACACGTTCTATCCGCTCTACTCCAACTTCTTCTCGTCGCTGGGGATGAAGGTTGTCCTCGCGACAACCGTTTCGCCGGACGGAATAGACCGCAAAGGCTCCGCCTTCTGCTATCCGGCGGACATCTCGCACGGTCTCTTTCAGGACCTCCTCGACAAAGGCGTGGATTACATTTTCCTGCCGCACGTCCTCGGGCTGGAGGTGAAGAACGCTGAAGGCCACAGGACAGTCTGCGTATTCGTCCAGGGGGAGCCGTATTATCTCCGAACTGCTTTCCGCGGCGCCCTCGGCAAGACAAAAATTCTTTCGCCCCTGCTCAGTTTCGAGCGAGGGCTGGATGGCGCCAGAAGCGGCTTCATTCGCCTCGGGAAGAGGCTTGGATTCACCGCCCGTGAAGCAGGCGATGCATTCGAGAAGGCATGCGCGAATCAGGAAGCATGCGCAGATGAAGCGAAACGATTGGGGAAACAAGCGCTGGACGACCTCGAGAAAGACCCTTCACGCTTCGCCGGCGTCCTGTTCGGTCGTCCCTACAATGCCTTCGCCGGCGAGGCGAACATGGGCATCCCGCGTAAGTTCGCCTCCCGCGGAATTACTGTCATTCCCTTCGATATTCTCCCCTACGAAGAAGAAGAGTGCGACAGCGAAATGTTCTGGGCGCGCGGGAAAATGATTCTCAAGGCAGCGAGCCTTGTCAAAAAGCACCCGCAGCTCTTCGCCGCGTTCGTCACAAACTTCAGTTGCGGCCCCGACTCTTTCATCATCACCTATTTCCGGGACATCATGGGAATCAAGCCGTCCGTCGTCTTAGAGCTCGACGACCACACCGCTGACGCCGGACTCGACACGAGAGTTGACGCATTCCTCGACGTGGTCCGGAGGTTTCGAGAGCTTGAGAAAGAGGAAAAGGTCGTCGAGAAGGTCAAGCCCTTCCAGCCTGCCGTTGTCACGTCTGACGGCAAGAACGGCTATACCATCCACTGCAGGGGCGGGAAGTATCCCATTCAACATCGCAACGTCCGACTTCTCTTTCCGTCTATGGGCGACCTGGCGACTCAGGCAATGGCCGCGGTGATGAATCATCTGAACATAAGGGCAGTCGCCCTCCCCGAGCCGGATGAGTCCATCCTGAAAATCGGAAGGGCTAACACCAATTGCAAGGAATGCCTCCCACTTCAGCTTACCACCGGAAGTCTCCTGAGATACCTCGAGGAAGAGAGGCGTCCTGGAGAAGTCGTCGTCTATTTCATGCCCACGTCAGCGGGACCCTGCCGCTTTGGCCAGTACAGCGTCTTTCTGCGAAACCTGATTCGCAAAGAGCGAATTGACGACGTGGCGGTCCTCTCCCTCACCAACGAGGACAGCTACAGCGGATTCGGGCACAAATTCACGCGCATGGGATGGAAAGCAATCGTCATCTCCGACGTGATGGATGATATAAGGGCCGCTCTGAAAACCCTCGCCGTGGATAGGGTGGAGGCACTGGAAGTCTTCGAGCACTCCTGGGCGAACGTCCTGTCCGCTCTGCGAACCGGACAGTCCGCCCGGATGCAGCAGACCCTCGAGGAGACAGCGCTTGTCCTCTCTCGAATCCCCCTGAGGTCTCACCTCTGCGACGCTCCGAACATCGCGCTCATCGGGGAGATTTACGTGAGGCGAGACCGCCTTTCTCGACGAGGCGTCACGGACTGGCTCGCGGAGAGAGGATTTGTGGCGAGAATCGCTCCAATCAACGAGTGGGTATGGTACATTGACTACATGATTAAAAAGAGGCTCTGGGGGAGGAACCTCACGAGAACCAGGAGGGCGGGACTGGCAATTCGGCGGTTCTTCCAGAACCGCTTCGAGCGGGAAATCAAGAGGACACTCGAGAAATCGGGGCTTTACCACTTCGAGATGACCGATGTCGCCCGCACATTTGCCTTCGCACGAAAACTCATCAATCCGAACCTGAGAGGGGAGGCCCTGTTGACGGTCGGACTTGCGCTGCGCGAAATCTTAGACACGGCTTGCGGCGTCATCTCCATCGGTCCCTTCGGATGCATGCCCTCGCGCGTCGCCGAGGCTATTCTGTCCGAGAGCATGACGATTGAGGGCAAGCGCATCTTCACCCCCGGCGGAGATGAAGCCTTCTACCTCGACGGACGAGGCCCGCTGCCCTTCCTCTCAATCGAGACTGACGGCAACCCCTTCCCCCAACTCATCGAAGCCCGTCTTGAGGCCTTCTCCCTGCAGGCCGCCCGCACACACGAAAAAACGCTCCGCGCCCACGCCGCGGCGCGCTCATAGGAGATAATATGAGAGGGAGGGCGTTCATGAACGCTGTGGCAAATGCCAGGAGGCACATTCTCGGGGTGCTCGAGGGGATTCCGCCGGATGCCGAGGCCAATCACTCGCGGGGGACTATGGAGTTGTCTCGTCTGGCGGCGTGCTTTTCTGCCGCAAGCGGATTCCGTTTTTAATAGCCCTGGCTACCGTTTTCGGCGCCAGCAGCAAAACGAGTCCCAAAACCAACCTCAGAGCGCCCGCGATCAGCTCGCCCAGCAGGTCCGAGCCCCTCCACTGGCCTGGATATTCACCGCTCTGTATCAGGGCCCTCACGAGCGATGGGATGGCGGCTACGAGCAGGTAGAGACCGATCAGAGCTGACCCCGTAACGAACATGTCGTGCGTTGATGTCGCTTTGCCCGGCTCCTCGTCCCCCTTCAGCCTCAGCGAATCGGCGAGCTTCTCCGTCTTGAACATCAGCAGTAGCGCGAGAATAAGGGACAGCGCAAAGTACACCGCCGGAGCCACGACCCACGATATACGCCAGCTCCCACCATAATCCGCGCTCAGCCACGACTGTACAGCAAGCCCCAACCGGAGAAGGGCCAAAAGCGTCCAGTAAAGCACAACCAACCCAAGCAGTTTCCCTAAAACGATGAACATCTTTCTCATTGTTTCCCCTCCTCAAAGGCACGTGTCAGCGAACCGGCCCTTGCACTGCCCCTGCGGTGCTCCAACGGCGAGAGCGGAGTTCAGCGCAGGGGCGCACCTCAATCCACACTCTCAGACTCGTCCCAGGTCCGCTCCTTAGGGCGTTTCGACCGCGACGCAAGCCAGTCTCGCCACACCTGCTCCCGGTCGCCGCCGATGCTTTTATCGCGCGTCTCGCACACGTCTTGGAACTCCTCGGGGATAGTGCAACTGAGAATCTCATGGAAAACCCGTTTGCGAACCTCCGCCGGTTCGTCCATCAGGTCAGCGGCGGCATAAATCGCGATGCGCGTCAGGTGAGGCTGAAATATTGGATATGGCGGAACGGCGTGTGCGCCATCACTATGACCGCCGTAGCCGAACATGTTGCCGTGGTCAACGGAATGTCCGCCGCCAGCCCACTGGTGTCGGTGGGGTTCGGCTATGTACTCGTCATACAGTTGCGTGCACGACTGCCGGTATATCTTGCTCTTGGTCCATCGGACCGGGATGCCGACGATGTATGAGACCTTCTTGGTCCATGTGGCCCCACACAGCCTGCACGTGTAACCCCAGGCGTGCCTGGAACGAATTGGCTGGGATGCGCCGGCGATGAGCACGAAAATGGTCACTAACAAACCTATCCACGCGAATCTCTTGAAGTTCCGCTTTCGTTCCAACGCTGTATCACCTGCCCATCGGGCAGTTGTGGTGCTGTGCACGATGCCCCCAACAATCCTGGCTATCCTGTTTATGCTGTCAGAAAATCTTCCTCGGGGTCACCGTCTAATCGGCGAAGATGTCCTCGGTCTTGTGTTCGTTGAGCAGGGCGGCGAGGTCGGTGAGCTCACGGTGGATGTGGTCGAGGAGTCCGGTGTCATCTTTCGCCGCCACGCGGGGCGTTTCGGGAGCCGGAGGAGGCGCCGGCGCCGCGGGGGCGCCTCGTTTCTCTGCGAGGGCTTCTCTCGCCCCGGGGATTGTGTATTTCTCGTCGTAGAGAAGGGCTTTGATTTTGAGGATAAGCTCGATGTCTTTCTTGCGATACGTCCGATGCCCTTTCTTGTTTTTTCGCGGTCGCAGTGACGGGAACTCTGTCTCCCAGAATCTCAGGACGTAAGGCTCGATCCCGGTTATGTCTTTTACTTCGCTAATGGAGTAGTACAGCTTATCGGGGATGTCTGGCATGGTCATTTATTCCAGCTCCTCCTCCAATTCCGGTTTTGGGGCACGTGACATCAGTGTCGAAATGGCCCCGCGCGGATTTTTCCCTTCATATATTACACGATAGACCTCTGTGGTTATAGGCATTTCAACGCCGTACTTCTTCGCCAGCTCGACGGCGGCTTTCGCGGTCCGGATTCCCTCGATGACCATCTCGGTGCTCGCTTTTGCCTCTTCGACGGGAACGCCTCGCCCTATTTGAAAACCGAAGTTGTGGTTTCGGCTGAGGTCGCTGACGGCGGTGGTAAACAGGTCGCCCAGCCCGCTAAGTCCTGAAAACGTCCGCCGGTCAGCCCCCATCGCCACGCCGAGCCGGGCGATCTCAACTAAACCGCGTGTGAGCAAAGCGGACTTCGTGTTAGCGCCAAGTCCAACCCCATCAATAATCCCCGCGGCAATGGCGATGACGTTTTTGAGGGAGCCGCCAAGCTCCACCCCAACGACATCCGGGTTCGTGTAGATACGGAACTTCTCCGTCATCACGAGCTCTCGAACCGCTCTGGCGACCGAGCTGGAAGGGGACGAAACCGTCGCAGCCGTGGGATACCCCAGCGCGACTTCGCGAGCGAGCGTCGGCCCGGATAAGACGGCAATCCGCACTTCTCCGAGGACTTCCTCAATCACTTGCGACATCCGAAGGAGCGTCTCGTTCTCCAGACCCTTGGTCGCGCTCACGACGATGTGCTGCGCGGTGACGTGCGGCCGCATTTTCTCGCACACGCTCCGCATGAAGTGGGAGGGAACTGCAAGAAAGGATATTTCTCTTCCGGAGCATGCCTCGGCGAGGTCGGAGGTGATAGGCAGGTCGTGCGGGAGGGGAATCCCCGGGAGATACTTCTCATTCACCCGTTTTTCTCGGAGAACCTCGGCGTAGTCGGGGAAGGCGCTCCAGAGAATTACGTCGTGGCGCTTGCTATGGAGCAGAATTGCGAGGGCTGTCCCCCACCCACCGTCGCCGAGGACAGCTATTTTGCTGTGCGGGCTCATTGCTCTTCGCGTGGTCCTTGCGCTTTCTGCCCTATCCGGCGCTCCTCGCGGCGCAGCAATCTGCGGATGTTTTCGCGGTGCAGGTATATCACAGAAACCAACCAGAACACGGATAGACCGATATACCACTCCGATTGGCGGAAAATCACCACGAGAACAGGGAGGCTCGCGGCGAGGACTAACGACCCGACGGAAACGTACCTCGTGACGCCCACGGCGACAGCGAAGGCAACCAGGGCAAGCGGGGTGTGGACCGGCGCGATGCCGAGAAAGACCCCGAGACCCGTGGCGACCCCTTTTCCGCCCCTGAAACGCAGGAAAACCGGAAAGTCATGGCCGACGATCGCAGCCGCGCCGCACAGGGCTTTCACCATAAATGGACTAAGCGGCCATGCGAGGCGAACAGCGAGGCTCCCTATCCCCAGAACCGAAGCAAGTCCCTTTCCCACGTCGAGAAGCAAAACGACAATCCCCGGTCCTTTCCCGAGAGTTCTGAGGACGTTCGTGGCGCCGACATTCCCGCTGCCGAAGTTGCGCACGTCAATGCCCTTGAGCACCCTTCCGGCGATGTACCCGAAGGGAATCGAACCGACCAAATACGAAGCAATGACTCCTAAGATTGTCGGAAGCATTGGATTTTTCTTGACAGGATATACAGGATTGACGGGACAACTATCTTGTGCATCCTGTTATCCTGTCGAGCCCTCCTTATGCTTTTCGGGCGCCGCCGCGGACGGAGGTGAAGCCTCTCTGCTCGGTGCGCCAGACGCGGATGGCAGCTTCTCCCTCGACAGGGCAGACCTTCTCACAAATCCCGCACCCTATGCAAATGTCATCAACCACCTCAAGCCGGTCAATGGACCTCGGCCCGTCTTTTGTCTGGACGGGGAATGGGATGATGATTATCGCCTTTCTCTCGTTCTTCTCGTCTCTGGCGGGGCAATGTTCCTCACAGACCTTGCAGTTGAAATCGTCGGACCATTCCGCGCCATCTGTCCAGCGGTCAAACGCTCGCCAGGGGATGCACTTGTTGCGGTTGAAGCGAGCTTTGCCGATGACGAAGTTGTGCTTCAGGTCAATTCTGTCCTCTTCCACTTTCGCCAACTGGCTCAGGGCGCCTGTCGGACAAACCTCCATGCAAAGGGTGCAGTCGTACTCGCAGGCGCCTATCCGTGGGACGAGCGTCGGCGTCCACAGACCCTGAATCCCGTCCTGAAACAGGAGCGGCTGAATTCCATTCGTCGGGCAAACTTTCATACATTCGCCGCAGCGGACGCAGTTGCTCAGGAAATATTCTTCGTCCGTCGTGCCGCGTCTCGTTGCCTCATCAACACCGAGCGTCCCCGGCGGTCGGAGTGTCAGAGAAACCGGCTCGCCGGGCCCCTTCATGTCGCGCATCCTCTCCCTCTCGGTGAAGAGGTTCAGCTTGAAAAGCGGCAGCAGACCAAGGCCCCCGACGACGGAGCCAATCAGTTCCCTCCTCGTGAAATCTACCCGCTCGACGACCGTGCACTCTTTTGGCGAGTCGGCTGCTTGCTTCTCCGGTGTGAACGCGATGGCTCTCTGCGGGCAAATCACCTCGCAGTCCATGCACTCGATGCACTCGCCGCGGACATTCGCCTTTCCCTTGCCCGAGATCGCCGCCATGCGACATCCGCGAAGGCACAGCTCGCACTCCGTGCAGTTGTCGTTCACTCGCCGCCTGACGAGAGAGAAACGGCTCAGCAAAGCGAAAAGAGCACCGAGCGGGCACAAGTTCCGACAATAGAATCGCCGGCGCCACAAACCAAGCAGAACGATTCCGAGGAAGATGAGAGCAATCAAAACGTGCTGAAGGAAATAGGGCTGGTAGAATGCCCCGACCTCGGCGGTCGGGTGAAAGAGGTATCGCTGAACGGCTCGCAGACTGCTGTCAACGGGGCCCTGCGGATTGAGGCTGGCAATGGCATCAGTCCCGTGCCCGACGAGGAAGTATGCGTACGGGTGAAGAACCAGGGCGTAAACACGTGTCGCAAGGCTTATCGGGTCGAACCAACCCGTGAGGTTGAGCTGGAAGACGGCGAAGATGACAAGCACGATCAGGATGCAATACTTCGCGTGCTTCGCACGAGAAGCAGCGGACCCCCTACCCCTCCGCGGGGAAAGACTGTTGACAGGATTGGCAGGATTATCCTGTTCATCCTGTCTCCTCGGCCTTGTTTTTCTCAGCGGGCGGGTGAAGCGGTCGCAGACGTCAATGGTCGTGCCGAAGGGACAAACCCAGCCGCAGAAGAACCGCCCGACCACCAGCGTCAGAACAACCGGAATCAGGGCAATCCAGATGCCTGCGAACAAACCACGGCTCGAAATCAGCGTCGAGAGCGCATTGAGGGGACTGAGTCTCAGGAAGAGATTCGTCGCCACCGGCGGGTTATACGGCTCGACGGTGAGAATCAGAAGAAAGTAGAAAAAGGCGAGGCTGAGAGCCTGGATGGCTCGTCTCAGAACCCTAACCTTCCTTCCTCGCCTTTGCGGCTTTTTGCTGCCCTTTTCCACCATAGATTTCTCATTCGGCGCACGACGACAACCGCGATGACAGGACGCTGCTGCTCGACCCAACGTACACAATGAGGGGGCCGAACGACACCCTCGCCCGTCAGAGTGTTAGTTAATACCACACATCCCTTGAAAGGCAAAATATTTGTTCCAGGTTCCAAGCCAACATTTCTGCCCCGGGCGTGAGCCAGGTTGCTCGGCGGAGCGACCCGGAGGGTGTGGCCGTATTTTCGTGGCAGAGAGGCGGCAGGCACGATGGGCCCTGTTGCCATGCGACCCGACGTGGCATGGGCATCTTGCCCATGAATCACGGGCGGGACGCCCGTGCCACAACTATATCCCACGTTTGCGTAGCCCACCCAACCCCGAGGGGTTGTTGACGAGGAGCGAAAGAAAGTATATGTTCTGCCCATATAGCAATGGGGTCATGGCCGGGGGAAATCTCGTGACTGCCCCGTTAGGGCCTGCCGGAAGGCCTCCACGAACCCCACGGAACAAAACGGCTGTCTCATCATCGCGGGAGGATTTTTCATGGCCAGGTGGATGACTTCAAACCTCAGAGCAGCGATCGCAGTGGTCGTAGTTTTTGGGTGTCTCTTCGTTGGTGCGGGTTTGTGCCGCGCCGAGATGAAATTCTGGGTGGCGCACGGCACGACGCGCACATCGCCGTTCGACCCGCCCGGCAATAACCAGGAAGCCAGAATCAGCGCCGCTCGGAACGAGTACGAACCGTTTCAGGTCATCATCCGCGCCGAAGGCGAAACCCTCAAGAACGTTACGCTGGAGGCGAGTCCTTTGAACTCCTCCACGGGAGCTTCCATCGCGGGCAAATTCATCACCCTCTTTCGGGAGCATTACGTTTATGTCCGCCGGCCGAGCGACCGCTGCAAGACAGACCCCGGACTTTACCCCGACGCCCTGATTCCCTTCACCAACCCCATTGACGGTCAGGACCTGAAGCCGAGGCCCGAGGACAGCAAGGAGGGGGCAAAGTACGACGCGGTCCCTTGCACGATTTATCCCGGTTTCAACCAAGCTTTCTGGGTGGACGTTTTCGTTCGAGCAGAGACCCCGGCAGGGGAATATCGCGGGACCATAACAATCAGGGCGGCGGGTCGCGAGGCAGTGAACATCCCGGTGCAGTTGACGGTCTGGGATTTCGCATTGCCGGAGACGCCAACCGTCAAAAGCCACTTCGGCAGTGTCGGACGGCTTCTCAGATGGTTTGATGCAAAGCCCGGGTCCGAAAGGGCACGGGCAATAGAACGGCGGTTCTGCGAAATGGTCGCCGAACACAGAATCACCCCGCCGGTCCCTGCACGCCTTTATCCGCAAGTTAAAGGAGACGGCACCATTGACGCCACCAAAACCCACGAGGCACTGAAGGAGTTCATGAGCTCGCTTCACGTCAACGCTTTTCCGATGCAGTTCAGCGCGTTCTCCGACCCTCTTGGTTCCAACCGCGAGAAAAACAAAAGGTTTCTGTCGTCAACTTATCAGTATCTGAAAGAGAACGGCTGGGCAGACTGCCCTTACGTGTACATCCTCGACGAGCCGAACGATGCCGAGGCTTACGAAGACGTCAGAAAAAGGGCTGCACTCGTCCACGAGGCGGACTCCGGAATCAAGGTCCTTTGCACAGAACAGACCAAAACGTCCGACCCGAAGTGGGGCGACCTCTACGGCGCCGTTGACATCTGGGTGCCGCTGTGGCCGCTGCACGACGAGGAGACTGCCGCCAAGAGGCGCGCGGTGGGCGAGGTTCTCTGGTCTTACACGGCTTTGTGCCAGGGCGAGGGCGAACCGCTCTGGTGGCAACTGGACCTCCCCGTGCTCAATTACCGAATCGCGCTGTGGACGAATTACCGCTATCACATCGTCGGGCTGCTTTACTGGACGATGGTATATTGGGAACAAGTCAGAGACCCGTGGCTCGACCAACCGAGCTTCCGTCTCGCGTTCAATGGCGAAGGGGCGCTAATCTATCCCGGAAGCGACGCAGGTTTCGAGGGGCCTGTCGCAAGCATCCGCCTGAAGAACATTCGCGAAGGGATGGAGGATTTCGAATACTTCACCCTCCTCGAAAAAGCGGCTGGCAGAGAGGCAGCTGAAAAGGAAGTGCTGCGTGTCACGAGGAGCTGGTGGGATTGGGAGAAAAACCCGGAAGCTCTCCTCGCCGCGCGCGAACGAATCGCACGCCAGATAATTGCGGGCGGAGGCAAGTAGCGGGAACACGCGACCCTGGCTTGATCGTCATTCGCCCAGAACCGGGCTCGTCCGCCCCGCTGAAAAACAGGACAATCTCCTCGCCGGCGTACCCTTGCAAGGGCAAAATGGATAGAGCACAAACGCGGCGAAAGACCGGACGTAGGCCAGACCTTTGCTCCATAATTCTGGCCGCGGGCAGGGGCACGCGCATAGGACCGACGGGTACTCATAAGACCTGCCTGCCCGTCTGCGGGAAGCCCGTCATCCTCAGAACCATCGAGGCTCTGAAGGCAGCGGGAGTGTCCCTCCATGTGGTTGTTGTCGGTGCGGGCGCCGAGCATGTCCTCAAAACAGTCGGAACCGAATTCTCCGACATCCTCTTCGCTTACCAGCCGGAACCTCTCGGAACGGGCAACGCAGCCAAGTACGGCGCGGCGGTGCTCAGGTCCATCGGTTACGACGGCGACGTTCTCGTTTTGGCAGGAGACAAGCTCATCGAGACAATCGTCGTAAGAAGAATGGCTCGCAGGTTTCGGTCCTGTGGTCTCGATTGTCTGTTCCTCGTCGGGCGGCGGGAGAATTCGCCCGAGTCGGGCAGAGTGATTTTCGACGAAAACGAGCGGCCAGTGCGCATCGTCGAAACCGCGGACATCCGGAGAGCCAGAGTTTTTTCTCGAATCCTCGCGCAGGCACAGAAAGGCGAAGTGTCTCCCGAATTCGTTGCCCGGACCATAAGCAGTGAAGGAATGAACCCTCAGAAAGCTCGCCTGGCGTTCGGGCAGCTTTGCGACTTCGCGGCGGGAAGTCTGAGCCTGTCAAAGGATGAACTGATGGCGCTCATTCCCGCAGAGGCGACTTTCTTCCGGCTGCGCGGTCGGGCAGGGGCAAGAGGGATTTCGCCGGACGAGGCTGACGCGTCGGTCTATGTGAACCTGTCCGTGTATCTCTTGAAGGCAAAGGCCCTTCAATTCGGCCTTAATGGAATAAAAGCCGAGAACGCCCAGTGCGAAGAGTACCTTCCCGACATAATCGGGATTCTGGCAAAACCGAGACGAGGCACTCGGACAGCTTACAGGGTTGGGACGATCCTCGCCGACGACCGGCACCCGGTCCTCGGTTTCAACAACCTTGAGGAACTCCGCCGCATCGAGGAATGGCTGCGCCACAAACAATCACGGCTGTAAGTGCCTCTCGCCGGAAGCTCGCGCTTTTTCTTGCATTTCAAGCCCAAAGGTGTTATGAATATGCACGATATTCTCCTGCGGTAATCATAACGTCACCGGTCGCGGGGATGTTTCGCCAAAAACTATTGCGTGCCCTAACAGACCAACACATACAAAACTCTGCCGTACTTCGACCCACAGGGAGGTGTCGGTGCCTCCTTGATGTGTGGTTTGCCGTCCACCCGCCTTCGCTAGCCATCGCCGCAGCATCCACTGGCATCTTTTGTTCATTAGTGAAACGACTAATTTAGCGCGGCTCTCACACAGACAGGTCGCCGCGAGTGGGTGTGGCACATCGGAAGGCCATGGCGACGTACCCTGGGTCGCCGGTCGTTCCACGACAGAGACAAACAGGAGGTTAGATGGGTATTTTAGAGAAACTGAGGGAGACAGCTCGACGAGACCCGAGAACGATCGTTCTGCCGGAAGGAGAAGACGAGCGGATTGTCGAAGGAGCCGTAAGAGCAAGGAAAGAAGGAATCGCCAGGACTATCGTCCTGGGAGATGCTCGACAGACTCCGCCGCCGGGCATCCAATGGATTAGCGTCGAAACGTCCGACAAACTGGACGCCTACGCTCAGACCTTCATGGAATTGCGCAAGGACAAGGGAATAGACCTGAAAACCGCCAGAGAACAGGTCAGAGACCGGATGTATTTTGGGACGATGATGGTCAAGCTCGGCCACGCCGACGGCCTTCTTGGAGGAGCGAATCACGCCACCAGCGACACTCTTCGCCCGGCCCTACAAATCATCAAAGCAGCGCCGGGGATAAAGACAGTCTCCAGCTTCTTTGTGATGGTCGTCCCCAACTACCAATACGGCGGGGACGGCGCGTTCATTTTCGCCGACTCGGGTTTCAACCCTGACCCCACAGCCGAGCAACTCGCGGAAATCGCCATTTCCTCGGCGGACACCGCCAGGTCCCTCCTCGGCTGGGCGGAACCAAGAGTGGCGATGTTGTCATTCTCAACCAGGGGAAGCGCCAAGCACCGCCGGGTGGAAAAAGTCGTCGAGGCGACCGGAATCGCTAAAGAGAAGCGACCGGATTTGACAATTGATGGAGAACTTCAGGGCGACGCCGCGCTTGTGGCAACTGTCGCAGCGAAGAAGTGTCCGGGCAGTCCCGTCGGCGGCAGAGCCAACGTCCTGATATTCCCCGACCTCGACTCAGGAAACATCGCCTACAAATTGGTGCAGCGAATGGCGAACGCCCAGGCGATAGGGCCGATTCTCCAGGGTTTGGCCAAGCCGGTTAATGACCTTTCCCGCGGGTGCAGCGTTGACGACATAGTCAACGCGATTGCCGTCACGGTTGTTCAGGCGCAGGGCGTCGGACGCCGCGCCTGAAGGAGGAAAACATAGCACCTTATGAAAATCATATCGCTGAATTGCGGAAGCTCTTCCGTCAAATACATGGCCTATGACTGGGAAAACAGGCGAGTTCTTGCGCGCGGCATCATCGAGAGAGTGAAAGTCGGCGGCTCGTTCTGCGTTCATGAAGTTCCGGGCAGACCTAAAGTCAGGGTCGAAAGAGACTGCCCCGACCACGAGGATGCCATAGGCCTCATCGAAGAAATGCTCGTCCATCCCCAGCACGGCGTGCTCCAGAGCCTCGCGGAAATCACCGCTGTGGGCCATCGCGTCGTCCACGGCGGGGAGAAATTTGCCCGCTCAGTCCTGATAACCGAAGAAATCCTCCAGACATTCAAGGACCTCTCCGACCTTGCCCCGCTGCACAATCCGCCAAACGTCCAGGGAATAGAGGCAGCCAGGAAGCTCATGCCCGGCATCCCGCACATCGCCGTCATGGACACGGCGTGGCATCAGACGATGCTCCCCCCTCAATACCTCTACGCTGTCCCCTACGAGTGGTATCAGCGATACGGAATACGCCGCTACGGTTTTCACGGGACGTCCCTTCTTTATGTCGCAAAGCGAGCCTCCGTCCTCCTCGGCAAGCCCCCTTCGGAATGCAACCTTATTTCCCTCCACGTCGGAAACGGGGTCAGCGCCAACGCCGTCAAAAACGGCAAGTCGTTTGACACAAGCATGGGACTGACTCCGCTGGAAGGACTGATCATGGGGACACGAACCGGAGATCACGATGCCGGACTCGACCTCTACATCATGAGCAAGGAAGGCTATTCCCCCGACGACATGAGCGGGATTCTCAATACGCAGAGCGGCCTCAAAGGCATTACCGGCAAGTACGTTGACCGCCGGGAAATCATCGCCGCCGCCAACCAGGGAGATGAGCGCTGCAAGCTCGCCCTCGACATGGAGTGCTACCGGTTGAAGAAGTACATAGGGAGTTACGCGGCAGCTCTGGGCTCGGTTGATGCAATCATCTGGACTGCCGGCGTCGGAGAGATGAGTCCCCTCGTCCGAGCCAAGACCATGGACGGACTGGACATCCTTGGAATACGTTACGACAAGAGAAGGAATGAACTCGCCAGAACACGAAATGCCGAAATGGATGTTTCAGCACCCGACTCAAAGGTCAAACTCTTCGTGATCCCCACCGATGAAGAAGCCGTTTTCATCGAGGACGTCGTCAAGCTCCTCAATCACGGGGACGTGCCGCAGGGGAACTACAGATATTCTTTTGAAGACCCCGCTTACAGGAACGAAATGAGAGAGCAGGCTTTTGAAGAGGAGAGCAAGAAAAATCCCGATATGCGCCAGGCTGTCGCAAAAATCCCGGTCCCCAATAAGTCCCAGTGACACCTTCCCCCGACGGCGACCTCGTGTACGATATTGAGACGGCCCCCTCAGGCTCTAATCAAGTCAACAATCTTTTCCACGTCCACGTACCGGTTCACCAACCGCGTCGCCTCCATAACCTTGGCAGTGTCTTCAGGACGAATCTTGAAAACGGAGCTGTTAATTTTCGAGGCAGTGTTGTAAGTGTCCTCACTGACCACTATCAGCGGCATGTCCACCTGCTGCGCCAGTCGCAGGACGCTCCTGTCGGGGTATATCCCGCAAGTCAACACAATTCCCGATATGAACCGCGGGCTTGTCGGCTCAATCATGTTGCGTGCCAGGGCGGCGAGGATGATGTCCTCCCTGTTGCCCGGTGTGATGAGCATCGCCCCGCGCACGAAATACTCCAGCGCCGCGTGAGAAGGCATCGCAATGACCACAAACTTGCCCACGCTTGTTCTTAAGCCCTTCTCTCCGGCAATAAGCGTCCCCCGGAGGTGGTGAAGAACCTCCGCGATCGTCGGGCTGGCAAGAACCTGGTTAAATGGAATCACTCCCAACACCCGCAGCCCCTTCCTCTCGAGCCCTTGTCGCACTAATTCGTTGACCTTGTCGTATTTCTCCTGCTCGACCTTGTTGATAATCACTCCGACAATTTCGACCCCGCGGCTGTCGAACATGGCCTTGTTCAACATTATCTCATCAATGGGCCTGCCTATTCCGCCGATGCTGACGAGGATTACCTTTGACCCGAGGACCTCCGCGACGTCTGCATTCGACATATCAAACACAGACCCAACCCCGGCATGGCCTGTCCCCTCCAGCAGCACCATCTCCTTGCCGCAACTCAAAGCCTGAAAACCTTCCTTCACTCGCCGCACGAGGTCATCCCGAACCCCCCCGAGAATGTACTCGGCCGTGAACCCCGAAGGCACGGAGATGGGATTCATATCCGACAGACAGCAATCCAGATTAAATAGCTCCTTCATCAGGACAGCGTCCTCGTCTATCTTCTCGCCGTCCACGACGACGTATTGCTGCCCCACGGGTTTCATGTACCCGATTGATTTCACCCTCCCGGACAGCGCGCTGAGAAGACCCAGACACACCATGGTTTTTCCGTCATTTTGTCGGGTAGCGGCTACATAGACTTTCATCGCTTTGCCTCCATCCAATCAGTCTCAGAGCCCACGCATCACACCCCCGCCTTGATCCTTTTCCACATCGGTTAATCCGGGCTTGCTGCACCTCCGCCAATTCCTTCGTGCACCAATTCACAGAACCAATCACCTGTTTTTCGCGGACAGGATGAACGGGATGGACAGGATTCTGTGAACCCTGTTCGTCCCGTTTTCAGTTTCATGAGTTTGGTTCATGGCAGAGAGCCTCCGGAGAACAGCTTCGTCCCTTCTTTCTCAACTCCCGGCCATCCTGTAAATCCTCTCGAAAATATGCTCGCCTTCGGCGGCATCTCACACACGTCTTGGGGTCCCTGGCGGCCTGGCAAGAGCAAAAGGTGCGCCAGAGCGTGATTACGTTTGAGCCTCTCGCAAAGACGCGAAAGACCATCCCTGTCTCAGGCTGGGCAGCCACCCTCAAAAACCCCCCGTCCTGCCGCGGCGCAGACGGAGCATCACGCGCCCTTGCTCTCTCCGCAATAGGGGCAGACGACCCAGCCCTGCTCGAGCAACTGCCCGCACTTGCCGCATTTCGCCTTTAGCTTCGCCTGGCAATACGGGCAGATAATGAAGTCTTCTTCGACCGCCTTCCCGCAGTTCGGGCATTTGCTTCCGCGGGTGAAAAACCTCTTGATTGCGTCGGCGATGTCCATCGGAAAATCGAACCATGCCTTGCATCGCCCGCAGTAATCCTGCCCGCCGATAGTCGTCCGACAGTCCTCGCAAAGAGGTGTCCCACAAAGACAACAACTCCCGGCGGCGCTTCTATCGCCGTGGAAAAAACACATCACCACAATCAACACCTCCCATCATTTCCGTCTTAGAACCCAGGGACAACACTGAACGCGGCAGCGCACTCCCTTGCCGATCTCGCCGGCCCGTTGAGCCGAAACGCTGCACCGAGGCATCCCTGACAAACACGAATTATACCAGTAAACTCGGCCCACAGGAAGCAGCGAGAGGGAGGCGGATGCGACCCCACAATGGCCTGGCGCCCGGGCATCCAGTTTTGAAACTGGCGTGTAGGAAGCACCCGGAATGCGATGATCCTTCACGACGAGGGGAAGGGCGTTGTCCGACGTGATACCGACACGCGAACAGGGCACCGAGACGAGAGAGCGAAAGCCGCCCTCGGGGAAGAGGCGCAGGGGAAAGAGGCAGGCTACTTCCGCCAACCTTCAGTACTGGCGTCGGTGTAGTACACGTTCTTGTGGCCGGCGGCTACGTTTACGACGTTTCTAATGTCTGGCTCGTAGTCGCTGCTGTCGCCTTTTCGCTTCTGGTGCCAGAAACAAGTGACGAGGGGAACGCGGCCGCCGCCTTCCTTGGCCATTTGTTCCTTTCCAGCTTCCTTCCAGGTGTAGCCGGGCTTCAAGGAACACGGCGCTCCGCAGAATTCGTAGAGGTAGCTGCAATAGTCAATCTTGCCGCGGTCGCTGTTTCTCAACGGGCCGTAGCGGTTGTTGTACTTCGTGTCGTCGGTTTCGTCGAACTGCCGCTGAGCCCGTTCCCACCAGGGTTTTCCGCCGTCAGCGCCGACATGCGAGTTGTAAGGGGGCTTGTCGCCCTGGGTGCAATAGTCAGCCGGGCACACGTACACCTCAGGAGAGCTGACGTAAGAAGGATAGAGGTTGGATAGAAAGTTAGGATAATCAGGGTTCTCGATCTTGTACAGGTCAATGGCGTGGACAAACTGCAGGAGGTTGTTGGCACATTTGGCCTTTTTGGCTTTGTCTTTTGCGCTCTTCAGGGTCGGCAAAAGAAACCCGGCGAGAATTCCGATGATGGCGATGACTGTGAGAAGCTCGACGAGGGTGAACGCTTTTCTATTGATTGACTTCATGCTTCTTATCCTTTGCGTGTAGTAACGTTCCTGGGGAGGCTCTCCCTCGGGGCGCCCCCGGGATGCATATTCGCGGCAATGCGCCTTTGCGGGCACGTTCTTATTTCTATTATCTCACAACTTTCGGTTCGGGGCAAGGCGTTTCGGACAGTTCTGGCATCCCCTCAGTGTGCGGAGGAAAGGATTCACCGCGGAGATCGCAGAGTCCGCGCGGAGAACCGCGCCGGGGAATCACGAAAAGTCAACGTCGAAGAAGTATCCGTGAGTCTTGAGGTAGATTACGACTTGTCGGAGGCTTCTCTCGACGCCGAGCTGGCGGCAGTCCTCGACGAGCTCACGGAAGATTTCCTGGCATTTCCCGGAGATGGCGGGCGGGGTCATTGCATTGTAAATGTTGTAGCCGGCGTGGTCTTCCGAGCGGTCGAGATAATCGTCGTAGATTTGGAACAAAAGGCCGAATTTCGTTCCGGTCCTGAGTCCGAGTTCGCAACGAGGAGTTCCGACGAAAGGGAGGCCGAAGGAGAGAGCGAAGAGGCAGCCGGTTTTCATTTCGGCCATTTTTCCGTATCGCTGGAAGCTGAAGGAGCCGACGGCGAGCTTCTGCTCCATCATAACGCCCGCGATGAGCTTTTTAACCGCCTCGACGCTGATTCCGATGACGGCGGTGTTGTGCTTGGTTCGGAGAGCGTACTCGATGCTTTCGCAGATGAAATGGTCGCCGATGAGGACGGCGTCGGAGTTGGCGTAGAGGGAGTTGAGGGTCGGGTGGTCTCGTCGTTCTGCGGCTTCGTCAATGACGTCGTCGTGGACGAGGGACGAGAAGTGCAGCAGCTCGATGAGGACGGCGTACCGCTGGACGCTGTCTATTTCGCAAACTCCCTCTTCGGCAATGAGGAGGGGGATGATGGCGCGAATGCGTTTGGCCTTTTCGCTGAGGAAGATTCGGTTGGCGGCCTCGATCATGTCGGAGAGCTCGGGGTCAAATTCTCTTTCTTTGAGGAAATCGAGGTGGCACTTGTTGACTATAGTCTTGAGTTGCTCGATTTTGCGGAGGGTCTCTTCTTGCGTGGGCATTGGCATCGAAGCCATCTTGTTGTCCTGCTTCACAATGGTCGAGACTTCACCGTTACTTTGAGAACAGAAATTGCCTCTGCGGCGACTGAGCGCCGGCGATTACGTCCCCATCTCGGACGTGTTCATATATTCGATTTGCTCGGGTGTCAGTTTTTCGAGGACGATGCCCATTGACTTCAGTTTGAGATTGGCGACCTGGTCTTCAATTTCTTTTGGGACGCCGTAAACCTTAGGGACGAGCTTGTCGCCATTTTTGGCGACGTGCTCGACGGAGAGAGCCTGGGTGGCGAAACTCATGTCCATCACGGAAGCCGGATGGCCCTCCGCGGCCGCGAGGTTGACTAACCTCCCATCGGCGAGGAGGTAGATTTTCTTACCGCCTTTCTTCAGCGAGTATTCGTCAACGAACGGACGGACACCTTTTCTAACGCGAGAAGAAAGGCTCTTCAAAGCGGGGATGTCTATCTCGACGTTGAAGTGGCCGGAATTGCAGACAATCGCTCCATCTTTCATGAGGAGGAAGTGTTCTTTGCGGATGGCTTTGGTGTTGCCAGTGACGGTGCAGAAGACGTCGCCAAGAGGGGCTGCCCTGGTCATTGGCATCACGAGGAACCCGTCCATAGCAGCCTCCAGGGCCCGGATGGGGTCAACCTCCACGACAATCACGTTCGACCCCATACCCCTCGCCCGGAGGGCCAACCCTCTTCCGCACCAGCCATATCCGGCGATGACGAAGACCTTGCCCGCAAAAAGGATGTCGGTGGCGCGAAGGATGCCGTCAATTGTGGACTGGCCCGTGCCGTAGCGGTTGTCGAAGAGGTATTTCGTCTTCGCGTCGTTGACGGCAATGATTGGGAACTTCAGTTTTCCATCTCGCTCCATGGCGCGGAGGCGGTTGACCCCGGTGGTGGTCTCTTCCATGCTGGCGATGATTTCTGAGGCGACGTCCGGATGTTTGCTGTTGATTGTGTGGACGAGGTCGGCTCCGTCGTCGAGGGCGATTCGGGGGCCGTGGGCGATGGCCGCCTCGATGTGCTTGTAGTAAACTGCCGTCGTTTCGCGCTTGATGGCGAACGTGGAAATCGCATAGTCCTTGACGAGGGAAGCGGCGACATCGTCCTGGGTAGAGAGGGGGTTTGAGGCGCACAAAGCCACCTCGGCGCCGCCCGCTTTGAGCGTGCGGGCGAGGTTGGCGGTTTCGGCGGTGATGTGGAGGCAGGCCGAAATTCTCATTCCTTTCAGCGGTTTTGTTTTGGTGAACCTCTCCTTGATCATTCCGAGAACGGGCATGTCGTGCTCGGCCCACTCGGTTCTTTTCTTTCCTTCCTCTGCAAGGCGAAGACTCTTCACATCGTAGGGTATCGCTTTTTTCATCAAACGGTTTCCTCTGCTGCTCACGGTTTCTCGGCGGCCACTACTTTTTAGCGCGCGGCGGCTTCTCAAGGGGAAGCCCTGCTTCCTTTCTCAGGAGTTCGGCTTTGTCGGTCCTTTCCCAGGTGAAGTCTTCTCCGCTTCTGCCAAAATGGCCGAAGCAAGCTGTTTGCTTGTAGATGGGTCTGTGGAGGTGAAGGTGTTTGATCATTCCATCGGGGGTGAGGTCGAAGTGCAGCTTGATTAGCTCTTCGATCTGCGAGTCGGGGATTCTGCCAGTGCCGAAGGTATCCACAGATATGGCGAGGGGCTGGGCGACGCCGATGGCATAACATATCTGCACCTCGCATTCGTCAGCGATTCCGGCAGCGACGATGTTTTTGGCGACATAGCGGACGGCATAACTGGCGCTGCGGTCAACTTTGGTGGGGTCCTTTCCGGAGAAGCAGCCTCCGCCGTGATGGCATCTACCGCCGTAGGTATCCACAATGATCTTGCGGCCGGTGACTCCGGAATCGCCGCGTGGGCCACCAATCACGAATCGGCCAGTTGGGTTGATGTGATAGACGGTATCGGAATCGAGCATGTCGGAGGGAATCACAACCTTGACGAGCTTCTCTATGAGGTCTTTCTGAAGCCGGGAGTGCGAGACGGACTCGGCGTGCTGAGCAGAGACAACAACGGTATGGACGCGAACCGGGGTTCTGCCATCGTATTCGACGGTGACCTGGCATTTGCCGTCTGGTCGGAGGTACGGGAGGATTTTCTTTTTTCTGAGCTCGGCGAGCTTCTGCATGAGCTTATGAGCGAGCATTATTGGAAGCGGCATGAGCTCGGGAGTCTCGCGGCAGGCGTATCCGAACATGATTCCCTGGTCGCCGGCACCTCTCTCTTTGTGCAGTCCGGTTCCCAACACGCCTTGAGCGATGTCCGGCGACTGTTCGCCGATGCAGTTAATCACGGCGCAGTTCGCGTAGTCAAAGCCGAGGCTGGGGTCATCGTATCCAACTTCTTTGACAGTCTGGCGGACGACCTCCCCCAGGTCCACGTAGGTTCGCGTTGTGATTTCTCCGGCGATGACTACCAGGCCGGTAGTGACGAGCGTCTCGCAAGCGACTCTTGCAACGGAGTCTTTTGCGAGAATGGCGTCCAGGACAGCGTCCGAAATCTGGTCTGCGATTTTGTCCGGATGCCCGACTGCTACCGACTCCGAGGTGAACAAGGTTCTTTGGCCCATTCCTTCAATTCTCCTTCCAGACGCTGTTGATGATGTTGACGAGCGCAGCTGCGTTCTCCGGCCCCTCAACTGGAGCACTCGGTATAGGCTCCCTCATCGCTGCCGGTCGCGCCGGGGCTTGCTCGTAGTGTCAAGCATGCGGGCGGCTCGCGCTGAACCGCCGGTCGGCTTCACGGTAGGTTTCCTCGTTTCCGATGTCGTACCAGGTTCCGCGGACGATTTTCCCATAGACGGGGATTTGCTTGTGAAGCCACTGGATATAGTAGCCCGGGGCGTCGCGCTTGCCACCTTCTGCAAAATACTTTTTCAATAAGGGAAGCGAGGACTTCTCGAAGAGATATATGCATATAGCTGCCAGGTCCGACCTGGGGTTTTCCGGTTTCTCCTCGAAGAAGACGATCCTGCCGTCTGCATCAAGTTCGACATTGCTGAGCCGTTTTACGGACTCTAAGTTGCCACAAGGGTAAAGGGCGACGGACGTACCTTTTTCTTCAAAGAACGACACGAAGTCCCTGAGACCGAAATCGAAGAGATTATCACCTCCCACGACGAGGAAGTCATCAGAAATCTTCTCTTTCTCGACGACGAAGTTGATGTCTGCGACGGCGCCGAGCCTGTTGTCGTCGCAGGTGCTGCCATCGTTGACGAGCTTCAGGGGCTTGGAGGTGGGGGCGCGTTTGGCCCACTTGCGAAAATCGTCGAAGAACCTCTGGTTGACTACGACAAATATATGGTCAACCTGTGAAATCTCGTCAATCTTCTCGACGACGTAGTCAATCATCGGGCGACCGCCGACGAGCAAAAGGGGCTTGGCGTTGTTCAAGGTAAGGGGGCGCATGCGAACGGCATATCCTGCACCCAGAACCAGGGCCTTCATGTTGCCTTCTCCAAAGGAATTCTCGCCAGAAGTTCCGTCATTTCACGCACGGTCCAGCTCCGGAACAAGTGCTGCTAACGTCTCGCGGGCGCGCGACTCGATCTCGCCAGCAGTGACATAACCCATGATTTCCTCGACGAACTGCGTTGCCTCCCGGTGGGAGATGCGTCGGATGACGTCTTTGATCTTTGGGACGACCGCGGGGCTAACGCTGATCTCATCCAGGCCCATTCCGAGGAGGATGAGGCACATGGCAGGGTCGGCGGCCATTTCTCCGCAGATTCCCACCCAGATGCGATTCTTATGTCCTTCGTCCACTATTCTTTTCATGAGACGGAGCACCGCGGGATGACACGGTTGGTAGAGGTGAGCAATCTTGTCGTTGACCCTCTCGACGGCGAGGGTGTACTGGATGAGGTCATTCGTGCCGATGCTGAAGAAATCAACCTCCCTGGCCAGGATGTCCACGGTCAGGGCGGCGGAAGGGACTTCAATCATGGCGCCGACCTCAAAATTCTCTGCGTGGGGAATTCCCTCCCTGGCGAGCTGTTCCGTGGCTTCCTGGAGGATGGCATTGGCTTTGATGACTTCCTCAACGCTGGAGATCATCGGGTACATCAATTTGAGCTGGCCGAAAACTCCAGCTCGGAGAATCGCGCGAAGCTGCACCTCGAAAATCTCCTTCTGCTCGAGGGAGAAGCGAATCGCGCGGCAGCCGAGAAACGGATTAAACTCAAACGGGATGTTCAAGTGGGTGATAAATTTATCCCCGCCCAGGTCCATGGTTCGGATGATTACCGGGTTGGGCCTGACGGCCTCCAAAACCGCTTTGTAGGCCTCGAATTGCTCTTCTTCGGAGGGAAGGTCGGAGCGGCTGATGTAAAGGAACTCGGTTCTGTAAAGGCCGATTCCCTCGGCGCCGCTCTCGACGACGGACGGCAGCTCCGATGGCAGTTCGATATTGGCGGAAAGGGTGATCTTGCGACTGTCCGTTGTGACAGCCGGAAGAGTTCTGAGGCCGGCGAGCCCTTCCCTGTAAGCTTCGATTCTTCGGCTCTGGGCACGGCCTCGCTTGCGGGTGTCAGGGGTGGGATTGATGACGACGGTTCCCTGGCCGCCGTCAATGATGACGGTATCGCCTTCCCGGACGGCGGCGAGGATTTGATGGAGGCCGACGACCGCCGGAATCCCGAGGGCCTTTGCCATTATCGCCGTATGGGAACTGCGTCCCCCGGCGTCGGTAGCGAAGCCGAGGACTCTTCCTTTCTCCATTCTCGCGGTGTCCGAGGGGGAGATGTCGTGGGCAATGACGACGGATGGAGCGGAGACCTGGCAAACGTCCATGCGCTCGCGCCCACCGAGGTTGTCGAGGACGCGTGTCATGACGTCGCGGATGTCGGTCTGCCTCTCGGCGAGGAGCTCGTTGCCGGAGCCGTAGAGGACGTGGAGGTAGCGGTTGAGGGTTTGGTGGAAGGCAACCTCCACGTTGGTCTTTTTGGAGATGAGGGTATTGCGAACATCCTCCTTGATTTGCTCGTCGTCAAAGATGGCGAGTTGGGCATCGAGGATGCCAGCGTAGTCCATTCCGACGCGGCTGACGACCTGGTCGCGGAGAGCTTGAATTTGCCGTCTGGATTCAGCGAGAGCTTCCAGAAAGCGAGAATACTCCTGGTCAACCTCCTCGTCGGAGATTCCCCGGACGGGGAGGCGATAGCCCTCCGGTTCACGAAGGAGAAAGATGGGACCGATGGCGATTCCGGGTGAAACGCCTATGCCTTTGAGAACTTTCTCCTCCACGTGACTAATCTTCCTCCCCAAACTTGTTCTCAATCAACTTGCCGATGGCTTCGATGGCCTCGCGGGCATCAGGCCCGACGGCGATGACCCTCAGAATCGTTCCCTTTGCCGCGGCGAGAGTGATTATTCCCATGATGCTCTTTCCGTTGACTTCTTCGGAATCCTTCCTGATAGAGATTTCGGACTCGAATTTGTTCGTAAGCTCGGCGAGCATGCGTGCCGGACGGAGATGGATGCCCAAGGTGTTGACGATTTCAAATTTCCCTTCTGCCCTGTTTGTATCAATAGTCTGCTTGCTCATGTTACAGGAAAAACGCTCCCTGCCCGAGTCCTTCGCAGCCGAACGAAACGGAAATGTTTTGAAGGACGGCTACCGAGGTCTCATCGCTTTGACGAGTTCCTCGTTGAGTGCGCGGGCGGGGTTGAACCCAGCGGATTTCAGCCTGTGGTTGAGGGCAGCCGTCTCGAGCATCAACACCATGTCTCTTCCAGAACGGACAGGAATGGTGAGGTGAGGCACTGCCTTGCCGAGGATCCGGATGGCATCTTCTTCCACCCCCAGTCTCTCATAGTCTTTCCCGGGCGCCCAGCTTTCCAGCGTCACAGCGAGGTCAATCTGGCTCTCTTCGCGGAAGCAGACCGCCCCGAAGAGCTTTTGCACGTTGATGATGCCCAGCCCGCGAATCTCCATGTGGTGTCGGGTAAGCTCGCTGCCGCTTCCGACGAGATACTTGCCCTCCCGGAGCTTTATCCGGACAACGTCGTCCGTGATCAAGCGGTGCCCTCTGGCGACTAAACCCAGGGCTGTCTCGCTCTTGCCCACTCCGCTCTTTCCTTCGATGAAGACGCCAACGCCGAATACCTCGACAAGATTTCCTTTGAGGGAGACGGTCGGGGCAAAAAGGTCGTCGAGAAAGACAGTCACACGGTCAATGAGGTCCACCGTTATCCTCGGTGACTTGAAGACAGGTACCTTGAAGCGGTCGGCTTCCTCCAGAAGTTCCTCTGGAACGCGGTATCGGCGAGCGACTATGAAACACGGGACGTCTCTACGCAGGATTTCTGTGAGGCGCGGCCGGATTACATCGGGCGGCAAGCTGCGCAGGTAAGTAATCTCGACCTTCCCGAGAATCTGTACCCGCCGCCACGGGAAGAAATCGAAGTAGCCCGCAAGGGCCAGACCCGGGCGGTTGATCTCGGGCCACTTTATCATCCGGTTGAGACCATCCTTCCCGGCGACGAGCGCCAACTGAAGCTCGTCTTTCATCCTATCGTAGAACTCCGCTATGGATATTCCTTTCATTTGTGAATGTCCCTGCTAAGGGGTGCCACGGGCTTGGCGAAGCCGGGCGAATCGTGCTCTCGCACCACCTTACTGCGTGATGCTCGCCGACCGTGAGGGAAGCAGGCCAACCGCCTCACAAGTACGTGGGGACACAATCCCCCGTGACGGCAGCTATGTCGAATCGTGCTGGCCCTCCATCGGGAACAACCTTAGCCCTCTTCGAGAGGCGATTAGGCCTGCCCCCTCTTCCCTCAATTTGCGAGAAACCAAACTTTTGTAGCAAAAAAGAGGGTCAGGAGTCAACGGGGTTTTGACGCCTTGGCTTGTCGAACGGGTGCGAACGGTTTGCGGCAGTGGAACGCCACTCAGAGGATTCGAGCCGGGCTTTGCCGAGCGAAGAGGTGTTCCGGGAGAGAGACATCGCGCGGCGGCAAGCGGGCAATGCTTCAGGGCTCGCGCTCGCCTTTTTCGCCGGGTGCGGAAGGAGGGACGGCGCTCCTGAGCTGCTCGGCGAGCTTTTCGACTTTTGAGTTGAGGGCCTGGAGGGTGTTTACGACCTGAAGGTTAAAGTCGCGCTGTTGGGTGAACATGCGGAAGGTGTAGAACTTCAGAAGAAACCAGATAGCCTTCTTGAGCCAGACGGCGGGCCGGCCCAACAGGCCGCCTTTGGAGGGAATCTCGAAGTCGCCAATGTCTATTTCCCAGGTCTTGCGGAGGGTCCGGAGGTGGTATCGAAGGAATTCTTCTTCGCTTCTCGCCTGGGAGACCTCGAGCTTTGTGATGCCGACGAGGTTGTATTTGTCATAGACGCCGGCGGCCTTTTTCTTTTCGACCCGCTCCTTGACGGCGTGGACGATCTCTCGAACATCAATCTTGTCGAGATTTATCGAGAAGACATCATCACTCGAGGTTGTCTTTTCCTGAGACATAGAGGCGTCCACAATGGCGGTTTAACCGGGATTTCCGCAGCGACCAAACTTCGGCGGTCTTCGTCGCTGGTCTCCTCCTTGTGCGAATGGCGCGGCTCGACGTGCGTGAACCCGCGCGCGATTCCCGAGACGGTTGTCATCTTATTCCCGAACGACCTTTCGCTCAAGAGGAATGTTTGCGGCTCAGTCCGGCTACGTGGCTGGCTGTAGTCCGCGGTGGGTTCCAAATCAGGCGTCCGCCTTCTTTCGCTTGAGGAGTTCCCGATAAACGTCCTGCTTCCTGATTCCTTTCTCGGCCGCGATGAGCTTCACGGCTTCGGAAGTCGAAATGCCCAACTGTTCAGCGAGGGACTGGACTCGTTCTTCGACGTTTTCCGGTGGGGCTGGCGGTTTTTCGCTGGCACCCTCGACGATGAGGACTATCTCACCCTTTACTGGTTTCTCCTGAAAGGCGGTTACAGCCTCCGACAAAGAAGTCCTGATAATTTCCTCGTGAATCTTCGTCAGCTCCCTGGCAATCTCGATTTTTCGCTCGCCGAAAGGCGCGAGCATGTCAGCAAGGGATTCGCGAAGCCGGTTGGCTGTCTCAAAAAAGACCATGGTCCGAGGCTCATCCTTGAGCGCGATGAATCTCTTTTTTCGCGCAACGGAGCGCGAAGGGATGAAGCCAGAGAAGACGAACTCGTCTCTGGGAAGGCACGAGATGGATAAGGCGGCAGTCATGGCGGAGGGACCCGGGACCACCTCAACCCTGACGCCGTTTTCCACAGCCGCCTGGACGAGCCTTTCGCCGGGGTCGGACAGAGCGGGTGTCCCAGCGTTGGTGACGAGGGCGACGGATTTTCCCTGGCGAAAGACTTCGAGCAATTCTGCGGTTCGTCTGGCTTCGTTGAATTTGTGGTAGCTGATGAGCCGTGCCCCTGATATGCCGTGCCTGTCGAGGAGGATTTTCGTCTTGCGGGTGTCTTCGCAGGCGATTACGTCGGCCTCCTTGAGGGTCCTGAGAGCCCGGAGTGAAATGTCTTCGAGGTTTCCGATTGGCGTGCCGACCACGAAGAGGATGGGCTTTGGAAGGCTCACGTCGGCTCCTTTTTCTCGCCGAATGCTTTTGCTATTTCGATTCTTTCCCGCAGCGCTGGCGACCGGGAGATGAAGCGTACAATGCGGGGCGGGTCGGGGTCAATGAGGTTGATTTCGGCGAGTTTCTCGAGAGCGGTGGCGAAAGCCTCGGGCGTGCTGCTGAGCTTAAGAGCAAAAAGGTCGGCCCCTCTTTCCATTCGGCGGGAGATTGCGGCCAATACGGGAGAAGCGACGACGGCAAAGAGCACCAGGAAGAAGACCAAGATGGGAAAGGCCGCGAGGTCGGCAGGTTCTCTGATGCTAAGCCGCGGGAAGAACGGCGAGGCGAAAATCAGCCCGAAATGGGCGACGAGCAGAGCGGTCGCGATGGTGACAAAGTTGAGGAAAGAAGCAAGCAAGGGATGAGAGTGGCGGTCGTGGCCAAGCTCGTGAGCGGCGATGGTTTCGACTTCCCCTTCGGAAAATGCGTCGAGGAGGGTGTCGGTGAAAAAGATTGCCCTCTCTCTGCCCAGTCCGCCAACCATTGCGTTGGCAGCGGGCGTCTCGCGGCTGACTTTCATCTGGAGGAAGCTCTGGATTTGGGAGCCGGCGTTCCGGGCAAGGGTCCTGAGCTTTTCGGTGAGGGACGGATTAGCGACAGGGGCGAGCGGGTGGCGAAGGGAGACAAGACGGTGCAGAAGGAAGCGGCGAAGGAAGAGGTCAGCGCCTAATGAGATTAGACCCGTGGCGAGCCACCACCATTTCCCTACCCCGAAGAGGGAGGCATAGACGACGTAGAAAAACCCGATGCCGAAGACCAACCCGACGGCGGATTCGACGACGAGGTGCCGGAGCCACGCCGCGGGACCCTCGCGCGAAAGGCCATACCTCTTTTCTACTCGCCACTCGAGCCAGTCCACGGGCAAACAGACGGCGATGTAGCTGCACAGCAGCACTGCCAGGTAAACAGGGGCAGAGACGAAAATGCTTGTGGAGAGCTTTTTCTCAAGGAACGAACGGCAATGCGCGGAGAGGCCAGAGAAGAGCATCAGCCCGGACCATCCGAGAAGGATAAACAGGCGAAGAAAACTGAGACACAAAGACGCCCGTGCGCGGGATTTCGCCCTTTCCTGCCAAATGGTTTCGGCTCGTTGCGCGGGCACGTGTCCCCCTCCCCTGCTCGACGGGCGCCGGAGAGGCGCTCACCTGGCTTCCGCCTGGAAGACGACTTGTTTGATTCGCATGAGGCGGCTGATGTTAGCGCGCTCAAGCTCCGCAAGCTTCATCTCGATATACTTAACAGTCTCGGAGATGTTCGGGATAAACACGAATTCAAGAGCGTTCACCCGGCGGCGGGTTCTTTCAATTTCCTCGGAAAGAATGACGATTGTCTTCTCGACGTTGACAAGCTCAATCATGAGAGGAAGCGTCTCGACGAGAATCTTGAGGGAGGCGTCCAGGTCGGACGGCGTATGGGCGAGACCGTAGGTGAATGGATTGGGCTGGGTCTCAAGCTCAAGACGGGGAATGCGGACGTTCAGGAGGCGGCTGACGTGTGCCTTGAGTTTCAATTGCCCTGCCGGGTAGGACAGCGCGGGGGTGAGGAATTTCTCGGAGACGACGGCTCGGCACAGGTCGAATTTCCAGAGAGCTTCGTGGACTTTGTCCTGAACCACTCTTCTCAGATCCCTGGCGCGCCCGACGAACTGGAGGAAGTTCCTCATCAACTGCTCCTGTTTATCCTGGAGGAGCTTGTGGCCTCGTCGAGCAAGGGCCAGCCTTTTCTTGAGCTTGAGCAGCTCCATGCGATTGGGATTGACGTCGAGCCTCATGATTCAGCGCGGCTTCCCCAAGCGGAGTCGTAATACTTTTCAATAAACTGCCTGTGAACTCGTTTCAGTTCCTCTTTGGGGAGGAGTCTTAAGCATTTCCAGCCGATGTCGAGCGTTTCATTGATGGAGCGGCTAGTCGTTTCCGACTGGCGGACAAACTCGTCCTCGAATCGCTCGGCGAACTTGATGTAAAGGCGGTCCAGTTCCGAGAGAGCCGCCTCGCCGAGGATGACGGCGAGCTCCTTGGCTTCCCGCCCCTTCGCGTAACAGGCGAAGAGCTGATTGAGGACATCGGCGTGGTCTTCGCGAGTTTTGCCGGTCCCTATTCCCTTATCCTTCAGACGGGAGAGCGACGGGAGGACGTCAATGGGCGGATAGACCCCCTTTCGGTGCAGCTCGCGGCTGAGCATGACCTGCCCTTCGGTTATATAACCGGTGAGATCAGGGACGGGGTGAGTCTTGTCGTCCTCCGGCATGGAGAGAACGGGCATGAGAGTAATGGAACCGATTTTGCCCTTGATTCTTCCTGCTCGCTCGTAAACGGTCGCCAGGTCGGTGTACAGGTAGCCCGGGTAGCCGCGGCGGCCTGGAATTTCTTTTCGAGCAGCGGAGACCTCTCGGAGAGCCTCGCAATAGACAGTCATGTCCATCAGGATGACCAGGACGTGCATGTCGAGGTCGAAGGCGAGATATTCTGCGGCGGTCAGAGTCATGCGCGGTGTCGCGAGCCTCTCGACGGCAGGGTCGTCGGAAAGGTTAATGAAAAGGACCGCTCGTTCGATGGCGCCGGTTTTCTCAAAATCGGTGACGAAGAAATTGGCTTCCTCGAAGGTGACGCCCATGGCGCCGAAGCACACTGCGAATCTTTCCTCCTTGCCCAGGACTCTCGCCTGGCGGGCGACCTGAGCGGCAATCTTCGGATGCGGAAGACCTGAGCCCGAAAAAATGGGGAGCTTCTGCCCGCGGACGAGGGTGTTCATCCCGTCAATGGCGGAGATGCCCGTCTCGATAAACTCAACGGGATAATCCCTTGCGGTCGGGTTGAGAGGGTTGCCGTTGATGTCGAGCTTCTTTTCGGGGATGATGGGCGGTGCGCCATCCTTGGGGCGACCCGCACCGTCGAATACCCGGCCGAGGATATCCAGGGAAACCGGCAGCTCGAGACCTCGACCGAGGAACTTGACTTTTGTGCTGCCTATGTCAATGCCTCTCGTTCCCTCGTACACCTGCACGAGGGCCATGGTTTCGGAGATTTCCAGGACACGCCCCCGTCGAACGCTTCGGTCGCCGAGCTGGACCTCGCAAAGCTCGTCGTATTTGATGCCAGTAATTTTCTCGACGATGAGGAGCGGTCCGCTGATTTGAGTTACGGTGCGATATTCCTTAAGCACCTTGCTGTGCCTCCCAGGGTTCTTTCAAGTTCAGGTGTTGGGTTTCTTCGCGGGCTGCGCCGTTTTTTCTTCTTCTGGAGTTTCTTTGCCTTTCTGTCTCGATGCGGCCAACTTTTCCACCTCGTCCTTGATTTTTGCGCCAATGGCTTCAATTTCGCTGAGATTCTCCTCGTCAACAAACTTGGCACGGGCGATGTCCTGCCGAACGGGAAGCGAAGTGATGTCCTTGAGCTCGACCTCCTGCTCGACGAGGTCCTTTGAATAACGGTAGAAGTCAATGATGGTTCGCAGGAGATGATATTGCTTTGCGATGGAGGTGTAAGTGTCGGTGGCGTCGAAGGCGTTCTGATGGAGAAAATCCTCCCGGATGGACCTCGCCGCTTCAAGAACGAGCCGGTCCTGCGGGGAGAGGGACTCGACTCCGACGAGACGGGCAATTTCGGCGAGCTCGCTTTCGAGCTGAAGGAGGCGCATCGCTTCGGTTCTCAACTGGTTGAAGTCTTCGTGGACCTTTTCGGCGAAGTAATCCGCCAGATGCTCGAGATACAGGGAATAACTCAAGAGCCAGTTGATCGCGGGGAAGTGACGCATGTAGGCGAGCCTGTCCTCAAGACCCCAAAAGACCTTTACCACGCGGAGGGTCGCCTGGACGACAGGGTCTGAGAGGTCCCCGCCCGGCGGTGAGACCGCACCAACGATGCTCAGGGTCGCTTCCCGCTGTGGCTTGCCGAGGCACTTCACTCTGCCGGCTCTCTCGTAGAAATCTGCAATGCGGTAGCCGAGATAAGCGGGATAGCCCTCCTCTCCGGGCATTTCTTCGAGCCTGCCGGAGATTTCGCGGAGAGCCTCCGCCCAGCGTGACGTGGAATCCGCCATGACGGCAACGTGATAACCCATGTCGCGGTAATATTCGGCGAGTGTCACGCCCGTATAGACGCTGGCTTCTCTCGCGGCGACGGGCATGTTGGAGGTGTTGGCGATGAGGATTGTTCGGTGCATGAGGGTCTCTTTAGTGCGCGGGTCCTTTAGCTGGGGAAATGAAAGCAGCACGTCGGCCATCTCGTTGCCTCGCTCACCGCAGCCGATATAAACGATGATGTCGGCATTGGACCACTTGGCGAGCTGGTGCTGAATGACGGTTTTGCCGCTGCCGAAAGGACCGGGGACACATGCAGTGCCGCCTTTCGCAACGGGGAACAGCGTGTCAATGACCCTCTGGCCGGTGACGAGGGGCTCGTTGGGTGCGAGGCGCCTCTCGACGGGGCGGCCGGTTCTGACGGGCCACCGCTGAATCAGGGAGAGTGAGACAACGCCGTCTCGGGTTTTGACACGGCAGACCGTTTCCTCGACGGTGAATTCCCCTTCACGAATTTCTTCGACGGCGCCTCCGATGCCTGGCGGGACTGTGACCCTGTGGACGACAACGGGGCTTTCGGGGATTTCGCCGATGATGTCGCCCGGGCTGAGGGTGTCGCCTTTCTTCACGATGGGCTTGAACGCCCATTTCTTCTCACGGCTCAGCGCAGGGAGTTCCAGTCCCTTCTGGATGTAGTTCCCGACCCGGGAGCGGATGATCTCCAGGGGCCTCTGGATGCCGTCGAAGATTCCGCCGATAAGACCCGGGCCGAGCTCTGCCGAGAGCGGTTCGCCGGTTGAGACGACTGGCTCGGGCGGGCCGATTCCCGCGGTCTCTTCGTAAACCTGGATGAAAGCCTGGTCGCCTTTCAGGCCGATGATTTCGCCTATAAGCCCTTTTTCACCGACTCGGACTACGTCGTACATTCTGGCGCCGCGCATTTCTCTGGCGACGACGAGAGGTCCTGAAACGCGCGATATTTTGCCCTCTATGACTTCCTCTTTCTGCATTAGATTTCAGCTCCCACAGCTTTAATTGTCGCTCGGCGGATTCTTTCCGCCGCGAGTCCGGTGCCGGGCTGTCTCTCCGGCAAAAGGATGACCGCCGGGAGAGGCTTGAGGTAGTAAGGCTCCAGGAGACTCCTCATTTCTCCGGCGAGGGTCTCCGATACGAAGATTGCCGCGTATCCGGCCGCGACGATTTTATCCCAAGCCTTCCTCGCCTGAGCGGCGTCCCTGACGCCGAAGGCATCAAAACCCATTGCCCGGAAAGCCAGTGCGGCACCCGGCGACCCGAGGAAGGCTACCGGAGAGGTTTTCGTTGTTTGCTTCTCATCAGGCATAGCTCGCCCTCAAAAGCTCTCGCACCGCGTCCTCGGGGAAGGACTTTTCCTTCCCGTAAACGATAGTGCGGAGGCGCATGACTTCGTTTTCCTTGGCGACGACATAGCCGACCAGAGGCTCAATCCCGAAGCAGTAGTGCTTTGCCTTGCGCAGGAAACCAATCAGAAAGTCATCGGCTAACCTATCGAGAGCCGAAAGCTCCTTCCGGGACTGGTAACCCGCGAGGGCTTCCCGAAGAATCTTGCGGTATGCGTCGTCCGTGACCTTAGCGATGAGGTCTGCGAGGGGCGTTTGGAAGTTCTCAGTGAAAAACGACCGCTCGATTCTTCCCCCGGGAAGGAGAGCCTCGTTGAGCTCCTCCTCGGGCCAACCCATCACCTGCACCCGGCAGAAGGTTCGGAGGTTAATGAGGTCAATTGTTCGGCGGGCGTATTCTTCGAGAAAAGGGTTGACGCATAGATTCTTCAGGAACAGCTCGTAGTAGAACTTGTCGAGAGTCGCGTCTATCCGCTCGAGGCTCAGGTTCTCACCAAGCCGCCTCAGTGCAGCAAGGATGGTCTCACCGACGAAGGGGTCAACGTCGCTGGCAAACGTTTTCTCGTCGCGAATGCGCGTGAGCTGCTCCTGCGAGAGGAATCCAACGCTTGAGAAGCCTTCCGGCTGAGTTCCGAGAAGTCTCGCCTTCAAAAGGAGCTTCAGATTCTGGAAATCGTACTTGAGCCGAAAGGTTCTGATGATTTTGCTTCCGAGGGAAAGCTCGCACACGGTCTCGTACGCCTGCCTCAGTTCCTCGTCGAGGATTTCTTCCGTTTCCGTGTCTCCCGCGGAGACGATGTCGGCGTAATCCGGGAACTCGCCCAGAGCCCGAAGGGCCTCGGCATGGGTCTCCTCCTCGAGCAGCCGCTCCATTTCCGCCAGAGAAATCAACCGCGCCTCGAGGGCTCTGATGCGCCCGACGGCGTAGGTGTAGCGCGTGTCGGAACCGGGGGTTCTCGCCTCTCTCCACTCCTTCATTTTTTATCTCCGAACAGGATTGCTGCAACTTGCGACTGCGATTCCTCTCTGAGCTGACGGAGGAGCGTTCCGAACGAGCAGTCCACTTCCACGTCCTCGGTGCGCAAGATGAAACCGCCACGTACATCGGGGGATGTGCCGTCGAGCCTGAGGCGTCCGTGCCTGCCTGTTTTCTTCAACTCTTCGTTCACTTGCTCAATAAAGCTCTGGTCAATTTTCTTCTCATCCTGGGGCGAGACTAAGACGCGCTCGTCGCCGGTTGTGGCGAGATTCAGGAGCATCCTTCGGATGAGGGATTGATATTCCGCCGCAGGAAGACTGACAAGCTCCTCGAGCGCCGCCTGGAAACAATCTTCTAAGAGCTTCTGCTTTTCCGTGAGGATTTCCTTGCGATGCTCCAGCTCCGCAGAGACGGTGGACTGGCGTCTGTCAAGCTCGACTTTACGGGATGCCTCGTTGAGGATTCTTTCGCCGATTTCCTTAGCCTGGGACTCGGCTCTGGCGACGATTTCCTGGCGCTTGAGGCGACCTTCCTCCTCAATCGCCCCTGTTTCCTCCCGGGCGTTCCTGTTGATTTTCTCGAGGATGCCTTCGAGCGCCATTTTCAGACCTTCACCGCGTTAAGGAGCAAGAAACCAGTTACCAGGCCGAGAACCGCGTATATCTCGACGAACACTGGGAGGACCATTGCCTTTGCGAATTCGTCCGGTTTTTTAGCGAGCATACCAATGGAAGAGACAGAGACCATCCCCTGGTGAATGGCTGAAATGCACTCGACAATGCTCACTGCGGCGGTAATGCCGAGAATCTGCCACCCCGTCTGGGCGGCCACGGTTTTTGCCACCGCCACCTTCGCCATCGCCAGAACACCAACCAGAAACCCATAGAAGCCCTGAGTCCCGGGAATGGCAATTAAAGGAATCAATCGCCCGAACTTCTCGGGGTCCTCGCTGAGCACTCCGGCTGCCGCCCGCCCTGCCAGCCCCACTCCAATAGCCGAACCGGTTCCCGAGATCGTCATCACGATGGCCGCGCCGACTATCGCCAAAATTAGGCCCAATTCCATGTCTCACCTCCTGTTTATTCCTCGATAACCGTGAATTTATTCTCGATTGACAACGGCCGGAATGGCCTGCCCGAAGTGCTGAAAAACTTGGAAAAGAACTCAACAAATTGAAGCCTCATGGAATGAACGAAGGCACCCAGCACGTTAATTAGAAGGGTAAAAATATGCCCTGCGGCGAGAATGGTGACTGCCAGGACGACGCCCACCAGGGGCACGCTCTTGCGAACAGTCGAGGCGATGAGGTTGACCGTCGAAGCCATAGCCCCGGTCACTAACCCCAAAGCCCAGAGTCGAGAATAGGAGAGGACGTCGCTTAAGTACCCCGACGCCGCCCAGTAAAAGCTGAGGACGCCGAAGCCCAACTTCCCGGCGAGGGAGCGCTGGCTTCTTCCATGCGCCGCAAGGATAACCAAAGCCCCCGCGCCTATCAGAGTGAGGCAGAGCTTGACGTTGGTTGGTTTTGCCGACAGGGTTTTCAGGAAGATAAGACCGGCGCCTGTCAATCCCGCCAGGAGAACGAATATGGGCAGCTGGTCCAAGAGAGCGTCCTTGTACTTTCTCAGGCGAAGGCTCCCGTAGGCAGCTACAGCGTACCCGGTCCATATCTGGACGATGCCCAGAACGAGAGCGATGTTGAGGAGACGCGTCGGTTCCTTTTGAGGATCGAGGAGGATCGCGGGGATACCGAGCAGATTGCCCATCCAACTGCCGGTCAGCGCCCCGACGACTATCGTTGATAGCCCGCAATAGCGCATGAGCCGGAAAAACCGCGTTCCCTGCCACCCCATCTTGAGCTTCTTGAGAGCGAACAGCGAAACCAGAACAAGCACCAAACCGTACACAGCATCACCCAGGCAAAATCCAAAAAAGACAAAGAAAAATGGAGCAAGAAACGGCGTCGGGTCAACGCCCTGGTACCCCGGATAACCGTAAACGCGCGTCAGGAATTCAAACGGGCGGACAACGTTTTTGTTTTCAAGGACGGTTGGCGGAACATCGTCCGGTGAGGGGGCGGAAACGTAAACCTCGACGGAATCGAAGAGCTTTTCCATTCTTTTCTGGGCGGCGGGGGCGTCGCTTTGCCTTATCCAGCCCTCGAGGAAGAAGCTCTCCCGGCTGTAGAGGAGCCGCTCCTTCGTTCCCTCTTTCTTTTCCATGTTCGAGAAGTAGTCCAGGAGGGCAGCGACCTTCGTCTCCTCCGAAAGCATTGTGACCGCCTTATCGCGCAGCGCCTGCCGCTCGGATTCCAGTTTCCTGTCGTCGGCGGATATATGATTCAGGACTTCCTCGACGCGAGCCGGATGGCGCGGGAGATGGTGAAGCGAAACGTCGTGCTCCCTCAGAAGCTCGGCGACCTGCTCCTCAAAAGCCCTGAGGTACGTGATGGAAAAATAGACTGTGGCCTTGTCCTGGTCCACGACTTCCATGTGCACCTCCGGAAAGGAGGCGACCGACTCCTTGAGGGCGGGGAAAGCTTTCTGGCCGACCGAGCCTAAGACGCTATTTGTGAACCGGGTTTCGCCAAGCTGGTTGAGACGAACATCCAGACGAATCCATGGGAGAAGTTCCTTTCTTCTGCCTTCGTGCTCGAGCTTTTTCTTTTCGATGTCCCTGAGTGCGGACTCGATTTTGCGGCTGTGGTTGTACAGAGTTGGGTAGTCAAAGCCGCTGACTATTTCAAGCACTTCCTTCCGACGGAATACGGGCTTGGCGGCGAGGCGAGACCTCTTTTTCCCGGAAAGGTTTTCAAGAAAGTTCATCAGCCAGGAAAGCTTCTCGACGGCTTCTTTGACCGGCTCATAACGGGCGATCTGTCGCCCAAACGAGAAGTCCTTGTATTCATCGCTCTTGTCCTTGAGGTCAACGACCTCCACCTGCCCTTGATGTTGCAGGAACTCAAGAACGCGGTCGCGCTCGGAGTCATGCCCGAGGATTTGGATTTTTTTGAGCCTTGCTACTGCCATTGAGACGCGAATTTTTGCTTGATGGCCTGAACTGCCTTGGCCTTATTCTTCTCAGCCTTTGTTCGAAGGTTTTCCTTCTCTTTCCCGGTTTTTTCGCGGATTTCCTGGACGAGTTTCTCGTTTTCGTTGCGCGAGTCAGCAAGAAGGGCTTTGGCGCGCTCGCGGCCTTCCGCCTGCGCTTTTGTGACGATTTCTTCCACCTCCTTCCTGGCTCGGAGGAGGTCCGCGGCGACGGCTTTTCTCGCCTCCTCGACCATTGCGCGAGCGTTCTCTTCTGCCTGCTGAATTCTTCCTAACGCTTCTTTAACCATCCTTCACCCCGGCGGAAACGCCGGACGACATCGCTTCTGCGCGGCTCAGCCCGAAAAAAGCTCCGTATTATGGCACAGCCCCGCGAAAAATGGGAAGAGGTTTCAGGGTGATAGCCTGGCCGGACAGCAGGGCTTACCGTGCCACTCTCCATCCCGCTCAGGTGGATCGGCTCCCCGCCCTAAGGCCGACGAACGGTCATCCCCTGCTCGACGCCCATTAACTCACAATCCGAATGTTGAGGAGGTCGAGGATTCTGTTGAAGTCCTGGTCGGAATAGAAATCTATCTCAATCCTGCCGGTTTTTCTCCCGCGGACTATCCTGACCTTGGTCCCGAGGAATTTCTGCATTTGCTCCTCGACGGCTCTGGTGTGTTCATCGCCCGCGAAGGTCGGCCGAGGACGCGGAGGAGCCTTTCTCCTGGCGATGGCTTTTTCGCATTGGCGGACGGACAAGCCTCTGGCGACGACTTCTTTCGCGACGACCCGCTGCTCGGCGGTGTTTTCCAGAGCAAGAAGGGCGCGGGCATGACCGAAGCTCAGCTTCTCCTCGCGGATCAATTCCTTCACATCATCGGGTAAGGAAAGAATCCTGACGTAGTTGGCGACGCTGGCTCGGTCTTTGCCGATTCTGGTGGCGACCTCCTGCTGGCTGAAGGAGAACTCCTCCATCAGGCGGTTCAGCGCGGAGGCGCGGTCGAGGGGGTTGAGGTCGTCCCTCTGGATGTTCTCGATCAGGCCAATCTGGATTGCTTCCGCATCTCCCGCCTCGACGACTATCGCCGGGATGACACGCCGCCCGGCCATCTCTGCTGCGCGGAGGCGACGCTCGCCGGCGATGACCTCGTACCCTCCTTCGACAGCGCGAACAACGATGGGCTGGATGATTCCCCTCTGGGCGATAGACGCAGCGAGCTCCGAAAGCCTCTCGCGGTCAAATGTGGTGCGGGGCTGAAGCGGGCTTTTCTTTATCTCTGATATGCGAATGCTCACCAGGCCAGGGGGCGAAGGAGGCTTTGGCACGACATCTTCGGGAATCAGGGCGTCGAGACCTTTGCCCAGTGCCTGCTTTTTCATGTGCGACCTCCCTTTCCGGTGTTTCAACCGGATTGAAAATATGAAAAAATGACCTGAGGGTCAACAGGAATAGTCGTCCAGCCTGGCGCGAAGAACGGCAGCGGACATAAGGGGACGGCGGTCATGGCAAACTTTTTACCTCAGGCGGACCTTGTAGTACAATCAGGCGAATTCGTTCGTAGAAAAGGTGGTCACGACGTTGATCGGTCCAACGGGGCCACAAAAAAAAGATGGGAATGAAGGAGAGAAAGATGCGCAGGATTTTGTCACTCAGTATCTGCATCGGGATTATCTGCCTCGTCTGCGGGTGCGCCCTCATACCGCTGGCGCTGGTTGGCGGAGGGGTGGTCGGAGGGCTGGCAATAAGCGAAGACACCGTCCAGACGGAGTTCGACCGGAGCTACGACGACGTCTGGAATGCGTGCGTGGAGGTTTTAGAGAGCGCCGGGGCAATCGAGATGAAGGACAAGGAAGTCGGAAAGATTCAGGCGTATGTTCCGAAATCGAAAGTGACCGTCACGGTCGAACAATTGACCCCAGCGGCGATGCGGATTCAGGTAAAGGCCCGGAAGGCCGCCCGACTGCTGCCCGACATCAATATGGCCCACAGGATTGCCTACCGAGTAGGCATGAGCTTGAAGGAATCTCCCAGCGCCAGGAAATAGCAAAGTGCCTCTCTGGTGGGGCACCGCCTTCCTTTGTTACTCGGCGCGCCTCGAGGACTGATTCCATGTTTTCACAAGTGCGACGACGTATGGGAAACGGAGCAGTTGTCTCTTAGACCATCAGCCCCACTTCGGTGGCGAACAAGGTCTCTCGCAAAGCCGCCGAGACGCGAGGGGGCGCTAAGAATCAAAAAGAGAAGATGCGTGGCATCTTAGCGTCTTGGCGAGAAAACACTGCTGATTCTCTCCGACAATACGTCACGGAATTCATGAAGGAGAGCACCGAGTCGCGGAGATTGCGTACCCGTCAGACCGATTTCAGTTTTGCGACCAGGGAGCGAGCAGCAGCGACGGCAAACTCCTCATCATTGATGTGGTTGTCCATCTCGACGAGCTCGACGGGCGGCTTGAGAGCCAATTTCAGGGAGGAGAGGAAAGCTTCGTCTGCCTCCCGGTCGAAAAAGGGCTGGCCCTCCCGGTCAATGGCGGAGACGCCTTTCTTCGGGAAGAGGAAGGTCGTCGGCCCTTTGGCGGCGTTCAGTTTTTCGGCGATGATGCGGCCGAGTTGAGCGTTCTCTCCCTTCGTCGTTCGCATGAGGGTGACGGTGGGGTTGTGCTGATAAAACTTTCGGCCTCGGAATTTCTCCGGAACGGTCTCCGGCGGGCCGAAGTTCACCATGTCGAGAGCGCCTGGCGCGACTACCTGCGGAATGCCTCTTTTTGCCGCCGCCTCGAGCCTGTGCGGGCCGGCGGAAAGGACGCCTCCAACGAGCTCGTCCGCCCATTCGGTAGTTGTGATGTCAAGAACGCCGGAGATGAAGCCGCTCTCGATGAGGTCCTCCATGGCACGTCCTCCGGTTCCGGTGGCATGAAAGACAAGGACTTCGAAGCCGTTGTTTTCGAGGATTTCGCGTGCTTTGGTCACGCAGGGGGTCGTAACGCCGAACATCGTGGCGGCGATGAGGGGTCTCTCCTCGGCTGCGGCTGGGAGCTCGGCCCGAGCCATTGCGCACACCGCGGACGCAGCGTTCGCCAGAATCCGGCGAGAGAGACGGTTGAGGCCCGCAATGTCCACCACCGAATACATCATGGTGATGTCCTTTGTCCCGACGTAAGGGCGGGTGTCTCCAGAAGCGAGAGTGGAGACCATGACTTTCGGGAAGCCGACGGGAAGGGTCCGCATGGCGGAGGTGCCGATGGTCGTGCCGGCAGACCCGCCGATGGAGATTATGCCATGGATTTTTCCGGCGTCGAAAAGCCCCTGGACGACCTTTGCTGCGCCTTCTGCCATGGCGGTGACGCTTTTTCCGCGGTCTTTTTCGGAAAGAAGGCGAGGGAGGTTTGTTCCAGCAGCTTCTGCGACAGCCTCCCTCGGAACATCGGCCTGAAAGAACGGTTCACCAAGCACCCCTGCGTCAATCACGATGGCTGAAAGCCCGGCTGCCTCAATTCGTTCCTTGACGAACTCCGCCTCGATTCCCTTTGTATCGAGAGTCGCCACAACTGCAATTGCCTTGCTCATAAGAGTTCTCCTGAGAGCTTCGCTACTGTAGTTTTTTCCCGCTGACGGGCTTACCCATCAGAGTCCGACAGAGACAATGGGACGCCAGAAGCGCTTCCTCCAGAGCCACGCCAGAAAACTTACTTGACAACCAGTTGTCCGGCGATATGATAAGTTGTTAGTAGAATCCGCCGGCGCCGCATGCGTTTGACGGACATAATGCTCCATGCATCAACACGCAGTCAAGATAGGCTCAGCACGTGCTTACCATATTGAAAACCTGCGGAGAAGCGCTCACTGTACTACCCGCGCCAGAGGCGGATTGCTGGATCAACCTCGTCCAGCCGACGATGGACGAGGCAGCAAGCGTCAGCCGTGACTGCGGCGTTCCCCTGAGCTTCTTGACCGACCCCCTGGACGCCGACGAGACGCCGCGCGTGGACGTTGACGACCCGCACATGCTGATCGTTATTCGGACTCCACGATTTGATTCAAGCTTCCAGGTTCAGCACACGACATCGCCTTTAGGGGTCATCCTTTCCCCGGACCGCGTCATCACGGTCTCGACGCAGAAGGAGAGCGTGCTTGAGCCTTTCGCCAGCGGCAAGGCCAGAAACTTCTCCACATTGAGACGGACTCGCTTCATTCTGCACGTCTTTCGAATGACGTCCCTCCTTTACCTGAGTCACCTCAAGGAAATCAACAAGAAAACGACGAACCTTGAGGCCCAAGTGCGCAAATCCCTCCGGAACGAGGCGCTGATAGGCTTGCTCGACCTCGAGAAAGGGTTGGTCTATTTTACCACTGCGCTGCGTTCTAACGACCTCGTCATGGAACGGGTTCAGAAGACGCAATTGCTCAAAATGTCGCCCGAGGACCAGGAGCTACTTGAGGACGTTATTATTGACAACAGACAAGCCATTCAGATGGCTGACATCTATAGCAACATTCTGAGCGGCATGATGGATGCCTTTGCCTCCGTCATCTCAAATAACCTCAGCACCGTGATTAAATTCCTGACATCCGTCACCATTATTCTAATGCTTCCGACGCTGGTGGCGAGCTTTTACGGGATGAACGTCAAATTGCCGTTCCAAAGCTCGCCGTCCGCATTTCTTATCACCATGCTCGCGTCCCTTATTCCCTCCGCTATTGCGGTCGTAATCTTCGTGCGGAAACGCTGGTTTTAGCTATGGACCAGACGAGCTTTTCTGCGGTTGAGATATTGCCGCGCCGGCGGCGCGAACGCGATGCAGTTGGCTTCGTCTCGGAAGGGCGCGCTGTGGCGCTGTCGAGTTTAACCGACTAATTAAGGGGCTGAAACAATGGTGCCTAAAAGGTTGGTGCTTTCATTCGTGGCAATGGTCGTCGCTGCTATTCTGATGCCGCTCTCCGAAGCGGAGGAGGCAGAGGAGGGGTTCACGCGCATCTTCAACGGCAAGGATTTGAGTGGCTGGGACGGCGACCCGAGGTTGTGGTCGGTCAGAGACGGAGTGATTCGCGGCGAGACGACGCCGGAGAAACTGGCATTGCGCAACACGTTTCTCATCTGGCGGGGTGGGACACTGCGCGATTTTGAACTGCGGCTTTCGTTCCGAATCTCAAGCGGGAATTCCGGGGTTCAGGTAAGGAGCAAAGACCAGGGGGAGTGGCGCGTTACAGGGTATCAGGCGGAGGTCGTCCCGAGCAGAGCGCAGATGGGGCTTTTCTACGACGAGGGGGGACGAGGGTTTCTGGCGAGACCCGGAGAGAGTGTGGCCATAAATGAGAAAGGTGAGATAAAGGCTGTCGGGTCGGTCGGAGACCTTGAGAAAATACAGAGTGTGTACAAGGAGAAAGATTGGAACGAGCTGGCTGTCGTTGCTCGCGGCAGCCACATGGCTCAGAAGATAAACGGAGTGGTGTTTTCGGAACTGACCGACGAGGATGAGAAGGGCCGCGCCCTTTCAGGGGTCCTTGCGTTGCAGATACACACCGGTCCGCCGATGCTCGTCGAGTTCAAGGACATTCGCATTAAGGCGCTCGACGAAAAGGTCGTCTCGCTGTTCAACGGGAAAGACCTGACGGGTTGGAGAATAGCGGAAACGTGGGATTTCGCAGGACACGGGAAGGTGCACGTCGAAGACGGGAAGATTGTGCTGCAAGAGGGACAGCCGATGACGGGGATCGCGTGGGCGGGGGATTTCCCGACGGAAAATTACGAGGTGAACCTCGAGGCAATGCGTGTGAGCGGCTACGACTTTTTCTGCGGGATGACTTTTCCCGTCGAGAAATGGTGGTGCACGCTGATCGTAGGCGGATGGGGCGGGATGGTGGTCGGGCTGTCAAATGTGGACGACCTGAATGCTTCGGAAAACAGCACGACGCGCGGGATGAGCTTTGAGACGAAAAAGTGGTATCAGATTCGGCTGCAAGTGACGAAAGAGAAGATCGAGGCCTGGATAGACGGGCAGAGGGTGATCAGTCAAGTGAGGAAAGGGCACACGTTCACTGTATGGGACGTGCAAAATCCTCTCAAGCCTTTTGGCGTGGCAACGTGGAACACGAGGGGCGCGCTCCGGAACTTCACCCTGCGGCGCCTTGGAGAATGAGCCAGTTCCAGTTATGCAATTTCGTCCTCACGGCGCGCGGCGACGCTGAAAGGAAAGCCGACTCTTTTGTCATCGGCTTTGACCGATGGTCCGGAACGTGTAGGGCCGTGCGGCCACTCATCGCCCGACGAGGCCTCATCCCAATGGCTACAGTTTCCACCCCTCTCTGTATTGCCGCCGGATAAACTGATTCGCTTCGGGGCAGTTGGTCACTTTGAGGTTTTCTGCATCCCACTCGATTTTCTTTCCTGCGCGGATGGCGATGTTGCCGAGGAGAACCGCCTCGGTAATGGGGCCTGAATAAGAGAAGTCGGCCATGGCGGGCAGACCTCCCTTGCAGGCGAGAATCCACTCCTCGTGGTGGCCCGGCGAGCGAGGGATCGTCGGCTCCGGGCCTTTGAAGTTGCGGAAGTGCGATTCCGGCAGAAGCTTGAACTGGTCGGCGTGCCAATCTGGGGCGAGCATTTTGCCTTTTTCGCCGATGAGGAGGGCGCCATTGTCCGGGACGTCCTGACCGTTAGCAAGCTCCTTAGGAGGTTTCTTTCCCCCGTCGTACCATGTAAGTCTTACAGCCGGCAGACGACCGCGCGCGGGGAACTCAAAGCGGAGAATGGACCATTTGGGGGCGGTCTCAACATGAACGTCGGAGACCTCCGCCTCGACGCTGGTTGGCGCGCCGAGCTTCAGACCCCAGAACACGATATCCATGTTGTGGATGCCCATGTCACCGATCGCCCCGGTGCCGAAATCCCACCAGCCGCGCCAATTGAAAGGGACATAGCACGGATGATAGGGCCGCGAGGGGGCTGGGCCGAGCCAGAGGTCCCAGTTGAGGTCCTTCGGCACGGGCGGGGTATCGGTCGGGCGGTCAATGCCCTGGGGCCAGATGGGCCTGTCAGACCAGGCGTGCACCTCGCGGACGGCTCCGATGGCTCCAGCATGGAGAAGCTCGACGGCGCGGCGATGACCATTGTACGAGTGGCCTTGAATGCCCATCTGCGTGGCGACCTTGCGTTCGGCCGCTGTCCTGGTCATGAGCCGGGCTTCGTAAACCGAGTGAGTCAGCGGCTTCTCGCAATAGACGTGCTTGCCGAGCTTCATGGCCATCATCGCAGCAGGCGCGTGGGTGTGATCCGGAGTGGCGATGACAACGGCGTCTATCTCCTTTTCCTTCTCGAGCATTTTTCGGAAGTCAACGTGTCTTTTTGCCTTTGGAAAGCGCTTGACGGTCTGCGCGGCACGCTGCTCGTCAACGTCACAGAGAGCAACGACGTTTTCACTGCTGACACCAGCGATGTCGTCAGCTCCGCGTCCTCCGACGCCGATGCCGGCGATGTTGAGTTTCTCGTTAGGTGATTTCAGTTGTGTCCAGATGGTTCGCGGTGCCGCCCAAAACCCGGCGCCCGCAAGCGTTGTAGCCGCAAGGAACTCCCTACGCGTCATTCTGTGACTCATACGAATTCTCCTTCTGCGATTGTCCGACGGGCGACCTTCGCTCCGAACACTCGAGCCGCCCTCACCATTATTTGCCTGTCAGGATTCTACACGAGCGAATGGTACCCTTCAACCGGACCTTTTCGCGCCGGGCGAGGGGACATTGGAGCGGGCGTGTGATATAGTACAGGAGCATGTGTGGAGCCGGGCCGCGGCAAGTCAAATTCTCGAAGAGGATGTTCAGTGACCTGGCGTCGTTGTCGAAGGACGACAGATGAAGCTGAGAGGTGGGTACAACATTTTGCTGAAGGGAAAGCCAGGCAGGGAGATGGAGTCGCTTCCTGAACCGCGCATGCTTTACTTGCCACTCAGAAGCAAGCGGTTCAACTTCTCGGAAAACTGCGTGAGAGACGGAGAATGGGTAATCGCCGGTCAGGTCCTTGCGAGGGACCCGGCGAACCACTTGCTGCCACTGCTGGCGCCGAGGGCGGGGACAGCTCGGCTCGGGGCTGTCGCAGAGCATCTCATCCTGGAAGACATCGGCATGGCGCCGGAGGAACCGCGCCCTTCGGACGCGGAAGCCCCGCATGTTTCAACGGAGGTGCGGTCTGCCGACGAGAAGCGAGGCCAACTCCTGGAGCTTGGGGCGTGGCAGTTCGTGTGCGATGCGCAGACCGGTGAGCTGCCCGACCCATTTGGGACGCCGCGCGCAGTTATTGTCTCAAGTGTTCGGCTTGAGCCTTTTGTCGCCAGAGGGGACGTGCAGCTCTATGAGCAACTCCCGATTTTCGTTAGGGGGCTGGAGCATCTGCAGTCTCTCCTGGAGTATCAGCCGATGTATCTCGTTATGCCGGACACTGAGTCGGCGTTTGCCAGGCACGTGCGGGAGATGCTTCGCGGGTATGCATGGATAAAGCTGGTGGAGGTCCCGCTGCGCTATCCTTACGACGATTTCACGATTCTGGCGCGGGGTCTGGGATTGATGAAGGAGTCCGCACCCAAAAAGGACGCTCAAAGCTCGTCCCCCATGGAGCCTTCGGTCAGCGGACCGAACGGGCCGGTGTGGGCGCTGCGGACGGAAGGGGCTCTGGCGATAGACCGTGCGCTGACGCATTCTCTGCCATGCACGAGCAGAGTTGTTTCAGTCGGCGGGCCAGCGGTTGAGTCACCAACCCACATTAAGGCAATCCCCGGCTATCCTCTCAAGGCGATCCTTGGTTCGCGTTTGTCCACGGGACGAGTCAGGGTGGTCAACGGCGGAGCGCTCACGGGCGAGATCATCGGGGAAGAGCAGCTTGGGCTGGACGTCGAGTGCTCCGGGCTAACGGTTCTTCCGGACGAGACCGAGAGGGAATTTTTAGGATTCGCGCGCCCGGGGTGGAGTCGGCGGTCGTATAGCCGGTGCTTTCCCGGTTCGCTCCGGCGGCCATTCGCCGAGCGTCTCACGACGGGGCTGCGTGGTGAACGACGAGCATGCATCTCGTGCAATTTCTGCGAAGAAGTGTGCCCGGCTGGCATTATGCCCCACCTGATTCACAAGTACCTTTATCAGGGCGCGCTCGAGGAGGCAGAGAGGGCGCGCGTGGACCTGTGCGTCGAATGCGGGCTGTGTTCGCTTGTGTGCCCGTCGAAGATCGAGCTTGTCAAGCAATTCTCTGAGGCGAAGGAGAGGATTCGGCGAGAGCTGGAGGAGGTCGCGGCGGGCCGGGAGGCGGAGAGATGAGGCGGCTGCTTCGTTTGTTTGAACGGGCGCGCCCCCAATTCGAAGAGGGCGGCAGATTTGGTGTTCTAAAGCCGCTTTTCAACGCAATCGAGAATTTCTTTTTCTCGTCGGGTGTCTCGACGGCGGATGCCCCCCACGTCCGTGATGCGCTCGACGTAAAGCGGTACATGGCCACTGTAGTTGCCGCGCTTCTGCCATGCGCGTTTGCGGCAGTGTACTTTTTCAGCTGGCGGGTTATGGCGATGGCAGTCGTTTCTTACGTGGTCGGCGGGGCGATCGAAGTGTTTTTTGCCATCGTGAGGAAGGAAGAGATTAACGAAGGATTTTTGGTAACGGGCCTGATTTTCCCGCTGATTTTGCCGCCGGGGCTTCCGTTGTGGATGGTGGCTGTCGGTATCGCGTTCGGCGTGATTGTGGGAAAGGAGATATTTGGCGGCACAGGACGGAATCTCTTCAACCCGGCGCTCGTTGGGCGGTGCTTTCTGGCAATCGGGTATCCGGCGGCGATGTCGTCGAACTGGATTGAGCCAGGGACGGGCCTCGTCGGGCGGTTGGGGCAGTACATCGGCGCTTCAAGCGTGGATGCCATCACGTCGGCAACGCCTTTAGCGTTAGCGAAGCAAGGGACGCTCGTTCCACTGAGCGACCTTTTCTGGGGGAACGTGCCGGGGAGCGCGGGAGAGACATCGGCCTTTGCGATTCTTCTTGGCGGGACGTTTCTCGTTCTGACGCGGGTGGCGAACTGGCGGACGGTGGTCGGGACGCTGGGGTCGTTTGCGTTGTCAGGAGAGGTGCTGCATCTTGTCGAGCCGGGTAAGTTTGGGCCGGTGGGATGGCATCTGTGCGCTGGCGGGCTGCTGTTCGGGGCGTTTTTCATGGCGACGGACCCGGTGACCAGCCCAATCACGAACGGTGGGAAATGGGCCTGCGCCATTATCATCGGCGTGGCGACGCTCCTCATGCGAAACCTCACCGGCTACGTCGAGGGAGTGATGTTCGCGATACTCTTAGGGAACATCGCCGCGCCTGTGCTGGATGAGGTTGCTTTTCGGTTTCGGCTGCGGAGGTTAAAGGATGAAAGGTAGCGCCTACACGGTTGTTTATTCTGCGATTCTGGGGGCGGTTTGCGCACTTCTGCTCACCGGAGCGAGCAGGCTCACGGCGCCGTACCAGGAAGCAAACGCCGAGGCCGAAGAGAAACGCAACATCCTCCGTGTCCTGGGAATTCCCTTTGAGGAGAAAGCGTCATCGCGAGACCTTCTGAGGGTCTTTGAAAAGAACGTTCGCATCGAGAAGCGCGGAAACGCGAATTTCTATCTGTACATTGACCCGGACGCCGAGCGACGGGTTCAGGCTCTGGCGGTGCCCTTTGATGGGCCGGGGGTTTGGGGGCCTATCAAAGGTTTTCTCTCCCTGAAGCCTGACTATGAGACGATTCGCGGAATCACTTTCTACAAGCACGAGGAAACGCCCGGACTGGGCGGCGAAATCGAGTCAGAGTGGTTCAGGAATCAGTTCAAAGGGAAGTCCATAAAGGACGCACAGGGCAGACCAGGGATTCGGATTCTGCGGGGAGGCGGGGCAAAGGCGCTAAATGAGGTTGATGGAATTACCGGCGCCACCATGACTTCTCAGAAAGTCGAGGCGATTCTGAACTCGACCATCAAGAGGATTGTTCAAGAGCGCGGAACGAATGGCAAATAAAGCACCAATCGAGTGTCAATCCTGCCTTGCCGGGACGCCGGGAGGAGGAAAGGGCGTGCGAACGCTCAAGGATGGGCTATGGGCGAATAACCCCATCTCGGTACAGGTCCTCGGCATTTGCTCGACGCTGGCGGTAACAAGCCGATTGGAGAATTCGCTTGTGATGGGGGCAGCGCTCATTTTCGTCACCGCCGGGTCAAATCTTTTTGTTTCATTGCTTCGAAACGCCACCCCGCGTCGCATCCGGATGATCGCGGAAGTATGCATCATTGCGACGTTCGTCATTGTCTTCGACCAGTTCCTGAGAGCCTTTTACTGGGACATGTCGAAACAGCTCGGGCCATACGTCGGGCTGATCATCACGAACTGTATTGTGATGGGGCGAGCGGAGGCCTTCGCTCTCCAGAACAGGCCCCTTCTTTCCGTGATAGACGGGGCAGCCAACGGGCTTGGGTACGCGATTGTGCTGGCAATCATCGGATTTTTCCGAGAGCTTTTGGGGAAGGGAGAGCTTTTCGGTCAGCCGGTTCTTTTATCGGAATGGTACACACCCAACCAGTTGGTCATCCTTGCGCCGGGGGCATTCTTTGCGCTCGGTTTCCTCATAGCGCTGTTCAATGCGGCCAAATCCGTCCGAAAGGAGCCAAAACCATGAACGAGCCGTCGGCTTTGCTGATAGTCATCGCGGCCATTTTCACGAACAACATCTTGCTGTCGAATTTCTTGGGAATGTGCTCGTTTCTGGTGTGCTCGCGGCAGATGGACAGCGCAATCGGACTCGGAATGGCGGTTGTCTTCGTCATGACCTGCACGACGCCGCTGAACTACGCCATCTATTACGATCTGCTGGTCCCTCTGGGGATTCAGCACATGGCGCTGATTGTGTTCATTGCAGTGATTGCCGCGTTCGTGCAATTCGTGGAAATGTTCGTCGAGCGGTTCACCCCGAAACTCTATTACTCCCTTGGGATTTTCCTTCCGCTGATAACGGTGAACTGCGCGATTCTCGGAGCATGCCTGTTCATGCTGGTCCGGAATTACAACTTCGCTCAGGCAACAGGCTATGGGTTTGGGGCGGGTGTGGGCTGGGCGCTGGCAATTGTACTTATGGCCGGGCTGAGACAGAAGATGGGGTACAGCAACGTTCCGCGGCCGTTGCAGGGCGTGGCGATTGTGATGATTATCACGGGCGTGATGGCGATGGCGTTTTTAGGATTTGCCGGAATGGTGGCCATTCAATAGGCGGCGTATGGTCTTTTTGTCTCCGATACTTGCGTTCGTGGGCATTCTGGTTGGGCTGGCTGTCGTGCTGGTCGTGGCGGAGCGCGTCCTGGTCAGATATGGTGTCTGCAAGATAGACATCAACGGAGGGCAGCGCGAGCTTGAGGTGCAGGGCGGCCAGACGGTCCTTTCAGCGCTGAATGCCGAGCAAATATTCATCCCATCAGCGTGCGGGGGAAGGGGTTCGTGCGGATACTGCAAGGTTACGGTCCTCGCGGGTGGCGGGACAGTTCTTCCGACGGAGACGCCACTCCTGACAAGGCAGGAAATCCGACGAGGTGTGAGGCTCGCCTGCCAGGTGAAATTGCGAGAAGACATCCGAATAGAGATTCCTGAAGAACTCCTGGAGGTGAGGCTTTTCACGGCGAAGGTGGAAGGCACGCGATACCTCACGCACGACATCAAGGAAATCAAGGTCGCCCTCATTGACCCGCCGGACATACCGCACCGCCCCGGGCAGTACGTTCAGGTTCAGGTTCCTTCCGTGGGCGAGCCAGTCTTCCGGGCGTACTCGATCAGCTCGCCGGCCTATGAGCCGAACGTTGTTGAGCTGGTGGTGCGGCTGGTGCCCGGTGGTCTCGGCTCAACGTACCTGCATAACGTGCGAGTCGGCGACACGATAACGTTCACGGGGCCGTTTGGGGAATTCCGGCTGAGTGAGGATCCCGAGAAGGAGGTCGTCTGCGTCGGAGGCGGATGCGGACTGGCGCCGATGAAGAACATTGTCTATTCTTTGTACAGACGCTGGCCGGACCGGCCGTGCTGGCTGTTTTTCGGGTGCCGGACAACGGAGGACGTCTTCTACCTCGAGGAGTTTGAAGAGATGGCCCACCGACACCCGAGCTTTCGGGTTGTTTACGCCCTTTCCGAACCGAGGCCGGGAGAGGAATGGCGCGGGGAGAGAGGATTTATCCATCTTTCCGTTGACAAGTATTTGAAGCCGGGGGTGAATCGTCAGGCGTTCTTATGCGGGCCTGCCCCGATGATTGAGGCGGTCACGGAGGTTCTGAAGGAGAAGGGCTTGCAGCCGCGAGACATCTATTACGATAAATTTTGAGGAGGGCAGGAGAATGGCGGTTGTTACAGTTGAGGACGTGCTCAGGCATGCAAGAGACTTCGAGCAAGCCATCGCGGACTTTTACTCGAGACTATCGCAGCAGACGAGTCTTGACGGTGTCCGATTGCTGGCGGATTACATGAGCCGACACCGGGCAAGGGTCGCGTGGGCCCTCGGCTGCCTTCCTTCGGAACACGTTCAGCGAATGTGTTCCGCGCCGCTGCGCTATGAGCCGCAGGGGGCGGACTGTCGGTGCTTCGAGCGGATAGAACTGCCTCCGGCCACGACGGCGGCAAGCGTCCTGGAAACCGCGGTGACGTTCAGCGAATGCCTGGTCAGGCTTTATCGGCAGGTTGTTCAGCAGCCACTGGACGAGGAGGTCAGGGAGTTCTTTGAGAGCTTCATCCGCCTCGAACATCGAGAAGAGATAGAGCTGAAGAAGATTCAGGCGATGGATTACTTTTAAGACCTCGAGGTTTCCGGCGGGACGCTCGCGCGACTCCATCAGGCCCGGCGAGCACGGGAGTCGTCTGGCAGCGCGTGCCCACTTCCAGACCCCGCCAACACACCATAGCGATACCCCCCTGCACAGTGCCCTTGACAGCCGCTTTCATAGACGGAGTGCGGGAACTCTTCTCCTGCTTTGGAGGCTCACGCTTTGCCCGCCCCGCTGCGCGCCGACGGTGCAGGGTGAGGGCACTGCCCCCGACCTCGCACACGCTACTTCGCTTCGCGCTTCGTGATTTGCTTCATCTCCTCTTCGGTGAAGCGGCTGTTGGCGATTGGGCCAGGCTCCCAACACTGCTCGAGCTTACCAGGTTTCGGGGCCTCAACAGAAATGACAAAGACTTCCTCGCCGCTCGCGTCCTTTTCAATTTTGCCGCCCGCTCGGTCAACTGCCTGGCGAACAAGCTTTTCGCAAACTTCAACCAGTCGCGGGAAGTTGTACGCCGTGTGGCTGAATACACCCTCGGGGTTCAACGCTGACTTGAATCGGTCGGGGAGCTTTGAGAAACCGATCGTCGTGAAAAGCACTCCGCCGGCACTCGACGGGTTGCAGTCGGAATCCTGCCCGCACCGAGTGGAGATGATGATTGTCTGGTCGGGGTCGCGCTTCCCATAAAGCAACCCCATGACGATGTACGCGCCGTTGAGTTTGGCGTCTATATTGAAATCGCCTTTCGGGCCGCTGCACGAGAATTTCCGGTAGTTGGGATTGAGGTGGTACTTCTTGTTGAGAAGGTCCCACGTCTTTTCCCAGTCGTCAGGATTTTCCTTATACCAGCGGAGGAGGTCGCGAATCGTCTCGGCGTACTGGCTTTTCTCAGGAATGCACTTGAGCGCCGCCTCGACGAGCTTCACCGGGTCGCTCTCGAAAAACGCCTCGGCATACATCCCTCCGACGAACTGCCCGCCATAAACTCCGTCGCCGTAATTCATGAGCCTTCCGAATTTCTCAGCGAGAGCGATTACCGTGTTCGGCAAGCCGGGCGCGATCAAGCCCGAGTAATCCGACTCAATCTGGTAGTCAATGTCATCGGCGTGCTTGTTGAACTGAGGGTGACCGGAATCCGGTGGCGCGATGCCCTTTCGGAGATTGTCGCGGCCAGCCCTGTTCGCATGCCAGAGAGGATAGCCGCTGTTCGCGAAATCAATCCCAGCCTGTCGAATAGGCACATCGAAACCGTACTGCTCGAGGGTGCGGACGAAGGTCATCTCGACGTAGATGTCGTCCTGCTGGAACTGGTTGACCATACCCGGCTCCCATTTCGGCATCTGCTCCTGTGGGAGGATTTTGTTTTGCGCTTTGAATTCCGTCGGGCCGCCCCATCCCACGCCAGCCATCTGCCCGAGCCAGCCAGCCTTCATTTTCTCCTGGTACTCGCGAACCGGAAGGCGACGGGATTTTTGCTCGCCCGCCGCATAACTCAGGCATACTCCCACGACAAGTCCGACCACTACGATGCTCGCGATGAACGTCCGCATGGCAATTTCCTCCTGTGAGATATTAGGGTTTCCTTGAAGCCGCATCGCAACGGAAGACATCCTTGTCCAGTCGCTCGCGTAACGTTGCACGAGCCAAACTGCCGTAGCAGTATCTTAATACCCAGGTGCTGCGTCAAGGGCAAAACGAGCCTTGTTCCCGACGGGAAATGGCGAGACTCACGACGCCTTCGCCACTTCCACGACCGGCACGATGGCGGGAGAAGCGGTCTTTCCGATTGAGCGGCATTGCGCAGTCATCCCGAGCGGGCGAGATTACCCATCCGACTTTTCAGGGCCCACGGCCACAGCCGGGCTGTGTCCTCCGATGACCTCTTGCAAGAAGCCCAGTCCGTAAGCCACGTGAATGATGAGGAAGAGGACCGGCAGAATCGGAAAAAGCTTCCAGCCATGTTGGGCTGCAATCCTCCCGGAAGTGAAAAGCGAGACTGCCCCGTAAAGCCCGAGAATTAACACGTATGGTATCCAGAGCCAGCCGACAAAGAGAGAAGCAATCAGACCAAGACTCGCGAAAAGGACAAACGCGGACGGAACAAGGTGCTTGATGCTGAGACAATCGGGATGCTTCTTCACGGCCATGGCTCTGCCCCGTCCATATATGAAATACTGCTTGAAAAGCGCACGGATGGAATGCCGCGGATAGTAGGAGAACTTGATTTCAGGATTCATGTAGATTTTTCTGCCCGCCTTCACGATTCGCCAGTTCAGCTCATCGTCGTCGGCGAAAATCATGTCTTCGTCGGCGAGACCGACCTCGTCGAAAATTCCTCGTCGGTAGGCGCCGAATTGCACCGTGTCGGTGAACTGTGGTTGCGTGGCGTAGCGATAGCGTGCAGTGCTGACGCCGAAACGTGACGAGAGGGCAAGCCCGATAGCTTTGCCGAGCAGCGTCTCGTGGCCCATTTGCACGACTCCCCCGACCACCGCCGCCTCCTTGACTTTCCGGAGGTTCTCGACGGAGGTTCTTATGAAGTCTCTGTCGAGCACGCCCCGGGTTCCGACGAAGATGATGACATCGCCCTTAGAGTCGCGAATCCCGACGTTGAGGGCGCAGCAGACGTAACGCTTCGGGTTGGAAAGGAGCCTGATGCGGGGGTTGTCCTTGACGAAGTTGCGAACAATTCCCGCCGAAGAGTCGCTTGACAGACCGTCCACAACGATGATTTCGACTCTGTCCGCAGGGTAATCCTGGGCGAGTATGGAATCAAGACAGCGCCCCACGTATGAGGCCGCATTGTACATCGGCACGATGACTGAAACGAATTCGTCGCTCATGCTAAACCTGCCCGGCTTAAGACCGCTCACGATGACTTGTTTTCAGGAAGTAACCCGCTCGAACGCGCCGGGCGAATGGAGCCCAGAAGGTGGCTTCGGAGAAACGGAATCTTCTCCAGAAAAAGGCCAAAAACCCAGCTCAGCGGCACGATTTGTCTCGCAAGCGGCGGAATAAGCGTGACGGGCCTCAACCTGACCGAACAGCCCGGAAAAAGCTGTTTGACTTCTTTCGTTTTCACGGGGCGAATCCCCGGGTTGCGTGGGTTATCCATGCGAAGGTCGTACCACAGGATCAACCCGCCCGGCTTGAGCACACGCAGCATCTCTGCGGCGACGGCTCGCCTCAGCTCACGCTTCAGCATCGTACTGAACGCCGTCATCTGTAAGACGATGTCGAAAGACCCGTCTTGCCACGGGAGTTTCGCTGCGTTTCCCACGCGGATGTCAGCCGCCGGCAGCCTCCTTGACGCGCGAGAAATCTCCACCTCGTCGAGGTCTATGCCGCTGAGTAAATGAGGCGAAGCGCCGCAAATCACGAGATAAAGAAGCCAATCGCCTGCGCCGCAGCCCACCTCCAGAATTCTCCGGTCGGCCAGGGGAATGGCGCCTTCCCTTCGCAGGACGGCGATGAGCGACCGCATCCGTTGAGTATAGATGAAAAGGTTGGGCAGTCGCAGAAGCGAATAGAAGTCGCTTGCGATTTCTCTTCTTCGCCTCTCGTTGTGAGCAAGGATTTCCTGGATAGGGTGTGGCAAATCAGGCTGTTTCACGGGGTCGCCCATGCCCAATACTTGTTGCTCAGTCCCCGACTTCGCACGTCCGGTCAGGTATGCGAGACCGAGTGCCTCATTTTCAGACGATGAACGGGACGGACAGGACATGCAAGCGAACGCGTCAGAACACCCCGGCGCCGCCGGAGACCGGGCAACGGACGCGACATCACCTCATCGCGTGATTCCGTCCAGACAATGCGTTACCGGACTAACGAGTCATACTATTTGTTTCGTTGGCCTGAGTCTGACAACACATTACATTATGGCCGGTTGCCGGGCAACGTGTTTCTCGCCGGTGGTGCGGCTACTTTTGAGTGGCGTGGTTCGTGGGTCCTGGGCCACTGGTCGCATGGCAGCTTGGAAGCGTAACGCCGCCGTCCCGGCGGCAGTCGTGAGGGCGTCCCGCCCTCGCACGGCAGCCAGCCCGACAATGTGTTTCACCTTGGCCGGGTTGAGCCGGGGGCAAGATGCCCCCGAGACAGCCGGCAAGATGCCGGCGGTACGCAGACCGACGCCACTCCCCACCAGTCCTTTGTTCCCTACGATTGCCGATCTGGTGCTTCGCCACTGAAAAAGAGCCACACCCCTCGTCGGTAGCCGTTCGGGAATGGAGAAGGCAGAATTTGCGTGCGGTTGCTCCCCCGAATCTGTTTGTGGCACGGTCATTGGTGGAAACGCGGTGATGCAGTCCGCCATCACATTCCTTACAGTCTTTTCCGTTATCTTCGCAAGAGCGCACGGTATAAGCCAAGCAATTCCCTTTCCTCGCTCTGCCACGTGTAGCTTCTTTCGACCAGCTCCTTGCCTCTCTGTCCCATCTTTCTGGCCTCTTCGGGATGCTCGATGAGATAGACTATGGCATCCGCAACCTGTGGCACGTTCAGAGGGTCAACCAGCAGGCCGCATTCTCCCTCGCGGACAATCTTTCGGAAGAAGGGCAAGTCGGCCGCGATGACGGGAACGCCGCATGCCATCAGCTCGAAGAGCTTAATAGGCACAATCAGCTCGTGCATTGGCGCCGGATGATACAGCAACAATCCCGCTACTGCCCCGACGCAATAGGCAAAGACATCTTTGTGCGGAACCTGTCCGCGGTACTCGACGATGCCCTTTGCTTCACAGGAGGCAATCTCGGAGCGGAGCTCCTCATCCTCCACCGGCCCCAGAAGGCGAAGCCGCACCGCAACCCTTTTGCCAGCGGCCTCTACCGACCTGAGCATCTCCCGTGCCCCGCGCGCGGAGTTGATTGTGCCGCAGTAAACGAGGAAGGGATAGGCAGACAGAACGCTCGGCCTGGCTTTTGCGGCGGGATATATGTACTCAAGCATAGGATAATTATGGACGACCGTTCTAAACGGGATATGAGGTGAGTACTCTTGCGATGGGACGATGACGCCCGACAGAAGGGGAGCTGCAAGACTTTCGAAAAGCCTGGCGAGTTTCGACAGGGCAACCTTGGCCCAATGCGGCAAATAGGGCTTCAGAAGAATGTCCTTGGGCAGGTCCTCGTGGGAATCGTAGATGACCTTCTTTCCAATCAGCCTCAGGAGCAACCCTGTGGGAATCAACTCAGGGTCGTGGAAGTGGAACAGGTCCCCGCCTTCCCGGAGAACCTTCCATATTACAGCGGTGGCGAGTAGGATCCTCCTGAACCTGGATGCTGGCCTGGCAAGCGATTTAATGCGAACGCCGCTAATCGTCTCCTTCCGCGGATGGGATGCGAGAATTACTACGTTGTAGCCTGCCCGCGCGAGGCTCCGCGCCTCTTTGTGAAAAATGCGGTCGTCCGTCGCCTGATGCACGGTCGAGAAAATAACAACCTTGGGCCTGTCACCCTTTCGCTTCACGCGAGTCTCTCCAGAGAGCAATTGCCTGTTTCACCGGGACGATGCGCGCGCCATCAGCTTTTGCCTGAAGGATAATCTTCTCGTACAGGTCGCCCCAGTAGCGAGGAGCCGAGAAGCTGTGGGTGTGCCATAGGACGGTGATTGCGCCGTGCCTTTCGCCCGCCTCGCGGATGAGTGCGGAAATTCTCCTCCACGCTTCAGAAGGGTCCATGTCCATCTTCGCCTGGTCGAGAATTGGAGCGTCGTGAACGGGCAAAGGGAGAACGGTGAAAGGGTCACCGGCGAAGGGCCGGAAGGGGTCCTTCTTCCCTTCCGGCCACCCGATGATGTAGTTCGAGCCGAGGCTTGCGTCGTAGGCGTAGCCCGCCTGGCGAAGGATGCTCCATGAGTCCATTCCCTTGCTGTAGAACCAATGGGAGCGGTGGCCGATGTTCCTGTGGCCGAGGATTTCGGACATCATCCCGAATTCTCGGCGAGCCGCCTCGAGGTCCCGGTATGAATCAATTCCGTGGACTCCGATCTCCCACCCCTCCTCCTCGAGACGACAAAGCCTCTCTCGAAGACGCTCGATGAAGTAGTCCGCAGCCCTCCGCGTTGGGGCTTCTGCTCCGCGAGGTATCTTGCCCGGATTTCTCGCTTCGGGAATGAAAAAGATAGTCGAACGAACCCCGTGCCGTCTTTCGATGTCCAGCATCTTTCTGAAGGACTCTTCAATCGGGTCGGCCAGAATCCTTGCCTTGATTAACGGGACGCTCACGCCTGATAGGAGACCGTAGAGATACTGTCTGAGGGAAATTCGCCGCCGAAGGAGCCTCGCAACGTTTCCGAAGATGCACCGGAAGACGTGCCCTCGCAGAGTCCGAGAATGCCAGGGAAGTTCCCGAACGGAAAGAAGGTCAACATCGTGCGTCAAGACGAGGATGTAGGGCGACTGATTCGTCATAACTTCCCTAAGGCCGTCAGAACGACCCTCCCAAGAAGCGGAGCCTTGGTGATCAGACTATACGGCTGTTGCCTCGCACCGAACGCCCGGAAAAAGCGCTCCACCTGGGGGAGGCCCGACCCCTCAAAGTCGAAACCTTTAGTCCGGTCCCTTGCAAACCGGATCAGCCACCACAGCAGGAAAGCGTTTGCTCCGCTGTTGCGAAGTTCAGGGTCCCCCCCGGACACAAGGTCATAGGCATACTTCTTATCCCATGCGAGAAAGGCAGCAGCATGGCCGCGTCCATCCGGGTCTCTGGCGACGAAGCACTGTCCAGCGTTCCGCTCTTTGCATGCGCGAACGAGGGAAAAGAAAAGCTCTTGCGGGAAAGGCCGCTTCATCTTCTGGCGCTTGAAAGTCTTATCGCACAGGAGGAGGACTTCGGCCGGCTCAGCTCGTGAGACGGTCAATGGACGGCGCTCAGCCTTTCTTATGTCGGTGCGAACGTTCTCGCGCAGCCCGGCCCAAAGGGCGCCATCGTCCGAAATGTCGTCAAGAATGTACGTGAAAATGCTCGTCTGGCGGAAGCCCGCCCAGTAGAACGGAAGCCAATTTGGGAGGCTGTGATGGAAACACTGAAAGAAGATTGGGATGTGGCGTAGATTGTCGGCGAGCGCTTTAAGGAGTTCCATCTCGCGCGAAAGGCGTGTCACATATTTCCCCTCCATGGGCTCCAAAACCGGTCCCCATGACTGGCTCAACTTGGGCATCCGGCAGACCTTCACGAAGGCATACCGAGCAAAATGCAGCGGAATGCCCGCGACGAGCCGGCCGCCCCTGAAGCAGCCCAATATCCTGAAATTGTCGCCGCAGGAGGCTTTTATCCACCAGCTCTCGCAGAAAACACATCCCTGCGGAGAACGGTCCACGAGGCCGTCCCAATCCGCTATCTCATCGTCGGTTAAGAAGCGCACTTCCAGGCTCACGGCTCACCCCGCCCTGCTGCGTTGACTGGGTTCGGCTTTGCGGCAATGACTGCCAGCAAATGCGTCGCGAGGTCTTCGGGCAGAAAGCCTTTGAACCGGTCATTGACCCTCATGCGACGCAGCGCTCGCAGCGAGGGTTCGTCCACCCTGGGGTTCTTCCACAGAATGCGAAAGCCGGCCTGCGACATCATGTCAAGGAACTGCGAGGACCGCAGGCGGTTCTGGTACTGAATCCTGTTTTGGCCGAGGATTCTCCACACGGCGTCAGAGTACTTCAGGAAATTGACCATGGAAATGGACTTGTCGAAGCCTGCGTAGTGATCCTGCAGGCCTATCCTGTGGTACATGAAGCCGGACGGCTTGAGAACCCGATGAGCTTCTCGAAGCAAGGCTTGCGCCACAGGTACGGGAACGTGCTCCAGCACCCCTCGTGTGAAAACAAGGTCCACGCTGCACGAACCCAGGCCCGTGCGAGTCGCATCCCCGGGGGCGATGTAGGCTATGCGTGCCGAGCGCATTAGCTCGCGCACACCGGCATGAAGCTTGAGCCCTCGCCGCCAATCCTCCAAACGGCTAACAGGAACGCCCGCCTTCCTGCTTATCTCATCGAACACTCGAACGAAGGCCCGCAGAGTAGTCAAAGCGAGTTGAGACGTTACGTGCTTTGTGATGTCGTAGGTAAGAACCTGGGCCGCACCGAGGGAGGAGAATAGAAGGGGCATCGTGGGATGCCAACCGGTGCCGACCTCAAGGACAATGCTCCCATCCACCCGGAAGCCTTGCTGCCGTAACGAAGCAATCATCTCGAGGCCCCACCTCGAAACGCCTGCGACCGACGTGTCTTTTCTGAAGCCGCCGACAGACCTCGACAGAAGAAAGTTGAGCTGCCGGCCTGCCGGCGCAACGGAGAGGATTGCCTGCAAGCCTGCTTTGAGTCTCCAGTCCATGACCAGGGTGATGATTCTCGCCTCGAGCGCCACACCCGAGCGATGTTGTCCGCCCTCCCACACAACTCACAGCCGAATGTAACACCCGCCCCGCCCGTCGTCAACTAAATAGCCTTCCGAGACTTGCGGTTTCTCCCCGGACCGTAGTTCGCCCTGGATCCACGCAGCGGCTACAGAAGCGAACGGTAAAGGCGCTGGGCCTGCGAAGCGTAATTCTCCCAGCGAAAAAGAGTCTCGATGCGTTTTCTCCCGGCTTTTCCCATGGAGAGGCGACGGTCTCGGTTCTCTGCAAGGGCGAGGGTTGCGGAGGCAAGTCCTTGCCAGTCCCCGACGGGAACGAGAAGTCCTGTCTCATTGTGAACGACCGCCTCCGGAATTCCCCCCACCGGCGTGGCTATGACCGGTAGCTCGCAAGCCATCGCCTCTAAGATGACGTTGGGCATGCCTTCGCTGTGCGACGGTAGAACGAGGACATCGCTTGCTTGCATCCAGCGGGCGACTTCGCTGCTCGGTCGTGCCCCGCACAAAAGCACCTTCGCCCCCATTGGGACAAACCTCCTCAGAAGCGGCCCTAATCCGACGATGACGAGGAGAGAGCGGGGCAGAGCTTTTTCGACATGCGTCCATGCTCTTGCGAGCTCCTCAAGTCCCTTCTCCTGCGAAACTGTCCCGACGTACAGGGCTACAAAAGGTCTTTCCCGCATGCCGAACTCCTCCCGCAGGCTGCTCCTGCCGCTCGCGGGGGAAAATAGCTGCGTATCAACCCCTTTATAGAGAACGGCTACTTCCCGCCGATTTCGCGACATGGAGGACATCTTCTCGGCGAGGTCTTCGCTGGTGGCGACAGGAGCGTCGCAGTTCTCGATGACGTGTCTGGTCAGGAGGAAATTCGCTCTCGATTCCCAGGGATAGACGTTCACGTCGCTTCCTCTCGCGTGACAGACGCACGGGAGACGGAACGCCCTCGAAAGCAGCACCGCGGCCATTCCGCACGGGAGCAATCCGTGGGCATGGATGAGGTCAAAAGGCTTTTGGCGCGACCACGACCGAAAAGAGACGTACAGGGAGGGGAACATCGCAAATGGGTCGCATTTGCGATAAAACGCTCCCGGGGGGCGAGGGTAACGCGGATAGCGTACCGGAATCCCGTCCCATTCATCTGACCGAGGCACCAGTCCTAAGTCCCTCCATTTTGACCTGTACCAGAGAAGGCGAGGGGAATATGGCAGAGGCGAAAGCACCCTCATGGCTATCCCCGACCGCTTCAAGGTCAGGCATTCGCGATGAACGAAAATGCCAGCGATTGGATCAGTCTTTCGGGGATACATGTCCGAAACAACCAGGATTCTCACCGCTTCATCCTCTGTGGTTCCTGCAATCCTACCGATTTATGGCACCGCGGCTTGCAGCCACACCCGTTCCGTTGGCGCGGCTGACAGCCCAAGCCAGGTCATCGTAACCGCCACGTGCGCGTCTCTCACCGGGGCTAATTAGCCATCGGCTCGCTCTCGTTGGATGAGCCCAGATGCCACCGCGGCAGTACTTGACCGGTGATTCGCCAACGGCGAGCCCGTGCTGGACCCGCGGAGAGTTTATCACGCTGCGAATTCCCCGTGAAAGTACAAAGGGGCACACCAGGGCGACCACGTTGTCGGGGGAACAGCGGGACCACACGGCAGAGCGCTCGCCCGGCGCTTAAGAGCGGGGTTAAACACGGCAGATGGCGAACCTCCTTTTGCCGGAGGCAGTGGGTGGGAAATCGGTAGTCTGTTCGAATGAGACTCTCGTGTCCTCACCGAGAACGGACTTCAGGACCCGTGTGAGCAATTCCCTGTTTTCCTCGGTGAGAGCGGGCGAGGGGGTGTGTCGAAGAGTAATAGCCCCGATCTGGTCCTGACAGAGTTGGAATTCATCTATAGGTATGCGGGTTCGCTGAAGGAGATACGTCGCCAGGACCCCGGAGACCCTGAAGCCGTCGGTTCGATAGAAAAACTCGTTCACCCGGCCATCGAGGCGAAGGATGCGACGAAACGGAAGCCCAAGGCTTGCATCTGGCTCTCCGATGCAGCCTGCGTCCCCGTTACGGTATCGGAGCAGAGGAAAAGCCCTGTTGTCTAAATCCGTTATCACAAATTCGCCGGTGCCGGTAGCAGAGATACGGCCGTCTTCGCCGAGGACTTCGATGACAACGTGGTCTTCGGGGATGCAGTGAGGCAGCCCGGGGCCGGGGCGGTGGCCAAGTGCCATGATTTCCCGACATCCATAGTAATCCATAACGTCTGCCCCCGTCACCTCCTTAATCTTGTCTGCCCAGTGCGGATGAAGCACTTCGGCCGTAGGATAGACTCCCGTCAGCGCCAAACTCACTCCGGCTTTCTGGAGGTAGTCGCAGAAAAGAAACCAGGCAGAGCAATACCCCATCCCGTACCGGATGCCTTTGCGTCGGCACATTTTCGCCACAGCGACTGCTGTTCGAGAGTCGAGTTCAAAGGCAGGGAATGGGTACACACGGTTGAGACGCCGAATCAAACGGTCCTTGAGGCCAGTCTTGCCTAACCCGAGGCTTCCCCCGTAGAACCCTAACGTCGGAAAACCTGTCTTGTACCCGGACCAGGAAAGACCGCGAAGGTGGCAAGCCTCCTGAACGAAGGTCGTCCACCTATCGCAGAGCACGGTGACGGGCTGGCCGGTTGTTCCGCCGGTGGTGCGGGAGTCGGGCTGTAGAGAAGCCACCTCGTCGGAAAGAAGCTCTTTGTAACGATGCTGCACGATTTCTCTGGTCAGCAGGGGAATCGAAGAGAGGTCTTCCAGCCCACTGAAAGTCTGCGGCGACACACCTATTCGACGAAACAACTCGCGATAGTATGGAACGTGCTCATAGCAGTACCTCGCAAGGCCAACAAGCTTGCGGTCGCGGTATGCCTTCAGCTCTTCTATGGACATTCGTTGCGCGGCATCAACCTCCAGGAGGAGGTGCTCGAGCCGAACTCGCCACTTGCGCGCAGCAAGTCGCGCTAGTAGTTCCGGGATTAGTCCCGAGTAATAGGCCTGTACAGGATTTCTCAGTCTGCGAGAGCTTTGTCTCATCTGCGGCACCTCCCCACCTCTGAGGTCAATGCCAGGGCACCTCAATGGGTTGGACATGTTCTTAACAGGCTTCCTGAGGCGATGTCAAGAAATGTCGTCGGAAGGGGAAGCCTACGTTTGAGTGGTGCATCTTGTGTCTTTGAGGGCGCCAATGCGGCGACGGATTCGAACTGATGAATCAGAAATCGCCTGCCCCCGGGTGGGTCTGCGTTGAGCCGGTTCTTCATCCAGGGAGTGTCTGACCTTTGCGCGCCGAACTCTCTCGGGCAACAACGTCTTTCCCTCGGAGGACCGTACTCCTAAGGGCGGCGGCTGCAAAAACAACGCCACGCTACTCGTGCCGGCGCCGAGCACGATTGCGGGTCTCGCGCGCGGACGGGCGGCGCGGGTCCGGCTTTTCCTGTAAAGCGATATGGGCCGTCGAACTGTTTCGACCGAGGGGTTCCCGCTGCGTCTTTCTGCGGCGCCTCGACCAAAACGGGGTTGACTTTTGTTCCCTGGGTGGCCGAATATGCCGCCGGAACCTATTCCGATGCCAGGGACGTTGGTTCAGCTGAGCGCGAGTTCCTCCGCGCGGTCGCCGGTTGGTGGCGAGCAAGCGTGGCTGGTTTTTCTGCTGAACCTGAAAAGAAGGGGGCAGACGAGAGCGATTCAATGGCGACCTGTGATCGAAACAACTCAACACTCGGACGAATTCTCCTGAAAGCGCTAAGCTCAGTGAAGCTCGCCGTCAGTCTTCTATCGCTCATAGCTCTGGTTCTGATCGTCGCAACCTTAATCAGAAATCAGGACCACGCCCGGCGGTACATCTACCACTCCTGGTGGTTCATTTCCCTGCTTGGCCTCTTGTGTCTCAAGCTTCTTGTGTGCGTAGCGGGGCGACGGTCTCTTAAACTGAAAAAGCTGGGGACAAGGGTGACCCGAGCCGCTGGCAGAGGTTAAGATGCCCGAGGAGCAACAAAAAGGACGGCAGAAACGCGCAGCTCAGAGGGAGGCATGGGGTATGGCGGCCCCAAGGTTTTCCAAAGGCGAGGCAGTTCGGTTCGGATGGAAGACGGCGAAGCGCAATGTGGGGTTTTTTGCGGGCCTCACTATCTTAGTCGGGATCACCCACGTTACTCCCTGGCTTATCACGGCTGCGGCCCGACAGGATGCGGGGCTTCTCCCTCGTATTGTCAGCGTCGCTTCATGGCTACCACAAATCGTGGTGCAGATGGGGGTCATGAGAATCGCCTTAAGATTCTGCGACGGCGCGAGGGGCGCACTTAGCGATTTATTCTCCTGTTTTCCTCTGTACTTCAGATATGTACTTGGTTCGAATCTATACGCGCTGATATGTTTCGGGGTGCCGTTCTGGGCATATCTACTTAGTCCGATTCTACTCGTGGCGGCGCTTTTGTTATTTGCCATCCCCGGCATTATCTGGTCAATGAAATACCAGTTCTTTGGGTATTTCATCGTTGACAGGGGAGTCCCTGCCGTGAAAGCACTTCGCGCAAGCGCGAGGATCACCAGGGGCGCTAAGCGGGAGTTGTTCGAGTTCGCTATATTGCTCGTCCTTATCAACATTCTCGGGGCCCTGTGCCTGGGCATCGGTCTCTTTGTGACGGTCCCGCTATCGCTGCTTGCTCATGCCTTCGTGTATCGAAAGTTGCTGGCGGCTACGGAAGGTGTTCGAACAGCAGAGACCCTTGAGGCCGTTCGACCCCGTGAATCAGTACTAAGAGTGCTCGGCTCGGTGCAGCTAACCGTCACGCTCTCGTTTCTCGTAGCCGTGGCGCTGATGGTTGCAACCCTCATCGAGAATCAGGCTCAGGCTGGTCGCAATATTTACCATTCCTGGTGGTTTATTTCGCTGCTCGGGCTTTTCTGTCTCAATCTTCTTCTCTGCACGGCAGGGCGATGGTCCTTCAGAGCGAAGAAGATCGGGATAACTGTTGCCCACGCAGGCGTCCTGGTCATGGTCGTCGGAGTGGTCATCGGCGCCATCTGGGGGCAGCGAGGCTCCGTTCAACTCTACATCGGCCAGGCGGACGATATTTGGTACCTCGAAAATAACAAGAAGATGAAGCTCCCCTTCGTCGTTTATCTCAAATACTTTAAGGTGCAACGCTATGTTCGTGAAAGGCTTGTGGTTTACGTGGTGGACCGCAACCTCGTCCGCTCTTTCCCGATGGAAGTCGGCAAGAGCTTCAGGGTTGCCGGGACGCCGTATTCCGTGACGACCCTGCGCTACGAGCCAGACTTCGTTGTTCTCGGCAAAGGGGGTTTCGGGAGCCGCTCCAGCGAGCCAAAAAATCCAGCAGTCCAGGTTCGCGTCGAGGACGGGTCAGACAACAAGACACTGTGGGTCTTCGCAAAAGCCCCCGGCATGCACCAGGACCCGGATTCCAACGTCCGCCTCCTTTATCAGCGGGTCGAAGAAAGGATCAAGAATTTCAAATCAAAGGTCCTGCTCCTGGGCGAGAAGGTCGTCCTTGTCGTGGATGACAGGCCCGTGGAGACGGGGTACTGGGGGCTCAGTCACCCTGTTTTCAGTCCGGATGGCAGGCACGTCGCATACAAGGGTTCGGGTACAGACGGCGCATGGGAGTGCGTAGTAGTGGACGGACAGCCCGGACCGAGATACGAAGCGCTTGGCCCCAGGCCTCCCGTGTTTCATGGGGACGGTACCCTGGAATATCTGGCCTTCGGAGACGGGGTGGTCTACCGCGTTAAACACATCCCGCAAGCTAAGAGCCCGCCGGAAAAGAGGTCTCCACCCGTCGGCAAGGAAACTGGCACCGGACGCCGCAGCATTTTTGAGGAACGTACTACTCCGCCCGTCACCTCCTCGCAAAGAACAGCGCCCCTCGCTAGCAAAACAACCCCTACCCGCCGGTCGAGCCTCTTCCATGACGAGCCCACTTCCGGCCGCACCGTTGCCGTCGCACAGGCCGCGTACCAGGTCGAGGAGGAGAAGGTCGGGACAATTGACCGCTCGGCATTTGACCACGCCAAGTTCAGCGGGGATGGATTGCACATCGCCTACCGGGTGGACAAGGATGGTAGGTGGATGGTCGCATTGGATGGGAAGGCAGGCCCCGACTTCCAATGTGCCGGACTCTCGGGGGAGTATTTCTGTGAGCGGCTTTTAGCCCTCAGTTCGGACGCAAAGCGGTTGGCGTACGCCGCCGTGGAGGCTGGCAAGACATTCGTGGTTATGGACGGCAGGCCGGGACCCGCGTATGACGACGTTCAGGACGTCACCCTCAGCGCGGATGGAAGGCGTGTCGCATATGTCGCCAAGAGGGGCAACAAGTCGTTCGTGGTCGTTGATGAGCAAGCCGGCCCAGAGCTCGACGAGATTAGAGACCCGGCCTTCAGTCCCGACGGGGCGCGATTTGCCTACAAGGGCAGAGTGCTGGGCGAGCAGACATACGTACTCGCCGTGGACGGCAGACCAAGGCCTGAGCTGGGCGCTGTTTCTGATTTTGTCTTCAGCCCCGACGGAAAACGAATGGCGTATGTGGCCGAGAAAAATTCCAACCGGTTTGTGGTACTCGATGGACAAGGCGGTCCGGAGTTCAGCAACATCGAGGATTTGATGTTTAGCGCGGACGGCAAGCGCTTCGCGTACGTCGGTGAGCGTGTAAGTAAAGGTGCGAGAGAAACGATCCTGGTTGTGGATGGGACTTTGATACGGGGCGTCGGCGTTTACCCCCGGCAAACCTTCAGCGCGGATGGTAAGCGCCTGGCCTACGCAGCCCCCAGCGGCGACGGGTGTCGTGTCATGCTGGACGGCAAGCCGGGCCCTGTGTATTTTGACGTGCTGGACCTCACTTTCAGTCCTGACGGGAGGCGACTCGCGTACTGCGCCAGAGAGATCCTCGCCTCCAAGACGATTGAAGTCAACAAGCCCTTGAGATACCAGGGCTTTTCGATGTATCAATCAGCCTACGATGAGCAGCGCGAAATGTTTTCCGTTCTTGGCATAGTCAAAGACCCCGGCCTCCCTCTCGTCTATATCGGGTTCGCGGTGATTTCGGCAGGAGTCCTCTTCAACTTCTATCTGCGCCCCATCTTGACGGGGAAAGCACGGGGAACAGCGACCCAGAAGGCGCACGCCAGCGGAAGAAACACTGACTGAAAAGGGAGCCATGTCACCCACAAGATTATTCTTCACCTGTGCCGAAGTAGCCTATTTCTTAGCGGGTGTGACTTTCGTAATTTACTACCTGAGCCGCAAGAGTGGCTTTCGGGTCGTTGCGATTTCTCTTCTGGTCGTCGGCGCGCTGTCCCAGGCCCTTTTCGTCGCCTGGCGATGGGGGGAAGCAGGACGCCCCCCGTTCGCCAATACGTTTGAAACGCTCGTGTTCTTCAGCCTGGTCATCGCGGTAGTCTGCATTGTCCTGGAGCTGCTTTATTCACCGAAGATTGTCGGGGCGGGCGGCGCGCTCCTCGCCCTCTTAGCCGTCGGGTACGCGAACCTGTTTGAGTGGCAAATCGAGCCCCTTATGCCCGCCCTGCAAAACAACTTCTGGTTGACCCTCCACGTCGTCTTCTGCTTCATCAGCTACGGCTCTTTCGCGGTATCTTTCGTGGCGGCTCTCATTTTCCTTGTGATGCACGGCGGCGTCTTGCGAAAGATTTCGGCGTTTCTGGTATCTCTTTGCGTCGTGGGGCTTGTCGGTGGCCTGTTCTACGGGTTGGCGCTGCTGGGAATGGGTATCGCAGCCGCCGTGGCCGGAGGAGTTGTCGTGGCGGGGTTGATCTCACTCGCCCTGACATCCATTCTGACAAAGAAAGGAGTCACGGCCGAAGGAAGAACCAGCGTTCTCTCGGACCTGGTATGGAAGATGGTCGCGTTCGGCTTTCCGTTTCTCACTCTCGGAATCATGACTGGCTCGGTCTGGGCGAGCGTCGCTTGGGGGAGGTACTGGGGATGGGACCCGAAGGAAACGTGGTCGCTGATTACCTGGCTCGTTTACGCATTTTTCCTTCACGTGCGATTCTCCGGCGGGCTGTTCGGCCTGAAGGCAAAATCGCTCCCGCAACTCCAGGCGATTCTCTCGGCGATTGGTTTCCTCTTCGTCCTTTTCACCTACTTCGGGGTCAACTACCTCCTGTCCGGCCTCCACGCCTACACATAATACGCGCCACCCGGTCACGAGTGGAACCCCGTTGGTCGAGACGACAGCCGTCGCCCGGAAAAAATCCCCTTGACAGAAATCCGGGCTTGTGCTTTATTTTAGACTGACTGGTCAGTCAGATTTCTGGCTGGAGGCGTGGTTCATTGGCTATCACAGTTAGCAAAAGAGAGTTGCGAGCCGACCGAAACCGGAACAAGATTCTCAGCGCTGCCATGAAAGTGTTTTCCGGGAAGGGGTTCCACAAGGCGACCCTCGACGAGATTTGCAGGCGAGCTGACCTGGGCAAGGGGACTATCTACCAGCATTTCAGCAACAAGAAAGACCTGTTTCTGGCGATTGTTGATTCGTTCGCGGCAGAGCTGGGAAAGCGCATTGAGGACGCCGTAAACGGGATTGAGGACGATTTCCTCCGGCTGCGAAAGGCGGTCTCGGCGTACATGGGCTTTCACGGCGGGCATCGCGCCTTTTACCGGCTCTTGATACACGAGGAAAGCTCCTTCACGAAGGAAATCCATGAGCGGTTTCGCACGAAGTACTTCTCCCATCTACAGATTCTCGAGGAAGTCCTCCGCAGGGGAATGAAGAACGGCAAAATGAAGAAAATGAATCCCAGAACCGCAACGTTCGCCCTCATTGGGATGTGCAATCTGACGATTTTCCGGTGGCTTTTATCAGAAAGGCCGTACCCGTTAGAGAGGGAGGCGGGCCCGATCCTGAAAATCTTTCTATGGGGGATTGCACAACAGCAAGAGGGTGGAGGGGCTTAGAGGATGACTTTTGACGGCGTTTCACGGAAATTCTGGAGTTTGTGTGCAGGCGCTTCTCTCCTGATGAGCGCCTGTGCGATGGCAGGCGAAGTCGAGTCTCGGAAGGGCGCCCCTTTGTCTCTCTCCATCCAGGATAGTGTCAAGATTGCCGTGCGGAACAATCCCGTCGTGCAGATTGCGAGGGAAGAGCAAAGCGTCGCCCGTGGGAAGCTAACCGAAGCCAGGTCAGCAACCCTGCCTCACTTGGCGGCTTCGGGAACATATACATGGCTGGAGAGAGTCCCCAGCGCCACATTCATGGAGAGAACTTTCACGCTGGGCGAACAGGGACAGTACCTCACGTCGCTCGACCTTTCCCAGACCCTGTTCAGCGGCGGGCGCATCTCCGCTGGCATACGGGGTGCAAAGTTCTACCGCGCCCTTGCCGAAGAGCAGCTCCGCGGGACGCAGCAGACTATCGCCTTCAGTGCCGAGAAAGCCTACTACGATGTCCTGGTCAATGCGGAATTCTATGCCGTCAGCCAGCACGCCCTCGAGCTTGCAGAAGGGCACAAAGCCGATGTGGAGAAAAGGCACGCGCAGGGGACAGTTTCGGACTACGACCTCCTTCGGGCGACCATCGAAGTCTCCAACATGCGTGCCCAGATGATCAAAGCCCGAAATGCCCTGAATCTCACGCAGACGACCTTTCTGAAAGTGCTGGCCTTACCTCTGACGACGGAATTTCTTTTGACCGACAAGCTTTCATACGAGCGAGCGACGGCGAAAATGGAGGAGAGCCTGGCAGTGGCTTTGCTCCAGCGGTCGGACTTGAAACAGGCCGACATCAAAGTAGCCATGCAGAAGGAAACCATTCGCGCCACGGCGGGAGCATTGTATCCGACGCTGGCTGCCGTCGGAACCTGGGAAGGAGGCAACGCAAGCCGGTTCTCATTTGGCGGCACGGGGTGGAGTGAGGGCTGGTACGTCGGCGCCATGGTCTCTGTCCCGGTTTTTGAGGGGATGGAAACGAAGGGAAAGTTGGCTCAAGAAAGAGCAAGGCTTCGCCAAAACGAGCTTCAAAAACAGGATTCTCTTCAGTCGGTTGAGCTGGAAGTCAAACAAGCCATCCTGAACCTCGAGGACGCCACAGAGTTTGTGGAATCCCAGAAAGAAAATGTCAGGCAGGCGGAGGAAGGCCTGCGCCTGGCCAATGTACGCTACGCCAATGACATGGCGACGGAACTGGACGTGCTGGATGCGAGGGTCGCGCTGACTCAGGCCCGGAACAACTACGCGCAGGCGGTTTACAGCCATATGCTTGCCCGGTTATCCCTGAAGAAAGCTATGGGAGTCATTCCCCTGCCGTAGGCAACGAAAGGACACAGGAGTGCGCAAGGGCAAAATCGTGATCCTGTTGATTGTGGCCGCCCTGGCAGCGGGAACAGGCTACCGTGTGTACCGCCTTATCACTGCGAAGGAGAAACAGCCCGAGTCCTCTGATTCCGCGGCGGTGGCCGTTAAGGTTACGCCCGTGGAGGTGGGCACGATTCGACGGGACATTCGACTGACGGGTGATGTTCAGGCGGAGACAAGCGTGCAGGTCTTCCCGAAATGCCCTGGTCGTTTGCTGGAGCCAACGGAGAAGCACCTGGAAAAGGCCCGTGCTCTATACAAGGAGGGGGCGATCTCCGAGGAGCCTGTCGCCAAAATCGAAGAAGTGGATGAGGGATACGTCGTTGCGAAGGGCCAGGTCATTGCCGTTATTGACCACGAGAACCCGGAGGCGCAGGTTAACCAGGCGAGGGCAGCGCTGACCACCGCCGACGCTCAGCTCAATCAGGCGGATGTTGCGCTCACGCAGACGGAAAAGGACCTCGAAAGAACTCGCAACCTGGAAAAGGAGGGTGCGGCTTCGAAGCAGGCTCTCGAGAAAATTGAGGCGGAATATAAGAGTCTCGTCCAGCAGAAGAACGTTGCCGAAGCGAGGGTCACCCAAAGCCGCGCTGCCTTCAACCAGGCCCAGATTCTGTTGGCGGAGTGTTTCATCACGGCGCCCATTTCCGGGATCATCTCTCAGAGATTCCTCGAGACGGGAGATATGGCGATGGTAACGCGCCCGATCTTCGCCATCGTAGATGTGGACAAGGTTGAGGTAACCGCCGACCTTCCTGAAAGGAACCTCAACGACGTTCGAGAAGGGGCAGAGGTTTCGATGGGGGTGGACGCCTTTCCCGGGCGTGTGTTCAAGGGCATTATCACCAAAATCAGCCCGACGTTAAACGTTGTGAACCGCACCGCGAAATTGGAGATCACAGTTCCGAATTCGGACCATGCCCTCAAGCCCGGGATGTTTGCTCGGGTGACCATGAATATTGCAGAAAGAAAGGGAGTCCCGGTTATCCCCGAGGCGGCGGTTCTCGGAGACGAATCCGGCAGGTATGTTTTCGTCGTTGGGAGCGGTGTTGCCCACCGCCGCAATGTGACCCTTGGCCTGGAAGAAGGGCCCACGGTCGAGGTGGCCGAGGGACTCCAACCCGGAGAAATGCTGGTAACCGCAGGCCATCAGAAGCTATTAGAAGGACAGTCTGTGCAAGTGGAGAAATAAGGGGTGAGACAAGGCGGCTCTCGCGCGAATGCCTGAGCGCTCAGTGCCCGTCGTTACCCGAAAATCGGGAGTGTAGTTTGCCATGAGCCTTCCTCGTTTTTGCGTCGGGCATCCCGTAACAACCCTGATGATTTTCTTTGGGGTTATCCTCATAAGCATCATCTCACTCCTTCGCCTTCCCGTGGACATGTTTCCGGAGATGACCATCCCGTCCCTCAGTGTGATTACCCAGTATCCGGGGGCCAGTGCGGAGGACGTCGAGACGCAGGTGACGGAGCCGCTCGAAGACCGTCTCACGACGATCCCCGACCTCAAGCACATCCTCTCCACGTCCAAACAGGACCTATCTGTGATTACACTGAGCTTTGAGTGGGGAACGGACCTCGACACGCGAGCTAACGACGTCAGGGATGCCATCGGTTTCGCGGAGGTGGTCTTGCCCGACGACGCGGAAAAGCCCCTCGTCCTCAAATTTGACGTGTCCAACTTCCCCGTCATGGGTTACGGCATTACCGCCAGGGAAAGCTACCCTGACCTGAAGGAGACCGTCGAGAATGAGGTTGCTGACCCCCTCAAGCGGATTCCGGGTGTCGGCGCGGTCATGATTCGAGGAGCACCGCGTCGTCAGGTCAACATTGACCTCGACCGCCAGCTCCTCGCGACTCATCATCTTACCCCTCAGGATGTCGTCCGTGCCATCTACAGCGAAAACCAGACCAATCCGGCCGGCAATCTCAAAGTTGGGGTCAAGGACTACTCCATTCGCGTGCCCGGTGAGTTCAAACAAGTCGAGCCGATGAAGCGAATCGTCGTCTCCAACCAGGGAGGAAAGATTGTCCGCCTGGAGGATGTCGCTACTACGGTAGAGTATGCCTTCGCAGAGGAATTACAGCCTGTCCGAATTGATGGTCAAAAGGGTCTTGTCCTCATGGTCCTCAGGCAATCTGGCGCCAATACGGTCAAGGTTGCCAGAGCGGTCCAGAAACAGGTAAAGGTCCTCGCCAAGCGCCTCCCGGAGGACGCCAAAGTCATTAGCGTCTGGGACGGTTCCGAAGACATTACTCGGATGATTAACGACCTCGTGACGACATTGTGGCAAGGGGGGCTGTTGACCGTCCTCGTTATCCTCATCTTTCTGCGGCAAGTCCGTGCGACGTTCATCATCGCGCTGTCCATTCCGTTTTCTCTGATCTCGACTCTGATTCTCACGTACGTCCTCGGCTACACGATTAACATGATCTCTCTCTTTGGCCTCGTCGTCGCCGTCGGAATGGTCGTGGACAACTCCATTGTCATCCTCGAGAACATCTCTCGGCATCGGGAGGAGGGAGAGAGCAAGAAAGAAGGCGCGCTCTACGGGGCGGGGGAGGTGGCACTGGCCGTCGCAGCGTCCACGTACACCACCGTCGTGGTTTTCCTCCCCCTGATCTTCGTCAAAGGGGTCATCAAGATTCTGTTTACACAGTTTGGAGTCGTTTTCTGCGCGACCATTCTCAGTTCCCTCTTCATCGCCGTTACTCTTACTCCGATGCTCTCCTCGAAGATACTGCCAGGGGCCTGGGACGAGACTCGGTCCAAGGGGCTTTTCCGCAGGCTTTATCAATGGTCCGGGCGGCTTCTCGACCCTATCTTTGTCGGGTACGATAAAGCGCTCGCATGGGCCTTGAACCATCGCAAGACCGTGATTGCCTTAGCGGTCGCCATCTTCGGCGGGAGCCTCTTCCTGATGCCATTCATCGGCAGCGAATTCACCCCCGATCAGGACCAGGGCTCTCTCCAGGGAACCCTTTACCTCCCTGTCGGAACGAGGGTCGAGGAAACCGATCGGATCATGGCGGAAATCGAGGAGATTATGAAACGGGAGGTTCCCCCGGAAGAATTGTTGGTCACTTATGTTCGCTGCGGTCAGAGCGAGGAGGGGATATCAAGCATCTTTGGAGACGAAGGTCCCCACATTGGCGAATTTGGGGTGAAGCTCGTTCCGAAGACCCAGCGCAAAGAGGGCTTCAAGGAGATCGCCGAAAGGCTTCGAAAGAGAATTGCCCAGATTCCGGAGATAGAGAAATTCCGTGTTGAGACCCAGGACCCAATGGCCGGACTTCTACTCGGACAGGAGCGGCCCGTTACCGTCAACGTCTTCGGCAGAGACATGGAAAAGACCGATGCTTTCGCCGCGGAAGTCGAGAAAATCTTTCAGTCCGTGCGCGGAACAACCGACGTGGAAATCTCCCGGGTCAAAGGAAAGCCGGAGCTATGGGTGCAGATTGACCGCGACAAGGCTTCCTCGATGGGGTTGAATGTCTCAACGATTTCTGACACGGTTCGTGCCGCGTTCTACGGCCGCGAGGCATCCAAATACAGAATCGGCGGCAACCAATACGACATCTTCGTTCGCCTCGACGACAAAAACCGCCTGACGCCCGACGATGTCCGGGAAATGGACATTCGCCTGCCGACCGGCGAGACCACGCAAGTCGCCAACCTCGCCGAGGTTGTCCCCCACCTCGGCCCCGTGACCATCGAACGAAAGGACCGCGACCGCATTGTTAACGTTGGCTCCGGCGTTGGCAAGCGGTCCATGGGCGAGATTGTGACGGATGTCAAGAAAAAAGTCGAGCGTCTTCCGCGAACGCCAGGGGTGGAGTGGCAGATGGCGGGTCAAGCAGAGGAGCAGAAGGAATCCTTCTTCTGGCTGAGGATTGCCATTCTCATTGGCGTCATTCTCGTTTACATGGTCATGGCGGCTCAGTTCGAGTCGTTACTCCATCCTTTCGTAGTCATGTTCTCGGTTCCGTTCGCTTTCACGGGAGTCATCTGGGCTATGTTCCTCGGCGGATTTCATCTTAGTATCGTCGTTTTCATAGGGGTGCTGCTGCTCATCGGCATCGTCGTGAACAATGCTATCGTCCTGGTTGACTATACGAACATTCTCCGGGCGCGCGGCCTTGGAATCAAGGAGGCCGCCTTCCGGGCGGGAAGGACCCGGCTGCGGCCCGTTCTCATGACCGCGATCACCACGATCGTAGGGCTGCTCCCGATGACTTTCGCCAAGGGACAAGGCTCGGAGTTCTGGAACCCGCTCGGCGCGACGATCCTCAGCGGGCTTTTGGTCTCGACGTTAGTTACGCTTATCGTCGTCCCAACCTTCTACACGATTTTTGAACGGAAGGGACGCTTCCAGAGGAGGTAAAAGGCAATTCCAGCATGAAAATGGTCCTGATCGTTTACAGTCAGGCCCTCGATGACGAGGTGTTGACGGCAGTGAAGGATTGCGGCTTGCAGAACTACACAAAGTGGACGGGGGTCCTCGGAAAAGGGACCGCAAGCGGGCCGCACCTCGCCACGACGGTTTGGCCGAGGTCCAATAACGTTCTTGCACTGGTTACTGATGATAGTTTCGTCGAGCCGCTTCTCGAACGGATAACAAAGCTGAGAGCCGAGCTTCGCGGCGAAGGCGTTAAGGCTTTCGTCCTGCCGGTTGAGAGCTTCACGGAATAGCGCCGCCCGGAATCTTCTCCCCATCGCACGTCGCTTCCCGTCACAGACACGCACAGGGGGCGCAGGTGAATTGTCTATTGAAGGGGGAACCTCCGCCTCGTATGATGCTGTTTACGACGCAAGAGAGATTGCCCGAGCTGTTCGCTGAGCATTTCTATACGAAAGGGTTGCTATGAAGACACGCAAACTCGGTAGCTCGGACATCGAGGTTTCCGTCATTGGGCTTGGTTGCTGGGCCATGGGCGGATGGATGTGGGGCGGGACAGACGACGAGAAAGCTATCGCCGCCATTCACAAAGCTCTTGACATCGGAATGACTCTGCTCGATACCGCGCCCGTGTACGGATTCGGCTATTCGGAAGAAATTGTCGGCAAGGCCATCCAGGGGCGTCGAAGCGAGGTCATTCTGGCGACGAAATGCGGGTTGGTCTGGGACCACCCCACAGGACAGCTTTCCATGGTTGATAAAGAAGGGCGAAAGATTTACAGAGACCTTACGAAGAAAAGTGTTCTACGGGAGGCCGAGGACAGTCTTCGCCGCCTGAAAACTGACTGGATTGATATTTACCAGTGCCATCGCCCCGACGACCTGACACCAGCCGAGGAGACGATGGAAGCCCTGAACCTCCTCTTGAAGCAGGGAAAGATTCGAGCGATTGGCGTGAGCAACTTCTCCGTCGAGCAGATGGAGGATTTTCGACGATACGGCCCCGTCCACTCCGACCAGCCGAGGTACAGCATGCTCGACCGAGAAATCGAGCGGGAGATTCTCCCGTTCTGCCGAAAGAACAATATCGGAATCCTCGCTTACAGCCCGCTGGAGCAGGGCATCCTCACCGGCAAGGTCACGCCTGACCGCAAATTCCCGCCGAACGACTACAGAGGCGACAGGCCGTGGTTTCAGGAGAACAATCTGAGGCGAGCGCTCGATTTCTTAGATAAGCTCAAGCCCATCGCCGCTAACCACGGTAAGAGCCTCGCGCAGCTCGGCATCAATTGGGTCATCTGCCAGGATGAGTTGATGGTGCCGCTCGTCGGCGCGCGAACGCCGGAGCAGGTCCTGGAAAACGCGGGCGCCGCCGATTGGCGGCTGAGGAACGATGAACTGAAGCTCATTGAACAGTACGTCGAGGACTTAGGGCCACCGGAGGAGTAGCAGCGCCGCTGAGGCGAAACTATATCCCGCAGTGCACTACGCCCAGCCTTCCGCGATCAGCGTCTCATGCAATTCATCGGGATGATGCCGGCAGCGGTATTCAAGGCGGCTGGATTCTGCGTGGGCCGTGCTGTAAGGCGAGCCGGCAGCCATGCAGTTGCGCTCGTGCAGCTCGTGCAAAAGGACGTAGGGACGCTCCTCCTCTTCAATAGCATCGTCAATCCAGACCTCGTTTTCAGGGACGAACTCGTACACATGGTCGTGACCGCCAGCCGTGAAATCAATGTCAAAGACGCTCCGCACAAGCCGTCCGTTCACAATCCACACGCTCAGGCCGTTCTCCAGCTTTTTCCACAGGCGCTCGTGCACTGCAACGCCGTCCGGCAGTTTCCTTCCATCACGGGTCAAGCGTCTCAGGTCTCCGGCCCGGCGGCGCTCCTTACGCTCCGCGCGGTCGGCTTCGATCAGAGCCGTTTCATACGGCACGCCCCTCGCCATGAGCCGATGCTCCACCAGCAGGTGCTCGATGAAAAACTGGCGTTCATCCTCCCCGGCCTGTTGGTCTATCCACAGCTCGTTCGAGGGGATGTACGGATAACGGTAGTGCTGTCCAAAGTTGGTGAATTCTTCGTCCATGTGACCGCGGACATAGGCGCCGTCAACGATCCACACCTCCAGATTCCCTCTCTTCTCGTCCCGGCGAAGGTACGGCAGTCTGATTTGCGTGACCATGGGTCCGCCCTCTATGCTAAGCAGACATATGCAACCGCCCGAGCGAATTTGCCTCTTCTTGTGCTCGGTTCAGCGACCATGCTTAGCCGTTCAGATGCCTGACAACACTGCCCAGGGTATGCTGCGCCCGGCGCTCTACGCCAGGGGCCGTGGCAGAAGAAGCAATGGTCCCTTCAGACAGCGTCTCCTGTATAGTCCAGACAACCCTGCCCGGACCCTATACAGGACGACCGCTGTCGCACCCTCCACAGAGGGACGTGCCACTTTGAGATACCGCACTCGTGCTTGCTGCACCGTTCTGCTTTGCCCGCAACCTGCGGGCAATCAGCATCATGGTCAGGAACGCCGAGCGGGAGTTGTTGGCGGGGTTTGGGCTTTCTGGGCGGGGGCGCGACCGGCAGCCCAGCCAATCGCGTTGGAGAGGAGCTTTCGGTAATTCGCGTCCTTGAAAGCGCTCGCGCCGTGACCAAACTGAATGTACACAACGGGCGCCTTCCCGCAGAGTTGCGTCCAGGCGATGACCTTTTCGCTAAGCGGATGCTCCACCGTGAGGAGAGGCTTGACTTCGGGGCGAACGGTAAACTTATTGTAAACCTCGTCAACAATTTCAAACTCTGAAATCCTCAGCCCTTGCGCGATCGGGTGGCTCTTGTCGGCAACCTGCACCTTGAGTTTCTCGTCGTGCTTATAGCCCGACGTCGGGTGCTTCACGCCGTCTTCTTCCCGGGCGGCTGTATAGAATTTCCCTCCGATGATTTTCTGGAAATCCGGCCAGTCCTGGTACGAGCCGAGGCAATGGTGCAGACCCACCAACCCTTTTCCGGAGCTGAGGTACATGACAAGTTTCTGCTTCTGGGCATCCGTGATTTTCTGCACCATGTCGTACAGGACAATCACGTCGTACTTCGCCAGGTCTCTATCGTACGCTTCGCTGGTCTCCTTTTGCTCGGCGGTCTCGACCACAATTCCGTCGAGAGCCTTGAACATCGCAAAGAACGGCTCCTGCTCGAAATCATGCCCGCCAGTCACGACGAGAACCTTGATTTTCTCCGCGGGAGCGCTCGGCGCCGCGCATTGAACCGCAGCTGCAAGAATTGCGGCAAGCCCGAATACACAGATTAACGTCACCAACCCAACCCAATTTCGCTTCACTTTTTCTCCTCCTTACGCTTCGTGCGACAGGGGCCGTTGCTCGCTGTTCTACCGGGAACGCGCGCAACTTTCCTTTGATTTTTTTTAGGATAACCCGTTTATCCTCTCGTTTCAAACATTTTGTTTCCCGGGGCGTAATGCCTCATCTGTGACGGGTTACGCTCGACGAAGGCGCTCGCTCGACGTTCTTGCCGCTTCGCAGGATGGGAGAATGGGCGTTCAGTCCTGGCAGACGCGGTAGAAGCGGCATTTGACGGCGGCAGCGGGAGGGGAGGTTGGATTATTTTTCTCGTCGGGAGAGTCGAGCCATTGGATGATGCTGCCGTCTCCGAGGAAAGCCGGGCCGCAGGGTTTCCAGTCGGTGGTTTCATTGAGACCGTCGTCGGTGTACTCAATCTGGTAGCGGACACCTTGAATCGTTGGTCCGAAGGCGACGGCGATTGAGGAGGTGCTGACGGTGATGGTGAGTTGCAGTGGCGGAAACGGCTCCTCCTCGCGGAGCAGAAGCGTGAGGTCATCCCAGGCGGCGTTCGCGGGAGAGCTGAACACGTCGCGGGCGAGCATCCAGAACCGGACGGATTTTGTGCCAGCAGGGACGCGATTGCTGGAGGACAATTTCATCCACTCGCCGATTACCCCGGAGTAAAGTTGCCGTCGTTCGAGAACGGTGTTGCTGGCATCGAGAAATTCAATTGCTATCAAAGGGACAACGGACTCCGTCTGGCCTGTTCGGATGACATGGCCTCCCCAATCGGCGACAATCTTTTTTTGCGGCGAATCAATCGCTTCTGAAAAAGCCGAAACGTCCACGTCCTGATAAGCTCCGAGGAGGTAGGTCTCGTTCACCAGGTTGTTTGTTTCGCGGTCGAATCTCCCCGAGGTCTGGTCTGCCCAGAAAGCCCACTTCCCCTGGACGCTCCAGCCGTCAGCGACGGCAATGAACAGGTCGTTGTCGAAGGAGTAGCGGTTGGCGGGGTCGGGTGGGAAAGTAGTGCTGGCGTTGGTCCAGTGGCAGAGGGATTGTTCTTCGGCATCGGAGTTGAGGAGAAGGTTGCGTGTTTGATCGCCCGCAGCGCCGGCGACGGTTTCGGACGGCAGCCCTTCGAGATCGGCGTCCACTGCTGTTACGTAATACGAACAACTGGTCCCTTCGACCAGGTTGAGGTCGAGGTAACGTGGTTGTGGCACCCGAGAAGGGGTGATTTTGACGAAGGGTGCATCGCCTACCTTCCTGTAAATCAAATAGCCGAGGACATCGGCTTCGGGATTGGGTTCCCAGGCGAGGGCGATTCCTCCGAGGGTCGGCTCGGCGGAAAGACCGAAGACCTTTTTCGGGGGGATGCCGGCAGGGGCGGTGGTCTGGACTTCGGGCGACGGGTCGCTCTCTACGGGACCATATCCAGGAGCGAAGGAGCGGACCATGTAGGTGTACGTCTTGCCTTCTGCGGTGGATTCGTCAGTCCAAGAGGTCGCGGCGACGTCGGCGACTTTCTCGAAAGGCTCGGAGCCGGTTCGGCGGTAGATGTTGTAGCCGGCTGGCAAGACTCCTCCGGACGGGGGATCCCAGGAGAGCGCGATGCTTTGCTCGCCGGGAGAAACGGAAGCTGAGAGATTCGACGGCGGGTCCGGCTTGGGGACGAAATTCCATTGATATACGACAACCTCCCCGGACTTCAGAGAGATGTAGAAGCGGTTGCGGTAGCCCTTGATTGACTGAATTTGCTCTCCGTCTCCGATGCTCACGCTAAAGAGCACCTGCGGTTCGCTCGTCTTATCGGCGAGGTCGAGCACGAGAAGCTCGTCTCCCCCTACCTCGGCAGTGACGAGGTGCGTCTCATCGTGGGTCAAAACGGACGGAAGGAGCGGATTGGACGAGATGCGGCTTCCCGGCTCATCGCCGTTCCCGTTCCAGTTGATGGGCGAGCCGAGGAACTCAGGAGCCGCACCGTCGGTGGGCATGTCGGCATTCCAGAGTAAATAGGAGCCGTCAGCGGCCACGACTTGCCGGATGCGAACAAACCAGTGGTCCGCTGGATGCATGGACGCGACCCGCTCGATCAACCACTTCCCATCGCCGGTTATGATGTCGGGCGAGACTCGCGAACGCCAGTCGCCCGAGCAGCGCGACCAGTACCGAAACGCCTCAATGGGGTCTCGCGAAAAATCCAGCATCGCTTCCGCTCCGTCCTGCCCTCCGCACCAGAGCAAATCGCGGCTCGGGTCGTAAACCTGCCCGTAAATCGTCGAGAACCCCCCGATGCCTTCCTTCACGACGGACATCTTCCGGGTGACGGAGTTGATCGAAAGCAAGTAGATTCCCTCGCCGAAAAAGACTTTGTGGCCGCCAGAGGGGTCATCGGCGTGCCCGCCGGTTCTCATGGCAGCGGCGATCATTGAGCCGCCCTTGACGAAAATGGGAGGGGATGTGGTCAAGGGATTCTCAAATTGAGCACCCGGAAATTGAAGATTCGGGGGATAGGCAGAGTCGAGCAATTGGAATTGGTCACCGCTGACGTCAATCAGGAATATCTTTGTTCCGCAGCCGCCTCCGACGACAACTCTCTCAAAACACGGGTCGAAAGAGATTCCGAAGGCGCCATCCTCGCCGTAAGGCATCCCTTCAAATTCCTGCTGGGCGAGGGAGCGGATTTGGGAGGGGTCTGTGACGTCGAGGATGTCGAGGCAGGCTGCCCCGCCAGGGGAGGACTCGCTCACAACGTAGAGGCGAGTGCCGTCGGCGTTGAGGGCGAGATTGTACGCACCTCCGGGCCCGGGGTCAAACTCGCCGCAGAAATCGAAACGCTCGACATTCAATCCTCCCGACGGAGTGTCAGATATGCCGGAGCTGGTGCGGGAGCGCGATTCTCCGGCAACGCGCCAAGCGCACGGGAACACGAGGAGACAACAAAGACACACAGCAAAACTGGATAGCCGTGGACGCATGACACCCCCCCGGTGAGACTTCCAAGCCGCGACATTTCTCGAGTTATCGTATAGCAAATCGGAAAAAGCAAGTCAACAAACCCCGAAAGTTTTCAGGTAGTGCGTTAGTCCTCCGCGGCTATGGTCGTGTCGCCCGCGAGGAACAAAGCCTCTACCTCCGTAGTGCCTGTCCAATGCCGCTCGTCAAATCACGACAAGGCGATAATTCACCCCGGGCGCGCCCCCGAAATGCAGTCACGGCCCTTCAGCGTGAGTCATTGGTTCACGAAGAACCGACATCGGGGCGTACAGACGCTCATTGCCCTCACGGCCGCCACGCAATCCAGACAAAGCGCCGTTGGCACCTTATGAACCGAATTGCCGACGGGAAGGCTCAGCCCTGTCGGAGTCGCGCCTCCTCACAACGGCCGTATCTGGATGTTGCGGTAGATGGCTTTTGCCTTTATACCTTCCGCTTGGCCGCCGCCGTGAACCTGGACGGCGATGCCACCTTTTTCGGGGATGCGAACCTCCTTGTCCTCGTAATCAATCATGTGGACGCCGTTCATAAAGACGGTGATTTTGGGCGGCTGGCCGGAAATCTTGATGCGGAAAATGTTCCAGTCGTCCTTCTTCCACGCGGCAGGATATTGCTCTGACCGCGCTCCGAAGCCGCCAATCCCCTCGCCGTAGATTCCGCCGACGTTGCCCCCTTCGTGATAATCCACCATGACCTGATAGGCTTTCCCGGTCTCTGTCGAGCGAAGGAATATTCCGCTGTCAATTCCCCACTCCGGTTTCGCCTCGATGACTAACTCGAAATCACCATACTCCTTGTCGGTGATGAGAATGCCGCCCTGACGAGGCGGATTCTGCTGGCCGACGATGGTACCGTTCTCGACCACCCATTTCCCGCCAGTGCCGTGTCCTGTGGTGCGGCTGACATGCCAACCGTTGAGGGTTTTTCCGTCGAAAATCGGGGTGAAGCCCGCAACGTAATCGGGAACGGGCTTGCCCGCGGCCCAGAGCGTTGCACGGATGAGGAAAGTCTTGAAGATGTCCTGCTGGCAGGCTTTGGGGTCGTGCCCAAATCCCATGTAGAAGACTCGTCCCTTCCCAGACGATTTCGTCCAGGCGATGGGGAGGTCCTTCCCCTCGTGCGCGGCGGTCGCGAGGATGTGAATCTCAGGGTCGTCCTGCTGGAGGATGTACTGCTCGTCCGTGATGTTGAAGTCAATCAGCCCTCTCGTTAGAGGGTTTTCCTTGTCCACAACCTTCACGGCGAATTCCCGGTAAGCCGGGTGCGTGAGGAAATGCCCGCCGACGAACTTCCGATATTCTTCGTCCTCGCGGAACGAATCGCCGGCCGAATGGAAGCCAACGTAGCCCTTGCCGCTGGCGACGAAATCGAAAAGCCCTTTCTTCTGTTCAGGAGTAATCGTTCCGACGGTGTAGTAAAAGACAATCACGTCGTAGGGGTCGAGCTTGGGGGAGATGAGAGCGTTGAGGTCCTCCTCGATTTTTGTAACCTCGAACTGCCCGAACTCCTTCAGCGTCTTCTCGACCTCATTCCCGATCCCCTTGTAGTCGTGGATGGTCCCACCGGCGAAGACGAGGACTTTCGTCTTCGAACTCGGCGCTTGCGCAGCGGTTGGCGTCAAAAAGTCCACACAGAAAGCCACAGTCGTTACGGTCAGCAAAAGTGCTCCCAAACAAGCGCACGTGAGAAAACGGTTCTTCATGGTTGCCTCCTTGTTTTGGCTGCCTATCGCATCATCCTTCGCGGAAACGACTTGAAGGAACGCGGCTGCGTTCCCTCAGTTCTGCGAGCCATTCCGTCGAGGGCAAATAACAGTGATTCCGCGATTGCTCCGGCGTTGCCCGCCACTCCCTGGTGGAAAACCTCATGCCTTTTGCTCGGCGATAACCTTGTTGAGGTGCTTGAGACTCCTCTCAGCCTGCTCGACCGTCCCGCACTCGACGGAAAGGACGCCGTTAAAGCCCGCTTTCTTCAGAATCTTGACGATGCGCGTCCAGTCAATGACCCCGTCGCCGCAGGCGCAGCCGACGGCGGTCCCGGTCACCTTCCCTCTCTCGTCCTTGCTCTGCTGTAGCTCGATGTCCTTAGCATGCATGTGGAATGTGCGGCCGGCAATTGCCTCCAGCATCTCGTAAGGGTCGCTCACTCCGCCGAGGTAGGCGTTCCCGGAATCGAAATTGAACCCGACGTTGGGGGATGGCACGAGGTTGGCGATTTTGATTATCTTATCGGTGTAAACGCTGAATTTCTGATGCGGCTCAATCCCGATTTTGACATTGTGTCGCTCGGCAACCGGAACGATGCACTTCAGGGTGTAGTGCATAATCTTGAAGGCTGTGTCCTCATCCATCCATTCGGGAATCATCCCCTCGTCGGTGTTGCAGACGGGCGCGCCAAGTTCCGCCGCGAAGCGAATCGCCTGCTTGATATACTCTACGGAGATTTCCGGTCTTGCTAAAGGACTGTGGCAGGACAAGCCGCTCGCCTGAATGCGATGTTTCTGGAGAATGTCTCGAATCTCAAGGGGGTCTTCGCTCATCGAGATGGTGTGGTAATAGCCCGCCTCGCTCATAAGCTCGCGGCCCCAGTGCACCATCGGCTCGCAGAACTTGTATCCGATCTCGGCGGCCTTTGCGACTCCCCACTTGAAAGGCTTCTCAGCCCTTCGTATGAACTCCATATTGATGCCCGGTTTCATGCCCATGGCAACCCCTCCTTTCTCAGAATCCTCTGCGTTCGCGGTCTCGGTACGGGCGGCGAGAAGCGCCGCCGCGCCGATCAAAGAACTGTCTTTCAGGAATTCTCTTCTGGTGATGTCCTTTTGTGCCATACCTTGCCTCCTCTTCTCCAGGGCGGTCGTTGTCCTGGAGAATTGCAGTTTGCGCTGGCGTGCCAGGGGGGCCTCGTGCGCCAACCCCACAGCCGCTCCGCAGGGAGCTTCTCCCGAATAGCTCGGAGCAGCGACAATAGAATCAATACCCTTCGACGAACCCATTGTCAAATGTTTTGAACCGCGCAGAGAACCCGTCCGCTGCCGCCAAGCAGATTTTCCCACCCTGCCGAGTCGCCCTTGAGGACAAACCTCGTCCGGCACATCATGGTGGTTGCCTCGGCAGAGGGGCTCTGTTAGTATTGGGAGCGTGGCGGGAGTCCTCTTTTCCAATTTGTCCGACGCAGACAAGGGTTCGCCTCATGGCCGTCGGCTGTCGCAGATATTTTGAGCGGGCATTGCGTCTGCGCCAAAAATCAAAAGGAAAGGAGAGTTCGCTGTGTTTAGCTTCATAGTGCGGTGTTTTCGTTGGCCTTTTTTCGTGGCCTGGGTCGCGCTGGTCCCGATGATGACGGAGTTGACATGTATAGGGGCAGAGGTCAAAGCCGAGAACAGAACCGCAGTTGAGCATGAACAGAAGCGCGGCGCCTGGGTGAAGACGAGCACCCTGGGCACAAAGAAATACGCTCCGAGCAAGAAGGAATCCGAGTTCTTTGACCGGCTGGCCTCGGATGAAAATGTCACAGGCGGTATTTTCGGAGACTATTCAATTACCGGGAAGGTCGGGAAGTACATTGGATGGTATGGAATCGTCCGACGGATCAAAGAGTCAAAGGAGAAGGGCACGACGGAGCTCCTTGTCGAAATGAAGTATTTCGACGGACTGACCGACCTGCACATCATGGCGGTGTCGTTCAACGGGGCGGGCGACTTCGAGGCGATTCTCTTGGGGACGGGGCACGACATCAAGCCCCTGAGCTTCGTCAAGGTTTACGGGCAAGTGGAAAAAGAAGTGGAGTCGGTGCCTTATGTGTCAGCGTGTTATGTCCGTGAATGGGATTGGGGGACGTTCACGTTCCTGATGGCGTATGGCGAGCAAAAGGGGAACACTGCGTGGCAAAAACTGAACAAGGTTCCCCTGGATGACATATACGACGCATGGCCCAACGGGGCGTATTATGAGAAGCGGCTCGGCGAGCGGCCGAAAGCGCCGCCCCCGGAGCCCTCGAAATAAACGGATGATGCGCCTCCTCCGCAGGAGGCGCGAGGCAGTGGCCAGTACCGACAAGGGAGGATGAGCATGACGAAGGACACAGTGAGCAGAAGGCAATTCCTGAAGGACAGTTCGATGATCGGAGCGGCGATGGTTCTTGCGGCAGCCGGCGCTAAGCCGAGCGACGCGAAGGAACCGAAAGTGGACACGTCGAAAATCGTCAACTACAACCCGAAGATGGGATACCGGCGCCTCGGAAAAACGAATTTGATGCTTTCGGAAGTGAGCCTCGGCGGGCACTGGAAAAATCGCGGCGGCGGACGATACTGGGACAGGTTCGACCAGGATGAGTGCCCGGAGGACGTCGCAAGAAACCGGTCTGACATCGTCAGCAAGTGCATCGAGTGCGGCATCAACTATCTCGACATCACAACACGCGCGGAGTGCATCGCTTACGGGATGGCCCTGAGAGGGCGAAGAGACAAAATGATTGTCGGGGCGGACGACCATGTCCTGGGCCCGCGAAATCCTGCCAACCGCACGGTTGAGAAGCTTATTCTCGACGTCGAGGAATGCCTGAAAGCGTTCAAGACGGACTATTTTGACATCTGGCGAGTACAGGCGCAGATGAATCCCCCTCTTAACACTGACGCGGAAGTCGAGAACATGGTCGAAGCCTTCGAGCAACTCCACAAGCAGGGGAAAGCGAAGTGGTTTGGCGTTTCGTCCCACACGCGCTCATGGCATCAGCACATCATCGAAAAATATCCGCAAATCTCGATGATTATTTTCCCGTACACCGCCCAGTCAAAGGCCATTGACGGCAAGGAAACGATTGTCGAGCAGGGCGCCGACGAAGCCGACCCGGCGGTCAGGAGCATCTTCGAGGCGGTGAAGAAGCACGACGTCGGGGTCTGCACGATCAAGCCGTTTGCGGGCGGCTCAGTCTTCAGCCCGCAGAAGTTCCCGGCTCCGGAGCAAGGGTCGGAGGAAGAGCACAAGCTAGCGCGATTGACTTTGCAGTACATCACCGCCAACGACGCAATCACCGCGACGCTGCCCGGCATGACGACGATGCGCGAAGTCGAGAACAACGTTCGGGCATCCTACGAGCGCGGCAAGGGCGTTTCCTGGGAGGATGTTCAGTGGCTCAAGCGAAGGACGGATGCGGCGTGGGCGAACCTTCCCGAGGAGTACGCATGGCTGCGCGAGTGGGAGTGGGTCTGAGGCGCTCTCCGAACGGGAATGACGCGAAATGAAATGCGTGCGCCTGACTCGGGTCCCAGTTCCAGCAGCGGCGATCGTGCTCGCGGCGGCGTTCCTCGTGGCTGGGAGCGAAGATGACCAGAGGAGAAAGGAGGGCGAAGACGCGGTCCTGAAAAGCAATTCCGCGTGCATGGTGTGCCACATAGATTTTGCGGATGAAGAACTGACCGTCCAGCATCGCAAGGCGCGGGTGACGTGCGCCGCGTGCCACGGGCCGTGCCTCGAGCACATGGACGACGAGATGGCTGCGACGAGGCCGGACCGGCTCTTCGGCCGTGCGGAAGTCAACAAGATGTGCGGCGAATGCCACGGCGAGCACAAAAACAAAGACGCAGTGGACGCGTTTCTGAAGGAATGGTACGGCAGGCGACGACCCAACGGCCAGCTCATCACGAAAGACGCTGTCTGCACCGATTGCCATGGCAGGCACGTCCGGCTTCTCGCGCCCATGCCGCAGGCTAAGCCGGAGGCTGAGAACTGGAGGCAGCTTTTCAACGGCAAAGACCTCACCGGCTGGAAGCCTGTCGGCGACGCAAAGTGGACGGTTGAGAACGGCGTTTTGGTCGGTCAGCAGAACAACGGCCAGCACGGCGACATTCTCACGGAGGAAAGCTACGACGATTTCGAGCTTGTGGTGACGTTCAAGGTTCGCCGGCCTGCCAACAGCGGCATTTGGTTTCGCGCGCTCGACAAGCTTCCCGGTTATCAGATGGACATAGTCAGTCCCGGCAACTCGTTTCACGAAAATGCCACCGGAAGTCTTCTGTCCTGGGGAGAAGTAGGCAAAGTGTCCGACGCAGCGGCTGATTGCCTGAGCAGGGTCACCGACGACAGCATCCTCAACCGCGACGGATGGAACACCGCTGACATCATCGCCGTCGGCGACCACATCAAGGTCACCCTGAACGCGGCCGTAGCAGCCGATTTGCATGACGCCAGGCACCGCAGGGGCAAAATTGGCTTCCAGGTTCATCCCGGAGAACGGTTCAAAGACATGAAAATCATGGTCAGGGAGGCGAAGGTTCGGACGCTGGGCGGCTCGTGAGGCGCGTGAGAAACGCGCCGCTGGAGGACTCTTCGAGTCATGGGCAGTCAGATATTGTCGCCAGATGTTCATACATGGTAAGCTATAGCTCAAGTGGTTTGACAATCAAACAGGGAGGTTTTCGGTATGGCTGAAAAGAAAATAACAAGACGAGAGTTTGTTCGAGACGGCGCGATGGCGGCGGTCGGCATTGCGGCGGGCTTAGCAACCGGAGCACCCGCCCTCGGCGCCAAAGAGACGAAGATTCTCAACTACAACGAGAACATGGAGTATCGCGCTCTCGGAAAGACCGGGCTGATGGCTTCCGCGGTCTGCCTCGGCGGACACTGGAAGCGCATCAACCTCATGGCGCCCAGCGCTTTCAAGGGCGATGACTGGCTTGGTGCGAATCTCAACGACTCTGACTTCGTGAAGAATCGCGGCGAGGTTGTCAGCCGCTGCATCGAGCTTGGCATGAACTATATTGACTCGTGCACCATCGAGGAGGTGAAGACTTACAGCAGAGCCTTGAAAGGCCGTCGCGAGAAGATGTACCTCGGCTGCTCGTGGTATCAAAAGGAGATGCGAAACGATAATTTCCGCACGAAAGAGGCGCTTCTCAAGACGCTGGACGAGGGCTTGAAGGATGCCGGTCTCGATTACGTGGACCTCTGGCGAATCACCATGCACGAGCAGAGCGGCAATCACACAAAGGCCGAGGTCGAGCAAATGATGAAGGCGCTCGAGGCGGCCAAGAAGCAGGGAAAGGCGCGCTTCACCGGCTTCTCCTCGCACGATCGCCCGCACATCAAATGGATGATTGAGACCTACCCGGAGATCGTTGACGTGGTTGTGACGCCCTACACCGCCAACACCAAAGAGCTCCCCAAAGATAGCCTCTTCGAGACGGTGAGGAAGCACAAGGTCGGCGTATTCGGAATCAAGCCCTTTGCCAGCAATTCGCTCTTCAAGGGCGATAGCTCGCCGACGAGCTCGACGGCGGAAGAAGATGACAAGCGGGCCCGGTGGGCCATTCGCTGCATCCTCTCGAATGATGCAGTCACCGCGCCCATTCCGGGGTTGATCAACATTCACCAGGTGGACAACGTCACAAAAGCCGTCGGAGAGCGACGCCAGCTTGACGCCGCAGAACTTAGGCAGTTCGACGAGGCCGTCGCCGAGATGTGGGCGAAGCTGCCGGAAGAATATCAGTGGCTGCACGACTGGAAGTACGTGTAAGCGAGGATTGAGGTTGGCGCATAGCGCTTCACGCGGGTGGCGCGGGCAGATGTCCCGCCCATCCGCGTGATTCTATCTGATTCAAGACGGTCGCGGTTGTCTGCAAAGGAAATCGCATGAGGAATGGCGCGCTCGCAGTACTCTCGGCATCGGTGGTCCTGTCGCTCTTCTCATGCGTCCACAATCCGTCTCTCGACGAGAAACGTGCAGGGGCGCTCGCCACTCCCGGCGAAAAGCATGATGCTCCAGCACCGCCCAGGCAAACTACCGCCGACAATAGTTGGTGCCATGTGTGCCACATCAATTACGCCGAGGAGGAGCTTGCCGTAACACATGCGCGCGCCAACGTCGGCTGCGCGACATGCCACGGTGAGTCTTATGCCCACCGAGGCGACGAGGCAAACGTTACCCCACCCGACATCATGTACCCCAAGGAGAAGATTAACCCATCGTGCTTAAAGTGCCACGCTGCCGAGAAGCTCAGCGACGTTCACAAACCGTTCCTCGCGGGCACCGCCGAGGAAAAGTATTGCACCGATTGCCACGGCGATCACCGCCTCGCCTATCGCACGCAGCGCTGGGACAAGGCGACCGGCAAGCGCCTGAAGCAAGAATAGGCCGGCTCGTCCCGGATGAGACAAGCACCTCGGCCATTGCTCGAACGCCGTGCTCGTTCAACCGATTTTGGGATGCCTTTCTGCGCAAGAAAGTGAGCCGCACAGTTCGCCGAGAGCGCAGCGGAGCCCCATCATCGTCCTGTTCATTCTCTGCGTCTTCTGCGTTCTCTGCGGTGAGTTCCCCATGCGACTGAGGGGTTTCACAGAGGACATTTTGTGAATCGCACCGGAGCCGCCTACGTGATATGATTATTGAGTTCTCAGATTCGTTCAGGCGTTCATTTTAGCCAAACCTCAACACGGAGGTTCTCATCATGGCAGAAAAGAAAATGACCAGACGCGACTTCGTTCGAGATGGTGCGATGGCGGCAGTCGGCATTGCAGCAGGTCTCGTCGCCGCAAGACCTGTTGGCGGGCAGGAAAAGAAGGAAAGCTACCAGACCAGGATTCTCAACTACAACGAGAACATGGAGTACCGCAGGCTCGGCAGGACCGGCTTGATGGTTTCGGCGGTGAGCCTCGGCGGGCACTGGAAGCGCTTGCCGGGAAACGAAGACCTCGTCAAGAACCGAACCGAGGTCGTCAGCAAGTGCATTGATTGCGGAATCAATTACGTGGATGCCTGCGCCGGAGATGAGGTCCAGGCCTATTCCAAAGCCCTGAAGGGCCGACGGGACAAGATGTATTTTGGCTATTCGTGGTATGAGCGCGAGATGAGGTTTGCGGATTGGCGTACCGCTCAAAAGCTGATGGAGGGATTCGACGACGGTTTGAAGGAATGCAGGCTCGACTACGTGGACCTGTGGCGAATAACGTGCCATGAGCCGGGCGGGCAACACACTTTCGACGAGACCATGGAGTTCATCGAGGCGCTTCAGCAGGCGAAACAACAGGGCAAGGCCCGATTCACCGGAATCTCCTCCCACGACCGGAGATGGCTCGCTCACGTCATCAAGAATTTCCCCGAAATCGAGGTCATCCTTACTCCTTACACCGCCATGACAAAGGAGAAGCCCAAAGACAGCCTCTTCGACGCCGTTCGGAAATACGACGTCGGGCTGTTCGGCATAAAGCCCTTTGCGAGCAATTCGCTCTTTCGTGGAAACAGCCAGCCGGGGAATCCGGCGGCAGGAGAAGACGATGACAGGGCGCGGCTCGCGTTGCGCTACATCCTCTCCAACGACGCAATGACCTCGCCGATCCCCGGCCTCATCAATAACCAGCAGGTGGATAACGTCGTTCGCGCCGTCAAGGAACGCCGACAACTCGACCTCGCGGAGAGAGCCAGGCTCGACACGATTGCAGACGAGATAAGGGCGAATCTCCCGCCGGAATACCAGTGGTTGAAGGACCACGAGTGGGTGTAGGTCACTGATTCGCAGCCACAGTCGCCATCACAATCTAATGGGGGCGGTATGAAGAAGGTTAAACGGCAACTTGTTGTTGAGGGCGGGACAGCGGTGGCAGTTATCCTCGCCATTGATGACTATCAGGAGATGCTCGAACGCCTCGAAGACCTCCACGACCTTAAGATGCTCCAGGAGATGAGAAAAAAGCCTCTGAGGTTTCGAAAACTGGAGGACTTTCTCACGGAGCGGCGCCCCCGCGGAGCTCGGCTTGCCCGGGGAGCGTAGCCGTCGGGCCGCGTGTCTCTGTTTACCTCGCGCGGCTATCGCACTCCGAGTTTCAGGTGGCGCCTTGACGTGCACTTGAGGCAGCGGATGCACTCGGGGCTGTTCATCTGGGTGACGGGGTGTATCTCGACAGGGCAATCCCTCGCGCACAAGCCGCAGTCGTTGCAGTCCTCCTTCGTCAACCGTATCCTGAAAAGCGAGACCCGGTTGAAGAGGGCGAAAATTGCACCGAGCGGACACAATAGGCGGCAAAAACCTCGGCTTACGGCCACTACCAGGAGCAGGACTCCCACCAGAATCGCAACCCTGATGACAAAAGCCGACAGAACGCCCGAAGATACACCCATAATCCTCCACGGGATTGACGACTCAAGGGTCGCTGCGGGGCAGAGCCGGCAGAACGTCAGCGGAGATTCCGGGAAAAAGAAAGGCACCATCCCGACGAGGGCAATTAGAACGAGGTACTTGACGTAACCCAGTCTCGGCGGTGGCGTCAGCTTTTTTGACGGAATTTTATAGAGACCGTCCTGGAGAAGTCCGAACGGACAAAGCCAGCCGCAGACAAGTCTCCCTCCAATAATCCCCGCAAGACCAAGAATCCCGATCGCCACGAAGGGGAGAATTCTGAGCGACGCAAAATTGACCAGGACGCCTATGGGGCATGCAAAAACCGCGGCGGGGCAAGAGTGGCAATTAAGAGCTGGAATGCATATCGAACGGAGGCGGAAGAAGTAAGCGTTGAGGAATAGTGCTGACGCCCCCTGACTCCAAACCTGAGCCCTGACCTTTTTTATTGCTGTGATTATGGAACCCATAATCGCCATCGGTTAAATTCAGGTAGGACAGGGCTTGGCGGTTGTTCCCGTTCCAGCGGCGTCTCCGGGGAGAGCGGCGCTAAGGACGAACCTGCCGTCCTCTCCTCGCTTAACGCTGTCGGTCAAGCTGTATTCGATGACGGCAAACTCGCTTTTCTCGCCGGCCGCGACGGGAAAACGCACTTTCAGGACGGAGAATACAAGGAGGCCGGAGAATAACACAACCCCTGCAAGAACCAGCAAAAACCTTCTTGTGCCTTTCTCTCTCATTCTGTCACAACTGTCGGTGTTCTTACGAGAAGGAAACTAACATCCCACCCCCTGTCTTATTTCACTACTCTTTTAGCACAACAATTGTCCGCTGACAAGAAGAATTTCGCGCATCTTGCCGGCGCTTAAGGCTTTTGCGCGCGCCCGCCCCGAAGTTGTCGGGCGGCTAAAAGCGCTGCTCCGAGCGCTCCTGTCATCTGCGGATTCGGTGCGACCGATATGGCTTGCCCCAGGGCTGCCTCCAGCGCCTTATCCATCCCCGGAATCATCGCCACGCCGCCAGTGAACACGACCGGCGGACGGATGTTTCGCCCGGCCATGACAGACACACGCGTCGCGATTGACGCCTGCACGCCTGCCGCGATGTCCTCTGCCGCGATGCCGGAGGCGAGCAGTCCGATGATTTCCGTCTCGGCGAAGACGGCGCACATGCTGCTGATTGCCGCGGGCTTCTCGCTGAGTTTCGCCATTTCGCCGAGCTTCTGAAGCCCCACCTCCAGGCGATGCGCCACCAGCTCAAGAAATCGCCCGGTGCCCGCCGCGCACCTGTCGTTCATCGCAAAATCATAGACGAGACCATCGCTGTTCAGCCGCAGAAACTTGCTATCCTGTCCTCCGATCTCGATGACTGTCATTGCGTCCGGCATCAGACGGTGAACGCCACACCCGTGGCAGGTTATCTCCGTAATCGTCGTGTCCGCGAAGCTCACTCCGTTGCGTGCATACCCCGTCGCCACGGTTCGAGAAACGTTCCCAGCATCGAAGCCGCCGCGTTCAAGCACGCCCTCGAACAGATGCAACGCAATGGCGCCATGGTCAACGCCCTGGTCAGCGACTCCGGATGCCATAACCTCTGAGGTTTCCGCGTCCATGAGCACGACCTTGACGGCTCTTGATCCTGCGTCTATTCCAACACAGAGCATGGTCTCCTCAGTTCCTTTGCCGTTTCTATCAACGCCTCCAGCCGCGTCCGCAAGCCCGGCTGGATCGAGTCAGATACGGGGGGTACTTCGATTTCCAGCACCGGCAGCCCCAATTCCGAACGAACCGTTTCCCCGATAATCATTCCCTCCGTCGCGCAGTGGCTTGCGCCGGGAATTCGAGAGATGACCACTGCTTCTGACCCAAAGGCGCGAATGTCCGAGCATATTCGCGCCGCCCTGTCAGCCGCTGCCCCGATCATCGGGTCTGCAATCGCCATCCGAGCCAGCGCCTCCATCGGCGGCAAATCCTCCGGAATCTCGTCGAGAGCGTGAGTGAAGAGGTATTCCGTCCCGCATATTCTTCCGCCGCACTCTTCAAGCAGGTTCATGGCACGCAAGTCCGCCACCGGGTTGACCCAGAAGACCCGCACGGCTTCTCGGCCGAGAACTCCTCTTCGCCCCGCGATACGCGCCTTGACTTCATTCAGCAACCCCTTCAGAACGTCAATTGTCTCCTCCTGGTCGGAGCAGAAATGGATGGCGAGCATTTCGGCAATCAGCATCTCAAGTGCAGGAAGAGGACATATATCCGCAGTGAATGTCAATCGCCTGAGTTCCCTTAGCAGCCGTCGAACCCGGTTCGCTCGCCTGATCCCTGCGGCTAACACGTCGTCATCGAGCGTTGCTCCCGCGAAGGTTTCCAGAACCTGCCCGATGCGCTCAAGCTCTCCTTTGACAAAGGCGACCTGCGACTTCGGAGCAATGAACCCGCCGGGTAATTCAAGACTTTCCTCGTCGGGGTCAGGCCGGCGCCGGTTCGGAATCTCCCACCACAGAATCGGATACCCAAGTCCGTTCAGGCGCTGGGCGACCGCCGAAAAATCGTCGCACGTCGCACCCACGCTGCAAATCAAGATATCCGGTCTCGGGAAATGTGCTTCGGTGATGAAGGCGCCGAGCATAGCGCGCACCGGGCAGAACGACTCGTCCATTCCCAAGGAGTCTGCAACGCCGAACAGTCCCTCGCTCAGTTCCATCACGCAGGGAATCCACCACGCCCCGTCCGGATAGAAGGCGACCACGTTTGGTAGAGAGTACGCCATCACGGGAACGGTCCCGAGGTCCTTCATTGTGCCGACAATCTTCTTGCCTCTGGCGCGTGCCTCGCGCAAACGGTCCTCCTCGGTGAGAAGGAAGTTCCACAGCCGCAGCGACGCCGCAGAATTGTCGTATCGTAGACTCAGAAGCCGGAGGTCTCCGTCCTCGACGTGGCGGCGCAGAGGCCCTCCGTACGGTGGCTCAGGCATTCCTGCCCGGCGCAGCTCGATATATAGTCTGTCCCATTCGTCGAGCGTGATTCGTCCTGGTTCGTGGTTCATTTCAGCACTGCCACAAAGGATTGAATTCTGGATGCCGAGCGAGCGTCTGGCTCGTCGTCGCCAACGTCGAGGTCGAGAACTGGCACGTTCGCCCACTCTTTCATGCGCAGCACTTCCGCGTGCCACGTGTCGCACCAGAGGTAACGACGGAGAATGATGCCGCGAACACCCCTTTCTGCGATTTTCGTCCTGAGCCAGCGATAAAGCTCGCTGTTAGGCCGGCGAAAGGCGTCAGGGATGCTCCCGAAATAGGCATCCGCAAGTTCCATCATCGGCTCTTCCTGAAGGCGTCGTCGGTCGAAGGAACGGGGCATCGTCCGCTCGCCGGTCTCGGTCGCATCTAAGACCACCTCTCCGCCCGCCTCCTCGACGAAACCGAAAATGTCGAAGTGGTTCGCCAGCATCGGCCCGCCGACGAGAGCAACCGGCACACCCCGCGCGGTAACCGGCCCTCCGGGCCGGATGCGCGTCGTCGAGCCATTCCCGTGAAAGTTCGCCACCGCCTCGCTGAATTCTCGGGCGGTAAGACGGCCGCGCGCGTCACGGATACTGGCATGCTTCTCATCGTATTGCCGCATAACTTCAGCCAGCTCAGCCAGCGACGGGCACTTCCCACCAAGTCGCACCAGAAACCGGCCGAGCCGCGCCAGTTCGGAGATGTAAAGCCGATGAGCGCTTGCACTCTGCCATGTGGTCGGCACGTGCATGAGAAAGACCGGAAGCCTTGATTGTCGCGCAATCAGCTCGCCGACGCGTCGCATCTGGTCGCATAGAGTCGTGACAATGATCGCCGCAGCATCGGCTTCCGCCTGAGCACGGTTCATAAAGCACAGGGCGAAAGGGCACATGCCGGACATACTTCCCGCTGCCGAACCCGCATCTGGTGATTCAAGGAGAAGTCTGCGCGGCCGCATGTCATGGGCTGCAATCCATTCGGCAGGAACGAAAGGGCAGACGTAAATTATCGTCTTCATCCCTGGCTGCAACTCGACACCTCTGAATTGCGGCCCCGAACGGTTTCAAAAAGCGCCTCCACCCGAACCGCGATTCGCGCAGAATCCGACGGGGAATAGTCCGTCTGGATACGGAGATACGGAATTCCCAGTTCTTCCTCCGCCAGCCTCTTGACCCGATAGCTCTCGACGTCATACGTCAGACACGCTTGCCAGATAAGTTCGATGATGCATTGGGGCCGATACTCGGCGGCAAGGTTTCTCAGGACTTCAATCCGACGATCATTCCTCGTCATGACGGAGCAGTGGAGCTTGTAGTATTTTTCCGCGAGTGCGCGTATCGGGTCATCCGCCTTTTCCTCCACATCGTCGAGGATCGGTTTAAGCCCCGTGCAGTTCTCCATGCAAACGACCAGCCCGCCGTGCTCCTCGATGATGTCGAGGACGCGTTCCGCGCCGTGAACCAGCGGCACGCCCGTCATTAGAACCCGAACTCGCGACGACAGCTCTGGACGAGCCGAGCCGTTTCCGAAAATCTCCAGCGTTTTCTCGTACTGCTCAAAGTCCGCGGGAATGCCGGAGATGTTGCTCTTCAAGTCGAGCAGTTGCCGACCAGTCAACGGAGGACTATCACTTCTCATCAGCGCCGAAAGTTCCCTACGGAGATGTCGCTCCCGGTTCATAACACCGATTGCTTCTCGAACCGCTTCATTAGTGATTTCGACGCAGAACCGCTTCTCCAGCTCCGCCTTGAACTTCCGTAGCTCGCCGACCCAGTACTCCAGCGCCTCGCTATCGTTCTCCCTCTGGGGCAACTCCAGGACGTACATCGGACGGGATTCCGCCATCAACTCGTACATCTTCTTTTTCCCGTCGCAGGTTGTCTCCGCAACAACGAGGTCTGCCATTTCGAGGAAGGGATTCGACCGCTGGACATGGTAACCATAGGTAGATTTAATGAGCGGGCAGAGGTTCGCGGGGAGATATTCCTCCGCCGCGGGAATCGTCTTTCCCGAGCCACCACACAGGCACACTGGAACGCCCCCCGCCGCCATGATCAGTTCCCGCGGCGTGTACTCGCACATGATTCCCACGATTCGCCGACCGCCTGCCTTCGCCGCACGGGCGTACTCCAGGCAGTTTTTTATCATGTTGCCGAACCACGTCAGCGGACACTCGACCGCCTCACTCGACGAGCGCGCCGTTGACGCGCATGGGGAATCCGGCGGGGAACAAGGGTCCGCGGACTTCACTTCAACTTCCTTTTTGTCGAAGCACTTTCCCATTGTGCACCTCCATTGGCTATGCAGATTTCCTCGCCACGAACAGGCCCTGCGCGATTTTTCCTGCATGCGCCAGCGCTTGCATGAATTGCATCTCCCCTGCCATGTCCCCCATCAGCTTTGTGTCAAACCCGATGATTCGCAGGGCGTCGTGCATGAGCTGCATGTCCAGCATGCTCAGGTACAGGTCAACGTACGGTGCGAACCTGCCCGTGTCCTGGGCAGTAACTACTTTGCATCCGTTCTTGGCGAGGAGTTGCTCGTAACCGTTCAGGTCCTGGACGTTCGGAAACTTCATGAATCTCAGGAACCGCTCCGCTTCCTCGTCGGTGAGACCCTTTGGCCCTTCAATCCAATCCGTGAAGGCGATTGTGCCGCCGCGCTTGACCAGCCGTGCTGCTTCGGACACCAGCTTCGCTTTATCCACGACGTAGCACCATGCGTCCTCTCCCCAAACAAAGTCCGCGCTCCCGTCGGGAAGACCGCTTTTGCAGACATCCGCCAGGACGAAATCTATTCTCTCTGACAAACCCTGCTGCTTGCAGCGCTCGCGCCCTCGCTCAACCACCTTCTCCGTAGCGTCAACGCCAGTCATCCTCTCCACGTTGCGGAACCGAACGAGAAATCGCATGCCCGCGCCGTTGCAGCAGCACAGGTCAATGCCCTTCATGCCCGCGCCGATGCTCGCCTTCTCCGCCAGGTCCATGGAGGACTTGAAGCCCCCTATGTGGATTTGCTCACCCATAACCAGCTCCCAGAGGTCCCCCTCCGGTCCGCTATAAACGCCCTGCACGTCCTTCAGACCAATGTCTTTCGTGGCTTTCATTGGACTTGCCTCCTCTTTCTATGCGCACGTTGCGCGAACGTTATTTACTTGTTGGCCGTCGGGCCCGTCTCATCGAGCACATCGGCGCCACTTGACACATGCGCCGCCATCAGCGCCTCCGTGCAGCATGGGCCGACGGGGAGGCGCGCCTCCTCGTGATGGCCGCAGTTCCCGTGCTCGTCAGCCCTTCCAGACATTCCCTTCGGCAACTCTTTCCGCGGCTGACCCGACGGTGGACGAATCAAAATTCATATTTCACCGCGATGCCCCACGACGAATTCGCGTCGTGGTTCAGGACTTCGCCGAAGTGTGCGTACCCGCCCGCGATGGTCATGTGGTCATTGACTATGTACCCGGCGCAAAGAGTCCACCAATCGTCTTCGCTTCCCACCAGGCCCGGAACCGCGTCGTACTCGTCGGGCTTTTGACGGTATTCCGCAGCAAGGATTATCTGGTTGGTCACCAGAACGCAAACGGAGCCCTCCACTACGAATTCGCGGTCGCCCGTGAACCCAAGCAGCCCGAGATGAGCACTCTCCGTCGAGCGCAAGGTCGCGCTCAAAATCGCCGGGCGAGGAAGAGCCGTAATCATCTTGCTCGCCGAAAGAGTGAAGTCGAACCCTTCGTTGTCTTCGATGCCAATTCCGGTGAGCGTCCCCATCAGGTCGCGATCAATGTCCTCGACAGTTTCGTTGTACTTGTAATGAGCGCCCGCCGTGAACGCCGGCAGCCAGGCTTGCCCGAATTCGCCGTCCCTGACCAACGACAGGCGGGCATTGAAGTTGTGTAAATCAACCGAGCGGTCCGTGATTCTGATGCCTGTTGCCCGCTCGATGTCCTGTGGCAAATCGCCCATGTCGAAGTTGTCCCAGCCGTAGCCCAGCTCAAGGCGATTCCACAGCGTCTCGGTAACCGTGAGTGCCAAAAGCTCTCTTCCGTTCCCGAGATGCACGTACATCCCTCCGACGCTCGGTAACCCGAGAACTTCACCTTCCTTCGCCGGATTGACCAAATACGCCGAAGGAGTGGCGAAGGCACCACCCATCCCCTCGACGGAGTGCAGCGGCAGCGGCGGCTGGGCTTTTTCTTGTTCCTCAGCGAGCGCCACGGTCGCCACGAGGAGCATCGCCACGAGGCAAAACGCCTCCACGTGCCAACTCCCCCGTTTCTTAGCCCACCTGCGCGACGTCATGCTTGTCCCTCCTTCCTTGCGTTTGACGTTTCCCACTCCATCCTCGACTCCCCACGACACGACCCACCCGCTAATTCCTCGACGGGGCACAGCTCTTTCAGGTTGCAGTCGGATTGACGTACTTCGATAGGCAGGAAAAAACAGAAATGGCGGGAAGGTGTGGGAGTCGAACCCACCCGGGACTTTATCCAAGCCCCATACTGGGTTTGAAGTCCAGAGGGCCCACCGGGACCCATACCCTCCCGCCGTTGACTCCTTGTGCCGGGGACGCACGCGTCGTCGAGCGAAGTGCTCAGCCGTGACCGCCGACTTTGCACCGGCGCACGCCGAGGTCTATCGCATGACATGCTTATCCCCCTCTCGTTTCGTGAAGCCAATGTTATCGAAATGTTCCAGGAGCGCCAAGGCGTATTTACGGGAGACTCCCAGCTCATCCCGCAACTCACCCACTGTGATGCCGCCCTTCGCCTTGATGCGTTTGGCGACGAATTCCCGGACCGCCAGGAGATGCTCTTTGTGGTACGTTACTTTCTGGCTGAGCCGGACCAGCCTCTCCAACTCGACGAGGTACGTCATCAGATTCTCGAACGTCTCCAGGGCAATCGCGACTTCTTTCCGGACGTCGTCTTCGAGGGGCGGAGCGAATCGAGCCTTTCGGAAGATTTCTTCCATTCGTTTCGCGAGTTCTCGTTCCGCTGGTTTCAGACTTATCTCGTACCCGACAAGCCCCATCCTCGACTCCTTTTTGCACAACCTCCCCTTGCGGCAGAGCTCGTCAATTATCGTCTCAAACGTCTGCCTGTCCGCCATTCGCAGGAACTGCGATTGCAACTCCCCAAGCGGCACCAGAAGCCGGTAAGGATGTTTTTGGAGGTAGCTCTTCACAAAATCTGTCAACTTCTCGCTCAGCTCCTCATAAACCTTTGCATGAACGTATCGCTCTGCCGATGCGACGCCGGCAGCTCCCCCCGTCGCCGTGCCAATCCTCACGAGCTTCCCCGCATCGCGTTGTGCCTCGACCATGCTTCTGACCTCCTCCTCCTTTGCCCCCAGGCTGAAAGCGACCTCCTTCACAGACTGCGGCGTATGGCCGGCTTTGAGAAAAGCCTGCTCGACGGCATCGGACGTGCCGGCCTCGAGCCTCTTCAAGCCATCGAGCACGAGAGCGTCGAGGCGTTTGTGCTTGGTGGGTGATGCATCGAGGATTTGCCCCCCACCGATTGTTCGCAGGGGCGAGAACGTTCGGACAATAAAGCGGTCCTTCGGGAGAGCGACCGTCGCAGATTCCAGGACGAATTGAGCCGGAGCGGTCTCTCCGGGAAGGAGCCTGTCTCTGTCGAGGAGAACCAGGCGGCAGATTATCTCGTCGGTCTCGATGTGGAGGCGAAGGCGCGTTCTATTCTTCAGCTCTCTATCGGCGCTCTTCAGAACATACAGACGAACGTCCAGGCGCATCGTCGCCGAGAGAGACCGGGGTGCCCCAGCGCACTGCCCCCGCCGCAGTTGCTCTTTCTTGACGTCCTGCAAATTCAGAGCCGTGCGCCTCCCGATGACGGATTCGGGAGTGCTCTGGTTATGAATTTGTACTCCGCGTACCTTCGCGACGAACCCGTCGGGGAAAATCTCTATTTTGTCGCCGACCTTCACTCGACCGGACAGCACGGTTCCCGCCACCACAACGCCGAACCCCGGCATCGTGAAAACTCTGTCAACAGGCATGCGGAATATGCCGCTGTCCTGGCGCTCACCGACGCTCTGGGTGGTTGTCAGCAGAGCGGACTTGAGTTGGTCCACCCCAGCCCCGGTAAGCGAAGAGAGCGGGATTATCGGAGCATCGCTGAGAAAAGACCCTGCAACATAGCTTCTTATCTCGTCGGTCACCTGCCTGGCGCGTGCCTCATCAACCAGGTCTATCTTTGTCAGAGCGATAATGCCCGTCTCGATCCCGAGAAGGCGAAGGATGTCAAAATGTTCTATTGTTTGAGCACTGATTCCGTCGTCCGCGGCGATGACCAGAAGCGCCGCGTCAATGTTGCTTGCTCCGGCAACCATCGTCTTGACGAGCTTCTCGTGTCCGGGGACGTCTATGAAGACGATTTGCCTGTCGAACCCCGGCGTCTCCATAAAGACAAACCCAAGCTCGATGGTGATGCCGCGGCTCTTTTCCTCGGGGAGGGTATCCGCATCTATCCCGGTCAAGGCTTTGACCAGAGAAGTCTTTCCGTGGTCAATATGCCCGGCGGTTCCAATGATTACCTGCTTCCTTTCTGCGATGGTCGTGGTCATTTCTTCCCCATGATTGTATTGTAGAACATCATGACCGGCGCCCCGCCAAAGGCTATCCCCATCCAGACTGCTTCGTTTATCTCCGAGTCGCTTATGCCCAGCGACTTCGCCTTGTCCACGTGAATCTTCACGCAAGGCTCGCATTTGCACACCACGGAGAGTGCGATGGCGATGAGCTCCTTGTTGCGCAGACTGATGGCGCCCTCCGAGAACGCCGTTCCCATGAACTCCGAGAATTTCTGCTTCATCTCTGACGCTCCGGCGACGGCAGCCTGCCCGGGCGCGGCACAGCATTCCGGCTGAGACACTGGTTGGCAGCATGGAGAATCGCCCGCTTGCGCCGCTGCTGCGACCTCCTCCCGCGACGGAACCAATTTCGATGCGGCATCCTGACTCTTTTTCACCAGGATTCTTCCTCCCGATTTAGAAAGGACTTTTCCAATAACTGACGCGTGTTCGATCCCTTTTGCTTTCAACTCAGCGACGAGCTCGTCGGATTTCTCCTCCGGGATTGCCATCAAAAGACCACCGGAAGTCTGCGGGTCATAAAGGACGTACTCCACGTCCTCACCGACGTCCGCCGAGACCGAAACGAACTGAGACGCATATTCCTTGTTTCGTTCGATTGCCCCCGAAACCACACCTCCCCGGACTAACCTGAGCGCCTCCTCAAAAATCGGAATCTCCTCGACATACACCTCGACGGTAACGCCGCTTTGATAAGCCATCTCGCTCAAATGCCCGAGCAGCCCGAAGCCTGTCACGTCCGTTGCGGCGGAAGCGCCCATCTCCACCATGATCTCTGCGGCGACCCTGTTCAACTCGGCCATGGAGCGGCTGATGGCAGCCATGGCTTGCGGCGAAGCCTTTCCCATCTGACTCGCAAAACTTATCACCCCGACCCCGATCGGCTTGGTGAGCACCAGAACGTCACCCGGTCTCGCCCCATTGTTCGTGACGATTCTCGACGGGCTGACGAGTCCCGTGACCGCGAATCCGAATTTGATGTCCCGGTCGTTGATGCTGTGCCCGCCGATGACAACCACGCCCGCCTCGCTCATCTTATCAACCCCGCCGCGGATAATCTGGCTCATCACCTTGTGGCTCAACTTCTCGATGGGGAAGCCGATTATCGAGAGAGCGGTCAAAGGTTTTCCGCCCATCGCATAGACGTCGCTGAGCGAATTCGCGGCCGCAATCTCTCCGAAAGTGTAAGGATCGTCAACGTTTGGCGTGAACACGTCCACCGTCTGCACGAGCGCCTCGTCATCGTTGAGCTGATAAACGCCTGCGTCGTCGCACGTGCTTGCGCTGACAAGCACCCTCGGGTCCGAAATCTCCGGGAGACCCGCAAGCACTTTCTTCAGGTCGTTCTGGTTGATTTTCGACGCACAACCGGCATTCTCGACGAACTTCGTCAATTGCACTTCTTCCGCAGCCTCCTCCAGCCTCTCGCCCGCGCATAAGCAAACATTCTTTTCCCTGAACAAATCACACGGGCAGGCTTGCTTCGGATTGCAGATGCAGTGCCCCAGCATCATCGAGCGCTGCATGATGCGTTTTCGCTTTTCGAGGTCAATCATTCGTGCTTCTCCGTTTTTGTCAGGAGCCTCTTGAGCGCGGACGAAACAATGCCGTCTTCGTCGGGCTGGATGGTACGGAAGTCGAGCAGAAGAGCTTCCTTGTGGACGCGGGCAAAGACTGGCGGTTCGTTGTATCGCAACTCCTTTGCGAGGTTTGTCGCGGACCCTGTCGCCAGGCGAATGCTCAGAAGCTTGGTCGGAACAGTCTCCGTCGGCACAGAACCGCTCCCTACTTGCGAGGCGCCGTCCACGACGAGAATCTCGACTTCGTCCGCGTGAATGCCTGCCAGCTCCTCCGCAACCGCTTGTGCCCGTCTTTCCAGTTCGTCAGGCGGAGCCGACAGCATCCTGTACGTCGGATGGTCCTCGCGCAATTTCTCCCTGTTCAGGAAAAGCCGCAGAGTGGCTTCCATCCCCGCTATCGTCATCTTCCCGACGCGAAGCGCCCGGGCAAGAGGGCTCTTCCTGATTTTTTCGATGGTCTTCGCTTTTCCAACAATGATACCGGACTGCGGTCCGCCGATGAGTTTATCACCGCTAAAGCACGCAACATCCGCGCCCGCCGCAATGCTGCTTTGAACCATAGGCTCGGTTTCCAGCCCGAATTCCTTGAGATCAATCAGGGCGCCGCTGCCGAGGTCGTCAATCACCGGAAGATTATGTTGGTTCCCGAGTTTGACGAGTTCGTCAATCGCCGGCTCCTCCGTGAATCCCACAATCCGGTAATTGCTCTGATGAACGTGAAGGATCGCGCCGGTGTTCTCATTGATCGCGCGGACGTAGTCCGTCAGGTGAGTTTTATTTGTCGTGCCAACCTCTCTCAAAATCCCGCCGCTTGTCTCCATCACCTCCGGCATGCGAAAAGAGCCGCCAATCTCGACGAGCTGCCCGCGAGAGACAATCACTTCTTTGCCCTTGGCCAGCGTGTTGAGAATCAGCATCGTCGCGGCGGCATTATTGTTCACCACCGTCGCATCCTCCGCTCCCGTCAGTTCGCACAGCAGGCTCTTCAGGTGAGCGTCCCGATGCCCCCGCTGCCCCGTTTCGATGTCCACCGCGAGGGTGCAATAGCCCTCAATCACGTCGTTGATCGCATCAATCGCTTTCCTCGGAAGGACCGCCCGACCCAGGCCGGTGTGGAGAATGATGCCAGCGGCATTGACGGCCTTCCGCAGAGACGGCGCAGACTTCTTCTGGAGGTGCGATACGATCCTTCTGATTACGCTCTCGGCGGAAATATCCTCCGCCTGCCAGAGTTCTGCCCCTCCGGCAATCCCGCTTCGCAGCTCGCTCAACACGGCCCGCGCGGCGCCTACCAACGGGTCGCGGCCGTATTCTTCCGCCAGAAGCCTTCCTTCCGTCGTGTTGAGCAACTCATCAACCGATGGGAGATTCCGCAAAAGCTCCTCTTTCAAATGTGTGACTCCTTCCAAATCGAGTAGGAATTGTTATGCTGCTTTATCGCCCGCCCGAGACGCGCTTTACTGACACTCGGGGTTCGACTCCCGCGAACGTCTGCTCTATCTGCCGCGCGCCCTACGGATTTAATTTCTCTGCTCTGCCGCATGAACAAAAAAGGATTGACCGACTGGTCAATCCTTAGACAGACAAACCGTGCTATTCGTTCCGGTTAATTCACGACAAAGGCCTTCGTGTCTTTGAGCACTCCGCCCAAAGGCCCGGTATCTACTGTAACCTCCAGCTTGTATTTCCCTTTCGGTATTCGCACGGAATACCCGCATCTTCCGCCTCACCCAAACCTCAGCTTTTCCAGTGCGACCTCTTCCGAGTGAACGATGTTATCCTGCTCGCCTGTCACCTTCACGTGAGCTGTTGCCGCCTTACCTGCCTTTGTGTAGCCAACAGAAACCCCGTTCGCAACCAGGTAGGCGGCGATGCCCACGTTGCCTTTCTTTTCCGGATCAGGTTTGACACCAATCCTCACGGACGGCGCCCCTCCGAAAGCAAGGGCGAGGATCCCATTCGGCTTTTCCGCCACAGGCAACGTGTCCCGCCAGGAATACTGCCACTCGCCCGATTCATCCTTCAGTCCTATTGTCCCTTGGCAACTCAAACTCAATTCCTGCGGCGCACGTCCACGCCTCAGCCGAGAAGCGGGGGCGAAGTGGAAATAACTGACCTCAATAGTCCACGGCTTTTCGACTCCGCTCGCTTTCTCGTTATACGGAAAAGCTATCTCGACTGGAGGAAAAGAGCACTCACGTAGGTTTGTTTCTCTGCGAAGCTTCCCCTTTATCGGTTTGTCGTCGGTCAGGTCGTTGTTGAGATTGAGGTCAGCGTAAATAGTGTCGTAGTCTCTTCCCGGCCCCCCGGATTCATCAAACACGAGCTTGAGAATCTTGGTTCCCGCCTCGTCCAGGACAACCTTGGCGTAGAGGGGCTTCTTCGACTGGTATGCAGGCTCTTTCAAAGCCCCAAACGCGCACGAACACGCCACCCCCACGGATACCATAATCGCAATCGGCCTAATTAAGTTCTTCACCGAAGCTCACCTCCTCGTGAGACGCGACCCAGCATCTCACCCCGCATCGTAACATCCCTCGGTTTGTCAGTCCATCACAAACGTTTTGGCTGCTTTGACCACTCCGGCAATTGGACCCGTATCCACCGAAATCTCCAGCCTATGCCTCCCGGCAGGGACATGGACAGAATAGCCCCCTTTCACCTCTTCCGCAACTCCGAGCTTATCCAGGCTAACCTCCTCAGAATGAACGACTTTCCCCTGACGGTCAGTTATGTCGACTCGGGCAGGCAAAGCCTCGCCGCCTTTCGTGCATTCAATGCCGCCCGCGCGCGACGTCAGATAGGAAACTATTAGTATGTTCCCTTCCTTTTCCCGGTCCTGTCTGACGGAGACCACAATCTCGGGCTTGCCCAGCAATGGGGTAACAAGAGTCGTTTCTGTCCTCTCCGCTGGGTTCAGCTCCGAATCGAAGGAGCATTTCCACTCGCCCCCGCCGTCCTTTGCCACGATTTCCACCGACATCTCGAAAGACCGGCTCGGCTCCGCCCTCAAGAGGCCAAAAAAGCGGGTTGGTCTGAATTCGCTGTACGAAACGCTAAGCTCCCAGACCTTCTCGACGCCTTTCTCCTTTTCGCCTTCGCGGACAACGATGGCAGGGAACCAGCACTCCGAAGACCCTTCCTCCTTTGTCACATCGCCCTCTACCGGCTTGTCGTCAGTCAGGTCGCCGTTGAGGTTGACATCCGCATAAATCCTGTCGTAGCCCTTTCCCGTGCCCGCGGACTCGTGGAAAACCATCGTTAGGACCTTCGTAATCTCCTCACCCAGGGCGAGATACGCATACAATGGCTTTTGCGACGCGTAGCTCGGCTCCTTCACTCGCTCGGCACGCAAGGACGCTGTCATGCCAAGCCACGCGATAGCTGCCGTCGCGAATATCAGTCCCCTCACTGGATCCTCACCTCCCTCGAGCCTTTCAGAAGGCCCCCCAGTGGTCCACTGTCAACGCTTACCTCCACGGTGTACTTCCCTTTCGGTATTCGCACGGAATACCCGCATCTTCCGCCTCACCCAAACTTCAGTTTCTCTGAGCTGACATCCTCGGAATGAACGGTCTTTCCATCCTCATTTCTGATCAGGACGTGGGCTATTGTCGGCTGTTCGCCCCTGCTACACGTGAGAGATTTTCCTCCTGCACGCAAATAAGCGGCGATTCCTGTATGGCCTTCCTTTTCCTGGTCCGGCTTGGTGAGGAGCATCAAGGCCGGTTTTCCGCCGAAGTCAGCGGCTGGCACTCCCTCCGGCTTTTCCACGGGGTACAGGGTCTCTAAAAAAGAACACTCCCACACCGCCGATTCATCTTTCAGCCTTACTTTAGCCGCAAAGGAGAACCTCCGGTCCATTCGCTCTCCCTGTCCCATGCCGTATTGCACGTAACTGATGGTGATCACCCAGGGTTTGTCAACTCCTTTCCCCCTCTCGTTGTACGGAACAGGAGGTTCTACGGCGGGGAAGCTGCAAATCAGGGTGCCGTCCGTCCTCCGAATCGCCCCTTTTATCACTTCGTCATCCGTCAGGTCGCCATTGAGGTTGAAATCGGCGTAGAGTGTATCGTAGCCTTTCCCGGTGCCCTCCGACTCGTCGAGGACGAGTTCCAGGACCTTCGTATATGCCTCGTCGAGGACCATGAAAGCGTACAGCGGCTTCTGCGAGCGATAGGAAGGCTCTTTGGTCGCCCCCAAAAGGCTGGACATCGTCGGGGCCAGGAGCACGAAGGCCACGGCCCCGGTAATCAGCTTTCTCACGGGACGTTCACCTCCTTCGAGCTCTTCATCGGGCCACCAAGAGGTCCTGTGTCAACGCTCACCTCAACCATATAATTTCCCTTCGGTATTCGCACGGAATACCCGCATGTTCCGCCTCACCCGAAAACCATCTTGCCTAATTCCACATCCTCCGAGTGAACAGCTTTTCCTTCCTTGTCCTTTATCTCGACGTGAGCCTTCACTGGCGGGCCAGCTTTCGAGCAGGTGAATCCGGTCTCACCAAGACTCAGGGAGGCGGCGATTCCGGTATTGCCCTTCTTTCGCGGGTCCGGTTTTGTGTCAACCTGGAACGTGCATTTGCCTCGAAAGGCGAAAGGTCTCACATCGGCCAAACGCTCGGCGGGTTCCAGTGGACTCACGAACGAATAGACCCACTCTTTCCCGGCATCGTCTTTCAGCTTGAGCTTCCCCACAAATGAGCCGGACCGCAGTGTTTCTCCGGGCAGAAGGCCCAGAAGCCTCCTTCTGGTGAACTGATAGGACTGGATAACAAGCTCCCAGGGCTTTTCGACCCCTTTTGCCTTTTCGTTGTATAGAACGCCGACGGCTATCGGAGGGAAAGAATAGATTGTGTAAGGCCCGCTCTTTTCAAGCTTTCCCCTTATCATTGCGTCATCTGTGAGGTCGCCGTTGAGGTTCAGGTCAGAATAGACCGTGTCATAGCCTTTGCCTGTGCCCTGCGACTCATCGAACGCGAGGGTCAGTGTCTTGCTTCCGGCCTCGTCCAGGATGAGCTTTGCGTAGAGTGGCTTAGCGGATGAGTAGGCAGGTTCCTTGACTGGCTCGGCCAGACACCACGGTCCCAGGCTCAAAGCCACCACGAGCGCAACCAGTCCAATTCCCTTTCTCATTGGAAGGTCACCTCCTTTAAGCTCCTGACTACACCAGCGAGTGGGCCCGTGTCAACAGTCGCTTCCACCGTGTAATCTCCCTTTGGTATCCGCACGGAATACCCGCATGTTCCCTCTCACCCGAAGGTGAATTTGTCGAGTGCTGCGTCACCTTGATGCACTACCTTTCCGTCGGAGGTCTTAATCTCCACGTGGGCGTTTATAGGGGGGTTGGTCTGGAAGCGAGCTTGAGTAGCCGCGCATCCGCAACCAGCGCTCTGAACTGCGCCGCCTGCCGGGCTTTGCTTCTCGCCTTCCGCATCCGACAGGTCAAATGCGATTCCGAGGTTTCCTTTCTTCACCTCATCCGGCTTGGTGCTGATCGCCACTTCCGGCTTGCGAGGAAAACTCGCCACA
>CAYZXL010000011.1:0-117570 GCA_964482435.1 uncultured Verrucomicrobiota bacterium
TCGGCTGAACTTCAGCAAGAACTATAACAGGTACGAGGACCCGGACCATCTCCAGATTGCCGAGGTGGACATTCAGGCGTTCAATCCCACGACGGGCTGGGGTGACTGGGTCAACCTGCTGCGGTGGGACAGAACAAACACCACCGAAATCAACAGCAAACCGGAGCAAGTGGAGCTCTCAGGCTACGACGGCAAGAAGATTCGCCTCCGCTGGCACTACAGCGACGCCAAGTGGGACTATTGGTTCGCCATTGACGAGGTAAGAGTCTCTGGGGAGCCCTTGCCCGCGGAGAAGCCAAAGTTCACAAAAGTCGGCAAGGTCGGCAACGCGGTCGCCCTGGAGTGGAAGGCCTTCGGTGCGGGCCAGTACACGGTCCAGCAGACAGATAACCTGGCCGGCGGAACCTGGACCAACGCTCCCGGGAGCTGGCCAATCAGCGCTGCCAGTTGGACGAGCGGAGACCTGTCGGCAGTCAAGAAGCGTTACTTCCGGGTCCTCGGACAATAGCTGTTGGCACGCAGAAGCAGAACGAGCCAGCCTCCTTGATTGGGGGCTGGCTCACTTATTCGCCCAGCCGCAGACGCAACGTCCGGCCCCACCGTCTGGCTTTGCACTGAATCCCGGCAGCGATTGGTGCCGCCAGGAGTCCCTTCATTCAAGTTTCCGCCCGGTGGAGGTCATAATGAGCTTCCCGTGCTTGACCCCTCTGGTGCCTATGAGCCGCTCGGCGAGCTTCTTGACCGCCCCGGGGCGGGCTCGCACGACGATCACCTCAAGGCAATTCGAGCTGTCAAGATGCACGTGGAGCGAGGAGATGGTCTCGGCGTGGTGGCCGTGCTGCGAGTGGGTTAGTTTGCCGGAGAGCTCCCTGCGACGATGGTCGTACAAAAGCGTTACCACTCCGATGGTCTCTTCGTTTCCGACGGCCCACTGTTCTTCAACGAGAGAGTTGCGTATCAGGTCTCTTATCGCCTCGGACCGATTTGCGTAGCCTTTCGCCTTTATCAGTTGGTCGAACTTCTCCGAGAGAGAACGCTCAATGGAAATCCCGTACCTTATGAGCTGACCCATCTTTTCACCTCCTGGGGCGTGAGGAATTCTTTGCTACGTTTCGGCTTCATCATAACACCGCCGGGGCCGCAGTCAAGCGCGGATGCCGCTGCTGCGTTCCGCGGACAAACTCTTCGGCCCCGCTCATCATATCGTCTCGGCACCCGCCGAAAAGGAGCAGGTCGAAATTGTACGGACCGCGGCGGTTCTGTTATCCTAAGTAGGTAGGGCCTCGCAACTCTTTTGTCGTAGAATAGCTGGAAGCCGGAAACAATCTGTGCCTTCGTGTCAGCATTGCAGGGGCCAACCGGGAGAAAAACCCATGAGAGAGGCAATCACGATGTGGCGCGACACAAGAATGGTCGTGTTGACCGCACTGACGGGCGCCACCTATGCGGCCGTCATGATTCCTTTCAAAGTCTTCACCCTGATTCCGGGCTATACGGAGTTTCGACCGGGGGTGGTGGTTCCGGTGATTTTTTCTTTGCTGTTTGGTCCCGCCGCAGCGTGGGGTGCGGGAATCGGCAACATTATTGGCGATGCCCTCGGGGGGATGTTCGGACCGGGAACTGCGTTCGGATTTGTCGGCAACTTCTTTCTGGGCTACATACCGTACAAGGTTTGGGGAAGGATGGCAGTTTTGTCTTCGGGAGGGCAGCCGACCGTGAGACGCGGCTGGATAGGGGAATACCTCCTGGCCGCTTTTCTCGCTTCGGGAGCCTGCGGGACGTTCATTGCCTGGGGCCTGGACATGCTGGGACTCGTCCCGTTCAGCGTTCTCAGCAATCTTGTCTTCGGCCCGAACGTCGTGATGAGCGGACTTCTCGGCCCGCCTCTCCTTGTGGCTCTCTACCCCCGGGTGAGAAAGTGGGGCCTGCTGTATCCTGAGATGGCACCCGGGCACGAGAGAACAGGCGGCCCGCGATGGATACTTGTTGCTTTACTTTTTCTTGGCATAGCGAGCGGTTATCTGGTCGGCAACGCGATTTCCCTGGGCGTTTCAATTCCCGTGGCGGGTGAGATGAGACTCACACTGGCGGTGGCTCCGTCGGTCGCCCTCATGCTTATCGCCATCGTTCTCCTGTGAGACCTTCGGCGAGTCGCTGGCTCAGATTTTTGGGGCATTAGTCCGCCAGAAGCAGCGCAAAGTTTCCAGTTTCGTCATCCTCCATGAGCGAAGAGTTCCTGAAAACAAGCAACCTTCGGTTCACTTACAGGGACGGAAAGAAACCCGCCCTCGACGGCGTGGACCTTTCTGTATCAAAAGGGCAACGCTTTGTCCTGATGGGAAGGTCGGAGGCAGGGAAATCGAGCCTCTGCTTCTCGCTGCGGGGCTTGATTCCAGGATATTATCCGGGAGAATATTCCGGCGAGGTTTTTGTCGGCGGAAACAACATTTCCGGCAGGAGAGTCAGGGAGCTTGCAAGGGAAATAGGGATCGTCTTTCAGGACTTTGAATCGCAGTTGTTCTGCACGACCGTCGAGCTGGAGGTCGCTTTCACCCCCCAGAACCTCGGCTTGCCAAGCGACGAAATCCGCCAACGCATCACGCGATGCCTCCGGCTCGTAGGGCTGGCTGGGTTCGAGAGAAGAGACCCGCTAACCCTTTCGGGAGGGGAAAACCAGCGGTTGGCAATTGCAGCAGTCCTTGCGGGTGAGCCAAAGCTCCTTATCCTCGATGAGGTGACGAGCGACCTGGACCCCGTCGGCAAGAGTGAAGTCCTGAACGCCATCGGCAATCTGTACAGGGACGAACAGACAGTTGTCGCCGCCACTCACGCTTACGAGGAAGCAACTCAAGCTGATTCTCTCGTGATTCTCGACGAGGGGAAGGTGGTCGCTCATGGCAGCGCCGCCGATATTCTGTGTCAACCGCGGCTCATGGAGAGGCACGGCATTCGCCCCCGTGAGATCAATCTCATTGCCGAGACAATGGGCACCCAGCCAGTGCAGCCCGACGGAAATCCGGCCGGACTGTTCGCGCTGATAAGGCCGCGGTTCAACGAGTTGCGATTCGCGGAGATTCTCGCAGGGGAGAAGCAGCGAGAAGGAAGCTACGGCAGGTGGGTCATCGAGGTCGAAAACCTGAGTTTTTCACCGGAGCGGGGAGAGGAGATTCTCTCGGGCGTCAATCTTTGCGTCAGGGAAGGGGAAATCGTCGCTATTGTCGGGGAGAACGGTGCCGGAAAAACTACGTTGGTCAAACACTTCAACGGATTGCTTTTGCCGACTTCCGGAGAGGTGAAGGTCAAGGGCCTTTCGACTAAGAAAAGCTCCCCGTTCGAGCTATGCAGGACAGTCGGATTTGTTTTCCAGAACCCCGACTATCAGATTTTCTCGGAGACGGTCCGAAAGGAGCTTTCCTTCGGGCCGCGAAACTTTCGCGTGCCGGAAAGAGAGATTGACCGAAGAGTTTCAGAAGCTCTTGCCGCAGTTCGCCTCGAGGGCTTTGAAGACGAAGACCCTCTGATGCTCCCAAAGGGCGGCCGCCAGAAAGTTGCCGTCGCTTCCATTCTCGCGATGCGCCCGGAGGTCTTGGTCCTCGACGAGCCAACGACGGGTCTGGACTACGATGAAACGGTTTCCCTTATGGAACTTGTTTCTTCGCTGAACCAGAAAGGCCACACGGTCATTCTCGTTACTCACAGCATGTGGGTCGTTGCGAAGTATGCACACCGGGTCATTGTCGTGAGCCAGGGCAGGATCGTCGCTGATACGACACCGCGTGCTCTCTTCGCCAATCAATCTCTGCTCGACACGGCGGGCCTGGCAGCCCCGGAAATCGCTGCCTTGAGCAATCGCTTTCTCGGCAAAACGGTTCTGTCTCCCGGTGAGCTTGAGTATTGTCTGGGGGCAAAATGAGAGAACTGTCCCTGTACGTTAACAAAGAAACGGCGGTCTCGCGGATGGACGCCCGTGCGAAGCTGGTGGCGACGGCGGCCCTGTTTGTGGTAGCGCTGTCCTTCAATCATCCGCTGTATCTTCTCGGTCTTTTGCTGCTTGAGGCGTGGCTTGCTGTTGCGAGCCGCTCCCTGGTGAACATTAAGAGAGTCAGAGTCCTTTTAGGTCTTCTCTTCGTCTTCAGCGCGGTCATGTGGGCGTTATTCCTGCGGGAGGGCGAACTCCTCTTCAGAATCGGACCGCTCAAGGTGTACACCGCTTCTGCGCTGTATGGCCTGGCGATGGGCTTGCGTCTCGTCTCTATGGTCGTCGCGGGGCTCGTCTTTCTATCGGCAACAATGGTGGAGGAATTCCTCTTCGCCCTGAGGAAATTCGGTCTCCCGATGCCGGTGGCGTTCGCTTTTTCTCTGGCGTTCCGGATGGTCTCGCAACTTGTCAGGACCGCCGGCATCGTCAAGCAAGCCCAGCAGATTCGCGGCCTCGACGTTGACTCCGGAGGAATCCTCGCGAGAATCAAAAAGCACGTCCCCCTTCTGATACCCGTTTTCATCTACTCAATCAAAAGCGTTGACGCCCTGACGCGCGCTCTCGAGGCGAGAGGTTTCGGCTGTACAAGAAAACAGACGCCGTTTATCATTTCAACCTTGAGGACTCGTGACTATGCCGTCATGGCCGCGTCGGTAGCGGCGGCGGTCGCCTGCATCATTCTGAGACTTAAAGGACTCGGCGAGGTCGTCTCGCGGCTTTGATTGATGTCGAGTCCATCGGCGCGGATGAAGTGCTACGTTCGCAAATGGAGGTAAATAATATGAACGGCAAGGGATGGTTAATCATCGTCGGAGTAGTTGTCGCCGCTGCGGCTGCGGCGATTGCCGTCACCGCCAAGAAAAAACCTACCCAGCAGACCCCGAAGGTCAGGGAGGCCGCGGTTGCGGGCCTATTCTATCCATCGAAGAACGATTTCCTCGCTGCAATGGTGGACGAACTCCTGTCGAAAGCGGACCAGCCTCCTATCAAGAATCTCCGCGGGCTGGTCTGCCCCCATGCGGGCTACGAGTTCTCCGGGCGGACTGCCGCTCATGGATTCAAGCAGTTACAGGGGCGCGAATTCGAGACCGTTGTCATCCTTGCGCCGAGCCATACTGCCGCCTTCCAGGGCGCTGCGGTCTTGGATGCCGAGGCGTTCCAGACGCCCCTGGGTCCCGTCGAGGTTTCCCCAAAGGCGAAACAGCTCGGGCAAATCCGGCCTTTTGTGGTCAATCCGCGGTGCCGTGTCGGGCGGCCTTCGTGGTGGAGCGTCTCGCCCAAAAAAGCCCCTCCTCCCGGTCAGGATGACCCCCATACCTGGGAACACTCTGTGGAAGTTCAATTGCCGTTCCTCCAGCGAACGCTGAAGGATTTCAAAATCGTTCCGGTCGTCTTCGGGCAGGTTGACCCGGAAGAGGTCGCGCGCGTCCTCGTTCAGCATATTGATGACAAAACCCTCATCGTCGCAAGCTCAGACCTCAGCCATTACTATCCATACGAAGTGGCTCGACGCATGGATGAGGCGTGCGTGAAGGCAATTTGCGACCTTGACCTCAACGCTACTGAAAAACAGGAGGCTTGCGGGAAAGCCCCCATCTTGACGCTGATGCACATCGCCAGGAAAAAGAACTGGAAGGCCAGGCTGCTTGACTACCGAAACAGCGGCGATACCGCGGGCGACAAATCCGGCGTGGTGGGTTATGCAGCCATCGCCTTCTTCGAGGCGGAGAAAGCGGAAGGCGAAAGCAAGTAACAACGAGGCATTTCCAAGAGAGGCTACAAAGCCATGATGCCGCAAGACAAAAAATTACTGAGTTGCGTGCTCGGCGGAGCCGTAGTTTTGCTGGGCGTGGCAGCGGCGGTTTTCCTGTGGGTCATCCCGGGCCGCCAACCGTCGCGCGGGCGTCCTGGCCGGGCAGAAACGTCTCCCCGTGAATCACCGGCAAGACCAGCGCAGGAGCCTGAGTTCTCCCGCGACGAGCGAAAGTCTCTCCTCGACCTCGCTCGAAGAACCATCAAGGAGGTCGTAACGAACCAGCGCCTTCCCGAAACAGACCCAAGCGGCTTGTCGAGCAGGTTAACTGACAAGAGAGCGTGCTTCGTGACCCTCAAGGAAAACGGCGAGCTACGCGGCTGCATCGGCCACATATATCCCGTGGAGCCTCTTTACCAGTCGGTCATCCACAACGCCCGTGCCGCCGCCGTCGAGGACACGCGCTTCAGCCCCGTCCGACGCAATGAACTCGATAACATCGAAATCGAGATAAGCGTCTTGACGGTGCCTCAGCCTCTGGACTTCGACTCTCCCGAGGACTTGCTGAGGAAGCTCCGCCCTCACGTGGACGGAGTCGTTCTATTGTTGGGGCGGCGTCGCCCGACTTATCTCCCCCAGGTTTGGGAGCAAATTCCGGACAAGGAGGCTTTTCTGAACAATCTCAGCCAGAAAGGGGGAATGCCCGCGAAGGCGTGGCGAAGTCCGGGGACAGGCGTTCTCACTTACCAGGTCGAGGCTTTCAAAGAATCGGAGATGTAGTGTTTCCAGTCCACCTTCACGCGCGTTGGCGTCGTGAGCGCTGCACGGTCATTCACCGGGCGTTGCGCAGAGGATGCAGTGCAGCTACAAGAAAAGCGGGGGTGTTCGAGCCGGTTTTACTTGAATCAGACGGCGACAATCTGTTGGTCTCTCAACGCGAGAAACTTCTGTGTCATGTCGAGGGCATGTCCGTTCAGAGCGGGCCAGCCCCCTTGGCTTAAACCGCCCAAGCCCCCCTTTCGCCGAAGATAAACATGGAATTCCGTTCCAGGCATAAAACAGCGCTCGTTTTCCTTGCTGTCTGCGCTCTTGGCATTTCGTCCATCACGACGCAGTTGACCCTCATGCGCGAGCTCCTGAGTGTCTTTTCCGGCAACGAGATGGTCTTCGGAATCATCCTCGGCAACTGGCTTCTCCTGACCGGGATCGGCTCCCATCTTGGCAAAACTGCCTCGAAGCTCCGAAACCCGCTGCGCCTTCTGGTGATCGCCCAGGCCCTCATCGCCATTCTCCCGGTCGCGGACGTGTTTGTCGTCAGAACTCTCCGAAACGCCATTTTGATCCGGGTAGCCATCTTCGGCGTAACCGAGACAGTCCTGAGCTGTTTCGTCCTTCTCCTGCCCTACTGCGTGATTAGCGGCTATCTCCTCACCCTCGCCTGCTGCGTGTTAGCCTCAGAAGAAGCCCCTCTCAGCATTGGACAGGTCTATTTCATGGACAACATCGGCGACATCGCGGGCGGCCTTCTTTTTAGCTTCATCCTGATTCACCTCTTCAACCATTTCGGCATCCTCTACTTCCCCGCTTTCCTCAACCTTCTATTCGCCGGTGTGCTCGCGTTCGTCATCGGGAAGAGAATTCTCCTATGGGCGACCGTTCTGGTGACTGCAACTCTGGTGACGCTAATTCTCGCCCTCGACCTCGACGGCCTTTCCACGAAAATTGGCTACCCGGGGCAAAACGTCGTCTATCGTGAGAATTCCCCCTACGGCAGCGTCGTCGTGACGGAATCCGCCCGCCAGTACGACTTCATCGAAAACGGCGTTCCCCTCTTCTCAACTGAAAACGTCGAAGATACAGAAGAGACCGTCCACTACGCTATGTGTCAGAGGCCGAACGCCGAAAGGGTTCTCCTCATCTCCGGCGGCGTCTCCGGCACGGCGAGAGAAATCCTCAAATATCCTGTCGAAAGGGTGGATTACGTCGAGCTTGACCCGCTGATCATCGAAATAGGACGCAAATTCGTCGCACAAAACCTCGCTGACAGCCGTATTAACGTCCTCAACACCGACGGCCGCCTTTTCGTCAAACGCACAGACGAGCAGTACGATGTCATCATCTCAGACCTCCCCGACCCTTCAACGTCGCAGATCAACCGCTTCTACACGCGCCAGTTCTTCGAGGAGGTTAAAGCGGTCTTGACCGATAACGGCGTACTTTCTCTCTCCCTCGGGCATTACGAGAACTACCTGAGCAAGGAACTGGCACGTCTCGTCGGCGTCGCGCACAAAACCCTCAAGGAAGTCTTCAGAAACATGCTCATAATCCCGGGTGGCAGGGTCTTCTTCCTCGCTTCCGACGGGCCACTGTACGACGACATTGCCGAACGCATCGAGCAAACAACTGTCCCGACCAAATGGGTCAACCGCCCCTACCTCGCCGCAACCCTCACCCCCGACAGACTTGCGGACGTCCAGCGTGCCATCTCCGAGAAAGCTCGCGTCAACAAGGACTTCAGTCCCGTGCTCTACTACTATCATCTTCTCTACTGGATGAGTCAGTTCAAGGTGCGCTTCGGCATCCTGGAGGGAGTGCTTCTGTTGCTCTTTGCCTTTTATCTAACGAGGATTCGCGCAGTCCCGTTCGCGATTTTCACGACGGGGTTCGCCGCGTCTTCTCTGGAGGTCATCCTTCTGTTGGGCTTTCAGATTCTCTACGGCTACGTGTATCATAGAGTCGGCGTGATTGTAACGATGTTCATGGTCGGCTTGGCTATCGGGTCTTTCACGATGAACCGAATTCTCGCTACGCGAACTCGGCGGCACCTGGTCAAGCTCGTCCTGGCAATCGCCATCTATGCCGCCGCGCTTCCATTTGTTTTGATGGGCCTGGGCCGCATGGGAGGCGGCCTTGCGGAATCAATTTCCGCCCAGGTCGCGGTCCCGTTGCTGACCCTCATCCTCGCTTTTCTCGTTGGAATGGCGTTCCCGCTGGCGGGAAAAGTGGATTTCAAAGGTGTCGCTCCGACGGCAGCGAGTCTTTATACAGCCGATTTCGTTGGGGCTTGTCTGGGAGCCATGCTGGTCAGTACCGTCTTGATTCCGGTCATCGGAGTCGTCGCAGTTTGCCTCTTGACGGCAGGATTGAATCTCCTCAGCGGCGCCATCGTCTCGCTGAAGGCAAAGGTTTGACTTCGGAAGGATTAAACATGGCGAGAAAAAGCGTGAACCTTTATCTCATAAAAATCGTTAGAATTAGTGGCTGGGTTCTCTTTTTTATTATGCTTCTGTTTGTGACCACGGGCTTTGCTTTGTGCGGAAAGTTTGGATTCAGCAAGGTGATGAGTACGGAACAAGCCCTCAAAATCCACAGGATATTCGATTTGCCGCTCATCCTCTTTTTCTTGCTTCACTCTTTGATCGCGATTTATCTTGCATTTCGGAGATGGGGATGGATAAAAGACCGGACGACAACTTGAAAAAACCGGGCGCGCCATCGTCGGGCAACTCTCTGCTTGACAAAAAGCTCAGCCGCCGCCAGGCGATAAGGTACGGCGCGATCGGCCTGGCTGGGCTGGCTGGCGCGGGCTCACTGGGCTACTACGTTATCCGGTCGGCAAGGTCGGAAGGAGCTGTTGCGGTCTTCAAGAACGATGCTCCGAGAGGCGAGAAGTGGGCGCTGTGGAAAAAGCGCGGATGGGTGAAAGAGGCGGCTCACTATCTGAAACTCGGGCGCAACGTCCAGTGCCAGGTCTGCCCGAACGAATGTCTGCTGGAGCCGGAAGACCGCAGTCATTGCCGCAACAAGGTCAACAAGGGTGGCAAGCTATTCACCCTCGCCTACGGCAATCCCTGCTCATTCCACCTTGACCCCATCGAGAAGAAACCGCTGTTCCACTTCCTCCCCGGCACGGCGGCGTTCTCGATAGCCACTTCCGGTTGCAGCTTCCGATGTCTAAATTGCCAGAACTGGGAGATTTCGCAGAAAAAGCCCGAAGAAACCAAAGACCCCACTGGCGACGACGTGAAACTCGACCCGGCCAGCGACCGTCTCCTCACGCAGAGAGACATTGCCCGCCTGAGCATGTTTCCGGAGGATGTCGTCAGGCTGACGGAGTTCACCAACTCCCGCTCGATTGCCTACACCTACTCCGAGCCAACCTCCTTCTACGAATACATGTACGACACCTCGAAGCTCGCTCGAAGCAAGAACATAAAGAACGTCTGGATCACAAATGGCTACGTGAAGACCGAGGCGCTCCTCGACTTCTGTCAGTGTCTCGACGCCGCCAATGTTAACCTTAAAAGCTTCAGCGAGGAAATCCACAGAAAACTCAACTCCGGCAAACTCCAGCCCATTCTCGACACCCTCAAGACCCTCAAAGAGCAGGGCATCTGGTTTGAGGTAACGAATCTCGTCGTCCCCACATGGACTGACAACCTCGATATGATTAGCCGGATGTGCGACTGGCTCCTCGAGAACCTTGGCCCCGACTATCCGCTGCATTTCTCGCGCTTCCACCCGCAGTACAAGCTCGACCATCTTCCTCCGACACCCGTCGGCATCTTGCTGGATGCTCGGTCAATCGCCTTGAAAGCCGGCCTCCACCACGTTTATATCGGGAACGTCCCCGGACTCCCAGAAGCCGAAACGACCTTCTGTCCCAGTTGCAGAAAAGGGGTCGTCGAAAGACTCACCTATTTCATCCGCAGCCTGAACATCGAGGACGGAAAGTGCAAGTTCTGCGGAGCCAAAATCGCCGGCGTTTGGTCGGCTTGACCGGCAATCGCGCGTGCGAGAAGAAGAGCGGTCAAGAGCTCCACGTGCTGTTCGCCGGCTTTTTGGGTTCCCCTACCTTAGATCCTGCCACGTCGCGCATTTCATCCCCCCTCAAGTAAGCACAGCGTGCATTCAGGTGCATTTGAACCCAGACCCTGAGCATCCAAAACTCTTGACCCCAGCACGCCGCGATAGTACGTTTGCACCGCGCCCGCTGGTCATCGAGAGCTCCCCGGCGCTCAAGAACCGCGTCATGCAGTGCCAGCAGTGCTTGACCCATTGCGTCGCGTTCGGTGGACGGAATTACCCTCCTCCGCTCTCGCTGACCAGGAGCGCCCGGTGAAGGTCACAACGATGCAAAAAGGAGCAGCCATGAAACTCTCGATTCTCACACTTCTCTCGATCTCCTTGACCTGTCTGCCCGCGTTTTCCGTCGAGCCGGTGAGCACCGGGTCGCTCGTTGCCGAGATGGTGGACCTGGCTCGCCTTGCGGATTTCCCGGACCCGCCGTATTCCACTATCCAATTCTCGAGCTACGACCGCCGCTCAGAAGCGCCGAACGGACCAGGTTGGTATGCCAATAGTGACGGCTTTGGCGGCGAGCCGATTCCGGGCTTTCTCAGCGTCCTGAAGCCGCCAGGTGCGGATGGCACAGGGGAGTATTTGCTCGCTGAAGTGAACGGTCCGGGGGCGATCGTCCGCACATGGACAGCCGCCATCACGGGTCAACTCCAACTATTCCTCGACGGGAAGGAGGATCCCATCTACATCGGCCCAGCCGACGTCTTTCTCCTCGATCATTATGCTCACTATGCTCGCCAAATCGGACTTTCCCTCGGAGAAGCGGCAGACCCATTCCGCCAGCGAGACGCCAATTACTTCCCCATTCCCTTTGCGAAGAGCTGCCGAATCGTCTGGAAAGGCAAGCTCGCGGAAATCCATTTCTACCATGTCCAGGTTCGCGAGTATCCCGCCGGAACACCTGTTCAGACGTTCGGTCCCGACGACCTCAAGACCTTCTCCCGCGAAATAGACCGAGCCGTCTCGGTTTTTCAAAATCCGTCGCTCTGCGTCGAAAACCTGCCCGTGAAACAGAGAATCGTTCTCGACGTGAACGTCAAACCCGGAGAGCAACTCGAAGCTGCAAAGACCGACGGCGGCCCGGCCGCCATTTGCACACTTCTCTTGAAGCCTCAAGCATCAGATTTGCGAAACGCTCTTCGCCAGACTATCCTGCGAATTCATTTCGACGCCGGCCCGTCGCCGCAGGTGGAGTCTCCCGTGGGCGACTTCTTCGGCGCCGCCCCTGGAATCAACCCGTACGATTCCCTTCCGATGACGGTCAAGCCCGACGGAACAATGGTCTGCCGATTTATGATGCCCTTCGCCCGCACAATGTCGGTTTCCTTCCAGAACCTCGGGGAACAGCCGGTGAAAATCTCCGGCGAAATAGTGCTGTGTCCCTATGAGTGGCACGCCGACCGCTCAATGCACTTCCGCGCTCGCTGGCGAGTCAATCACGACCTCCTCGCTGCCGGCGGCGACAGGGCTTTCGACCTACCATTTCTCGTCGCCCACGGGGAGGGCGTTTATGTGGGAACGGCGGTCATGCTGATGAATCCCTCCCCTGTGCCGACTGCTTACGGCAACTGGTGGGGCGAAGGAGACGAAAAAGTGTTTGTGGATGGAGAGGCATTTCCCTCGACGTTTGGCACGGGTTCCGAGGACTATTTCAACTACTCGTGGAGCAACTGCGAGCTGTTCGCCCATCCATACTGTGCGCAGCCCATCACGACCGGCCCCGACACCCGCGGCTACGTCTCCAACATCCGCTGGCACATTCTCGACGCTTTGCCATTCAAGTGGGAAATCGCTTTCTATATCGAGTTGTTCAGCCATCGGGAAACCCGGCACCTGAGCTACGCGCGCATCGCCTACCATTACGCCCGACCCGGCATCCGCGATGACTCTCTGCCGATAATGGAAAGCGACGCTCGCATAGCGCCGTTGCCGAAGAACTGGCTGCCCGTCGCAAGCCACGGTTCCACAGGAGCGATTTTCTATCAAGCCGAAGCGCTAAAGGCGCGGGGCGATGGCGAAATCCGGGTCGCGGAAGGCGACCTCTGGTCGGCCGGAAAGCTGTTGCTCTGGAAGCCAGGCAAAAAGGGCGATAAGCTCTCTCTCTCGCTGGATGTCGAGAAGACGGGGCGCTACGCGCTGGCCGTGACCGCCGCGGTAACGCCGGAATCGGGAAGCTTTCTCGCGAGCCTCGATGGGCAGTCGCTTACTCGCGACGGAAATGGCACGACGGCGAACCTGCGCTCGGCGCATCAGACTATGCTCCGGAACTTTTTCTGGCAGCCGGTTGATTTGAAAGCGGGCAGTCACCTGCTCGTCCTCGAAAGCGCCGACGAGAGAACCGCAGGGTCGGCGATTGGTCTCGACTTCATCTGGCTTCATCCGCGTAGATAGCCAGCCGCCAGAAAGTCATTCGTCGAAGGATTCCAGGCCAATGGAGATATTTCTTGCAGGAATCATTCAGGGGTCGGAACGCGGCACCTCCGTTCACGACCAGAGCTACCGCCGCCGAATCCGCGCGGTTCTCGACGAGACTTTCCCTGGGTCCGCCATCTATTCCCCTGCCGAGGAGCACCCGGATTCTGTGACCTATGAGGACGGCAAAGGGCGAAAGGTCTTCTTCGAAATCATGAAAAACGCTGCGGAGAGCGACCTTCTCATCGCATATCTTCCCGAGGCAAGCATGGGGACCGCCATTGAGATGTGGATTGCTTTCAAGCACGGCAAAACGGTCGTTACCATCTCCCCCATGAGACAAAACTGGTGCGTCAAGTATCTCTCCCATCACGTCTGCGCGAGCCTCGCGGATTTCGAACGCTTTGTCCGGTCAGGGAAACTCAAGTCACTTCTTTCGAGCGGCAAATCAACCGATGTCTGCGCGCAAGATGAAACACGTCAAGGACAGCCCTAACTCGGTTCTCAACCTCAACCTCGCGGAGATGGAGCAAATCTTCGCCGAGATGGAAGAGCCAAAATATCGAGGTCGGCAAGTGTTCTCCTGGATTTTCGACCGCCGTGTGCTCGATTGGAAAGCCATGTCGGACCTTCCGTTGAAGCTCCGAGAACGACTCGCTTCCGAGTGGGCAATCATGACCTCTCGCGTCGAGAAAACTCAGAAAAGCACCGACGGAACCACCAAATTGCTGGTTAGACTGCACGACGCCCAATGCGTCGAAAGCGTCCTCATTCCCGAAGGGAAGCGGAACACCGTATGCCTTTCGACCCAGGTCGGATGTCCCATCGGCTGCTCCTTCTGCGCGAGCGGCAGAGGGGGCCTCGCGCGGAACCTATCCAGCGGAGAAATCCTCGAGCAAATTCTTCACATCTTTTCCGTTCTTCCGGCGGGTGAGAGCATCCGCAACGTCGTCCTGATGGGAATGGGTGAGCCGATGAAGAATTACGACAATGTCGTCCGTGCTGTCCGCGCGATGAATGCACCCTGGGGGTTTGGCATCGGCGCACGGAGAATCACTTTCTCGACCGTTGGCGACATCGCTGGCATCGAACGGCTCGCCGGGGAAAACCTCCAGGTCAACCTCGCGCTCTCTCTCCACGGCGCCGACGACCGAACACGCGGCAAAATCATGCCCGCCTCAAAGATGACCCCCGTTACAGCTCTCGTCGAGGCCGCCCGCAGCTACTTCGCCGATACCGGTCGAAAGGTCACCTTCGAGTACGTCATGGTTGAGGGCATCAATTGCTCCATTCCCCAGGCCCAAAAGCTTGCTCGACTGTTGAGAGGCTTCCCGTGCTACGTCAACCTGATTCCCGTCAACCCCGTCGCGGGTGTGCCTTTCAAGCCACCTGACAACCAGCGCGCAAGGGCCTTCCTTCGCGAACTGGAGTCAATGGGTGTTCCCGCTGCTATCCGTGCATCCCGCGGAAGCGACATTTCCGCTGCGTGTGGGCAACTCGCCGGTGAGACGAAGAGTCGTAAACTGGCCTCGTCGCTGTCTCCGAAAGAAAGCTGAGGCCCCGAGGGCATCCCCGGCGCGAACTGACGCGAGCCGCCTCGATGCGAAAAGCGCCCATCTGATCGGGGCAACTTTGTTGTTCACGATGGTCGGCTTCTGGTCGGCATCCCGCCCACTCAAGGCCCTTTCCCCGAGTCAGCGGGACTCACCTCCACTTCCACGACGGCAGTGTCCTCTCCGCCTTTCCCGTCGCTAACGCGAAAGACAATTCTGTGAAGACCCGCCTGGTGCGCCGCTGGCTTCCAGAACAAACCGCCGTAGTTCGGCGGCGACTGGGCGAGCGTGGCCCCTTCCGGCAGAGGACTCTCGGTCGAGAAAGTCAAAACATCTCCGTCCAGGTCATTGGCCGTCAGCTCGACGTAAACCGCCTCGCCCTCTTTTCTCGTGACCCTCTTCGGCAACGGCCCAAACTTCGGGGGATGGGAGCCAGCTTGCCGAACAGTAATAGTCGCTCGCTTTGTATTGGAAGCAAACCCATCACTGACGACGAACGGCATGTCGTACGTCCCCGCCTGGTCGAAGTCCGGCTGCCACCGAAATTCGCCTGTCCGCTCGTCCAAGGACGCACCGCGAGGCATGACCGAGGAAGCGGCAAGAGAGTAGGATATTCTATCATCGTCGGCATCGCTCCCTTTCAAGGTGAACCTGAGCATGTCTCCCTCCCGGACTTCCAGCGGCTCAATTTCCTTCATGCTCGGCGGACTGTTCACCCAATGAATCGTGACGGCCGCGCTGCTTCTGTTTCCGCAAGTATCGGTAGCGCCGATGATGATTGGCAAGGTCGCCTCGTTCGTCTCGGTTGAGCCAATGGCTTGCGTGTAGTTGAACCGTCCATTCAGGAGTGGGCGCGTGTTATCAAGCATTGAAATTCCCGGGTCGTCCACGGTTCCTTCCACGAGAACTCTGCATCCGCGTACCGTCTGCCCAGGAACGGGCGAGGCAATCGTGATTCTCGGCGGCGTTTTATCCGGGCGATTGTTCCGAAAAGGCTTGTAGAGAGGGTCGCCGATCATCACCATCTTTCCGCCCATTGAGTACATCGCCATATACGCCGCCTCCGCGAAGTTGAAGCCATGAAAGAAATATCGGAAGAACCAGTCAATCTCCGGCACTCCTCCCAGCCCCGGCTCGTGGACTGGCCCCATGGTGGCAGTGATCCCTGCTCTTATCATTCCCGGGACCCACAACCACCCCGACCGGTTTTTTGATTTTGACTCTCGTCTCGGCTCCTGCGCCGTCCACGACTCCAGGTGGAATCCCACGGCTCCCTTCTCCCACTCCAAGACGTCCGTATAGAAGTGCGCGTACCACCCCGCATACCAGAGCGCCCTATCGCACACCAGCGGATTGTCTCCGCCAGACCTTGTGGGCGGCATCCCAAACAACTGAGGGTTTGTATCCAGAACACACGTGAATCCGACGCTGGCGCAGCAATCGCAGGCGCCATTGATGCTCAAATCTCCTTTCCCGTAGCCGGTGGTCCACGGCGCCTGGAATTGGCGATCAAAATATCCCTTTCCCGTCAGCCGCTCGGGGGACTGCTCAGCCTCAATGGCGTAATCCGCCATGTTCTTGACGTACTGAAGGGGATCGTCCGGGTGTGCGGTTCGCTCGTTGTAACGCGCGTCCGACGGCTTTGCCAGCGGTCCGTCGAGACGAGCAACAAGGTATCCCCTGTTGCCGTTGGCACGGCTGAAGTGACTCCCGGCGAGGTAGTACGGGTTCCTATACAATCCCTCGGGGGAACCCATGTCGGAGTTCGGGTCGTTCTTGATTTCATCGAATGGGTCGGTCAGATGCGCGTCAACCGAATCAGCACTTTCGCCTCCGCGGACAAGGACCTTGTACGGCAGTCCGTACGTCATGACTATGTACAGGATTTTGTCCTTGAGGCCGCGCGATGCGAGAAATTCCCGGAGAGGAGACTTAATCCTTTCCTCGACGGTCCTGGTGCTAACCGCCTCCACATCAGAAGACAACGATAATCGGCACAGATTCTCCTTCGGTATCCCTCGCCGGCTCCGATAATACTCCCCTATCTCGACAGACTGGGGCGATGACCCGTTCACAACAACGAGCACGTTCCGCGGCCCAGCAACCGCATCCGCCCTCGGGTCCGTCCGAGCGCCAATCTCATTGGAAGCCTCGTTCCCCTCCTCATCGTGCGCGACGACCTTGTAGGAATAGCGCCTGCTATCCTCGACATTACGGTCAATGTAGGAGTAGGAATACTTGTCTGCCCAGTGTTGATACACCGTGCAGTTGTTCCCCGCGCCGCTCTTGCTAATTTCGCCAAGCACCGCGTAATCGCCTTCCTCGACCCGCCGGTAAATCCGAAAACCGGAAACCCCTCTCGACGAAGTGATGAACTCATAATCCCACCTGACCGCGAAGGAGACGGTTGAGTTGTCTCTCAAGCAATGGAGGTAGAGTCTTGGAGACGAGATTCCCGTGGAAGCTGCCGGGGCAGAGGCGTCAACAGCGGCGCCGAGGACAGCTCGGAAAAGGAGGACACCCACCAGCCCCAGTGTCGGAGGAAGCCCTCTCAGAACAATCTGGTTGACGACCGCGTTTTGGAGGATGCGATGGCGGGAACAGCTGCGGCTGTGCATTTGCGTCAGGCTCCTGAGCTTTCTCTCGGCGAGGGCACGGCCGGCGTCGTGGCGTCCGGCGCTGCGCTTCTCGACGAGGCGACGGTGGAATGGCCCTGTCGGTGCGGGCTCACGGGGTTTCGGCCGCTCTTGAAGAAGGATGCTCACCTCTGGGTTCACCGAGGGCGCCCATTGAGTCTCGTGACTTACCCCCGTTCAAACAAAGCTCTCGCAATCAGCCCTGCCAGCGGGGGAAAGAGGCAGGTGCTCACTAAGCGCGCTATCGTGAAGCGCAGCCCCACAATGCCTATTTCCATGGGAAGTCGCCCCACGGCATAGATGAGCCACGCCGTCAGAAAGGCCACTCCGGTGCCAATTCCAGCGCCCGCCTTCATCAGCCCCGCGACCAGGGGCAGATTGACGTATGGCCCGCCCGGCGCCATTCCCCCGGCAATGCACCCGACGAGTATTCCCCGAATCCCGCTCTCCTTGCCTATCCAGACCGAGACCTTCTCATGAGGAATCAGCACCTGCGCCATGCTCGCTACCACGAATGCAAACAGAAGCATGGGCAAAACCTCAACCAGCATCTTCTTTGTGCCCTTTAGCCCCTCCAGATGTTCCCCATGTCCCCTGAGAAAACCAACCGTCAGAAGCCCAATTGCAAATGCACCGATGATTATCGTCGAAAGCAGCATCGTGTTTTTCGCTCGCGATCCTGCGTCCGGACGCGATGCCTTCTTCGCAACCTCTTGTTTCATGACCTTTTGATCTCCGCCTTTGAGTGTTTCTGTCTGTTCGACCTTTGCCCTGGCATATCCGACCGCGAGAAGCCCGATCACGAGAACCCCCACAACGACCGACGAGCGCGACATCCCACTCCTATTCCGCAACCGTCGCGCTATCTTCGTCATTTCCTTCACAGACTCGCCTCTCATATTATCGGGCACATTTCGGTCGTCGAGACGCTCGGTGTGCCTCCTCCGAAAATCGCGTCGTCATCAATAAAAACAACCGGCCCACCAAATTCTGACCGACCCATGCCCCTCGGTCAAGGACAAAGCACCGGCCTGAGCGCAGAATACGCAAGAAAGGATGCGTCCGCTTCGGACGAGACTACCCTGGGACCACTGCGTCCCGCCGAGCCTTTCGGTGCAGTCAGCTTCGTTTTCTGAACCATGTCGGGGGGATGTCGCAGGTCGGGGACAAAAACCGCGAGTGGCACAGAATTGACATCATCCTGGGGGACGAAACGGATAAATTTACGCTTCGGCAGGTGTGTTTTGTGGAGCGCCGGCGTCACTCTCACAAGGCGTTCCGTCGCAACCCCTGTCAGGCGTACCGCGCCCGCCCAACTTACCGAGACGTGTGACGAAAAAAAAGGCCCCTCTGTCCATCGAAGACACATATTTCAGGACGAGGGGCCTGTCTAACGTGCCGAAGTTTGGCAGCTCACTCCGGTCTCAGAAACCGGATTTTGCGTCTCGCAACCGCCAGAAGGCCAGTCAGCCCACTGCCAAAAAGCAAGATAGTCGAAGCTTCAGGTATCGGCTGGTTTCCAGCGGTGACCCATCCGCTGCCGGTGCCATGGTCAATCGATTGCACATGAGCAGCAACCAAGAACCCGCTCCCCGCCCCTCCGCCGGGCTCGCTGCCGAATAGAAACGATTCTTGGGTAAGCCCATCAATCCCCGTGATGGAAAACACCGCTTGTTTTCCCGCGCCAAGCCTCTTCTTTGGGGGCGAGTTTACGAAGTCGATCCGGATATCAAAAAAACCGTCACCGTCGGCTTTGTAGGAGTCCACTCCGGTCGAATACGGAGATGGGGGCGGTGGCGGTGTATAATACGGAGGCCCCACTTCCGTAAACTGCAAAAGCGTCGGGTCCAGCCCCGGATTGAGGTTCAGGTACAACTTGCTAATGAACTCCGTGCCAAATAAGGCAGTGGCATCAACGGTGAGCTGTACAGTGTTCGCAGGCTTAGTCTCGAGTTTGACTGTGAGCGTGCCATCCGGCGTCGCGCCGGAGAACGCCTCAGTGAGATTCCAGGTGATCGGTGCTGCATGGAGCGCGGGCGCCCGTACGAAAATCAGGGTAAAGGCGGCAAATGCGGTCTGAACGGCGCGACAAATGTTTTTCGAACGCGACATAGGTTCTCCCTCCCGTTGGATTTCAAGGCACAAACATCCACTTGCCTTGATTGTGGGTGCAAGCAACGTGCCATCGAGCTGCTCTCAGCCTTACCCCTTCTGCTCTCGTGCATTAGGGAGTCGCAGCACCACCATCCCGAGGCTCACTTTGTTTCCCGCAATCACCAACCGTTGCCCTTCGGCAACGCTGGCGCGTCACCCGTCCAGTGCACAAAGCCTCCTCTTACCGAGTTTCTGGCGGAAACGAACATCTGAAAGGTACAAGGCGTGGAAAGGTGGGCATTTTCCCGCGGCAAGTCGGCCATCCTCCGGCTCACGCGCTTGCGGTCGCCATGGGCGGAATCTCAAGCGCAGAGGTCACGTCCCATCGCCGTCGTTGAGGCACGCATACGCGGCCTGCCCCAGCGAAATCCCCCCGTCGTTGGTCGGAACGCGATGATGAACGTGCACCTCAAAGCCCTCGTCCTCAAGTAGCGGCACCGCTCGACCAAGAAGATATACGTTCTGGAAGACTCCGCCGCTGAATGCCACTTCCTCAATCCTCGACTCATCGCGCAGCCGGCGGCACACCTTGACAATCATCTCGGCCACAGCGTTGTGGAACTTCGAGGAAATAGGTTTCTGCGACTCCCCCGCCGCGAGATCCTCGACAACTTGTTTCACGACGGGCGCCCAATCAATGACGTGCACCCCATCAAGCTTCTGCACCTCGAAGCCATAAGCCTCCTTGCAGTCCTCGTCAGCAAAATACTCCAGCTCTATCGCCGCCTGCCCCTCGTAGTTGATCTCAACTCGAACGCCGACGAGAGCCGAGACAGCATCGAAAAGCCTTCCCATGCTCGAGGTTTCAAAGCAGTTGATGCCGTGGTCCATCGCTCTTCGGATGACGTCCCACGCACCCCGATTCATCCGTCTCGTGAAATCGAGCTTCAGGTCAAGGAACGAATCGCCATAAACGGCCCGGAGGTAGCTTGCTGCCATGCGCCAGGGATTCTTTATCGCCATTTCTCCTCCCGGCATCAGCGCGGTTCTCAAGTGCGCCGCACGCCTGTACCCAAAATAATCCGCCACCAAAAACTCCCCTCCCCAGATTGTCCCGTCATCGCCATAGCCGACCCCGTCGAAAGCGACGCCGATCACTTTTCTTGGTTGCCCGTTCGGCAGCAGCGGGGAAAGCGAGTTGTCCGCCATGCAACTCAAGACGTGCGCATAATGGTGCTGGACAGAAATCTTCCGCGAAACATTCGTCTGAGCGAGGGCGTATTTCGTCGAGAGATATTCCGGATGCGGGTCATAGGCAATCACCGCCGGCTCGATGAAAAAGAGTTTCCTGAAGTGTTCGATACCTTCCTCAAATGACCGCAAGGTCTCGGCGTTCTCCAGGTCGCCTATGTGATGGCTTACGAAGAAATAATTGTCGCGCGATACACAGAACGTGCTCTTCAGCTCCGCCCCGCAGGCTAAAATGTGCCGCCTGCACGAATACGGAAGAATCAGCGGCTCTGGAACGTACCCGCGCGACCGACGAATCAGCGCTTCCTTCCCCCGGAACGTCGCCGTCACAGAGTCATCGCACCGCATGTGCACGTCCCGGTTGTTTAGCAGAAAGTAATCCGCGATTCCGCTCAAGCGGCTGAGCGCGTCCTCGCTGACGTAGCAGATCGGCTCGTCGCTGACATTTCCGCTCGTCATCACCAGCACCAGTCCCGATTTCTTAAGCAGGAGATGATGCAGCGGACTATAAGGAAGCATCACCCCAAACCTCTTCTGATTTGGTGCGACTGCTTGACTGATAGGTGAATCCTCCCTTTTCCCCATCAGAACAATCGGGGCACGCGGCGACGACAAAAGTTCCCTGTCCGCTTCGGATACATGGCAGTGGTGCTGCACGTCGCCCAACGTCCCCATCATCAGGGCAAAGGGCTTGTCTTCACGATATTTTCTCTTTCGCAGCGTCCCGACGGCGGCATCGTTCATCGCGTCGCACGCAAGATGAAATCCCCCCAGCCCTTTTACAGCCACAATTCGCCCTGCTCTCAGCAGCTCGACGCATTTATCAATCGGGTCGGCACATCGAACGCGTTCGCCCTGTTTGTCGAGGAGAACAACCCTCGGCCCGCACGCGGGACAGGCGTTCGGCTGAGCGTGAAACCGCCGGTTCGTGAAATCCTCGTACTCGGCGGCGCACACCTCACACATCTGGAAAGGCTTCATCGTCGTCTTGCTGCGGTCGTAGGGGATGTCCTTGATGATGGTGAACCGCGGCCCGCAATTCGTGCAGTTAATGAAGGGATACTTAGAACGGAAGTTCTTTTCATCGAGAAGCTCCTCAAGGCATTGATCACACGTCGCAAGGTCTGGAGAGATAGGAACGAATCTCAGACGCAGCCGGCGGCTCTTCTTGATGACAAAGTCTTGAGGAACCTTCTCCCCGACCGGCAATTCCTCGATCTTCACTTCCATGGAATGGATTGCCGCCTGAGGGGGATGCTTCTGCCTCAATTCCTCCAGAAAGGTCTCGAGCGTCTCCTCGTCGGCAATGGCCTCGATGTGGACACCCGTCGAGTCGTTGAGAACGTACCCCGAAATCCCGTGCCCTCGCGCAAGATTGTACACAAACGGGCGAAACCCCACGCCCTGAACTATCCCTCGAATTTCTACTGTGGCTTTCCGCAACATGACCTTCAAAAAGCCCTGGAGCACTCTGATTTCGTTCTTCCTGCGCGATAAGGCCCCCGCCTCGCAACGGCCAATCATTTCAACAGCCCTGAACCTGACGGAGTTCCCTGACCGATCAGTCCACCCCTTTCGAGTTGACACAATCCCTTCGCGGTCATACCATTCTGCCGCTCAAGGGATCGGCCCTCTGTCGTCGAGACGAGAACCAGCCGCGACGATAGGAAGATTCTCTCCGGGAAGTCAACAGTTTTTCCGAGTCCGGCAGGAGAAAACCCGGTCAAGTGCTTTGAACCCCACGCATTCATTTCGGAGCCACTGTCGTGCCGGGCTCGACGCATTATCTGGCCTCCCCGGCACGTGCACCAGACAACCCATTGGCGAGGTACCGATGCTCCCGGAATTTCAAAATCCACCGAAACAGTTTCGTCCTTCTCCTTTCTGGTCATGGAACGACGACCTGAAGGACGAAGAGCTTATCCGCCAGGTCAGAGATTTCAAGGAGAAAGGCTTTGGCGGATATTTCATGCACTCGCGCGGGGGCTTGCGGACGAAATACCTCGGCAAGGATTGGATGAAGCGAATAGCCGCGTGCCTAAAGGAAGGCAAAAAGCTCGACATGGAATCCTGGCTTTACGACGAGGACAGGTGGCCCTCCGGCGCCGCCGGCGGACTGGTCACAAAGGGACGCGATGAATTCACAAGCAGGGGTTTGGTTCTCGTCCGCCCGCCTTCCGAAGACAAAGACTATCTCGCTGTCTTCGACCTCGACGAGAAATCCGGCACCTATCGCATGATTGACCCCAAGGCGGAAGCGAAGAACGAGAAAATCGCATTCGAAATCGTGCTAGCGCCCAGGACTAACTGGTTCAACGGCGAATCCTACGCCGACCTCCTCAATCCCGAAGCCGTGCGTGCCTTTTTGAACATTACCTACGAAGCATACGCGGAAGAGTTCTCAGCCGACTTCGGCGAGTTCATGCCCGGCATTTTCACGGACGAGCCGCATATTCGCTGCGGTGACCTCCCCTGGACCGAGAAATTCCCGTGGTATTTCGAGAGCCTAAATGGTTACGACGTCATCTCCCATCTTCCTGACCTATTCTTCGACCTTGAGAGCTCGCCGAAGACCCGCTACGACTTCTGGCGTACTGCGACAAAGATGTTCGTCGAGACTTTTTCAAAAGCCCTCTACGATTGGTGCGAAGCACATCACGCAGCGCTCACCGGACATTATCTCCGCGAAGACAACCTCCTTTCGCAGATGCTTCATGCCGGCGCCGTCATGCCGCATTACGAATTTCAGCACTGCCCGGGGATTGACCACCTCGGCCGGAACATCAACAACGCCCTCACCCTCAAGCAGGTCTCCAGCGTCGCTCACCAGCTCGACCGCCGACGGGTCCTGTGCGAAATTTACGGAGTCGGCGGGCACAGCATGTCCTTTGAAGACCAGAAATGGATTGCGGACTTTCATTTCGCCCTCGGCATCAACTTCATTTGCCAGCACCTCGTCTTGTACTCGATGAAAGGCGAACGAAAGCGCGATTATCCCCCGACTATCAGCTACCACCAACCTTACTGGGAATATTACCGCTACATGAACGACTACCTGGCAAGGTGCTGTTACGCGATTTCCGTCGGGAAATCTGCGGCGGACATCCTTCTGCTTCATCCCATGCCGACGGCCTGGGCCGTCTGGCGAAAAGGGAACGACGACCTCGTCAACGGCTACAACCAGCGGTTCGTAAACCTGCTGACCTTGCTTCTCGAGAGTCACAGGAGCTTCGATCTGGGTGACGAGCTAATCATCGAAAGGCATGCCGTCGTCAAGGGCAGGACCTTTCAGGTCGGTCAAATGAAATACGGGGTTGTGGTCGTGCCACCGAGCAGAAACTGGGGACGTGCCGTCCTCGATTTACTGAGGCGCTTCCACGGTCCCATCGTTTTTATCGGCGAAATCCCGACGATGGTGGATGGAGAAAGGTCCTCGGACTGGAAAGGCGTCCTGGAAAAGGACAATGCCTTTTCGCCGGAGGAAGACCGCGACAAAATCGCTTCGTTCCTCGACGAGCTAATCCCGCGCGACATTTCCATCATAGACGAAACCGGACAAGAGATACGCGACATTCTCGCTTATCACCGCATCTCCGACGGGGGTCACCTCTACTTTCTTGCCAACACCAGCCGCACCAAGCACCACGCCGCAACGGTCCGCTTTGCAGCCCACGGAAAAGTGAACGAATGGAATCCATCCGACGGGATCGTCCGCGAATGCGAGTCAACCCTTTCAGGCAGGACCGTCGCAGTAAAGCTCGATTTTCCGCCCGCCGGTTCGAGAATCCTGACTGTAGAGCCGGTCTGCCGCGGTCAAAAGCCCCCGAAGCTGGAGGAACTCGAGCGTTTTCCCATCAAAGGGCTGTGGTGCTTCCGCAGAACGCATCCGAACTCGGTCACCCTCGACTTCTGCCGCCTCTCGGTCAACAGCGCCCCGTTTGGCGAGTTCCAGCCGGTCTGGAAGGCGCGCAGAGAGATTGAGAAATTCTTCGGCCTGGACAAATATCAGGGAATTCAGCCATGGGTCCTCGGTGACAGGAAAATCAAACTGGGCAAGGAAAACTCCGTAAAGTTGCAGTTCGAATTTGAGGTCGAGAGCAGGCCCTTGACAATCCACATTGTCCTTGAGGAAGGCTTTAAGTTCGACGTGAAAGTCAACGGAATTCAAGTCGAGACGTCAACCGCAGAATGGCACTGGGACCGCCGGTTCTCCAGGGTCAATATCTTCGACCGTGTGCTTGAGGGGACAAACACAGTCGAGCTCGAATGCGCCTACCAGTGGGACACCGAAATTGAAGAAATCTACCTCGTAGGCGAGTTCGGTGTCCTGGCACGAGGCAACCAGCGCTTCACCATCGTAAAAGAACCGGCCATGCTCGAGCGGGGCGACTGGACAACGCAGGGTTACCCCTTCTACAGCGGCAACATTATTTACCGAGCACAAATGGAAGTCGCCAAACGGAAAGACCGGACCTATTTCCTCGACCTGTCCAATGTGGAATGCTCTGTCTGCCGGGTGGCCGTCAATGGCCACGAAGTGGGTCTCGCCGGGTGGCATCCCTGGCGTCTTGACGTCACTCGATTCCTAAAGACTGGCGACAATTGCGTCGAGGTCGAAGTTGTCAGCACCCTCCGCAACACCATGGGCCCGCTTCATCACAAAGCAAAAGACGCTCTCCCCTGGGTCGGCCCGGAACAGTTCGTGGACCAAGCAAACTGGACCGACGAGTATCATTTCGTCCCATACGGCATCTTCGGTGACCTGGAGCTTGTCGTCTGCCGCGAAGCAGAATCCCCTCGGAATCTGGAGAAGGGCCACAGCGGCCGACAGGAAAGCTTGACGCGCAGACCGCCGCCTAAACAAATCCGTTGACCGAGCCTCGCTCTGGCGTATAGGATTCGACGACGAACCGATGGCTCGCCTGCCCCGGCCGACGAGAAACAGGATTTTTCGATGCAAACTTGAGCTCGCAGAGACGAGTGCTGCCCGCTCTTGCGGCGGTGGCATTTTTGTCCAGCGAACACAGGGTTTTTGCCGTGCAAATTGACCTGAAAACCATAGAGGCGCTCCGACAGATCGTAGGAAAAGCGCGGTGCCTAACAGACCTTGAGGACAGACTTGTCCATTCCTACGACGCCACCAGGCAAAGCGTCCTTCCCGATCTCGTTGTCAAGCCCGGTTCTGTGGACGAGGTCTCACGCATAATGAAAGTGGCTCACGAACGAGGAATACCCGCGTATGCTCGCGGCGCGGCAAGCGGATTGACCGGCGGGGCCGTCCCCGTCAAGGGCGGAATCGTCGTCAATTTCTCGGATATGAAAAGAATCATCCAGATTGACCCGAAAAACTCCATCGCTACCGTGGAGCCGGGCGTTGTCCTCGAGGATTTCCAGAAGGAGGTCGAAAGGCTCGGTTTGTTCTATCCGCCCGACCCAGCGAGCAGCAGCTTTGCCACTATTGGCGGAACGGTCGCCGAGTGCGCCGGGGGGCTTCGATGCGTCAAGTACGGCGTGACGAGAGATTACGTTCTCGGGCTTGAGGTGGTCCTGGCGAACGGCGACGTGATTCATACCGGGTCCCGCACGGTCAAGAACGTAACCGGCTACGATCTCACCCGTCTTCTCGTCGGGTCGGAGGGCACGCTGGGTCTTTTTACCAGAATCATACTCCGGCTAATCCCGCTGCCAGAGTGCGTCGTAACAGCGATTGCTTTGTTCGAGCGCCTTGCGAGTGCAGCCGAAGCCGCTTCCGCGATGATGGCTGCGCGCATCCTACCGCGCGCCCTCGAAATCATTGACAGAACCTGCTACCGAACCGTCCAGAAATTCCATGGAGCGGGCTTCTCGGAGAGGACCGACGCGCTTCTCCTTATTGAGACCGATGGGACCGTCGAAAGCGCTAAGGCTGAGATGTCCAAGGCCGTTTCCATTTGCAGGGAGCATGGCGCCTACGACATCGCCCAGACCGACGACGAGAAAGAGAGAGAGTCGCTGTGGCGATTGCGCGAAAATATCTCCCCGGCTCTCTACTCAATCTGCCAGAAGAAGATTAACGAGGACGTGTGCGTCCCCCGCAGGGAGCTTCCGCGAATGTTCGCCCGCATCGAGGAGATAGGCAAAAGGCACGGTCTCACCATCGCCAACTTCGGCCACGCCGGCGACGGAAACATCCACGTAAACATTCTTCTTGAGAAGGACACCCAGGAATCGGTTGAAAAGGCTGAGCGCGCGGTGGAGGAGATTTTCTGCGCGGCATTGCAAGCAGGAGGAACCCTCTCCGGCGAGCACGGCATCGGCAACACGAAATCGAAGTTCCTCTCGATGGAAATCCAGCCCCGCGAGATGTCCCTGATGCGAGAACTCAAGCGCCTCTTCGACCCGAAAAACATCCTCAACCCCGGCAAAATCTTCGTCTGAGATCCATGACCGGTGGGACTTGCTCTTGAGGGCCGCGGCTGCGGACCGCACGTTCGCGGAGCGAAGACACGAGACCTCGCCATGCAGGATTGGGCGTTTAGCGGGTTTTTTCTTTTGCCGCGCCGCGGACGCCACCCCACAAGATGATGACCCGCTCAAATCAGTTGCTTCATCCGTCGAAAAAACCACTCCAGCGCGCACACCCCCACAAAAGCGACAAACGGATACGGCGACTCCCAGATGCTTCTCTCCTTTTCCGTAGCCCGTCGGACGACGGCAAGAGGCCGAAGCGACCCGAGGAGCTCTTTCTTTTGCGTTGTGTCGAAGTATTTCCCTCCGCTTGCCAGGGCGATTTTCTTCAGAAGCGAGTCGTTCAGCTCGACGCGGGTGGTCTCGGCGAGCGGGTTGCCAACCGTGAACAACAGCACCCGCTCGTCATTCTTATGCCTGACCTGAAGCCGATACTCTCCGATTTCCTCGGCATACATCTTGCCGAAGTATCGCCCGGTCTGGCCCGCCGGCTCCGCTAACTGCACCTTCTTTGCAGGCTGCCCCTCGCGTCCGCAGGATATGTCAATCTCCGACATCGGCACGTTGCTCTGGACCTCAATCGCAACCGGTTCCCCGACGTCGTAGTAATCCTTGTCCGTGAAAACGATAATGGGAAACGCCTTATCCTCCTCCGCGATCTGGTACCCTGACGCCCACCGAACCGCCTGCTGCCAGAAGCGACCGTATGCCGGCCCGTAACCCGACCCCTCCAGCGCCAGACACCACTCCCACGTGCTGTCCGAAGCAAAAAGCAAAACTCTTCCTTTCCCATACTGCTGGACGAGGATGGCGTCCTGCGACCCTGCCGTCGCCAGTGCCACCGCCCCGGGCTTCTTCCGTCCCAGAACGGACAGGCCCTTGAGACGCGAAAGCTGACTGTCCTTGTCGAGGAGTCCCTCCAGCCCATTCATAATAGGGTGGCTCTTTCCCTGCACGGTCACTCGAACATACGAGGGCCCTGCGACCCTTCCCTGAGCAACTGCCGCCGGAAGAACCTTCTCGATCTCCGTTGCTGTCAGGCTTGGCAAATCGCCCGAACCGAGAATCACCAACCCCTTCCCGTTGTCAACGAACCTGACAATATCGGCAAGGTTCGTACTCGAAAGCAGCTCCGTCCCGCCCGACCCCAAAATGAGCACGTCGAATTTCATAAGCCTTTCCAGGTTGGCGGGAAAACTTTTCAGCGAGGGAACGTCCTCGATCTGCCCCTGCACGTAGAAGGAGTCCGGGGCCGTCCGAACTATGGAAAGAAGCTGAATGTCGGGCGAAGTCTCAAGCGCCCGGCGAACATACTTGAACTCCCATCTCGGCCTCCCCTCAAAGTAAAGCACCTTCACCCCCGGACTGATGACGTTCACCGTGAAAAACCGGCTGTTGTTCGTGACCATGACCTCGCTCGTCAGGGGGACCGCAGTCAGGTTGAAGCGGCGCAGGCCTGTCTCTTTCGGTGTGAAATCCACGGAGACGTGCTGGACGGCGCTGGACGTGTCCAGCGCAACTGCCTGTTCCGAAACAACCGAATCGCCTTCCCTGATCTCAAACTTGACCTGCGGTGACGGAAGGTTCGCCTTTCCAACCGAAACGTCGAGGGCATATTTGGTGTGCTGCATCATGATTCGCTTGGACACGATACCGCTCACCTCCATGTCCGGCTGCGAAGAGCGCCCCGTCTCTCTTTTCCCGATTCCAACGCAGAAAACCGGCAACGGCACTTTCTCCTCCAGCAACTCCTCGTCCCTTCGCACGTTGTTTTGTCCGTCGGAAAGCGCCACCACACCGGACGCTGCCTTCCCCTGCCCGAAAGCCGTCGCAAACTTCAAGGCTTCCAGAAAGTCCGTGCACTCGCTTGGCTGCCTCAGCGGTGCCTTCCGGGTAAGCCGCTTGACTCCTTTCCCAAATTCGTAGCAATGAATCTCGAAGTCCTCGCCCAGAGCTTCGTCCAGCCCGTCCTCCCCGAAAAGAACGTCGCGGGCTATCTGCACGCGCTTCATGCCGCCCGCAGAATCCGTCGTCTGCATGCTTCGTGAATTGTCCAGCAGGAACACCAGCGCGCCCTTCCTGCGTTTCGCGGAGGTCGCCACGACAGGATTCAGTATAGAAGCAAGCAGGAAGACCACGGCAATCCCCCGTAGCATCAGCAGAAAATAAAACCATCCGCGCCGAAGATGATCCTTGTTTTTCCGATACGAGAGAAACGCAAAGGTGAGCAGGAGAAGGAGCAGACCAAGAACGATCGTCAGGCCCACCGCAAACGCCACCTTAAAAGGCATCTCTGTGAAAAGCCGAAATTCCACTTTTGACCTCTTCGCCTCTCAGCGTTGCTTTACCTGTCATCCGAATGGAAAGGGCTTCGGAGGCACCCGACGCTCGCCGCCTCTGTGGTCCATTTCCGTCTCACACCTTCTGCCCGATTTTGTTTGCCAGATAGAGCTCCATGAGAAATGCAGCAACCGCCGCGTAAAGAAAATAGCTCTTCAGGGCTGTCCCGGTGATTATTGCCTGAAGCTTCGCCTTCAAATCCTCGTCGGAGCGTACGCGCTCCCATCGCCTGAACGGCAGGATTTTGTCAATGTCCGCATCCGACTTCATCGGCGTCAAGTCGCCTTCCTCCGCGCTGACGTTGACCGGGAACTTTTCCACGACCGAATCAGCCCCGGCTCCCTTGACTCTCGCCTCGTAAACTCCGGGAACCTCCAGCCTGTAAAACCTGCTCGGCAGCCCAAACTCGACCGTCTCTCCCGTCGGCGTCGTCACCGACCCCCAATCCGGCTTGACTATCAACATCTCCCCGACGCCATACTCCGCCGTTGCTCCTCTTCCCACCAGCCCGAAGACCAAATTGTAAATCAGCGGAAGCGACGCGTGCCGGAATGGCAGGTTTGTGTAATCTACGTGGAAGCCAGTGGCGAAAAGCACGATCTTCCCACTTCCCTCCCTCTTCTCGACGAGAAAAGGCTTCCCATCCTGAAAAAGCGAAATGGCTGTTGCCTGCGGCTCACCAGAAACCGACAGCGGAATTCTCCTGTAGAAATCAACATCGAGAAACAGACTCTCCAGCCCGAATCCCTCTTCGCCGACCTTGAACGTCCCCTCCTCAACCTCAGCCTTCTCGACAACGCTCCCGAAAAGTGAGCGCAACGTCTCAAGCGAAAAGCCCGCCTTCAAGAAGAAAACCGCACGCCCGCCCGAGCTCACGTAGGTCTTCAGCGCTGACATCTCCCCTTCTCTCAGCTTCGGTAACTCGGGAAAAATCACAACCCGATATTTGCCCAGCGTTTCCCCCGAAATCACGAAGAACTCCTCGACAGAGAACGGATACTTCTGTCCGGCTGGGTCTATCAGCCTGCTCAGGAAAAATACCTCGTCGAAATCGGGTGGTGCGATGCGCACCTGATTAAAGATACCAAGCGGGATTCCCTCTTTCACCTCCAGGCAGTAGTACCTCTTGTTATCCGTCGGCAGGTCGTCCTTCTCGACGAGAAAATATCCCGAATGCCACCCATCTTCGGCGGGCTGGAACCTGACTTCCTTCTCGACGGTGGACTCGCCCCCGAGCGAAATCCCGGTCTCGGCGATGGCCCCTCCCTGGTCGGTGTACATCCCGATGCGTCCATCGAACGGACGCGACGAGAAGTTCCTCACCTCGACGCGAAAGGTAAACGTCTTCCCCAATCGCTTCTCCGGCGCGGACAAAACCTCGATCTTCGTTATTGCGACGTTGAGCGGATTCGATTCCTCCGCAACGTCTATCAGCACGACGGGGATGTCCTCAGTCTTTTCTCTGTTAGCGACTGCCTCCCAATCTCTCTTCTGAAGATCGCTGATCAAGAAAATTCCCCTGTTCTTCGTGTCAGACGCTCGCAGAATCGCCCTCGCTTGACCAAATGCCTCGTCGAGATTCGAGGAAGCGTACCCGCATGACAGCGAGTCCAGCCACCGACTCATCCCCAGCCGGTCGCTTGAAAGAATCCCCTTCCTGAACCCCCCTTCCGGCCCTTTGGAAGTCAAAATCAGCGCCGCCTTATCTCCGCGGTCGAGGCCCGCGATGAGAAGACGCGCCTTCTCCTTCGCCACGTCAAACCTCCGACGCGCGTTCGTCGCGTTCATGCTGAACGAATCGTCGAGAAGAATCACAGCGGCTTTGCCCCCGGCGCCAAACAGGTTCGTCTTCAGAACCGGCTGCGATAGAAATAGCGCGAACATCACCAGCACGAGCATCCGAAGAATCATCACCAGGATTTCCTCGAGCCTCTTCCTCCGAACGATCTCCCGGTCAATCTCCCTCAGAAACAGAATCGAAGGAAAGAGCACGACCTTCGCCTTCTTCTTGAAAATGAGGTGAATCAGCAGCGGCAGTGCAAACGCCGAAACGCCGATGAGAAAAAGTGGATTGAGAAACGTCATGTTGCTCTCTGCCCGGATTTCCTGTGCCTGCGGAACTTTCGCCTACTCCAACGGGCGACGCCCGTAGCACTCAACACTCTGCCGTGAAAACGAGCCCTACGCCGTGAGCAGGCAGGGCTCTCGCGAAGCCGCGAAGGACGCAAAGGAGCAGGCCCCATGAACTCCTGGCGCCTTTGCGTCTTGGCGAGAGAAAGCGGAATCGGGGTTCTGGCCTCGCAGTGACCCTGCGCACACTGGATTTTCACAGTCTGCGGGTGAGCGAAGCTCATCAGCGACTGCCCTGAATAGCGTCACTCGGCTCTCGCTGCGGCGCTGCGAACGCCCTGACGAAGCCAATGCCAAGCATCGAAGTTGCAGCCGCGCCCGTGCCCGGCCACTCCAGCCTCCTTCGCCGACCGCCGCGGTTGGTGCCTATCCCAGCTTGCTCCTCTTGGCAAGGTACGACGCCAGGAGAGTGTCGTACGGTGTCTCAGTATCTATCTGAACGTACTCGATATCGCTATCGCTGCACCTCTTCTGGTACGTCCTGATGAAGTCGTCCAGCTTCTTCTTGTACTCGCTCCGCAAATAGCGCGGATAGACCTGCACGGAATCCCGCGTCTCCATATCCCGGAAATTCACCAGTCCGTCGAACGGAAACTCAATCTCCGCATGGTCGAGGACGTGGAATACGAGAACCTCGTGCTTCCTGTGTCGAAAGTGCTGCAAAGCCCTCAGCACAATCTCGGGGTCGTCGTACAAATCCGAAAGCACCAGGATCAATCCCCGCCGCTTAATTCGAGCAGCCATCGCGTGAAACGCCGTGGCAGCGTTTGTCTTCCTCGTCGGGCGCACCTTCTCAAGCTCCACTAAGATTTGCCGGAGATGAAGAGGCGAACTCTTCGGAGGAACGTACCGTTCGATCCCGTCGCTGAAGAGAACCAGCCCCACGCTATCCCTCTGCTTTGTCATGAGGTATGCGATCGCCCCCGCCAGATAACTCACGTACTCCAGCTTGGTAACTCCCCCGGTACCGTACCCCATCGAGGCGCTCACGTCGAGAAGAATGTAGCACCGAAGATTCGTCTCCTCCTGGTATTCCTTGACAAAAAGCTTTCTCGTCTTCGCATAAACCTTCCAGTCAATCCGCCGAACGTCGTCCCCCACCACGTACTTTCTATACTCCGCAAACTCGACGCTGAACCCCTTGTGCGGGCTTTTGTGAAGCCCCGAAATGAACCCCTCCACCAAAAACCTCGCCACAAACGTCATGTTTTTCAGCCGCTTGAGGCTTCGAGGGTCAAAGTACTTGTACGTCTCAATCCTTGGCATCTCAATTCACCAAGCACGCTGGCACGTCCCGAGCTTGTTCCACCGAGCCTTGACCCTGCCGTCTCTCTCGACGACTTGTCTCAGAATCTCCGCGGTGCCCACTTCTATTCGGCAATCTCCCTTTCCACCCAGGCGACGACGCTTTCGCAGTGCCGCAGGGCCTCGGCATATTCTTCCGGGGTCACAGGTTCCGCAAACCCCGGATACCGAGCCTCCCATGCGAAGCTCGTCAGCACAACGGCTTCCTCCACCTCCGGCGGAATCCGAACACCCTGTCGCTTCAGCCCGAGGACTAACTCTTCCAGGTCGTGGGTATATTCGAAGGCCCATCCGTAGTGTCGGTAAACCGCCTTCAGCGCCTTCTCCGCCGCCTGCTGGGCGTGAAAGCATAAATCCTCGTAGAAGGCGCCTTTGGGCAAAGGTGCCCGGGCGATCGCCAGGTCGCTCTTTGCCCGGGCAAGCCAATCTTGCGGCGAGCCGGGGATTGGTCTATCCTGCGGCATTATAAAGCTCCTTGCCGTGTTGGAGCGCGAGACACAGAACCAGTGAGGGATTCTCACCGTGTTCGCGCACGTCGCTCTCCGTCACCACCACGACATCCTTTGCGACTCCCAACCCCGAAAGACTCCGATAGATGGCCTGGGCGGTCCTGCGGCGATGCACGCCGTCCGGCATGACGACCAATACATCGAGGTCACTCCTCGGTCCCATCGCTCCGCGCGCCGCCGAACCAAAAAGGATGATGCGGCGCGGCTGCACTGATTCCGCGATGCGGCGCACCAGCTCGTTCAAAACTCGCTCGTCGGGTCGGCTCTGCTCACTGGAGGTGTTCTCGCTCATGATGCCTGCGCCTTTCCTCACAACTCCTTCAAATGCAATATTGCCGGTTTCATGATGCCACCGGGATAATCGTTTTGGCAAGCGTTTGCGCGCGGGGCTTCGAGGGGCCTTCATTCCCCCTCGACTGTGCAGTCTCTCTGCCGCGCGGGCCGGTCCCCAGGCACGCAGCCACAGAGACGCGTTCTGGGTCGCCTGTGTCCGGAGCACACCAGCCTATCTCGAGGGGCATTTTTGGGGAATGGGCTTTCGGCGGAGGCGGATGTATTTGGGAAGGCCGCTTTCGATGGGGACGGCGACTTCGCCCTGAATGAGGGGGCGAGCGTAACGGATGAATTCGTCGGTGACGAAGTTGCCCTTTTCGTTAATCCAGTCTCGCGGGACGGGCTTCTCCGCGTTCGCGACCGCCGCCAAATCCACCAGACCCGTCGTGCAACGATAAGGCCCGTCGCTTTCTCTGACAAGCGACACCATTTTCCCGGTAATGTCCTCCTCGACGGCGTATTTGACTGCCATCTGCCCGCACATGTAAGCCTCGTCCCTGTCGGTTTTGGATGCGAAATGCATTGCTTCACGCTGGCAGGTGCCGAGCTTATTCCACCGAGCCTTGACCTTGACGCCTCTCTCGACGATTTGCCTGAGCATTTCTGCCGCCCCGCCGAGCTGGACGTGCCCGAAGGCGTCTTTTGCAAAAGCGCCGTCGGCAGCCACCAGGTATTTGCCGTCCTTGTCCTTCAGCCCTTCTCCTGCGACGATGAAGAGGCGACCGAATTTCGACAGAACCTCCTTGCAGTCCTCGACGAATTGCTCTATTGAAAAAGCGGCTTCCGGCATGTAGATGAGGTGGGGAGCGTCCTCCTCGTCCCGTTTTGCGAGAGCTGTTCCTCCAGCGATCCAGCCGGCGTTTCTCCCCATTGCCTCGAAAATCGTGCAGGTGTCGGAGGTGTAGATGGCGTCGGTGTCGCGGCCGGCTTCCATGACGGCGGTGGCGTTGAATTTGATGACGCTCCCGTAGCCGGGGCAATGGTCGGTGAAAGCGAGGTCGTTATCCACCGTCTTGGGAATCCCCACTACGCGCATTTCGTAGCCCATCTCCTTTGCGAGGCGGCCGATCTTGTCGGCGGTGTCCATCGAGTCGTTCCCGCCTGCGTAGAAAAAGTACCGGATGTTGTGCGCCTTGAAGACTTCCATGATTCGGGCGTAATCGCCCTTCGAGGCTTCGAGACTCTTCAACTTATGGCGAGATGTCCCGAACGCCGCCGCCGGAGTGTATTTCAACCCCTCGATGTCGGACGGAGACTCGTCCCTGAAATCGAAAATCTCCTCGTTGAGAATCCCGAGAACGCCGTTGATGGCACCGCAGATTCCCTCGATTTCGCGGTGCTTCATGCACTCCTGAACAACGCCACACGCCGACGCATTAATCACCGCCGTCGGCCCGCCCGATTGAGCCACAATGCAATTTCCTTTCAAACCCATGACGCAATCTCCATGCAAAACGTTCTCCCTGCCGCTGATGTCGCGGCAATATCCGCAAGAGACCTCCCAGGCGAACGCCGGGGCTGGCCGCCTGAGAGGGGACCTCTCGTCTATGGACTGACGGTCCCAGTTCTTGCGAACTTCAGCCAGGAGTGCCGGGGGTCATCTTTAGGCTGAAGGATTCTCTTTTCGCCGGCGAGCATCCAGAGGTAATAGAGCCGGTAGCCGGCGAGAGCGCCCACCGGATGATAGCCTTCGGGGATGATGACGAGGTCGTTGTTCACGACGGAGTGCGTCTCGTCAAGCGTCAGGTCGTCGTTATAAAGCCGAATCACCCCGAAGCCCTGAGGAGGATCAACGCGAAAGAAGTACGCTTCCTCGAGGTTCGATTCCTCAGGAAAGTTGTCAAAATCGTGGCGGTGGGGCGGGACCGACGACCAATTCCCGGGCGGGTTGATTGTCTCGCCGACGAGCAAGCGGCACGCATCAACAGAACTGCCCACGATGTCGAAGACGCTCCTCTGCCAGTTGTCCTTTCCGACGATTCTTTCCTTGACCTTGTCAGGCGTGATGAGGCAGGGGGATTTTTTTTCTTCCGCTTTTGCCATGCAGACGGCGACCTCAATATCGGAAATCGCCTCGATGCGATAGGTCGCTCCGACGGGAGCATAGACGGCGTACGCTCTGCCTGCAAACGGCGATTGTCTCTCGCCGATCTCGCGGTACGTTGACGAGCCGACGACGATGTTGCATTTCCCCTTGAGGACCACGAAGGTCGCTTCACGGCCGGCAAGCTGGCCCTGATGAATTCCCCCTGCGCGGAGGGCGATGAAGCCGAAGCTCAAGTATTCCAGGCGAGGATGACCCGCCGGAAGAATTTCGTTATATCCGTCCTGGATTTCTTTTCTGATGAGAAAGCTCATGATGCCCGGGTGCTCTTATCTTTCGTGGATCAAGTCAGCGGCTTTTCTCTTTCGGCATGCCCTGCCACGTCCTGGCTGTAATGAATTCAAAGGCAAACCGGGGCTTTTGTCAACGTGGTTTTGCCGCTCACCGCAGGCGCGGTGTGGCTTTGGACTGCTCGGAGAGTCTGACGAAGATTTTCCGCGACAAGCTTCGCCGGCGTGCGCGAACACACACTGAAGGCGCTGCTGGGGTGGACGCTGACAGCCATCGGCCTCACGCCTGGTTCTCGACGGCGACGGATTCGTCGGGCTGCATCGCGAGAGATGCTGCGCGTCGGAAGAAAAAAAAGGCGCCGGTTAAGTTTCCGGCGCCTGTTCTTTCCGTCTCGAGCAGTTCCTCAGGTCAGCGCGAGGTCATCGGCGGAGACCGCTTTATCTCCCGCCCCGCGGCCCAAACCCGCCCCCGCCCGGTCCGAATCCAGGCGGCCCACCTCGATCGAAGGCGACGAGGCCCGAATCCCGCACAACATCTTCGGGAACGTTGTACTTTTGGGTGAGCTCTCCGATCTCCCGCATCGTCTGGAACTGCGTGATGTTATCAATTTGCTGCTGAAGTTGCTGCGGATTGCTCGTGTCGTCAAGAGACTTCAGTTGCCCCTCGACCCACGCTTTGCCGCGGTCGTCCTGCATTGCGGCGAGTCTGGCAGAAAGTAGCTCTTTAGCTGCCTGCCGCTTTTCTTCCGGCGAAAGCTGGGCTGAGAACTTCGATTTCAGATTCTCCACGTCGCTGACGAATTGGGACCGGGTTCCCGCGTCTGCAATCTTCCCCGAGAAGTTTTTCACCAGGTTATCCATCCGTGAAGAAAGCTCCTTCGGGTCGCCCATCGCACGAAATGCCGCGCCGCGGTCCCTCAGCGCCTCCCGCTGCTTTTGCTCACTTTCTGCATCCCTGAAGGAGACGAACTCCTGCTGCGCGCTGCCGACCTGGCCCTGGAGAGTGCTTATCTGACGCATGATGTCCTGGTATTCCTTCGTCGAGGCGAAATTCGACGCCACGACCACTCCCGTGCCGGTTTTCGCCGCGGCACCAACGCCGCTCGCCAGGAGAGCGTTGACGCTTTTCTCGATTCCCGTTAGCTTCTCGTCAACGGCGTCCATCCTTTTTGACATCTGGGTGATGTCCCGAGCCTGTTTCTGCTGCTCAGTTAAAAGCTCCGTCACTTCCCGGTTGCCACCACCCTGGCAGCCCCACAGGAAAATCGCTGCCACAACGGCGAACCCCAATCGCTTGACTAACATAGCATATCTCCTTCCTAGTACTTTATTAAATTCGACTATGTTTCTCCCTCCGCTACGATGCCAGGCGAAGCCAGCAATCGGCCCCAGACCCTTGCGGCAGGAGCCGACCCGCCGTCAGTTTCCTCCGCCCGGCCCACCGCGCCTTCCGGTATTGCCTCCGGGTGCTCTCCTTTGATCGCCTCCGACCGCTGGAAGCCCAGCATTGCTGAAAGCGTCTCGTGGAATGTCATATTTCTGCTGAAGGTCGCGCAACTGCCGGAAATTCTGAAAACGGCTGTACCGGTCAAGCCTCCCCTGGAGGTCTTCGCCCGACGCCGACTGTAACTCCTGCAACTGCCTCTGGACAAACTCGCGCGCTCTCTGGTCCTGCTCCTGATTCAGTCTTTGCGTCAGGTCCGCGGTAGCCCGCTGGTAAAGCTGTTGCGGAGACAGATTCTCCAGCATGCCTCGCTTGAGCTGCAAGACATCCGCCTCGAATTGTTGTCGGCGTGCGGTGTCCTGAATGCCCTGGCCAAAATTCTGCGCAAGAAGGTCGAGCCTTCTGGTCATCTCCTGGGGATTAGTCACTGCCTGCCAGGCAGCGCCCGGGTCGCGCAGTCTATCTTGCTCCTGCTGAGTCGCAGCCTCCTGTCGCCTTTGGGCCAGCTCCTGCTCAGTTGCGGTCAACTGCTGCTGAACTGCTGAGAGCTGCGCCATGATTTGCTTGTATTCGGGCGCGTCTTTGAATTCGACGACCTTCGGCTCAGTAGCGGTCGTCTCCTCGGTCTTTGCTGCCTGAGGTGCGCCCGCAGCCGCAGCAACCTTACCGACCGATTCCTCGATTCCGCCCACCCTTCTCTCAAACCCCTGGACCCGTTCCGCCATCTTGCCGATGTCGTCTTTCTGCTTATCCTGCTTGACGGCAACCTCGACCAGGCGGTTATCGGGTTCCTGTTTCTGGCACCCGCAAAGAATGAGCAAACCAGCTATTGTGCTTACCATTACAACCTTGTTCATCGCGTTCCTCCTCGAGGCTCTCCATGTGCTTAACAATTACCCTATTATACAAGGTTTTAACGCTCGCCGCCCCCCGCCGGTTTAATCGGCTGTGGTTATATTTCGATAGTCCTACTCCGCCCTCTCTGCGGTGAGTCCCGGGGTTGCTGAGATGCGGATGCGACCGCAGTCTTCCATGAACTTCGTTCACCCGGAGACCATGAAAATCCAGTGTGCGCAGCGCCGGGCGCGTATTGCAGGGCCTCTCGCAAAGCCGCAAAGAGCCGCATCGCACTGCACCGAAAGAGGTGGCCTTTTTCTGCGGTGCGGCTGCGCTTTAGGGGCTGCGGCCCATATTTCGCCCTTTCAGGGCTTCAGGCCTCTTCTGCGATCACCACGCCAGGGCACCGCCCTGGGTGTCCCACGCCCCACAAGAACGCAAGCCCTGAAGGGGCGGCATAATCCGCTCGCCGATGCGGTGACGGTTTTGGACGACACCTATCGCCCCGGAAACACAGCCACACCCTTTGCATTTTGGGCCTTGGCACCGGCCGAGGCGCCATGTTAGTATGAGGCAACTTTGAAAATGTCACCGGGGGAGGTGGCGCGCTTGAGCGCGCCACGTTCCCCCTTTTTGTCCCGCCAAAGGCGAGAGTTGACTTGCGTGGCGCCTTCGGCGCCACTTCGGCGGGACCGAAGGAGGTGAGGGCTGGCATCGACGGCTGAACCCTTTCTCGCAAAGGCGGGAAGGACGCAAAGGAGTCCCCCGCCAGGGCGGGGCGGGACTGGCGTCTCGGCGTCTTGACGAGAGAAAGCCCCGCCCCAAAGGCGGGGGTTCCATCCTCAAAGTGACCGCTGCCCACTACTGACCTGAGAGCAAAGGACGCGCGACATGGGAAGCGTGCTTGTTGTAGATGACGAAAAGGACATAAGGGAACTCCTCGCGACGATTCTGCGGCAAAGGGGCCACGAAACCTTCGTCGCAAGCGACGGCGAGTCTGCGCTGCAGCAGGTCAAGAAGGTTTGGCCCGACCTCATCGTCCTGGATTTCAAGCTCCCGGACATGGACGGCATTGAGATCCTGCCGAAGATAAAGAGTCTGCATGCCGGGGCACAGGTTGTGATTATTACCGGGTTCGGAGACATCGAGCTTGCGGTTCGTGCCATGAAATCGGGCGCCTACGATTTCATCTGCAAGCCGATAGAGAGGGAGAGCTTTATTCTCCGGGTTGAGAATGCCCTCGGAGCGCAGAAGCTCAGCCGCCAGGTCGCGTACCTCAAAGGGGAGCTCGGCAAAGAAATGAATCTCGAACTTCTCATGGGGAACAGCGCCAAAATACAGGAGGTATTTCAGCGGATAAAGATGTTCGCTCCCACCGATGCCACGGTTCTCATTGAAGGTGAAAGTGGGACCGGAAAGGAACTGGCCGCGAGGGCTATTCACTACTTCAGCAAGAGGAGGAGCAAGCCTTTCGTTGTGGTGGATTCTGGCACCCTGCCGGAAACACTCGTCGAGAGCGAGCTTTTCGGTTACGAGAAGGGGGCTTTTACGGGGGCCGTTGAGAGGAAGCCCGGCCAGTTCGAGTTGGCCAACGGCGGAACACTTTTCCTCGACGAGGTCGGAAACCTCTCCCTCTCAGCGCAGCGCAAGCTCCTTCGCGTTCTTCAGGAGAGGGAAATCCACCACATCGGAGGGAAGAAAACGATCAGTGTGAACGTCCGGATTATCGCCGCGGCGAACACGAGTTTGCGCAAGGCCGTGGAGGAGAGGACGTTCCGAGAGGACTTATTTCATCGGCTCAACGAGTTTCCGATTGAGCTTCCCCCCATTCGAGAGAGGCAAGCTGACATCATGCTTCTTGCAAGAAGGTTTCTCGACGAGTCCAATTTCGAGTTCAACAAGGGCGTTGAGAGCATATCCCAGGGCGGCATGCGACAATTGTTGTCCTATTCCTGGCCCGGAAACGTCAGGGAGTTGAAGAACGTCATCAAAAGGGCGGTGTTGCTTGCGGACCGGGTGATTCTTCCCCGGCACATCAGCCTCAGCCTCGGTGCCGACTTGTCGGAGAAGCAGTCGGATATGGAAGCCGACTTCGGCAAAGACGGCTTTTCCCTGAAGGCCGCCTCTAAAAAGGCTGCCGAACGCGCCGAGAAAGACTTGATCTCAAAAGCCCTGCGGGAGACCGGCGGAAACAAGAGCAAAGCCGCCAGGCTGCTGAAGATAGACCGGTCCGCTCTCTATTACAAGATGAGGCAGTTGGGCTTGTGAGTCCAGTCCAACCCCGCATCCTTTTTCTCACGCCGCCAGACCCCAGACCCCAGGCCCCAGGACAAGCCATGCCAATCCGTCCAGGCCGGGTCCTTTCCCGACTGTCGAAAGTTTTCTACACATCCCTCGTAACCGCTCACTTTCGGGCGGGGTTGTCGCCCGGAATGATATAGCCTCGATTTCCGCTGTGGCATGGGCATCTTGCCCATGACTCCCACGGGCGAGACGCCCGTGCCACGGTCTGGTGCCGACGGCCTTGAGCCTCTCAACGGGGCGCCTGCCCGCCCAGAACTGAGGCCTTACCATCCCGCCTCAGGCCGCCCCGTCCCCCGCCGAAGGCGGGGTTTGCCCCCATGACGCTGAGAGAAGGGTGTGGCTGTCTTTAAGTGGTGGGAGCCTCGGAGGGATTGGGCAGCGGATTAGCGACCTGTTGGGCCCGACAGGTTCGGGGAGCGTGGTGAATGTTCCCGTTAGAGTTTGTACCGCTCGCATCCTTCCGGCTGTCCCGCGGGCATAAGGTTGGCCTGTTTGGGTGAGCCCGCGGCCACGGACCGTCTCTTTGCAGCGGACACGACCTCGGCTTGTTCTAATAAGCCCCGATAGGGGCGACACACACCTTGCCTCGGGCGTAAGCCCGTGGATGCCCGGAACACAAACAAACCCCGAACTCCCGCAGGGAGCGACACATTCAACTGAGACAATGTGCCGCCCCCTGCGCGGGCTTGATTGAATCTGGGCTTCGGGTTCCACGGGCTGACGCCCGAGGCTATTGAGTTTCATCCCCTGCGGGGATTGATGGAGCGGCCCCCCCCAGGCATTTCTGTCGGCATGTGGGCCAGAGCCCTGTCCAGTTTCGCTGACTCATAGTTGCGCCGGTTGGAGTTGGCCCGGGGCTGTTTCACCTCCCGCGGCTGTATCGGGGTCATCTTGCCCACATGGTTTACTGGGGGACGGCAGGTCCCCCGCACAGCGGCGCTTTGGCGGGCCGGCGTTACCCATTCCGGTCCCCTACTCAAATACAGCCGCACCCCTGAGAGAAGGTCCCCCGCGGAACGCGGGGCGGGATCTCGCATGCGGGCCGCCTTTTGTCCCACCGACGATGCTTCTCGCCGCCGAAAAACAGATGCCACGCATCCGACCTCCGCCCCGCCTGCGGCGGGGTTGTAGAACTTTCTCAGCGCTTCTGTGGAGGCAATTCCGCGCACGAAGCCTCGTGTCCGCGCTCGCCCGAAACCGGTACGCCGTTCGAAAAGTGTAATTTCGTTTCTTAACGGTTTGAAGGCGGAACGATTGCGAGGAATTTCATTTGCCTACCGGCGCAGGCCATGTCAATGGCACATCTGTTGCAGTCTTTTCCATCACCTATGCTGCCGGTGCTCGCTACGTCGAGAAATATACCCCCCCGAACCCCCCGGCGACGTCATGCCCCAACATGGGGAGCACTGAGTGGCATAGGCCGTCTTTCTAACGTTCTTTGAGGAGGCAGGCACCGCAAAGAGCCCGGGCACTTGTAAGCCCGTGACCGATGGACACGACATGACCCCAGTGGCTTGTTGGTTGGCCATCGGGCGGTGCCCCGGAGCGATGAGGTTGTTGTCTTCCGAGCCTCCAGAAGGCGCTGGACTACTCTTTTAGCGGGAAGGGCAAGGGCAAAAAAGGATCAGGAAGGCTACTTCAGCATACGGGCAAGACAAGGGAAACGCAGGTTGGCACTGTGCTGAAGAAGTGTGATTGGCAGGAAGGCAACAGAAGAGGACCACAGGGAAAACGCCCTTGCCCTTCCCGCATTTTTTTCCCCTCCCTTTTTTCAATCCCGCCATGCGGCAGTTCCGGCTGGAAAAACCGTCCATCCGTTCCCCTCCGAGTAGCACCGAGAAAGATTGGAGCGGCTCTGTCACGCCGCGGGGGTTTCACTCTCAAATGGAAGTCCGCCGAGTAAGACGGGCAGCCTGGTCGTTTTGAGAGACCATCAAGGCGCATGTCCTTTCATACCGTCCTCAGTTGCTGAACTTCGGGTTACAAAGGGCATATTGACTCGCCGTTCTTTCTGTGCTACATGGAACACAGGTGCTGGGGTTGTTTTCCCGAGCGCAGCCGGGACCACCGCAGCGAAGGCGGGGCAAACCGTTCCCTTACGGCAGAGCGACGCGGATGCGAGCGAGGAGTGGCAACCCGAGGGTTCTGAACCTTGCGCCAACCGGGAGGTAATAGCCATGTTCACCAGGACTATCCTACCAGGCGTGTTTCTTTTCCTTATCTTTTCGTGCTGCTGGCCTGCCTCCTCGGCGACCTGGTGCGTTGATGGGAGGGTGTCTGCGTCTGGCGACGGAACATCGTGGCAGAAGGCGTTCAAGACGATTCAGGAGGGAATAAACCGCGCCACCGATGGCGATACGGTTCTCGTCGCCAAGGGCGTCTACTGGGAGAACGTCCATTTCAAGGGCAAAAACATTATCCTCCAAGGCGCACCTTTCGGCGCCAGCCTCAGCCCTTACGCGCAAATTGACGGGAGGCAGCGCGGCGCAGCCGTCACATTCGCCGGCACGGAAAACGAGTCCTGCGTTCTGTCGGGCTTCAAGATTGACAACGGCAGGTATGGCCTGGGTGGGGGCATTTGCGGCGGATCGTCCGATGGCGACCTGCGAACCCGAGCCACCATCAAAAACAACTTGATCACGGGGAACTACAACAGCGGAGGCCCCGGTGGCGGCATTGCCTACTGCGATGGTCTGATCCAGAATAACGTGATTACTGGAAACTCTGCCTTAGGCGGCGGCGGGTTGTGGCATTGTTTCGGCACCATCGAGAACAACCTTATATACAACAACTCAGTCACGAACTCCGGAGGCGGATTGCTCGGCTGCGAGGGCATTATCCAGAACAACATCATTTACGGCAACTCCGCCGGGTGGTTCGGCGGAGGACTGTGCTCGTGTTCCGGGACGATCCGCAATTGCATAATCTGGGCAAACAAGGCTGTCCATGGCGCCCAGGTTGATGGCCCCCAGAAGCCAATCTACTCGTGCATCGAAGGCTGGGACTTGGGGGGCGAAGGAAATATTGCCTTTAACCCGCACTTCGTTGATGCATTCAACGGAGATTTTCACCTCACCTCGTGGTCCCCATGCATAGACGCGGGAGATCCTGCCTCTCCGTTCGAGAAAGAGCCGCAGCCCAATGGCGGACGCGTGGATATGGGCGCCTACGCAAATACCCCCGAAGCAACCCCCAGGTCCCTGGACACCGACGCCGACGGATTGCCCGATGACTGGGAGCTGCACTGGTTCCGGTCTCTTGAAAGCGACGCGAGTTCCGATAGCGATGGGGACTTAATCCTCGACATAACCGAGTACCGCTACGGCTGGGCGCCCGACATGCCATCCGAGACGCTCGTCGAGAATCTGACGAGAGGAGGGCGCTATCAGACCATTGAGGCAGCTATGGTTGAGGCCGCAGAGGCGGATGAAATTGTCACGTATGAGGGCGTGTACAGGGAAAACGTCAGATTTCAGGGGAAGAATGTAATTCTGAGGAGCGCCGACCCGCTGGACCCAGCGGTCGTAGCAAGCACCATCATAGACGCCAACGAAGACGGCAGCGCCGCAGCCTTCTCCGCCGAAGAGAATGAGACGTGCGTCCTGGCGGGATTCACCATTCAGAACGGCAATGCCATCGAAGGAGCCGGGATTTGCGGTGGCTATGTCGAAGGTCCTCGGCTTAAGTCCACTCTCGCCACGATCCGCAACAACGTTGTTCTTAGAAATTCCGCCCGCGACTGCGGGGGAGGCGTCTTCATGTGCGACGGCGCCATCGAAAACAACGTCATCTGCGGGAACTCGGCGGACCGGGGCGGGGGCATTTGTCACTGCTACGGCGTCATCGAGGGGAACGTCATCGCGAGCAACTGCGCCAGTTCTGGTGGCGGAGGGCTGGAGAGTTGCGCCGGGACGGTCCAGAACAACGCCATCACCGGCAATTCGGCCGATTACGGGGGTGGGCTGAATGCGTGTCAGGGCCTGATCCGGAACAACCTTATCGCTAAGAACGTGGCCGTTTACGGCGGCGCGGTGTACTATTGCGGGGGCGCAACTATCGAGAACAACACGATTGCCGAAAACTTCGGCGGCGGCCTGTCCCTGTGCGACAGCGACTACGGCGAAACGACGATCACCAATTGCATCATCTGGGGAAACACCGGGCTTCAACTCTGGGCCGATTGCCCGGCGGCGGCAGCATTTTGCTGCATCGAAGGCTGGACTGGAGGCGGCGAAGGGAACATTGCGGAGGATCCACAGTTTGCTGATGGCGATTATCGCCTCAGGGCAAGCTCGCCGTGCGTGGACGCGGGCAGAAACGAGAATTGGATGTGGGATGCCGTTGACCTCGACGGGAATCCGAGGATATACCCCGCCGGCCCGCATTGGAAGGTGGATATGGGGGCGTACGAGTACGTTCCGAGCGCTTACGAATTCAAGGAGTTGATTGAAGCAATTGAAGGCAAGATAGGACTTGCCTGGACCGTCCGTCCGGGAGAAACTTGCGTCGTCTGGTCATGTATTGACCTCCTCGGAGGCACGTGGGCTGAGGAAACGAGGATAACGCCTGCGGGCAGAACCGCCAGATGGTTCGACCCGGACGCGACAGCCGACCGCAAGTTCTATCGGATTGAAATCCCGTGAAGGTTCCCCCGAAATTCGTTTTTTGAACTGAGACCCCCAAATCGCCGGGCGGCTCGCCGCCGAACTCTTCCGCGCAAACGAAAGGCGCCCGGCTCAACACCGTGCGCCTTGTCAGAGTTCACCCGGTCGGGACTTTCGCCCTTTTAATCGCGTTCCTTGTGGTACTTGCGCACCCGCAGAGTTTGGCTTAACTTTTTTAGGAGTATGCCGTTTCTGATGGGTAGGGGAACTGGACCCGTTTGACCATCCCTCTCCCGAGCAGACGGACCAGGTGAACCCATCATCGCAAGGTAATTTACCATCCCCTCTCCGCTTTGTCAAGACCGTTTTTTTCTGGAATTGTTACCCCTCTCCCAGATGGATATCCGCGTGCTGTCCACGCAGGACGCGGCCACGAGACCCGCCGAAGGCGGGACCCGACATCAATCCCGCCCCGCGTTCCGCGGGGGACCACGAGAAGAGCTCGGGTCCAGGCTCCAAATCTGCCACGATTTCGCAGCCGCACCATCGCGCGGGCAAACGGTTGCAAAAAGCCTTCCGAAATGGTATAGAACTGAATCGTCTGCGGGAAGTAGTGTGTGACCTAACGGTAATGGGAGAGGTAAAGATGCCCCCACAACAAAAAGATTTCCTGGCGGAGATGGATGTTCTATCCGCGGAGATGGAACGGTTCTTTTATCGTGTGTTTCACCCCAAGCTCGCCGTGAAGACATTCGGAGAGCCAAGCTGGCAGCCGCCAACTGACATATACGAAACGGAGGATTGCTTCGTTGTGAAGCTGGAGCTCGCCGGTGTCGGGAAAGAAGATGTCAAGGTCGAGCTTGAGGAAGAGAGGTTGTGCGTCAGAGGAGTGAGGCGCCACCAGCCTGCCGGAAACATCAAGGCGTACCACCGGGTGGAGATTAACTACGGCCGATTTGAGCGGGTCATTTTGTTGCGGGCGGCGGTTTCCCGGGACGAAATCTCGGCATGTTTTGAGAACGGCCTTCTGACCGTGACGATCCCGAAGGTGCATCCCGGTGAACGGGTCAGGAGGATAGAGGTCGTCCCCGAAAAGGAGTGATGAACCATGACCGATGGAGAGGACGTAACGACCGCCGGGGTGGCAACCTCGGAAACGCAGGCCGCGGAACTGAAGATACCTAAGGTTCTCCCCGTTCTGGCGCTGAAGAATTCGGTGGTTTTTCCGCTCACCGTCAGCCCGATTGCTATCGGGGAGAACCGCTCATTAGCCGCGGTGGAGAAGTCCATCTCCGGTGACCGCCTTCTTGCGACCTTCGGCATAAAGCCGGAGTCGTTGAGCAAGGAGACTCTTTCTGAGAGCGACCTGTACCGCGTCGGGACGGCGACATCCATCCTGAAATTTCTTCGGATGCCCGACGGCACCATGCGTATTCTCGTTCAGGGGTTCCAGAAGATACGCATGGACAAGCTGTCAGCTCAGGCGCCTTTCCTGGCGGCTGACATAACGCCCATTGAGGAGAAATGGGAGAAGACCACCGCCGTGGAGGCCCACGTCCGCAACGTTTTGGACAGGCTCGGTCGAATTGTCTCCATGGTGTCGTACCTTCCCGAGGAAATGCACGCAGCCGCCATGAGCATGGACGACCCACTCGCCCTGGTCTATTTCGTTGCCACGACATTCCGCTTCCCGCTGCCCGTCAAGCAGGCCATTCTCGAGGCGGATAGCATCGAGGACAAGTTCACGAAGCTCCTGTCGGTGCTCAACCGCGAGATCGAGATCCTCGAGCTCGGCGGCAAAATTCAATCCCAGGTCCAGGGCGAAATGACCAAGACGCAGAGGGATTATTTCCTCCGTGAGCAGCTCAAAGCTATTCGGCAGGAGCTTGGGGAGGCGGAGGAGGGGCAGCAGGAACTCGCCGAATTGACAGAGAAAATCGGCAAATTGAGGGCCGTCGCCGAGGTCAAGAAGCAAGCGAAGAAGGAGCTTGAGCGCCTCAAGACCATTCCGCCAGCTTCTCCTGAATACCACATCATCCGAACGTATCTGGGGTGGCTGACTGACCTGCCCTGGAGCAAGAGCACTAAGGATAACCTCGACCTCGCAAGGGCGCAGAAAACCCTCGACGACGACCATTACGACCTTGAGAAGGTTAAAGAGCGAATTGTGGAGTATCTGGCTGTTCGGAAGCTGAAGAAGGATATGAAGGGGCCGATCCTCTGTTTCATCGGGCCGCCGGGGGTCGGGAAAACTTCTCTCGGGCAATCCATTGCCCGCGCCCTCGGGAGGGAGTTCGTGCGCATATCTCTTGGAGGACTCCACGACGAGGCGGAGATCAGGGGTCATCGCCGAACGTATATCGGCGCTCTTCCCGGAAAAATCATTCAGGGGATTGCGAGGGCGGGAACGAACAATCCCGTGTTCATGATGGACGAGGTTGACAAAGTCGGGGCGGATTTCCGGGGCGACCCTTCCTCGGCTTTGTTGGAGGTCCTTGACCCGGAGCAAAACGTGTCGTTTCGCGACCACTACCTCGAGGTCCCTTTTGACTTGTCTAAAGTGATGTTCATCACAACTGCAAACATTGCCCAGACAATCCATCCGGCTCTCCTGGACAGAATGGAGACAATCGAGCTTCCGGGCTACACCACCGAGGAAAAAGTTCACATTGCGAAGCAGTACCTCATCCCGAGGCAGATTAAGGAGCATGGCCTCACGAAACATCCCCTGACTTTTGAAGATGCTGCCCTGACCAGGATTATCCAGAGCTATACGCGGGAGGCGGGCGTCCGGAACCTCGAGAGGGAAATCGCAAAGGTCTGTCGGAAAGTCGCCCGGGCTGTCGGCCTGGCACAACCCGCAGCCAAGAGAATTCGGGCGGGTGACCTCAAGGACTTTCTCGGCGCTGAGACGGTTTTCCCGGAGGAAGCCAGGCGGACGTCCATTCCGGGCGTGGCGACAGGTTTAGCCTGGACCGCGGCGGGGGGAGACGTTCTCTTCGTAGAAGCAATCAAGATGCCGGGGAAAAGGTCAATGACTTTGACCGGGCACCTCGGCGAGGTGATGCAGGAGTCGGCGAAGGCAGCACTCTCGTACATCAGGTCAAAGGCTGACCGGTTCGGCATTGACCCACAATTCTTCGACATGTACGACCTTCACGTTCACGTTCCGGCCGGTGCGATTCCCAAGGACGGCCCGTCCGCCGGAATAACGATTGCCACAGCACTGGCTTCGATCCTCAGCGAAAGGCCGGTTAACAAGGACGTGGCAATGACGGGCGAAATCACGCTGTCCGGGTTGGTTCTTCCGGTTGGGGGAGTCAAGGAGAAAGTGCTTGCTGCGAAGCGTGCTGGCATCAAAAAGGTGATCCTTCCCGCCAAAAATAAAAAGGACATTGACGAGATTCCAAAAGAGCAAATCAAAGGACTCCAGTTCTCGTACGTGGAGACAATAGATGAAGTTCTCGGCGTCGCCCTCACCGATGGCCGCGCCAGGCCGAAGTCGGCGAAGAGAGCCAGAACCAGGGGAGCCGATAGTCCGCATGTCAGGCGCGCCGGGAGGAAGAAATAGCTCGACGAGGGGAGAGGCGTGTCCGCGTGGGGCGCTTTGTGCTGAGGACCAATGGCGCGTGGATAACCACCGAGTGAAGACTCAAAATGCGCGACGGGCTTCGGCGATAAAGGAAAGAACGGAATAGTGCGTGTCGCGTATCAAGTAATTCTGACGCTCGCCATTTCTGCATGGATGGTTGTCGCGGGTGCTTCCGTGACCGTTTCGATAGACCAGGGCGAGGAATATCAGACGGTGCTTGGTTGGGGCGCCACTTCCTGGAGCCCTCCCTGGATTACCGAGGCGGCGAGGGAAGAACTCATCAAGGAAGCGGTGAATGACTTTGGGCTTACTCGCCTTCGGCTGGAGGGGCCGGGCGGCAACCGAAGCAACGACAGGCGCTGGGAATGGCTCAACGATAACTGGGACCCCGCCGACATAAACTGGGCTGCCTTCAACACAGCCAGGCTCGACGAGAGGGTCTCCGGGATGGTTGCCCCTTTGAAACAACGTGTCGAGGCCAACGGCGAGCCCTTTGACCTCTACGTCAGCCCGTCGTTTTTCGACGGCGGAAGCACTGGCGAGGTCCCTCCCTGGCTGCTGAACAGCCCGGGGGAGTATGCGGAATTTGCCATCTCGTTCCTTCTCCACCTGAAGAATGTCCACGGCATCGAGGCGGACTATTATTGCATTTTGAACGAAGCGGGTAACAACAATCCTTTCAGCGCCGCCGTGGTAGGGAGGATGATAAAGGCATTAGGGCCGAAACTCGAAGCTCACGGGCTAAAGACCAGAATACAGTTTCCGGAGTGCGTCAGTGCCAGCGCCAGTTGGGACTACATCCAGGCCCTGAAGGACGATCCGGAGGTCTGGCGGTACATCGGCGCTATCAGCTACCACCTCTACGGCAGCAACGACCCTTACCGGAGCTATATCCGCGATTTTGCCATTTCCAGAGGCCTGCCCACCGGTCAAACCGAATATATGGGTCTGACCATGGACCATCTCTACGACGACCTTACCCTGGGCGGCGTGTCGTACTGGGAAATTTACGGCATCACCTCCCAGTTCGACTTGAAGTATAACGGGTTCAGCCGCAAGGACCAGTATTGGAACTTCCGGCAGGTCCTGCATTACGTCCGGCCGGGGGCTGTTCGTGTTCAGGCGACCTCCGGCGACCCGAACCTTCGCGTGCTGGCTTTCGTCAAAGACGGGAAGACGACGGTCGTGCTCGTCAACGGCGCCGGGTCCCGCACGGCGGATGTCAATAACCTTCCGGCGGGGATGTACGGGGTCTGCCAGTCGGTGAGCGGTGCGGCTTACCGGGAACTCGGCCTGCGCACCATCTCAGCCAAAGACATAGTTACAGTCAATGTCCCTGCGAACACGGTCATGACGATTTATCCGTATCCGGGGACGAACCAGCCGCCTGCGTTTACCGACTGGAGGGCGAGTTCCGATTACCTGACAATGCCGTCGAGGAGCACGACTCTTTCGGCTTCGGCTACGGACGCTGAACTGGATGTAATATCGTTTGCGTGGTCGGTCAAGACTCAGCCGCCGGGTGCGAACGTCCTGATCTCCAAACCGACATCCTCTACGACATCGGCGACGGAGCTTAATGCTTCCGGTGATTATGTCTTCACCGTCGCGGTCAGCGACGCAAGCAACACCGTCACCAGAGACGTGAGGCTCACTGTATTCGCAGAGAATCAGCCGCCGCTCCCCGACGACGTTCATAACCGGATACCTGTGGTGGTGACCCTCCCCGCGAGCAGCACCCGGCTCCGCGGGTACGGCTGGGACCTTGAAGGCGATCCGGTGACTTACAGGTGGAGCGTCGTCAGCAAGCCAGCGGGCGCAAACATCTCTCTGGCCAACCCCGCGACCGGCGACTGCACGGTGTCCAACATGACGGTCCCCGGGGACTACGTCTTTTCATTCGATGTCGCCGACCCGACGCATACAGTTTCGGAGGAGTTGACGGTTCCCGTGTATCCGTCGAATCCGTCTGCGCCGCTCATCAAGAGTATTACGGCTTCGCCTTCCGAGCTGACCCTTCCTGCAACCAGCAGGACGTTGCTTTCAGCGGCGACAAGCGACCCCGATGGAGACCCGATAAGCCATTGGTGGTCAGTCAAAAGCGCGCCGAGCGGCTCTTCGCCTGTCTTCGCCGACGAGGGGTCTTCTGAGACAGGTGTCACCCGTCTCACAATTCCCGGCACATACGTTTTCACCTTGACCGTGGTGGACCGGACAAAATACGCGACCCGGGACGTGACGGTCACCGTGAGGGGCCATGCCGCGGCCCCGACGGTAGAAGGCTTTGGAATCGAGACGGACAACGCAGTGAGCCTCGTTTGGACAGATTTCGCATCCGCCTATACCGTGCAGGTTGCGACCGATCTGCTCATGGCCGACTGGGAGGTGATAAGCCCGGTGGACCAGTGGCCGATATTGACAACCTCCTGGGCGGGCGCGCACAACGCGGATAACTCAGTGCTGTTTTTTCGGGTGGCAGGCCAATAGGGTCTTTTCGGCGGCCGACGCGGCGAACGCTGTGGCTCCCTGGGAATTCGTCGGCCGCGAGCTTCGTTAGGGGCCCGTCGGTGAAAATAACGTATTACCGGCAGAATGCATTTGTGATTGAGGCGGCGGGCAAGCGAATCCTGATTGACCCGGGAAGAAGCCTTTGCTCTTTCCGGTCGCTGATTCCGAAAAGGGAATGGGAGGGCGCGGACATCATTCTGGTTACGCACCGAGACCCCGACCATCTCGCGTTTGTGCCGAAGATTGCTTCTCGGTATCCTTGCGAGGTTGTGTGCGAGAATGGGCTGGGGCCGCTGGTCGAAAAGAAGGAAATTGAGAGAGTACATTTCCTCAGCGTCGGCGAGAGGATTGACGTGCAGGGAGTCGAGATTGTTGGGCTGCCCGCAGTCCATGGGCCCGGTAAGGCAAAGCCGCTCGACGAAGAGGAAGAGAACCGAAAAGGCTCAATAGGATTCTCGTTCCGGCTTGAGGGAAAAAGCGTCGTGAACCTCGGCGATACGGTCTTTCTCGATGCGTGGAAAGGTCTTGAAGCGGACGTCTTGATGGTGCCCATGGGCGGATTTTTCACGATGAACCGGAAGGAGGCGTTTCGGGCTGTGAGGTTGATCAAGCCCCGGATGGTCATTCCGACGCACTTTCACTGGAAGCTCGGCCCGTACGTCCATCCCGCAAGAGTGAAGAAGTTTGCGGGGGATGTGGCGGAAGAGGGAATAAAATGCGTTGTTCTTGGGCGCGGCGAAAGCGTGGAGGTCTAAGAAAAGTCGTCCCGGCAGACTTTTGTCGTGCAAGACATCGCCTGAGAGACAAAGCAAAGAAAAATCGCGGCCGGGTCACCGGGCTCCCAGTGCCGCGTGGGGCATGGACGCGTCAGGATGAACGCGACGCGAGTAGCAACGTGGCACGGGCGTCTCGCCCGTGAGGGACCATGGGCAGGATGCCCATGCCACCACAAAACCTTGAGGCATTACGCTCGGCCAGTTAAATGGGGGAAAGGATGATCAGAGACGCTATTAGAAAGGTTGTTCAAGGCGAGAACCTGTCGCGGGAAGAGGCCGCTGCCGTGATGACCGAAATCATGGACGGTGCGGCGACGCCGGCTCAGATTGGGTGCTTCCTGACGGCGTTGAGGCTCAAGGGCGAGACGGTTGATGAAATTACCGGCTTCGCCGAAGTTATGCGCGAGAAAGCGACGAGGATAAGTTGTTCGCGCGAGGACGTCGTTGACACCTGCGGAACTGGCGGCGACGGTCTTTGCACGTTCAATATCTCAACCTGCGCGGCCTTCGTGGCTGCGGGGGCGGGTGTTGCGATTGCCAAGCATGGTAACCGCTGCGTCTCGAGCGGATGCGGGAGCGCGGACGTCTTGAAGGAGCTTGGCGTGAACATCGAGGCAGAGCCGCCGGTCGTCGAGAAATGCCTTGAGACCGTCGGGGTTGGCTTTCTTTTTGCGCCGAAGCTGCATCTCGCTATGAAGCACGCCATCGGTCCTCGTCGGGAAATCGGGATTCGGACGGTCTTCAACATTCTCGGTCCTCTGACCAATCCGGCGGGAGCGAGGCGGCAACTACTCGGAGTCTATGACGGAGCTTTGACTGACCTTGTCGCGCGGGTCCTGAGCAACCTCGGCAGCCAGCGGGTATTTGCCGTTCACGGCGAGGACGGCCTCGACGAGATTTCGACGACGGGGCCGACCCGGGTCACAGAACTCAACGAGTCGGAGATTAGAAACTACAGCATCCATCCGGAAGATTTCGGCCTGTCGGCCTGCTCGATGGATGACCTCAAGGGAGGAGATGCTCCGACGAATGCTGCCATGCTGAAGGAAGTCCTCGGCGGGCGGAAAGGGCCGAAGAGAGATATTGTCTTGTTGAACTCCGCAGCGGTGATTGTCGCTGCGGGAAAAGCCGATAGCCTCGAGGAAGGAATCGAGATTGCCGTGGAATCCATTGACTCTGGCCGTGCAATGGGCAAGCTCACCCAACTCATCGAGGTGAGCAATTCCGCGTAGGCGACGTGGCGAGCGCTGCGGCAAGCCGCACCCGAACAGCCCCCCGACCGGGCACGACGGAACAATGATTCTCGACGAGATTGTTGAAAATAAGAGGAGAGAGATTGAGAGACGGAAGAAAGACGTTCCGGAGGCGGAGCTTCGGAAAAGGCTGGAGGAGCGGACGGCGTTCGCGGATTTCCGACGGGCGATCTCGCGCGACAGGGGAAGGGTCAAGCTGATTTGCGAGGTCAAGAAGGCTTCGCCGTCGGCGGGTGTCATGAGGGAAGACTTTCACCCGGTGGAGATTGCGCGGGCTTATGAGCGAGGCGGAGCGGATGCCCTCTCGGTCCTGACGGAGGAGAAGTGCTTCCTCGGAAAGCTTGAGCATATCGAAGCGATCAAGAGGAGCGGAATCGTCCTGCCGATCCTGAGAAAAGATTTTATCTGTGACGTTTATCAGGTTCTGGAAGCGGCAGCGTTCGGAGCGGATGCGGTCCTTCTGATTGTCGGAGTGATGCCGCGAGCGGAAATGATAAAAGCGATGCGCGCGTGCCAGGAGTACAGGTTGGCCGCGGCCGTGGAAGTCCATACGGAAGAGCAGCTCAAAGAAGCGGCGGATGTCGGTGCGCGAATCATCGAGATAAATAATCGAGACCTTCGGACTTTTAGGGTAGATTTGGGGACGACCGAAAGGCTTTTGCCGCTGATTCCGAAAGGAACGGTTGTGGTCAGCGCTAGCGGGGTGAAAGGGCCGGAGGACGTCAGGCGGCTGAAAGAGCTTGGCGTGGACGCGCTCCTCGTCGGGGAGACGCTCATGCGCCATCCCGACCCGGCGGCTGCGGTGAGAGAGCTTGCCGAGGCAGCCCGATGAACCGAACCGGCCGCGTTTCCGATGAGAGGCTTGCACAAGGGTGGAGCGTTTCGTCAAAATCTGCGGGATAACGAACGTCGAGGACGCTCTCTGGGCGGCGCGACGCGGGGCGACGGCAATCGGATTGATTTTTGCCGAGGAAAGCCCCAGGAGAGTGACGCTGGAAGCGGCGAGAGCCATCGTCTCGGAGCTTTCTGATTCGGTCCTGAGAGTTGGCGTTTTCGTGAATCACACGGTGGAGTTCGTCAACGGATGCGTCCGTGAGCTTGGGCTGTCATACGCTCAGCTCCACGGCGAAGAGGCGCCGGAATATTGCCGGAAGGTTAAAGCGAATGTCATCAAGGCGTTCAGGATTTCCAGTCGCAGCGACCTCGATTCTCTGAAAGGATACGACGTGGACGCATTTCTCCTCGACACGTTTTCTCCGAGCAGGCGCGGCGGCACAGGGACGACGTTCGATTGGTCGCTCGCCATCGCAGCAAAGAACTTCGGAGTGCCGATAATCCTCTCCGGCGGGCTGAATCCGGAAAACGTGGCAGAGGCAATCGAGAGAGTCGCCCCGGCGGGAGTGGATGCCAGCAGCGGCGTCGAGGTCTCCCCCGGCAGGAAGGATCGTGAAAAAGTAAAGCTTTTTGTCGAGCGGTCTGTGCGGGCGTTTGCAAACATCGCAGCGGCAGAAGTCCCCCCCGGGACGGCTAAGCAAACCCGAGAAAAAACATGAGCGGAAAAGGGCAGACAACCTCGGCTAAAACAGGGCCCGATAAATCAGGGCATTTTGGAATTTACGGTGGAAGGTATGTGCCGGAAGTCCTGATGGCGGCTCTTGCTGAACTGGAAGAAGCGTACCTGAGATCGAAGCGGGATGCCGCCTTTCAGAAGGAGCTGCGCTACTACCTGAAAGAATACGCCGGGCGACCGACGCCCCTTTATTTCGCGGAGAGGCTCACAGACAAGCTCTGCGGCGCGAAGGTCTATCTCAAGAGAGAGGATCTCTGCCACACCGGTGCTCACAAAATCAATAACACCATCGGTCAAGTCCTTCTCGCCAGGAAAATGGGCAAGGAGCGAGTCATCGCCGAGACGGGCGCCGGGCAGCACGGCGTTGCCACCGCGACGGCGGCAGCGCTGTTCGGTTTGTCGTGCGAAGTCTATATGGGCACGGAGGATATGGAGCGCCAGGCCCTGAACGTTTTTCGGATGAAGCTTTTAGGGGCGAAGGTGACACCGGTTGACTCGGGAAGCAAAACCCTCAAGGATGCCATCAACGAAGCAATGAGGGACTGGGCGACGAACGTCCGGACGACTGCGTACGTTCTGGGTTCTGTTTTAGGACCTCATCCGTACCCGATGATTGTGCGCGATTTCCAGAGAGTCATTGGAAAAGAGGCTCGCCGGCAGATTCTCGCTAAGGAGAAGCGCCTCCCCAATCTGCTCCTGGCATGCGTCGGCGGGGGAAGCAATTCGATCGGGCTGTTTTACGAGTTCCTCGACGACGAAGATGTGAGGATGGTGGGAGTCGAGGCTGGCGGGCTTGGAATCGAAAGCGGAAAACACGCTGCAAGGTTTGCCACAGGCACTCGTGGCGTCCTCCACGGGACATACACTCACATTCTCCAGGACGCCGACGGGCAGATTCTCCCGACGCATTCGGTTTCGGCAGGTCTTGATTACCCGAGCGTCGGACCAGAGCACAGCCGACTCCGTGATCTCGGCAGAGTGAGCTACACGAGCGTTACGGATGTGGAGGCTCTCAAGGCGTTTCAGATGCTTGCCGAACTGGAAGGGATTATCCCCGCCCTGGAGGCCGCTCACGCCGTGGCTTACGCCATGAGGGTAGTTCCCAAAATGAGAAAAGACGAGATTGTCATCATCTGCATGTCCGGGCGAGGGGATAAAGACGTTCAGGAGGCCCTGAAGTTCATCGGTGGGTCAGTGAAGCAGAGTGGTATGGGCGAGCGATGAACCGAATCAAGAACAAGTTCGAGAATCTCAAGGGAGAACGCCAGAAAGGCTTCATCGCGTACATCTGCGCGGGCGACCCGAGCCTGGCGGCGACGAAGAAGTTGGTCCTGGAATTTGAGACGGTGGGCGTGGACATCGTGGAGCTGGGCGTTCCGTTCTCGGACCCGATTGCCGATGGAGTTGTCAATCAGAGGGCGGCGGAAAGGGCTCTCCGCAACCACGTTTCGCTTGCTGACGTTATTTCTTCAGTGGAGGATGTGAGAAAGAAAAGTGAAATTCCGGTCGTTTTGTTCACGTACGTCAATCCTGTTCTCAAATACGGCCTCGAGAATTTCTGCGGGGATTTGAGGACGGCAGGTGGCGACGGTGCGCTTGTCCTCGATTATCCGCCGGAGGAAGCGGCCAAATACAAGAGGTTGATGGATGCTCATGGTTTGGCGACTATCGGGCTTATCGCACCGACGACCCCGCCCGAGCGGGTAAAGTCCATAGTCAATTTCTGTTCCGGTTTCATATATTATGTTTCTCGCACCGGCGTTACCGGCGTCCGGGACGATATCGAGGAGAGCGTCGCGCCAAAAGTCGCCGCGATTAAGTCGCTGACGACAAAGCCCGTGGCGGTCGGGTTTGGGATTTCAAATCCTCAGCAGGCGAGGACCGTCGCGACCCTCGCGGACGCAGTCGTCGTCGGGAGCGCGATAGTCCGAAAAATCGAGCAGCTCGGCTCATCGAGGGATATGGTCACGAAAGTCAGCCGGTTCGCCGGGGAGTTGGCGGAAGCTGTCAAGAATGCCACGACGCAGAACGATGCGCTTGTTTAGTGCGAATCTTCGTGAAGGAGACTCCGAGTGATTCATGCTGCAATTCTTGCGGGAGGGAGAGGACAGAGGCTCTGGCCGAGGAGCAGGAGAGCCTTACCAAAGCACCTTTTGCCGCTCCTCGGTGAGAAAACGATGATGCAGGAGACCGTCGCCCGCCTCAAAGGCGTCTTGGCGGACGAGAATATCTACATCGTCACGGAGAAAGGCCAGGAAAACCTTGTCGCCGAGCAGCTCCCGCACATCCCGAAGCCAAACATCCTCGTCGAGCCGGAGGGGAGAAACACGGCTGCCTCCGTCGGGCTGGCAGCCGTGCACATGGAAAAGAAGGACCCGGATGGCGTGATGATTTCGCTTCATTCCGATAATTGGGTGGGGGACGTGGAGAAGTTTCGGCGAATCCTGCGGGATTCCTGCGTCGTTGCCGAGCGGACGAGCGGCCTGGGAACGATAGGGATAACGCCTGCATCGCCGTCCACTGGTTTCGGATACATCCACGTCGGGAAGAAGCTCGACGCGAACCTCTCAACGACGTTCTGGGAAGGCCAGAAATTCGTCGAGAAGCCCGACCGGGAGACCGCGGAGAGATACGTCGCCAGCGGCGAATATTTCTGGAACGGCGGGATGTTCATCTGGAAGGTTTCGGCGATTCTCGACGCGATAAGGCGATTCATGCCGGCTCTGTACAAGGGATGCCGGGCGATAGCTCGGGCAATTGGCACGGAAGCCGGGAGCAGAGAGGTTGCCCGGGTTTATGGACAGCTCGAGAAGATTCCAGTTGACCGCGGCGTCATGGAGAAGGCAACGAACATCTTCGTCGCGAACGGCGATTTCCCCTGGGATGACGTGGGGTCTTGGGCTTCCATCGAGAACCATTTCCCCCCGGACGCAAAAGGGAACGTGGTGATAGGCGAGTTCGCGGAGGTGGACAGCGAGAACTGCATCGTCGTCGGAGACGAGACGCTCATTGCGGCGGTCGGGGTGTCAGACATCATTGTCGTCAAGACAAAGGACGCCGTTCTGGTTTGCCGGAAGGACAGCGCAGAGCATGTCCGAGACCTCGTCACGAAGCTGGAGGCTTCCGGGAAGCTCAAGAAATACCTATGAGGCGCAGAAGAGTCATCGCCATTGACCTCGGAGAGAAAAACGTCGGAGTAGCCGTTAGCGACGAGCTGGGCATAACAGCTCAAGGCCTGACGTGCTTGAGAAGAAAGAGCGACAAGGAGCTTCTCGACGAACTGTGCCGGTTGATCAGGGAGAAAGAGGCGCGGTTGGTCGTGGTTGGGCACCCCGTGAAAATGAGCGGGGAAGTCGGCCCGAAAGCTCGGGAGGCAGCGGAGTTCGCGGAAAAGCTCCGGCAGTGCAGCGGCGTCGAAGTGTCCTTGCAGGATGAGAGGCTCACGACAAAGCAAGCGGAAAGGGCGATGCTCGAAGGAGACCTCAGCCGAAACAAGAGAAAGAAAAGGCGAGACATCATCGCCGCTCAACTGATTTTGCAGTCGTTCCTCGACTCACAAGCCCATTCGGTGGCGACCTCGCATGGCCTCCCTGCCGAGACAGACCTTCACCCGAGCTCCGAAAGATAACCGACGGAAAAACGAGGCGAACCGCAGGGCGAGTCTTGAGCCAAATCGGTTGGTGAGGGCAGTTTTTCGGTTTGAGAATTGCGGTTCTCCTGGCTTTGTGAGAGTTCTGTCGAGCGGCGAGCGAATGCAGATAGTTGCGCTGTTCCAGCTGGCGATCTGTCAGGCTTGGCACCGAAGAGGTTAGGCGTTAACATATCATATAAGGGGAACCGGAATGGGGACCCTCGGATTGGACGAGGAATTCGGCATGGGCGGTCCCCTGTCCGGGGTGGGCATCCTCGAACACGCAGCGTAGCGAAGTTATTTCTCGAGGTGCAATTGCTGGCTCCGACTCCGAACTGATGAGGTTCGGTTGAGCTTCGGTGCTGAACAAAGAGGGGAAACGGAGTTGTGGAGGAACTCATGGGCTTAGGAGCATGGGCAGAGATCAAGGAAATGAAACCTGCGACATTTTCCGACACAGAACCGGTCAGGAAAATTGAAAAGCTCGAAAATGGGCTGAGCGTCGTCACAAGCTACATGCCGCAGATGCACTCCGTGGCGGTCGGTGTGTGGGTGGCGTGTGGGCTTCGGCACGAGCCGAAGCGCGTCAACGGCATCTCCCATTTCGTCGAGCATCTGGTCTTTAAGGGGACGAAGAACAGGACCGACCAGGAAATCTCGCAGTCCATTGAGGGCGTCGGAGGGGTTTTGAACGCCTCTACTGGGGAGGAGATTACCTTCTACTACTCCCAGGTGCCCAGGGAGAAATTCGCTCTGGCCGTCGAGGTCCTTCTCGACATCGTAATCAATCCCGTGTTCAAGGCAGAGTATCTGGAGAAACAGAGAAGCATCGTCCTCGAGGAGATACACATGTACGAGGACAGGCCCGGCAGCGTCGTCCAGGATATGATCAACGAGGTTATGTGGGGAAAGCACCCCCTCGGAAGACGAATCCTCGGCACGGAAAAGAGCGTTCGGGGCATCTCGCGGGCCGACATCGTGCAGTACCACAGAGAGACGTACGTTACTGGAAACTGCGTCGTCTCCGTCGCGGGAGCTGCCACCCATGAGGAGGTCGTCGCTCAGGTCCGCAAATACAGCCGCAACGTCCGACGAGGAGCGAGGCAAAGGTTCAGCAAGGTAAGGGACGCTCAAAAGGAGCCCAGGGCTTTCATTCGGCAGAAGGAGACCGAGCAGTGCCATCTCTGTCTGGGAGCCAGGACCTTTCACCGGGAGCATCCGGATAGGTTCGCGCTAAAGCTTCTCAGCACCCTCCTCGGCGAGAACATGAGCTCCAGGCTCTTCCGGGAGGTTCGCGAAAAGCGAGGGCTTGCCTATTCCATCTACACCGACATAGACCGCTACATTGATACTGGCGCCCTCGTCGTCTCCGCCGGCGTCGTCATTGGTCGAACCAGGGAGGCTATTGCCACCGTCCTGCGCGAACTCAAAAAGCTCAAGACAAAGCCGGTGTCGCGGCGAGAACTCGGCAGAGCGAGGGAGTACGTTGTCGGACAGGTCAAGATGGGCATGGACCGGGTCATGAGCCAGATGATGTGGGCGGGCGAGAACCTTCTTTTGTCGCGCAAAGTCCCAACCCAGGACGAGATTATGCGATCTCTTCGCGCTGTCACCTCCGAGGACATCCAGAGAATAGCCAATACAATTTTCATCGAGGACCAGCTCAATCTTGCGCTCATCGGGCCTGTCCCCGATGACAAGGGAGGAGTGGAGTGGCTGAAGCTTTGAGGGTCAAAGTCGCCCCCTCCATCCTCGCGGCGGATTTCAGCAAGCTCGGTCCAGAGGCAAAGCGGGCCGAGGAGGCAGGCGCCGACCTCCTCCACGTGGACGTTATGGACGGGCATTTCGTTCCTAACCTCACCATCGGCCCGGATTTCGTCCGTGCCATTCGACGGTGGACGTTCCTCCACCTGAACGTGCACCTGATGATTGACAACCCGCAGCGTTTCTTCCGCAGCTTCCTGGATGCGGGGGCCAACAGCATAATCCTCCACGTGGAAGTGACTGACGACGCCCTCCGCGAGATAAAGACCTTACGGAAGCTTGGCGCCGGGTGCGGCCTTTCCCTGAACCCCGAGACGCCCGTGGAGAACGTTCTCCATTACCTCGGCGAGATTGACATGCTTCTGGTGATGTCGGTTCATCCCGGTTTTGGCGGGCAGAAATTCATACCGGAATCGCTGGAGGTCATCAGGAAAGCCCGAGAGGTGGCAACGAGGACCAATCCCGACCTCGACATTGCTGTGGACGGCGGAATCAACGGGGAGACCGCGCAAATGGTTGTCGCCGCCGGCGCTAACGTTCTCGTCGCGGGCACCTCATTGTTCCGGAGCGAGGACATGCCGCAAGCTATTCGGAGATTGAGACAATGACCAGAATCCAGTTTGGCACAGATGGTTGGCGAGGCGTCGTGAACGACGATTTCACCCTCGACAACGTCAGGGTCGTCGCTCAGGCAATTGCCGAATACGTCAAATCCTTGTCCTTTCCGAAGCGCGAGCTTGCGGTCGGCTACGACGGACGCGCTCTTTCTCACGAATCGGCCGCCGCGATTACGGAGGTCCTGGCGGGAAATGGCATCAAGGCTTTACTGAGCGACGGGTTAGTCCCAACTCCGGCCCTTGTTTACGCCATCAAGCATCATCAACTCGCGGGCGGAGTGATGATCACCGCCAGCCACAATCCTCCTCGATTCAACGGGGTCAAGTTCAAGCCCTTTTATGCCGGCTCAGCGGACGACAAGGTCACCGAAGCCATTGAGGGTTTTCTCTGGAAAGGCACACCGAGAACCGTCCCGCTCGAGGAAGCGAAACGGAAAGGCGTCGTCCGGCTCGAGAATCTCTGGGCCGCGTATGAGAACAACCTCAAGTCGTACGTTGACCTGCGCACCATTGGGAACTCGCGATTGAAAGTCATCGCCGACCCCATGCACGGCACACAAGGGAGGCTTCTCGAACGTATCCTGGCGGGAAGTTCCTGCGAAGTGAAAACGATTCATGCCCACCCGGACCCGGCCTTCGGTGGGCTTTCTCCGGAGCCCATTCCGCCGCATATCGAAGGACTTCAGAAGGCAGTCCTCGATGAGCAAGCAGCCGTTGGTTTGGCGGCGGACGCCGACGGCGATAGAATAGGCGCTGTGAACTCGCGGGGGGAATTCGTCACGCCGCATCAGATTCTTGCGATGCTCCTCCTGCACCTCTACAACAACAGGGGATGGCGGGGACTCGTCGTCAAAACTATGACGACAAGCGCTCTCGTCCGGAAGGTCGCAGAAGACCTCGTCCTTCCCTGGAAAGAAACGCCAGTCGGCTTCAAGTATATCTGCGAGATTATGAGGAACGAGGACGTCCTCATCGGTGGAGAGGAAAGCGGAGGAATCAGCTACAAGAATTATTTCCCCGAGCGGGACGGGGCCTTATCCGCTCTTCTTCTTCTGGAATTGATGGCCACGCAAGGAAAGAAACTCGAAGATATAATGGGGGAGATTGATGCCAGATATGGCACATTCCGCTACGGCAGGACAGACATCGAATATCCCGATGCCAGCAAGGCAAAGCTCTTCGATGGTTTGCAGAGAAATCCGCCCGACCAAATAGACGGGCAAAAGGTCGTGGAGGTTGATGCTCGGGACGGCGTGAAACTGATCCTCGATAACGAGGACTGGTTGATGCTCAGGACATCGGGCACGGAGCCGGTCGTCCGGATTTATGCCGAGGCGAAAAGCTTCGACGGCGTCAGGAAGCTCCTCTTCGCAGGAAATTCCATTGCGGACAGGGCAAAATAGTCCCCCTTGCTGTTTCTGCTTCGGCGAAGCCCATTTTTGTCAGGCAGTATGGACAGTTCGTCAATACGAAATTTTTGCATCATCGCTCACATTGACCACGGCAAGTCCACCCTCGCCGACAGGTTGCTGGAGCTGACCCATACTATCAGCCAGCGCCACATGCGGGAGCAGGTTCTCGACGACATGGACCTGGAACGTGAACGAGGGATCACCATCAAGTCCCATCCCGTCAAGCTCGTCTATCGCAGCAACGACGGGCGAGAGTACATTCTGAACCTTATAGACACCCCCGGCCACGTTGACTTTACGTATGAGGTCTCGCGCAGCCTCGCGGCCTGCGAAGGGGCACTTCTTTTAGTTGACGCCACCCAGGGCGTTCAGGCACAGACCATCGCCAACCTCCACCTCGCCCGAGAAAGAAACGTCAGGTTGGTCCCCATCATCAACAAGATTGACCTGCCAAGCGCGAACATCGCGCTGGTAACAAATCAAATCGAAGAAATCATTCACCTGCCCAGGGAAGAAATTTTCCTCGTAAGCGCCAAGTATGGAACGGGAGTGGAGAAAGTCCTCGACGCAATCGTCGAGCGAGTGCCGCCACCCCCTCACGACCGGAGTGGCGAGCTGAAAGCCCTCATCTTCGATTCGGTCTTCAACAATTTCCGCGGCGTGGTCGTTTATACAAGACTCTTCAGCGGAGAAATCCGCCCCGGCATGCATATCATGTTGATGAGCTCCGGCAAGAGCTTCGAGGTCGCCGAGGTTGGCTTTCTGCGACCGCACATGCAGCCCGGAAAGTTTCTCGGAGAGGGTGAGGTCGGCTACGTCATCGCCAACATAAAAGACGCAGACGACGTGCGAATCGGCGACACCATCACATCGCGAACTCATCCGGCAAAGGCGTCTCTGAGGGGCTACAAGCTGCTCCGTCCGATGGTCTTCAGCGGTCTTTATCCTCTCGACGCCTCGGATTACGAAGCATTGAGAGAAGCATTGCAGAGACTTCGCTTGAACGATTCCTCATTCACCCATGAGCCGGAGTCGTCCGTCGCCCTCGGGTACGGCTTCCGATGCGGCTTTCTCGGTCTCCTCCACCTGGAAGTGGTCTTCCAGAGGATTGAGAGAGAGTTTGGAATCTCGACCATTTCGACGAACCCCAGCGTCAGCTATCAGGTTCGGATGAAAACCGCAGAGGTGCGGACAATTGACAATCCGACGCATTTCCCGAATCCGGGCGAGATTGAGGCGGTTGAGGAACCGTACGTCCTGTGCTACGTGATTGTCCCCAACGAATACATCGGGGCGATTATGCAGTTGGGGATGGAACGAAGAGGAGAGTGCGTCGCGACAGATTCCCTTGACCCGACACGGGTGATGCTCCAGTTCGAGATTCCTCTCAATGAGATCATCGTGGATTTCTACGACAAACTGAAATCTCTCACCAGGGGTTACGGTTCCCTCGACTACGAATTCATCGGGCACAGGGAGGCGGACATGGTCAAGCTCGATATACTGGTCAACCATGAGCCGGTTGATGCCTTCTCCAGCATCGTCCACTCCTCAAGGGCCGAAGGCAAGGGCCGGGCCATTGTCGCTCGTCTGAAAGAGTGCATCCCCAAGCAGCTCTTCTCCGTTCCTATTCAGGCAGCCATCGGCGGCCGAATCATCGCCAGAGAGACGATTAAGGCTCTGAAAAAGGACGTTACCGCAAAGTGCTACGGCGGAGACATCACCCGAAAAAGAAAGCTGTGGGATAAGCAAAAGGAAGGCAAGAAGAAACTCAAGGAAGTAGGAAAAGTCCGTATTCCCCAGAGCGCTTTCATTGAAGTTTTGAAAGCCGGCGCCTGAAGGCGAGATTGATGCCGCCGAATGCACACCGTCGGGTTTTCGACGAGAGAAGCCGGCGGCTCATATTCAGGCGTCCGAGCCGCGAAAGAGAACAACGGATGAGAAGCTTGTTCAGAAAAGCCACTTTGCTCGCGGATAGCATCGAGAATCTGCTGGCGAGAGACCGCAGCAAGATGCCCCCCGAAGTGCGCCTGCACGCTCAGCAGACCATTTCGGAGCTCCGCGACAGCATTCGCCGGAAAGACGAGTTGCAGACCGAGCAACGCTTTGAGGAATTGCGCAGCCTTCACCAGGAGCATCTCGGTCCCATAGGAAAACCAATCTGGCGAGCCGTCCTGGAATTCATCGCGCTGGTCGTCGTAGTATCGCTCTTCCTTCGCACGTTCGTCGTCGCGGCGTTCACTATTCCCACCTCCTCAATGTATCCCACACTTGCCCCCGGCGACGTCATCCTGGTCTGGAAGTCAGCTTATGGAGTCAACGTTCCTTTGACGGGCTGGCGGCTGCTCAAAATACGAAGCCCCCGACGCTGGGAGGTCATCGCTTTCTCCACGAGGAACATCCCCGTGGACAGCGGTGACCGCGGGCAGGCTTTCGTCAAAAGAGTTGCCGGGCTTCCGGGCGAAGAGATTGAAATAAAGGACGGCGAAATTTACGTGAACGGCAAGCTTGCCCCCAAGCCGAAATCATTGAAGAAAGTGAAGTACATCAACAAAGGAATGCTGTTGTCCGAAGCTAATAGAAAGGTCAAAGTCCCTGCCGGAAAGTATTTCGTCCTCGGAGATAACACCTACGACAGCGAAGATAGCCGCTTCTGGGGCTTCGTTCCCGAAAACAGCATCCGCGGGCGAGCGTTCCTTGTCTTCTTTCCCGTCAACAGGCTCCGCGCTTTGTGAATCGTCGGCCGTTTACCCTGCCGGGCATTTCCCCTCGACGACGAATTTGTGCTCATCCCCCTGCCGCACCCGCGAGGACATCATGCGTGTCTTCCTGCTGCGTTGTTTCTCCCTCATCAAATCGCCGCGGCGGCGTGGCACTTCTTCAGATACGCCAGACCTTCCTTTGCGATGGTCAGCGGGTCGGGCTCGTAATCGAAGGGCTCCATGGAAACGTATCCGTCGTAGCGGATTTGCTTGAGAGCGCGGAAGACAGGGACGAAATCGGTGTCGCCCAACCCCGGCCCTTTTCTGTTGGAATCATTGGCATGGAAATGGGTGAGGTATCCCCGCGACGACTCAATGATCCCTTCGATTGGACGGGCTTCGTCGTGCATCGCTTTCACGTCGAGGTGGAGCTTGAAATAAGGTGAGCCAATCTCGTCAATTAACTTTATGGCTTCGGCGGCGGTGTTGATGAAGTTGGTCTCCTCCCTCGCCAGCGGCTCTATGCAAATCGTAACGGTTCTCCGTTTCGCTACCGGAACGCAGTCGAGGAAAAACTCCCTCGTGATTCTCCAGATGCGGTCGCGCGGGATGCCGTCGGGAACGCCTCTCTGCTTGGGCGACCCAACTACCATGATGGACCCGCCCAGGTCCGCGCAGAACTCGATAAGCTCCCAGAAGTATTCAAGAGTTGTCTTCCGAACCTCCTCGTCGAGCGAGGTCATCGAAAGCCCCTTCGGGCTGACCAGCAACCAGTGCAGACCCACAACCTCGACTCCTGCCTTCTTTGCAGCCTCACGAATCTTTTTTCGTCGCTCGCGAGAAATCTGCGTCACCGACTCCGCAAGAGTGAAAGGAGCTATCTCCACACCGCTGAATCCTGTCTCGGCTGCAAATTGAAACACCCACTCGATGCTTCTCTTCCCAAACATCTCATTGCATACCGCAAATCTCATCTTTCGCGTCCCTCACTGTGTATTTGCTAACGCGGACGTCCACATCGCCGTCTCTGTTCCCACCTCCAGGCGCGCCAAAGCCAACCTCAGCCAGCGTTCAGTGATTCTCGGCGCCAGCGACACCCTCATTGTACCGCATCGCCAAAGTCGTGTCCTCAATTACGTTGAGGGTCCGCGGCTACGAAATCGTGGCGCATCAGGCATGCTTCCTTCATTCTGGTCGCAACCTCGCGTCCCACGCGCCATTCCCAGTCTGCTGCCGGTCTTCAGCCGGCACAACCTTTAGCCACCTGCTTTAGCCGATGGTCCTCGAATGCCCCGTCTCCGTTCTCTGAGCCGGCTTCAGCCGGGCTTCTCGAACAGAGGATTCATCCGAAGCGTGCCACGGAAATACAGCCGCACCTATTGAAAGTCCGCGGCGAAGCAATTCCCGGCCACTGCCGAGGGCCCCGAAGGTGCCGCAGCTCGACCAGCATGCCTCGTCGAAACGGGACTTCAACCGAACAAATCCTCCCCCGTCGTGGTCTAAGGATTGTAAAATAACGGAAGAAAGGTATTCCATGCGATGCTTGAGACAACGCCCATATCACCTCGTGGAACTTCTCCTCGTCGCCTTCCTGTGCGCATTTCTCACAGTGTCCTGCTCTGACAAGAAGGGACCCAATGTCCGCCGGGCTCTCACTGACCGCGATTTCGCCCGCGAAGCGATGAAAGTCAAAAAACTCCTCGGGAGAGATTTCATCGTCGAGGTAGAGCGACCATTCGTCATCGCGGGCAACATCTCGCGCGGAGAATTCAACAGCATCAAAAACGGCACAGTCCTCAACTGCTACCGGGCGCTTCGCAGACAGTTCTTCAGCGTCGGTCCGAATGACGTCGTGAAAGTATTCCTCTTCAGGGATGACAGAATCTACAGGGAATACGCCAAGAAACTTTTTGACGACGAGCCGACGACCCCCTTCGGCTATTACAAAAGAGAACAGAACAGCCTCGTCATGAACATCGGCACTGGCACCGGAACACTCGTCCACGAAATGGTCCACGCCCTCATGGAAACCGATTTCCCCGATGTCCCCGCATGGTTCAACGAAGGGCTTGGTTCGCTCTTCGAGCAGTGCACGGTGACCGAGGCTGGCCTCAAGGGACTCATCAACTGGCGATTCCCCATCCTTCAAAGAGCAATCAAGGACAAAAAGCTCATCCCCCTGAGAGACCTCGTCTCAACAACCTCCAAACAATTCTACGGCGACGACCGCGGGAGCAGCTACGCCGAGGCGAGATACTTCTGCATGTACATGCAGGAACTCGGATTGCTGGAGAAGTTCTATAAGGATTTCAGGGCAAACTTCAGAAAAGACCCCACCGGCTCAAAAACCCTCCAAAAGCTCTTCCGAAAGAACCTCGACGACATCCAGAAAGATTGGCTCACCTGGATCGCCACCCTCCGACGGTAGGGGCGGCCCGATGCGCCCCGAACGGCTCCATCGCGAAAAATTTCGTCTGGCTGAGACCTGCTTGGCTGAGCAGAGCTCGACGAGCCAACGGCAAGCCCTGCGGCCTTGGATGGTGCGCCAGGGGGCTCTTCGCTGCAACAAGCTGCCGGGTTGTGCGGGGGCACTGCGCGTGAAACTCGGTCACGCCAGAACCTTCATATTCTCGTACAGGAACTCCGGCGCCAAATCCGCCCCGTTTTGCCAGACGATAGTGCCCAGCTCGGGATCAACCTTGAAGGACTTGAAGGCCTCCATGTCTTTGAGCGGCGAGAACATCTCACCTTCAAGCTCGCCGGAAAGGTCGATCTCGCCTTCCGCTCCGTCGTTAAACCGAAGCAATATCACGTAGTGGTGAAGGTACCTTGCTCGTGTCACCTGGAGAATCATGGTTATCACTCCACGGGCACCTGACTTGGCGTTCACACCTTGCCCAATCCGAACTTGGACCGGTACCTGTTAAATACGTCGAGATGCTCCTGCGAGAGTTCGTCTCGGTAGAGGGGCCAAATCTCGGGCTGTCTCTCCGGCATGTTCAGCATGGCGCTGTCCCTCGCGATGTTATCGAGGATTGCCTCTACGTCGGTTCGGGGATCGGAGCCCACGGGGCGTACTACGTCGGGGTGATACTCGATGGAGAGGAACTCCCCGCGTTCCCCGAAACAGAGCAGTTCGAAGAGCGAATTAAGCTTGTCCCCCAACGCCTTCAGATCGGACAGGCGTACGCCTCTCTCCTTGACTTGTTCCGGTGTCGGGTCTTTCACGTTCCACTCGCGCTTGAAGTGCGCGAGGTAGTTGTGGCGAAGCTGCCTGATGCGCGCCCGAAGGCCCGAAAAGGTGCAGTCGAATTGCTGGCTTCTAAGCGCCCTCGCCAGCTCCTCCTTGTGGCTTTCCTCTCGCAGGCTTTGCATCACCTCGCCCCTGAGCCGACCCATAGTTAGCGTTCCCGAGACACCCTCCTCCGTAAGCTTCGAAATTATCAAGACGCTTGTCTCAAACAAGGCGCTATATGCCAGCCTCCAGAAAAGCGGCATAAAGCCATCGAACAGGTGAAACGGGAAGGTGGCCACCTTCTCCAAGACGAACAGGTTACGGCTCAACCTTGTCAACTCCCACCAAATAGCCCTGCTATCCTCTTTGTATCGCTCGATGAGGGACGGTTTCATAAGGGCCCCCAGGTCCATATCCTGCAATCGCATCCCGAACACCTCCTCTCCGCCAGCCGCTCCGACACGCTTCACTCGTCCTTTTCTGAAGGATAATGCTCCGACGGCCAGCAGTCAACCATTGGGAAGCCTACCCGGACAAGGCAACTGGCGGGCCCACCGCAGACGGAAACGCGATCAGTATTCTTCGGGGAGGAGGGAGACCTCGGAGGCGGTGAAGATGGGGCCGTCCTTGCAGACGTAAACTTTTCCGACGTTGCATCTGCCGCATTTGCCAAGCCCGCACTTCATCCGGTTTTCGAGGGAGGTGAGGATGTCTTCTTTTGCGAAGCCAAGCTCCAAAAGAACCGGCAGGGTGAACTTTATCATGATGGGCGGCCCGCAGACCAGGGCGATGGCATTGTCGGAGGAAGGCGCCATTTCCTTGAGAATGATGGGGACGAGGCCGATTTTACCCTTCCAATCGGGCGTTTCGCCGCCGGGGTCAACGGTCGTAACAATCGTCATGTCGTCGCGCTTCGCCCATTGGGCGAGCTCTCGCTTGAAGACGAGGTCGGCGACGGTTCGTGCCCCGTAGAGGATCGTGATGTTCTTGAACTTATCGCGCATGTCGAGCGAGTGCCAAATCATGCAGCGAACCGGCGGCAGCGCGATTCCCCCGGCGATGAAAAGGACGCTCTTTCCCTCCATTTTCTCGACGGGATACCAGTTCCCGTACGGGCCGCGAAAACCGATGATGTCGCCCTCGTTCATCTGCCAGAGGGCGGAAGTTACTCGCCCCACTTTTCGGAAGCAACATTCGATGTGGTCCTTCCAGGTCTGGGAGGAGCAGATGTTGAACGTGGATTCGCCAACGCCAAAAACCGTGAACTCGCCGAACTGCCCCGTCCGAAATGAGAAGTTTTTCTGCATTTCGTCGTCCTGGAAGACGAGCTTGATGCTTTTGACGTCCGGCGTCTCCTGGACGATTTCCTTGATGACCATCAGATGTGGCAGATAGATGTTGTCCAAAGCCTCTTCCTCGGACTCAACCACATTTGAATATGTTGTCGAGGCATCGTCTTGCATCGCAACTTATCTCTCTTCAGTTCCTGTGCGTTCTCCGCGTCCTCTGTGGTTTAGATCTTTCTCGTCCGGAGTGCCTGACAGCCGCCCTCACAGCTCTCCTCACCCTTGCCTGCCGCAGACTGTCCCTATCTCAGAAATCCCTTTGAGAATGCGGATGAGGTTGACCTCCATGGGGCAATGCCGGACGCACCGACCACAGCCCGTGCAGAGAATCACGCCGAGGTTGTCGGGATAATATTTGTATTTGTGCATAATTCGCTGACGATGGCGCGAGACCTGGTCGGCGCGTGGATTGTGCCCGGAGGCGTGCACGGTGAACACAGCAAGCTGGCATGCGTCCCAGTTCTTCATCTTCGTCCCGCCGTCGTAATGCGCCTCGTCCACCAGGTCAAAGCAATGGCACGTCGGGCAGACGTACGTGCAAATCCCGCACCCAATGCACATCCGCGTAACTTCGCCCCAGAACTTGTTATCGTAATTCTCGTCGAGCCACGGCTTGATTTTCTCGACGTCGAACTTCCTGCCGAGCTTCTGCCTGACGGCTCTTGTCGCGGCTGCTTTATCGAGATCGGCGCCAGCTTCATCGAACAGGCCGGTTCTCTCGACGAAATCCGCTCCTTTTTCCGTCATGATTTCCGCAAGATAGCGGTCAGGCGAGACGAGAGTCAGGAGGACATCGCTCCCTTCCGTCGAATCGGGAGCCAACCCTACCGACGTGCAGAAACATGCATCGTCGCAATCGAGGCAGGAGATGCCGATGACGAGAGTCGCTTTTCTCCTCTCGTTCCAGAACTTGTCCTGGTAGTCCCACTGGAAAACGCGGTCCATGATGGGAAACGAAGCAGCGTCGCACGGGCGGCAGCCAAAGATAATCGTCGGCGCCACAAAGTCGTCCTTATCCTCAATGACGACATCGCCTTTGCGAATCCTGTAGGAAAAGACTCGCTCCGTTCGAGGAAAAATCGCCGACTTTGGCGACATTTTCGTTATGATTCCGTCGAGGAAGACCTGCTCGGGGCTGCTCACTTGCTCGAACGTTACAAGCTTATCGTCTTTCACCGGCGCGAAGACGCGGTAGCCGAGCCCCAGCCCTTTCTGGACGAGAGCTTTGACATTCCGAGCATCGAGAACCTTCAAGATAAGTTGGTTCCTCTTCTCCGTTCCTTTTCCGCGGAGCTTTTCAGGGTTATTGCTGGTCACTTGATGAACTCTTGTGGGTCCTGCTGCTTGAAGTCCGTGAACGGCGGCGCCGCTTCCTTATCGTAGCCTGGTTCGTATCCAAACCGCTCCTTCACGCTCCTGGCGAGCCTCCGGTTGAGAAGAGAAAGCGGTATGTTCACCGGACACGCCCTCTCGCATTCCAGGCAATCAATGCACCTTCCGGACAGGTGCCACGCGCGAATCAGATTCCAGTGATAATTGCCGCGCGTATGGCTGCTCGTCTCAATCCACTGCGGCTGATTCTTGTCGGCGATGCACACCTCGCAATAGCACAGCGGGCAGACCTGTCGGCATGCATAGCATTTGACGCACCTCGAGAATTGCTTTTCCCAGAACTCCCACCGCTCCTTTGGCGACTTCTTCTCGAACTCCTCGACGTCCGCGAACTTGTTGATGCCGGTCTTCGGAGGAATCTTCTCTCCGAAGAGATAGTCGTACTCGCGCGGCGTGTTCACGTCGCAGATGGGGCATTTCGAGAGAGGCGGCTCGCCCACACCCTGGCACGTCACGCCGAGGATGATGACGTTCTCTCGCTTGAATTGGCTCTCCTGAATCTGCACGACGATTGCTTTCACGTCGCACCCTTTGGCGACGATGGCGGGCTTGCCGAGAGACGCGACTTCTTTCCGCACGAGAAAGCGAGCGAGGTTGGCGTAGCAGTGCTTGTTCCACACGAGCTTTTCGACGTCGTCCGGCGAGGTCACGAAAACGGGACGGGTCGTCTGAGGCATGTCGCCATTCTCGTACCCGATAACGACCTTCACCTCGCCGCTCGTCAAAAGCTTCTTTGCTGTTTCTCTTATTTGCTCAATCATAATTCTCGGCGAACCGCCGACGATTTTCGCTTTTCGGAGGCCCTTGCGTTCCGGGAGTCTCTTCTGACATCGGGCTTCCCTGCGCGAGAGACCGCCCTGAAAACTGCGTCAGGAATTTTTGGTATTCCGTGAACGGCCCAAGCTCCCTGATTTTTCCGACAACCTCATTGACGAGGTCCGCCCATTTCTTCCCTTCTGCGGCGGAGACCCAGCTAAACGTCACCCGCCTCATGTCGAAGCCGCAGAACTCCAGCAAGTCTCGAAAACCGGCGAAGCGTCGTCGAGCGTGATAGTTCCCAGCAGTGTAATGGCAGTCGCCCGGATGGCAGCCGGAGACAATCACTCCGTCCGCTCCCTGCTCAAATGCTTTGATGATGAACGACACGTCAATCCGCCCGGAGCAAGGAAGCTTAATGACGCGAACGTGCGGTTCGTAAACCATGCGGCTGGTCCCTGCGAGGTCCGCTCCCGCGTAAGTGCACCAGTTGCACACGAACGCGATAATCTTCGGCTGCCATTCCTTCTCGGCTGCCGGTTTCTCCACCGTTTTTGCTTCCTGACTCACGCTTTTCGCTCCTGAAATTCGTCGGGCAGCGCCGCTCTATCCGCTGCCCAGGGCGGTGATTTCCGCGAAGACCTGCTCGTCGTTGAATCCCGCGAGCTGAATGGATTTGGACGGGCAAGCGGCGACGCACGTGCCGCAGCCCATGCAGAGGCCCTTGTTGACTTCTGCGACAAGCTTGACGAGGTTGCCCCTCTTGTCGCGGATTTCCTTATCCGTTATCGCCGTGTAAGGGCAGACGCGGATGCAGTTGCGACAATGAATGCAGGTCGCTTCGTTCACCGAGGCGATGATGGGCTCTCTCTCAAGCTCATCGGAAGAAAAGAGCAACTGAACCTTTGAAGCCGCGGCGCTTGCCTGAGCCACCGCCTCCGGAATGTCCTTTGGCGCCTGACACGCTCCAGCCAGGTAAATGCCCGCCGTAGTCGTCTCGACGGGGCGGAGCTTCGGGTGCGCCTCCGAATAGAAGCCCTCCGAACCGCACGCAATCCCTACCTTCTGCGCGAGTGCGTAAGCGTCTCGATGCGGAATCATCGCCGTCGCCAACACAACCATGTCCGCCCGAACCTGAACCTGGGAATTCGACAGAGTATCCGCTCCCACGACGACGAGTTGGTCTCCGTCCTTATAAATCTTCGAGACCCGCCCGCGGATATAGAGGACTCCATCTTCCTCGACCGCCCGTCGGACAAACTCCTCGTAATTCTTCCCGCCCGCGCGGATGTCCATGTAGAAAATGTACGGTTTGCCGTCGTGAACCTTGTGCTTATAGAGCATCGCATGCTTGGCGATGTACATGCAGCAAATCTTGGAGCAATACTCCAGGCCCTTCTCCGGGTCGCGCGACCCGACGCACGCGATGAAGACTACCGACTTTGGCTCTTTTCCGTCGGATGCGCGGCGAACAGCGCCCTGCGTCGGCCCGGACGCCGACAGAAGCCTTTCGAACTGTATCCCGCTAATGATGTCCGGATAAACGTCGTAGTTGTACTCGCCGTATCCCTTCCAGCGCTCGTTGGGCTGCTCCTTCCCGATGCTATACAGGTCATAGCCTGTGGCGACGACGATGGCGCCGACCTCCACCTCGATAATCTCGTCCTGCATCGTGTAGTCAATCGCGTTGCGGGTGCAGACCTTCGCGCAAACGCCGCACCGGTCCTTCAAGAACTTCAGGCAGTTCGCCCGGTCAATCACCGGCGTGTTTGGCACCGCCTGCGGAAACGGAACGTAAATTGCCGTTCGATAGCCCAACCCAGCATCGAATTCCGACAGGATTTTCTTCTGCGGGCATTTCCTCCAGCAGTCGCCGCACCCGTTGCACAGTTCTGCGATGACGGACTTCGCATTCTGCCGAATCTTGACCTTGAAGTTCCCTACGAAGCCGTCAACGTTCTCGATTTCGGCGTACGTGTAAAGAGTGATCCGGGGGTCCCTCGCCACCTCCACCATTCGTGGAGTCAGGATGCACTGCGAGCAGTCAAGCGTCGGAAACGTCTCCGAAAGGCGAGCCATGTTTCCGCCGATGGAAGGCTGTCTCTCGACGAGGATTACTTCATGCCCGCCCGCTGCGATGTCGAGGGCCGCCTGGATGCCAGCGATTCCCCCGCCAATGACCAGAGCTCTCTTCGTTACTGGTACTCTGATCGGGAAAAGCTCCTGGTTCTTCTTGACCTTCTCGACCATCACTCGCACGAGGTCAATTGCTTTCTCCGTCGCAAGTTCCCGGTCCGTATGCACCCAGGAGCAATGCTCGCGAATGTTCGCCATCTCGCAGAGAAACGGATTCAACCCGGCGGTTACCACTGCTGCGCGAAACGTCGGCTCGTGCATGTGCGGAGAACAAGCCGCCACCACGACTCCGTCGAGCTTGTGTTCCCGGATGGCATCCTTAATCATGTTCTGCCCCGGGTCGGAGCACACATACTTGTAATCCACCGAGACCATCACGCCCGGCAGCTTCGCAGTCTCCTCAGCCACCTTCGCACAGTCAACCATGCGGGCGATGTTCTCTCCGCAGTGGCATATGAAAACGCCAATCCTCGACATTCATTCAACTCCCGATTTCGTTTCCTCTGGCGCCTTTTCCTCCTTGGGAGGCTCCGCCGCCGGAGGTTGCACCAGGGTCATCATAACCACGCCCGTCGTCTTGATCTCCGTCTTCACTCCCTCCGGCATCCCCTTGATTTCCTGGAGGAGCCTCAGCTCCGATTTCACCGGCTGCCCGTTATCGAGCGACACCAGCGACCACCCATCGTTCGTCTGCGTGAATTCCTTGAGGCTCAGGATTTTCTCTTTTGGGCTGCTTTTGATTGCCACTCGAATTCTCGCGCACTCCTTCTCCAGAGCCGTCTCGTTCGCCTCGTACGTGTACGTCGTGTTGTCAATCATGGTCTTGCCGCTGAGGGGTCCCGGCCCTTGTGGAACCTGCCTTTCGCTGACATCGCTCCACTCCGACCCCGGCATAATCCCCACTTCGGGGAATATGACCTGCTGCTGGAAGAACTGCTTGACGTCAGCACCAGAGAACTGGCCCGCCAGCTCCGGCGGGACTTCTACGTCGAGAACCCTTCCTCTTCTGTCAAGCGTGAACCCGATCGTCGAACTGAAAAGCTTCAGCAAGTTCGGATTTCCCCGCTTTTCCAGCACGCCCCACGTCTGCGAGTCCTGAAGCTTCCCGTCCAGGTACGACCTGGCGCCGTTCTGGTCGCTTATTATTTTGCTGAGGCGCCCGTTTTCGAGCATCGCCGTTTCCATCATGAAATCCGGGTACGTGATTTCCACGTGTACCACTCCCTCGTCGGAAACTTCCACGCACCTCACGAGAACCTTCATGTCCGACCGGAAACTCACGCGGCGCTTCTCCGGTTTTGGAGTCGTCTGCCTCACGTGATCGGTCGTCGTCTCCGTATGGAGAAGATAGGTCGCCGTGTCGCCCGGCTTCATTCGAGCTTCGATTTTTCGCGGCTCTTCCGCGCGAGTCGCCAGGCAAAGCAACAACCAAACAAGACCAGCCGCACTCGCTACAATTCTCTTCATCGTTTTAGCCCTCCTGACCATCAGAGTTCTGTGTGACTTCTTTCCACCCCGCAAATACTTTTGGACGATCAGGAACCCATTCGCGTTCAAGTTATTTCGGCGTCTTTCGGCGCTTTACTTCGCAGCCCGTCCTCCAGCCGCCGCTTCCTCCTTCGCTCCCGACGTCATTCGCTTCGCCAGCCTCATCGCGTCAACGAAATGCTTCCGCAGCCCGAGTTTTTTCGGCTTCACGCCTACCGCCAGCCCAACCAGCTCGGTCAAGTAAACGACTGGTATGTCGAACGACGTACTGAACGTCTTGTTGATGTTCGCCTGCCGCATGTCGAGGTTCGACTGGCACATCGGGCAGGCGACGATAATCGCCTCTGCCCCGTTATTCACCGCATTCTCGAGGATTCGCCGCGAAAGCTCGCACACCAGGTCCGTCCTGCTCATCGAGAATCCTGCCCCGCAGCATTCCGTCTTGAATCCCCACTCCAGCGGCTCCGTACCGAGAACCTTGCAGACCTCGTCCATCAGCACCGGCTGCTCCGGGTCGTCGAATTTCAGCAGGTCCGGCGGTCGCGTCAAAAGGCAACCGTAATAGCACGCAACCTTCAGCCCGTCCAGAGGCGCCACAACTTTCTTCGCAACCTCCTCGAGACCATACTCCAGAAAAAGCTGAATCACGTTTAGAACCCTTACGCCGCCCCGGTATTCGCGCCCGGTCAGACGCGAGATTTCCGCGGCAGTCTCCTTATCCGAAAGAATGAGTTCGTGGGTCTTCTTCATGGCGTTGGAACATAGCGCACATGGCGCCGCCAAAGTGGCAAGCCCCGCTTCCTCCGCCAGGCTCAGATTCCTCGCTGGGAGAGCCAGACCGAGGAGGTGATTGGTGGAATGAGCGGCAGAGGCGCCGCAGCATGTCCAATCAGGGACCTCGACGAGCTCGATCCCCAGTGCCTCACACGCCGCCGCTGTGGACATCCCAAAATCAATTGCCATCCCGTGGAGCGAACAGCCCGGATAATATCCTATCTTCATCGCCGCCATCGTCCTCATTTCGCCGAGTGCGCCTCAGCGATGTCTTTCTCCTCTCCCCCTTCGCGTGCGGACGGAACCTCCCCATGTCCTGAGCCTGATGCCTTGCCAGCAGCGCTTGCAGGGGGAGGACTTTTTCCCTCTTCCTTCCGTCCATACCCTGCCGCTTCAAACATCGCCCGGAATTCCTTCCTCCCTTTCGCCCTCCGCGGCAGGAGCTTTATCTTCCCCTTCAAGGTCATCTTGATTCCCGCTCCGACGTCCGCGAAGAAGTGCCGGCTCCTCAGCTTGTAGATCCCGGCAATGCTCGCCTCGTGAACCTTCCCGAACCGCCTCATGTTATTCATGAAAACTCTGTGGAACAGCTTGATGTCCCTCTCGGAAGGCGTGCCTTTCCCCGTCGCCAGAGCCAGCTCACGCAGCGCGTCCATGCACTCCGCAATCTTGAACTCCTTCGGGCAGCGCGTCGAACACGTGATGCACGACGAGCATACCCAGATGGTCCGGCTCTCCAGCACCTGGTCAATCTGGCCGAGCTGGAGCAGCCGAATCACCACATTCGGCGGAATGTCCATCAGATAGTGAACCGGACACCCCGCAGAACATTTTCCGCACTGGTAACAGATGGAAGGAGACTGTTGAATTATCCCCTCGACCCGCTTGATCAGGTCCGACTCAAGCTGTTGGTTTTCAATCGTGAACCGCATCATTCCTCACATTCGGATGGAAAGTTTCCACCCGCTTGCTTCTCCGGGCATCCAGCCCACGTCCGCCGGTGTTCGACGCTCGACTCCCGAGGGAAAGGGCCACGCCCGGATTCCTCATCTCGCCGTCGCCAGGCTTCCTGCGCAATGCCGTCTTCCCGCGAGCGAGCCGTACCGCTCAGGCCCCCAATGCTTGCAACACACCGCGTTCTCGCAATGTTCCCTCGAAAGCGGGCCGTAGCCGGCCCAAAGTTAAGGCAGTCTGATACCATACACTCCAGACGGTGTCAACAAATTTGCCTGGCTGGGGAGGGAAACATTCGTGGAGTGCAGGAGCGCTGCTCCCTCCATGGCGGGACTGAAGCCTGGCTTCAGCACTCCGAAGGTTTCTGCTCGCGCCGTGCAGCAGCTCCTGGGGCGACCGCGCTGGATGCCGCAGCAGGACAGCAGGAAGAGCGCGGTGGGTCACGCTGTCCACCTCGAATCACCAATACACGGCGACTTCCCTTCGGCGACCTGAGGTTTTCTCGAGAAAGTAAATCCTGCCGTTCTGTTTTCCGAATTCGTAGAGCTGGCGGGTGAGGTCAACGTCCTTCCGGCAATACTCCTCCAGCTTGTCGAGTCGCCCCGCCTTGAACCATTCGACCGCCTGAAGCCCATCTGCCATTTTGCCGACGCCGAGCGTAGCCTGAACAAAGCTCTCCAGGCTCACCCGAAAACCAAGCACCGCCGTCGTCTGAGAAAGAATGTCGAGGGTCTTCACTTTCTTCAAATCGTGGAGCGTGTAAGGTTGAAGCACAACGTAATCGAACCTGATTATGTTAAATCCCACGACCAGGTCAGCCGAGAGAACCTCGTCCACGAGGTCCCCCGCGTTTGCCTCGAAATACGTCCTGTACAAGCCGCTGCCGTAGTCATACACGACGCCGAGGGACATTCCGAGCCTGTCAGCGTGCTCTCTTCCGCCGACCTCCTCGAATACCTTCTTCGTCTCAAGGTCAAATACGAGTTTTTTCACGCGGTTTCCTTCGCAATTTGGGAAAAGTGCGCTACTTCCCTATGCAGAATCTCGAGAATATCCTGTCCAGGATTTCCTCGTCGGCGGTCTCTCCCGTGATCTGTCCGAGGGCGTCGAGCGCTTCACGGACTTCCACCGCCGGAAACTCCGGAGAAAGACCTTCCCGAAGGGCTTTAACGGCATTGCTGAGCGCCTCCTTCGCCCGCTCAAGCGCATCTCTATGCCTCACGCTCGTGATGATTGCCTGGTCTGCCGATGGGATGTCCGCAGACCAAACGCGCTCCGTGATTCGCCCCTTCAACTCCTCTATCCCCTCGAGCCGAAGGGCGGATGTCTTCACTACGGGGACATTTTCAGACTCGCGCGGCACAGCCTCTGGGACTTCAGGCGCTCGGCGCTCCGGCGCGCTTTTGACTGTCTCGGAAATCGCGCGACCGGCAAGCCCCTCCATCATTTCTGTCGGGTCAACTCCTGGCGCGAGGTCAATCTTGTTAATGACGACGATGTGCCTTTTCCCGCGAACCTCGTCGAAAATCCGACGGTCCTCTTCCGTTATTCCTGTTTCCGCATCGAGCACGAATAGGACAAGGTCCGCTTCCAGAAGAGCCTTCTTGCTTCGCCTGACGCCCTCCTTCTCAACCAGCCCGCGGGGTCTCCTTATCCCCGCGGTATCGAAAACGTTCAGAGTGATTCCCTGAAGGATGAGTGATTCCCTGAGCACATCTCGCGTGGTCCCGGCGACAGGCGTGACTATGGCCACATCCTTCTCCAGAAGGGCATTGAGCAAAGTGGACTTCCCGACATTCGGTTTTCCAGCGATTACCACGTTCACCCCCTCGACAATCTTGGCTCCGTCCTCAAACGTCGAGAGGAGCTTCTTAATTTGTTCTCCCGCCGAGGACAATTGCTCGCATAGCTCTTCGCCCGACGCCACCTCAATGTCCTCTTCGGGGAAATCTATGGACGCCTCCACGACCGCCGCCACGTCCACAATCCCCGACCGAATCGCCTCAATGGCATCCCGCAGCTTCCCTGTCAGGTGCTGGCTGGCAACACGATACGCAAGCTCGTTTTGTGCCCCAATCAGTTCCTGAACGGCCTCTGCCTGTGACAGGTCGAGCTTCCCATTCAAAAACGCTCGCATCGTGAATTCCCCAGGATTGGCAGGTCGCGCACCCGCACTAATCGCTGCCTTAAGCGCCTTGTGCAGGACGATTCGCCCACCGTGGCAGGATATTTCAACAGTGTCCTCCCCGGTATAACTCCGCGGGGCACGCATGACCGTCAAAAGGACATTGTCAACCGTCTGCTCCTCCGACAGAATTTGCCCGTAATGGACGGTGTGCGTCGGAAAACTCGAAGGAAGCCCTTTCCTGGAATAAAAGATTCTATCCGCGGTTTTCAGAGCGTTCGGGCCGCTGATCCGAACAATCCCCAATCCCCCCTGCCCGACGGGCGTGGAAATTGCCGCAATTGTATCCGAACTGTTTGTGGCAGCGAGGCGCTTCATGAATCGCATTATATCTGTGGGTAAGAGGATGTCAACCGATGCGCGACCGTGTGCGGCTGCGTAATCGTGGCATCCTGCCCTTGGCGGGACCCGTGAACGACCATGGGCAAGATGCCCATGCCACGAGGCGATTCCTGCGCTCCCATTGATCCGCGTGGAAGCGCAGGGGTGAATCGCTCAGGCGGCACCCGCGAACCTGTGCGCGTGCAACACAAATACAGCCGCAACCGCTCCTCAGTCCGCATTGCCGGGGGAAGTGGGGCGCGTGTATAATTCAGTGGTCTTCTCGACGTGGGAACGGCGGAACATCCCGCCGCCCGGCAATAAACCGAACGTGTAAGTGAGCCGTCAGCCTATAGAGCAGTCCTTCTCGAAATCGCAAATGAATACAGATAATTCTTCACATCCTTCCCCTGACGGACAGCCGCAGGCTTCTGCTGGAGCCAGGCGAAAGCCTCTCAACTCTGTCCTCGTCAAGCCTGCCGGCGCCGACTGCAACATGTCCTGCGAATACTGCTTCTACCTGGAGAAAGGGGCGCTGTATCCAAAGAGGAAAGTCCATCGAATGAGCCTCGAGGTGCTTGAGGAGCTTGTCCGCCAGGTCATGCAAGCCGGGGAATCGCAGGTTTCGTTTAGCTGGCAGGGAGGCGAACCGACGCTGATGGGTCTGGAGTTCTTCAAGAAGGCGGTCGCTTTTGAGCAGAAGTACGGGCGAGCCGGTCAATCTGTCGGAAACGGTTTCCAGACCAACGGCCTCCTCCTCAACGACGACTGGTGCAAATTCTTCAAAGGGTATAGCTTTCTCGTCGGCCTTTCCCTCGACGGGCCGGAGCACGTCCACGACCATTACCGTCGAGACAGGGGCGGGCGACCAACCTATCAGCGAGTCATGAAAGCCGCCAAGCTGATGACAAAGCACTCAGTCGCCTACAATGTCCTCGCGGTTGTGAACGATTATTCGGCTCAGTTTCCGCGAGAGACTTACACTTTCTTGACCCGGCAGGCACTTCCCGGCGAAAGCCAGGAGAAATTCCTTCAGTTCATCCCCGTCGTCGAGACCGACCACAGAACCGGCGCCGCCGCTCCATTCTCGGTTTCCGGCGAAGCCTTCGGAAAATTCCTGTGCGAGGTTTTCGACTGCTGGCTCGGCGATTTTCGGGACGGCTGGCCGACCGTCTCCATTAGATTCTTCGACAGCGTCTTCCATTCTTACGTCGGTCTGGAAGCGCCGGAATGCGGCAGCATGAAAGAGTGCGGCTGCTATGTCGTTGTCGAGCATAACGGAGACGTCTACTCCTGCGACTTTTTCGTCGAGCCTCGCTGGAAGCTGGGCAACCTGATGCAGGGGAACCTGGTCGAGATGCTTAACAGCCCGACGCAATGCGAGTTCGGGCAAATGAAGGCAGCACTTCCCGAACTGTGCCTGACTTGCCCCTGGCTCGAGATCTGCCGGGGCGGCTGCACAAAAGACCGCATCCGAGACCCGGCAGATAACGGCCTTTCCCACTTCTGCATTTCGTTTAAAATGTTCGTCGAGCATGCCGATGCCCAGTTTCGCCGCCTTGCTGATAACTGGCGCAAAAGGGCGATTCGAGAAACCTGTTGACAGGCCCGGAGACCTCACTTACAGTTTGCGTACTCGTTTCGGTGCAACGACATCTGAGCGGCGAGTCGGTGGTAAGGGGGCTATCCTCCGCAGCAAGATGGCAGAGGCTAAGGTCTATGACGGAACCAATCAATGAAGATAAACAGACGCTTTTGACGTATCTCCGGCAGATGTTCGAGATACGGTTCTTTGAAGAGAAGGTGATGGAGCTTCTGGCACAGAACGTCATCACGGGCGCCTCTCACCTTTATGCCGGGGAAGAAGCCACTGCCGTCGGCGCCTGTGCCGCCATCGAGCCGACGGACTACATTACCTCGACGCACCGAGGGCATGGACACTGCATAGCCAAGGGCGGCCAACTCCCCCAGATGATGGCGGAGCTGTGTGGCAAGCAGACCGGATACAGCAGAGGCCGCGGCGGTTCAATGCACATAGCCGACGTCGCTAAGGGAAACATGGGAGCGACGGGAATTGTCGGGGGGAACATCCCCGTGGCGACGGGTGCCGCTCTTGCTTTGAAAATCCGGGGCGAGAAAAAAGTCGTCCTTTGCTTTTTCGGAGACGGGGCAGCGAACAACGCCACATTCCACGAATCTCTCAACATGGCGGGCGTCTGGAAATTGCCCGTCGTGTACATCTGCGAGAACAACCTCTACGGGATGAGCGTTTCGACGAAAAGGGCTTGTGCCGTTCAGGACATCGCCTCGAGGGCGTCCGCCTACAACATGCCTGGGGCAATCGTTGACGGGCAGGATGTTCTCGCTGTCAAAGAAGTCGTCAGCAAGGCTGTTCAGCGCGCCAGAGCCGGGCTCGGCCCCACTTTGATCGAGGCGAAAACCTATCGCTATTTCGGTCACTCGCGCAGCGACCCGAGAAAATACCGAACCAAGGAAGAGGAGAAGTTCTACAAGGAGCAGCGAGACCCAATCCAGTTGTTCATAGGAAGACTCTTAGAGCGGAAAATCGCCACGAAGGAGGAAATTGACGCCTTAGAGAAATCGGTCCACGAGGCAATCGAGGAGGCCACTAAGTTCGCCCTCGAAAGCCCATACCCCGACGTCTCCGAGCTCTATGATTTCCTTTACGCTGAGTAGGCGGCTCGGGGGACGGCGCTCACCAGCGATTCTGGTGTGAGGGTTAAGAGACTTTCATGGCTAAGAAAGACAAGATAAGGAAGCGCTACTTGGTGTTCATCAGCCATTCGGAGAAGGACCGCTGGGTGGCGAGGCAAATGGCGGCCTTGATCGGGGAACAAGGGCGACGATACGGCGTCGAAACGTTCCTCGACGAGAAGGACATCGAGGGGGGAGAATCCATTTCGGACTCCATAAGGAAAAACATACAAGAATGCGACGAATTCCTGGTGCTTCTCAGCCGATACTCGATAGACCGCCCATGGGTTCTGATAGAAATCGGCGCCGCCTGGGTACTCGGAAAACGCATCACAGCCATCATAGACAAGGTCACTCCGGAGGAGATGCCAGACATAATAACTCCGTACAAGGCGCTCGACCTCAACAGCTTCGACCAGTATCTGCAGGAACTTATGAAACGCGTCAAGGAGGCAAGGAAATGAGTGGAGCTCAAAAAGGGGAAAACAAGAGGGCCCTTCGGGTGTTTCTGAGCTATGCGGCCCCTGATAAACCGTATGCTGACAAGGTGCGAGGTCTTCTTTCCCGAAAGGCCAATCTGCGTATATTCTCCACAGAATCTCTTAGCGCGGGTGAGGATTGGGCCTCCAGGCTGAAAGATGAACTCTCCCGGTGTGAACTCTTCGTGGTGGTGCTGTCGCCGACTTCCGTTGAGTCCAACTGGATTCTTCATGAGCTTGGCGCCGCGTGGGGCCTCAACAAGCCAATAATGCCAGTCGTCACCGATCCCGAGGTGTCCTCGAAGATCCCTCTGGCATTGCAGGGAATCAGGCTTATGCAGATCAAGGACCTCGAGAAACCGGGAGTCATAAGTCAGCTTTTAGGAGAGTACCAGGACGTGATGCCCTCGCACAAGGAGCGATGAGACCCGAGCCGGAGGCTCCTGCGAATGGCGTCCGGCTGGCATTTTTAGGGAGGGATACGGGCGATGAAAGCTTATCGTCTCGCGAGTGGAAGGGTAAGCTTTCTATCGTCAGCCAGGAAGGATACCCGAATGCACATAAAACTGATAGCGCCCCATGAACACGCTGAAGACGGCAACTCTAGCCGCGAGACTTTTAAGGTCCAGCGGTTGAGTTTGCCGCTTCTGGCGGCGCTGACCCCTGCTGGTCATACAGTCACGATTGTGGATGAAGCTTTTGCTCCCGACGAGGACGGTGAAGATGTGGACCTGGTGGGAATCACAGTAATGACCGACCTGGCGCCGAGAGCATATTATCTGGCAGACCGCTATCGCCAGCGTAATGTGAAAGTGGTGATGGGCGGAATCCATCCCAGTGTCCTGCCTGGCGAATCTCTGGAGCATGCAGATTCCGTGGTCGTGGGAGAAGCGGATGAGGTCTGGCCGCAGCTTGTGACCGATGCCGCTTCGGGACGGATGCAGAAAGTGTATCGTGCTCGTAGGATCAGGTATCTCAAAAATATGCCGCATCCGCGCCGAGACCTCTATCCAAAGCCCGCCTCCAAAAGCTATACGCCCTCCGCCGTCGCAGTGGAGACGTCGCGCGGGTGTCCATACGACTGCGAATTTTGCTCCATCGGCCTGGTAATGGGGCATCAATGCCGATCGCGACCCATCCCGGAGGTGATCGCCGAGATAGACTCGATTGACTCCCGTGATCTCTTCCTCGTTGATGACACGCTTGGATTGAACCGGGCTATAGCGAAGAAGCTTTTTGCTGAAATGATACCTCTTCGCCGTCTATGGGTGGGTCAGGGAGGAGTTTCGTTGGCGCAGGATTTGGAGCTGCTACGTTTACTGAGACGCTCGGGGTGCATGGGGCTCTTAATCGGATTTGAGTCAGTACAGAAGCGAACACAGTATGGAATGGCAAAGCTCAAGAACCTCAGAATCAGTTTTTCCGAGGCGATGCGCCGATTCCATGGCGAGGGCATCGCTGTACTGGGCACGTTCGTATTCGGCTTTGACCATGAGAACAAGGATGTCTTCGAACAAACGTTTCAGTTCTCAATGAGACACGGTGTGGATGCCGTCCAGCTCCAGATGCTGGTTCCTTATCCGGCAACTCGGTTATACACGCGACTTTTGAACGAAGGCAGGTTGTTTCAGCCAAAGTGGTGGCTCAATGGATACCCTTCCGGTACGCTACTGTTTCAACCGAGGGGCATGACTTCTGACGAACTCTTGGAGGGCTTTGCCCGCCTGAACAGACAGGTATATTCTTTTGGCGCGATTATGAGGCGGTTCTTCAGCATGGGCCCATTGAAGCGGGGAGCAATCGGCTGCCGCCTCATCGGAGGGCTCAACTTAGCCCTTCGCAAACTCTATTTCAAAAGGCTGAGTGCTCCGCAACCGTTTGCCGGTTCTCCTGATTCAACGGAGAAACAATACACATCACCCATGAAAACGCCCCTTGCTGGGAACCACGGCGGAACGACAAGATGAGCGAGAAATTTTACTGGGAAGCCATTAGAGACGCTCTCAGAGAGGAGATGATCCGCGACCCCGACGTGTTTTTGATGGGGGAGGATATTGCCATTTACGGCGGGGCCTATGGAGCCACGCGCGGGCTTTATGAGGAGTTCGGTGAAGAGCGCGTCCGGGACACTGCAATCTCCGAAGCCGTCATTGCCGGCGCCGCAACCGGAGCCGCTATGCTCGGGATGCGGCCCGTCGCGGAAATCATGTACGCGGACTTCCTGACCCTCGCCATGGACCAACTTGTCAACACCGCCGCCAAAAACCGGTACATGTTCGGCGGACGCACGAAAGTCCCCATGGTTCTTCGCACCGAAGGAGGCGCCGGTCGCGGAATCGCCGCCCAGCACTCCCAGAGCACGGAAGCGTGGTTCAATCACGCCCCAGGGATTTACGTTGTGATGCCGGCGACGCCTTACGACGCCAAAGGATTGCTGAAAACCTGCATCCGCGACGACAACCCCGTTCTCTTCATCGAGCACAAGATGCTCTACGGGACAAAAGGAGAAGTCCCTGACGAAGAATATCTGATTCCACTCGGGTCGGCGGATGTCAAGCGAACGGGCAAGGACCTCACCATCATCGCCTATTCCAGGATGGTGCTGGTCTCCCTCGAGGCTGCCGAGGAGCTTGCTAAGGAAGGAATTGATGCAGAAGTGGTTGACCTTCGTTCCATCAAGCCCCTCGACGTGGACACCATCATTCGCTCCGTCCGCAAAACGGGCAGGGTCATCTGCGTCTCCGAGGCGTGCAAGACGAACGGCGTGCCGAGCGAATTGATTTCGGTCATTCAAGAGAAGGCCTTCGATCATCTCGATGCGCCCGTCAAGAGGGCTTGCGGCGCGGACGTGCCAATCCCCATGAGCCCTACGCTGGAGGCGGCAGCCGTTCCGGACGTCAAAGACATCGTGCAAGCAGCCAGGGAGCTCCTCCCTTGAGCGGAGCTTATTCATGGCCCGGCACGCCGGCGGCTCCTTGATCGAACTTGACACGCGGCCAGGCTCGAAGGAATCATCATGGCGGCACCAATCATAGTCCCCGAACTCGGCGAGACGATGAACGAGGCAACAATCGTCCGCTGGCTAAAGAAGGAGGGCGATGCTGTAAAAAAGGGGGATGCCCTTCTCGAAGTTCAGACCGACAAAGCTGTCCTCGAGGTGGAGAGCTTTGCATCCGGGACTCTCCTGAAAATCCTCGCTCAGCCGGGCGAAACCCTCCCGGTCCTCCAGGTGATTGGCTTTATCGGCGAGCCGGGCGAGAAACTGCCCGAAGTCCCAAAAGCCCCTCCGACGCACAAACCTCCTTCCCTTGAGACCAAAGCTGAACCCCGTCCGGCAGCGCCGTCCAGGCCTATCTCCGAAATGCCGGCACAGGCAGTCGGAGTCCCCTTCGCTGCGCCGGCCCCTCCGCCTGTCCAGAAGCCATTCACCATTTCTCCTCGCGCGAAAAGGCTGGCGAAGGAACGTGCTATTGACCCAACGAAAATCGCCGGAACCGGCCCCGACGGGAGGGTCATCGAGCGCGACGTCCTTGCCTACCTCGAACGCAAGGGTTACGACAGCCTCCTCATTTCCCCCACGGCAAGACGCCTCGCCGGCGACTTGAACATAGACATCTTTAACCTCAAAGGAACCGGCCCGGCAGGCAAAATCATCAAAGCCGATGTCCTCCGGGCAGAAAAAGAAAAGCCCCGCCCCCTGAGCCAGACCCGCAAAATCATCGCCTCAAAGATGGTCAAGAGCGCCAGGGAAATACCCTTCTTCCTCGTGACACTCGCCGTTGACATGACCGAACTCGCCGCACTCCGCGAGGAACTGAACAAAGACAGAGTTCAGCGGATTTCCTACAACGACTTCATCGTCAAAGCCTGTGCCTTTGCCCTGCGGTCATTCCCAATCGTCAACGCCGTTTGCCTCGGCGAGACTTACAGAATCAACGAAAGCGTCAACATCGGAATCGCGGTTGACATCGAAGACGGCTTGATCGTCCCCGTGATAAGGAACGCCGACCGCAAATCCCTCGACCAGATTGTCGGGGAAAGCGCTCAGCTGGTCGAGAAAGCGAAAAGCAAAAAGCTCCTCCCCGACGAGTTCCAGGGATCCACCTTCACGATTTCCAACATGGGGATGCTTGGCGTAGAGAGCTTCACCGCAATCATCCCGCCGGATCAAGCAGCTATCCTCGCGGTGGGGAGCGTTACCGATTCGGTCATCGTTCACGACGCCAAGCCGGTCGTCCGAAAAATCATGAAAATCACCCTCAGCTCCGACCACCGAATCCTTGACGGCGCCACCTCCGCCCGCTTCCTCAACGAGGTCAAACGAAAACTCGAAGACCCCTCCTGGGCCAGTTGAACGATCCTCTGCTGCGCTTCTTCGCCGCTGGAGGTGCGGCTGTACTCATGGGGCGCAATGGGACCTGTGACCCGACCGAGGACAGAATCCAAGGCTTAATGCCGCGCTTTCGGGGCTCGCCAGCCTCGTTACCTCTAATCAAGAAGTCGTTATAGATAAGACCACTTTGCCGCAATGTCATTCCTTTTGGCGTGAGGATCGCGCATGTCGCGCTATTTTCACGCTTCGGGCTGTCAGGATTCCCCGGCAGAGGCGTCCTTAGAAAGCATAAACCCCGACGGCCCTCTTTCCACAGTTGCTTGAGAGGCAAGGTCTAACGAAGGAAGACTTCATCTGCGACGGACGACATGCTGCCGCGGCGTCCCGCCGTGGCATAGAAGTTGCATCCAACTCTCGCAGGTACCCAAACCACCCCTCCCGGGTGGGAACGGGTCGGTTGCCTCGACTGGTGGGCCTTTCGGATAGCAGTAGTGAAGTAGGGGAAGCACCCGAGCCCTTCCGTCCCGAGCAGACGATACCATCGCGGAAAAGCCCACCGCGGGTTAAGGCATGGCCCGTTCCCACCCGGCGTTTGTTTTCCCCTCGCAATGAGTTACCAGGGCCCTCCCGGCCCCTCTGACTCAAAATCAGCGCCACGCGGCCAGGATTTCGATGGCCTCCGGGTGAACGGAGTTCGTGAGAGGCTGCCCCCTGCGTAACGGCCCGGGGTCGGACCCTTCTCTGCGTCTTCGCGCCTTTGCGAGAGGCTCCGGTCCGATGAGCCCCTCGCCCACTTTTTTCTCTCGCCAAGACGCCAGGGACGCTAAGCGGACCACTACCCTGACAACCAGCGCGAGGGTGGCAGCACTTTCATCCTCCGAGGGCGAACGAAGTTCATGATAGACTGGGGTCGCTTCCCCCTCGAAAGCCGGTAGATTCCGCATTTTTCGTTTTTCTCCTTGAACGCCACATGCGTTTCGCTTATAAGTGTAAAACCCAGCACCCGGAAAGGCTCTCTGACTTGAGATGCCCCGGGTGGAAAGGAGTCTCGCGTTTCGCGTCGAGGTTGAGATAAATGGTTGATTTTCCGTACATAGCCGCTGACCAGAAACCGGCGGGACCCGGAATGTGGCTTCCCTTTGTGGTTATTGGCGTTTTGTTTTATGTTCTTCTGTTGCGCCCGCAGCAAAAGCAGCGAAGAGAACAGCAGAAGATGCTTGCGAGCGTCAAGACGGGCGATAAGGTTATCACCGTCGGCGGTATCTACGGGCTCGTCACGAACGTCAAGAACGGAATCATCGTTCTCAAAATAGCGGAGGGCGTCAAAATAGAGGTCGCCAGAGATGGCATCCGTGCCGTCATCACCGAAAAAGAGGGTTCTCAGGCGTCGGGTCCACAGGAAGGCCCCGGTTCAGCCCGTCGGCGATGAGCCTTCGCCGCGAGGTCTCCGGGTTCGTCGAGGAAACGGTGATGGCCATCCCTCCACAGCGAGGGGAGAAATGTCAGCAAATAGTGCCAGGACGAACTTTCTCGTGAGGGATTAGACTCCATGATAAGAAGTGTGAAGTGGCGGTTAATCATAATAGGAATCATAGTCGCCTCCTCTCTGTTCAGTCTCTATCCCACCCTTCGCTGGGCAACCCTTTCACAAAGCCGCAGAGCCGAGCTGACCGCTCTCTGGGACAAGCAGGAGGAGGAGCTCCGCGAAGACCTCAAGTGGTACAGGCTCACCCCGGAAGAAAAACTTGCCCGGATCAGCGGATTCCTCGAGCCTCTCCAGGCAGCCTACAAAGACAACCAGCTCGACCAACAATTCTGGCAGAGGGTGAACGGTTCCGACCTCACCGCCCTTAACGACGAAGAAAAGGAGGATTTCCTTTCGCTCTGTGAAAAGCTCACGGGGAAAGACACGGGGAAAAAGATTCCTCGCGACGTCTCCGGCGAAGAGTTCAGAAACGCGATGTCCCCTCTTCGCAATACGCAAAAAGCCCTAGAGAAGGACAAGGCTTTCCGGAACTGGGTTCTCAACCCCAAGTGGGACACCATCAAGAAAGCAAAAAGGGAGGAGTACAGAACCGTCGTCCTCCAGCTCACGGGCAAAAGAATCGCCCGCAACCCCAGCGTCGCCCGGAACGTGGCGAACTGGTTCACGAGGTGGTGGAAGGGGGATGAAAACCAGATTATCAGCCTCGGCCTTGACCTCAGGGGAGGAACCTATTTCGTCCTCGAGGTCGAGAAGCCCAAAGGAATATCCCTCGAGGACGCCACAGAGGGTGCTCTCCGCGTCCTGAGCGACCGGATCAACATAACGGGCGTCCGCGAGCCAATAATTCAGCGCCAGGGCATCAACAAAATCGTCGTGCAACTTCCCGGCACAACCGACGTCGAGCGCCAGAGAAAGCTCATCGAGCGGCAGGCCTCCATGCGATGGATGCTCGTTGCCGAAGACCACATGAAACTCGAGCAGTTCTCCGAGACCAGGCTCAAGGGCATCTACGATAGAGCTGTCACTGAGCTCGATGCCGAATTTGAGAATAAGAAAGACCCCCAGGGTAACCGGGTCGAGTGGACAACCAGCGACCTGGACCGGAAACTGGTGGACTCCATTCCTCCCGACACAGTTCTGCGAATCTACACACACGAGGAACGCGGTCCCAGAGGGGTGTCGGTCGCCAAAGAGACTCCCCTTCTCCTCCGATCCTCCCCGGAAGAACCCGAAGTGATGAAAGGGGGCGAAATCACCAGGGCTATGGCCTCCCGCGACCCGGAGACCAGCGAGCCAATCATAAGCTTCGCCCTGAGTCGCGACGGAACACGCAAGTTCGCCGAAGTAACAAGGGAGTACAACTCCCGCTCCGACAACAGGATTACCGACTCTGGCGGCGGCTCACGCGGCTGGCGCCTTGCCATCCTTCTTGATGAGAAAGTTATCTCCGCACCCCACATCAAAACAGAGATTCTCGGCGGGTCCGGTCAAATCGAAGGGAATTTCACCACGGAGGAGGCGAGAGACCTTGCGATTCAGCTCAAGGCCGGCGCCCTCCCCGCCAAGCTCAACATCGTCGAGCAAAACACCGTCGGACCGACCCTTGGCGCCGATTCCGTGCGCAAGGGCGTTTTCGCTGCGATTCTTGGCCTCGTTCTTGTCGTCGCCTTCATGCTTGTTTATTACCTCGGCGCCGGGCTTATCGCGAACCTCGCCCTCGTCTTGAACATGGTCATCATCCTCGGCGCCATGGCGGCTCTTCGTGCTACGCTGACCCTGCCCGGTATCGCAGGCATCATCCTGACTATCGGTATGGCCGTTGACGCCAACGTTCTCATCAACGAAAGAATCCGGGAGGAGTTCGCCGGCGGTAAGAAAATCGCCGCTGCCATCGAGGCTGGCTATCAGAAAGCCTTCCTGACGATTTTTGACTCCAACCTCACTACCGTCATCTGCGGTGTCGTCCTCTATTACCTCGGCACCGGCCCGGTGAGAGGATTTGCCGTCACACTCATCATCGGGCTGGCTACGAGCATGTTCACCGCCATTGTCGTGACGAGAGTCGTCCTCGACCTCCTCCTCCGCTCCAAGCGCTTCCAGAGACTCCCGATGCTTTCCATCGTTCGCAACCCTAAGTACGATTTCGTTTCCCAGATGCGAAAAGCCATCACAGTTTCCATAGTCGTGATCGTAGCCGGAATAATTTCCTTCGCGGCGAAATGGAACAAGAATTTCGGGATTGATTTCACCAGCGGCCAGAGCGCTACCGTTGTCTTTCAAAACGAAGTTACACCAGAGCAGCTCGCCAGACTCCGCAGCGCTCTCGCCTCCAGTCCCGACATCGAAGACTTCAACCTGGGTTATTATAAACTTCAGCGAGACGATGTTCCCCGGGGGGTTACCGTTGTCGGAAAGCTCCGCAAGCTCCGCGGCGGCTCCGAATCTAAGCCTCTCGACCAGCGCATCACAGACGTCCTCTCAAAGGAAAATCCTAGGGATACTAAGATCGAGCCGACCGTCGCCAAGGTCTATCCCGTCGTCGCTAAACACCTCTGGAAGCAAGCCCTCATCGCCGTTTTCGTATCCCTCCTCGCGATGCTCGTTTACATCTGGTGGCGGTTCGAGTTTCGATTTGCCCTCGGCGGCATCATCGCCCTTCTCCACGATGTCCTCGTTACGGTCGGCTTCATGACCGGTTTTTTCATCCTGACGAGGCGTCAGCTCAATCTCTCCGTCATCGCCGCAATCCTGACAATCATTGGTTACTCCATCAACGACACCATAGTCATCTTCGACCGAATCCGCGAGGATATGAAAATAATGAAGGGCGTTAGCCTCAGGAGCATCATCAACACCGCCGTCAATCAGACTTTGAGCCGGACAATCCTGACGTCCTTCACCACCATGTTAGCAGTGGTGGCGATTTTCGCCTTTGGTGGACAGGCGATCAACGATTTCGCTTTCGCGATGCTTGTGGGCTGTATCTCAGGAGTTTACTCCACGGTCTATATCGCCAGCCCCATAGCCCTTTTATTGGAAAAGACCCGGTAGCCGAGAAGCCGATTGAGTTTTTCGCTTCCCCTTGCGTTCGAGCGGGCGAGGAACCGCGATTGACAGAATCACGGCAACGGACTGCTTGAGTGGAAAGCACGGAGCCTCCACAAAAAGAGGCGAGCCATCGCTGGAAGGGATTAGAAAGGCGCGCATTGCGTCTTGCCCCATTCGTCGCCAGACCAATTCTGGCAGAGATGAGACATTAACGCTAACCCGATTCTCCGGAGAGAACGGATAACTTTGAGCCGTCGAAGAATTTGGACTTATTCGCAGCCGGATGAGGAAACCTGCCGGCGTCTATCCCAGAAATTCTCTATTCACCCCATATTGGCGGCAGTCCTCTGCAATCGCGGGATACAAACCGAGCTCCAGGTCGAGCGCTTTCTCCGAGGTGGCATTGATGCTCTCCACGACCCTTTTCTTATGACCGACATGGACGCAGCCGTGGACCGCATCCTTCAAGCGGCTTCGGGCGAGGAAAGGGTAGCAATATACGGCGACTTCGACGTTGACGGCCTCACCAGCATGCACGTCCTCGGCCGTTTCCTCTCGTCAATCGGAATCGAGTGCCACTACTACGTTCCCAATCGCCTCATTGAGGGATACGGTCTTTCCCGGGAGGGAATCGAAAAGTGCCATGCCCAGGGAGCAACTCTCCTCATAACCGTTGACTGCGGAATCTCATCTATCAACGAGGTAGCCCATGCCACCAGCCTCGGAATGGACGCCATTGTCGTTGACCACCATGAGCCAGAGCAGACTCTTCCGAGCTGTTGCGCGGTCATTGACCCGAAGCGACCCCATTCTTCGTATCCCTTTTGCGAGCTTGCCGGCGTCGGAGTGGTGTACAAACTATGCCAGGCCATTCTTACAAAGCTGCCCGAATCCCTGCGAGGTCCCTGCCAGGACACCGCCGACCTTGACAGGCGGACATCCTCCGGTGAATCAGAGACTTTCGAAGCAGTGTTGCGCCCCAGCCCGAGCCTCCCGCCTCATACTCTCCTCAGCCAGATGATTGACATGGTTGCCCTCGGCACCGTCGCCGACCTCGCCCCCCTGGTGGACGAAAACCGCCTCCTCGTCAAGGCTGGACTCCGTCAATTGGACACAACCAGCAACATCGGCCTTCAGGAGCTGAAAGCCGTCTGCAACGTTGACCGCAAAATCAGCACCTACGACATCGCGTTCCGCCTCGCCCCCCGGCTCAACGCCGCCGGCAGAATGGGAAATGCCGAATCCGCCCTGCGCCTCCTCAATTCCGAAGATGAAGTCGAAGCCTACAACCTCGCATCCCTCATGGAGGAGAATAACAAAATCAGACAGAAGACCGAGCAGCAGATTCTCATCGAAGCCGAGAAACAAATCCTCCGGGAGCTTAACCTCTCCACCAGCCGCTGCATCGTCGTTCATTCCGAGAACTGGCACCAGGGCGTCACCGGCATCGTCGCCTCTCGCCTCACCAAAAACTACTACCGTCCCTCCATCATCGTCTCGGTCGATGGCAACTTAGGAAGAGGAACCGCCAGGAGCATCCGCGAATTTGACATCCTCGCCGGGTTGAGGGAGTGTCGCGATCTCCTCACCACCTTCGGAGGACACCGCCTCGCCGCCGGTTTCGAGATTGACATGGCAAACTTCCCCGCCTTCAAGGAGAGATTTGAGCAACTGGCGGCAGAAAGGCTTTCACCCGACGATGTCACCCCGAAAATCTTCGTGGATTCCGCAATAGACATCGCCGAGGTTTCATCGCAGTTGGTCGCCCAGCTGCGTGTCCTTGAGCCTTTCGGAGAAGCGAATCCTCCCCCCGTTTTCGTCTCAAAGGGACTGTTCCTCTCCTCCTCTCCGACCCTCATCGGCAACCGCCACCTCCGGCTTCTCGTCGAAGGCCCTGATCCCCCCATCGAGGCAATCGGATTCGACATGGCTGACAGGCTCAGGGAACTCCGCGACTCCTCCCACCCCTTTGACCTGGCCTACCTCCCTCGCATCAACTCCTATCGCGGCGAAGACAACCTCCAGCTCGTCATCAAAGACTTCCGCCCAAGCGAGATGTAATAGCGGTGGGGGAGCGGCACGAACCATGCGGCTCAGTGATAATCGGCGGGCTCTCCAAAAGACCTTCTCTACCGACGCCTTTCAGGCTTTGACGACCTTGCCTGCTTTGAGGCACTTGGCGCAGACTCTGATTCGCCGGACTGTGCCGTTCTGAATGACCTTGATTGTCTGGAGATTCGGAAGGAAACGGCGCGCGGTAATGCCGGTGGTTTTCAGACCGATCCCGCCTTTTTTCTTGGGGATGCCCCGTCGGGCGATGCTTCTCCCTGCAATTGGACCTTTTCCACAAATCGCGCAAACGTTCGACATCACTATCCTCCACTCATATCGGAATTTCAGACGCTCTATTCTACTGGACATCTTTCCTCAGGCAACGTTTTTTTCGACGCTGTGCTGCTTACCTTTTCGCGCAGTCCCCTCCACGACGCTCCGCCCGCAACAGTGCCAGGGCAACTACCCCAGATTACGTGTCGTGTCACCGCGACTTGACTCGAGCGCCTGAGCTGTGTAAACTCATCGTGTCGTCGTGAAAATGCGGGAGCGCGGAAATGCTCAGGCGTTGAGCTGGGACTCGAGCGCTTCGCGACGCCGGCATTCAGGAGAGAAAAATGGGTGAGCAGCAAGACGATTTGTTTCGCGTCTCGGGAAAAGTCGCAGTCATCACCGGCGCGGGCGGAGTTTTGTTCGGCGCTGTCGCAAAGGCCCTTGCCGGGCGCGGCGTGAAAACGGCGCTCCTCGACGTGAGAGAGGATGCTGCAAAGCATGTCGCCGAAGCAATCAGTGCCTCCGGCGGTGAAGCCCTTGCCATCCCTGTTGACGTCCTCAGCCACAAAGACGTCCGCGCTGCAAGAGATGCAGTCATGGAACGTTTCGGAAGGGTTGACTTCCTCATTAATGGCGCCGGAGGCAACCGCCCGGAAGCTACTGTCTCGCCGGAAAAGGATTTTTTCGACCTTCCCCCCGAGGCGGTTCGCTGGGTCTTCGACCTGAACTTTCTGGGGACGTTCATCCCCTGCCAGATTTTTGCCAGAGACATGGCGGACCGGGGCGAGGGAGTCATCATCAACACAAGCTCCATGAACGCATTCCGTCCCTTGACGCGGATTCCTGCTTACGCGGCCGCAAAAGCCGCCATCAGCAATTTCACACAGTGGCTGGCGGTTCACATGTCGCTCAACTACTCCAAAAAAATCCGCGTCAACGCCATAGCCCCCGGCTTTTTCCTCACCGAGCAGAATAGATTCCTCTTGATTGACGAGAAAACTGGCGAGCTGACGCCGCGGGGAGGAGCCATGCTTGCCCATACCCCGATGGGGCGATTCGGAAGCCCCGACGACCTCGTCGGAACGGTGCTGTGGCTTCTGTCGCCGGCAGCAGCGTTCGTCCACGGCGCGGTAATCCCCGTGGATGGCGGCTACTCAGCCTACAGCGGAATCTAATCGGAGAAAAGAATGGGCGTCCTCGACGATTTCCGCCTCGACGGAAAGGTTTCCATCGTGACCGGCGCCAGCCGCGGTCTCGGGCGAGCCATGGCTGAGGCGCTGGCGGAGGCCGGTTCTCACGTCGTCCTCGCGGCGAGAAGCGAAAAGTCGCTTGAGAGAATCGCCCAAGGAATTCGCGCGCTTGCAGTGAAGGTGCTCGTCGTTCCGACAGACGTTGAGAAGGAAGAGCAACTGGATCGCCTCGTCGAGCGAGCGCTTGAGGAGTTCGGCCGGATTGACGTTCTCGTCAACAATGCGGGCATGACAAGTCGCGTCGCTGCGATTGATTACCCAATAGAAACCTGGGACAAAATCCTTGCGATAAATCTGCGAAGCGTTTTCCTCCTTTCCCAGAAAGTCGCTCGTGTCATGAGAAGCCAGGGAGGCGGCAAAATCATCAATGTCGCTTCCCTCACGTCGGAAGTGGCAGTCCCGTTCATACCCGCTTACGCCGCGAGCAAGGGAGGAATTCGCCAACTGACAAAAGCCCTCGCCATCGAATGGGCAGAGCACAACATCCGGGTCAATGCCATTGGCCCCGGATTTTTCCGAACTGAACTGACTGAAAAGCTCTATCAGGACCCCGAACGACACAGTAAAATCATCGGGCGAGTAGCAATCAAGCGATGGGGGAAGCCCGAGGACCTCAAGGGGGCTGTGGTTTATTTGGCAAGCAAAGCCTCCGACTACGTCACCGGGCACGTCCTCTACGTGGACGGCGGCTACCTCGCTGGCTGAGCCGGTGCATGAATTGACAGGTGCGACAATGCACGGGACCCCAAGCTCTTTTACTGACAGGATGAGCAGGACACATTTATCGTGGCCATCCTGTCATCCTGTCCAGTGGTACGTTCCCACACCTACGAGTTGGAGGGCTTTGCGGAGACAACGCGAAAGAATGGAGGATCGCAGAGAATGACAATTGACCCGCAAGCGGAACTGAAGAACTTCAAGCCGAAGCACAACTTCCTCGTCGCGATCGATTCCGACGGATGTGCTTTCGACACGATGGAAATCAAGCACAAGGAGTGTTTCATCCCGAACATCATCAAATACTGGGACCTTCAGGCCGTTTCAAAATATGCACGCGAAGTCGCTGAGTTCGTCAACCTCTATTCCAAGTGGCGGGGAATCAATCGCTTCCCGGCACTTCTGATGACTTTCGACCTCCTCGCCGAAAGACCCGAGGTCAAAAAGCGAGAGGTGAGCATTCCCGAGGTTCAATCCCTGAGAGGGTGGTCAACTAAGGAAACCAAGCTCGGCAATCCAGCCCTCGAAGAAGCCGTCAAGAGAACCGGCGACCCCGTCCTCGCCCGGGCTCTCGCGTGGAGCAAATCGGTCAACGCTTCGATTGAGGACATCGTCCACGGCGTCCCGCCCTATCCCTGTGTTCGCGAGAGCCTGGTGAAGCTCGCAGAATCCGCCGACATCATTATAGTGTCCGCGACGCCGCAGTCGGCGCTGAAGCGAGAGTGGGAAGAGCACGACCTCGCTCGACTCGTCTCGGTCATCGCCGGACAGGAACAGGGCACAAAAACCCAGCACATTCAGCTCGCCAACCAGGGGAGGTATCGAAACGACCACATCCTCATGATTGGCGACGCACCCGGCGACATGAAAGCCGGCCGAGCAAACAATGCCCTCTTCTTCCCGGTCAATCCCGGAAGCGAAGAGAAATCCTGGGAGCTCTTCTACAACGAAGCCTGCGATAGGTTCCTCTCCGGCGCCTACGACGGCGATTATGAGGCAAGATTGATTGCCGAATTCGACAAAGTTCTTCCAGAGATTCCCCCCTGGAAGCGATAGATGAAACGCATCGGAGGCACGCTGCGCCCATCGCCAATGGCCTCGCAGTGAGTTGATTTGGGTTCCTTTGATAGACTGCCGGTGGGCGGTCACATCCAACCCTGCTTTTCTGTGCATCCGTGAGAGTCCGCATTTCCGGGGGGCGCACCCAAATCTGTTCCCCTCCGCCCGTAGTAATGAGTCCCTGAAGGCGAGCGCTCAATCATGATCTTCCAGCCCCGGCAGAACTTCCGCGCCAGCGCGCGTTTGCCACCCAATCCCGCCCGACTTTCGCTTCTGAGACTTCCTCTTTTACGGCGCCATCGGGGAACAACGAGGAGTCGTGTGAGACGTGTCTGAAGAAGAAAAACCCGAACCCGGAAAAATCCAGGCTCGGGTTCTCTCGCTGCGGAGATTATCTCCGCCTGACAATCACTATCGGCTGGGTTCTACCAGCGATCTCGTCGGCCTCCGTAGCCGCCTCGTCCGCCCCCCCTGTCGCCGCCGCCGCCGCCTCGACGTTCGGGCTTCGGCCGGGCCTCGTCCACCTTGAGGGTGCGGTCGCCGACCTGTTTGCCGTTGAGCCCGGTCATTGCGGCCTGGGCTTGTTCTCTGGAGCCCATCTCGACGAAGGCAAAACCCTTGGATTTGCCCGTGTACTTATCCATTACGACAGTCACGGACTCGACCGTGCCGAACTCTGCAAAAGCTTTCCGCAGCTCCTCTTCAGATGTGTCGTAGGACAAGTTTCCCACATACAGTTTCATTCCTTCTCTCCTTTTTTTGAAAGAGGATGTTTCGTCTATCCTCGAACCGCACGGTATAAGTCCGCCCTGGATCTCTGAATAGACATGGTTGTTATCTGGCACTCCGCCAGAAACGGCTCTGGGCCTCCATGAGGTCTCGTGCAATTGATCTCCGAAGGACCGGAGCAATTCTGTTAATTTGGACATATCCTTTTGGGTTGGTGCTTCCCTCGCTCGGCAGGTGTCTCAGAAGCCACCCGGGCTAAAGGAAAGACAATGACGCAAGTAATGCTCTGCAATGGACTGTTTTTCTCGAGGCCAGAAAGATGAGGCGGGAAGGACTCTTCCGCAACTGAGAGGAAGGCTTCTTTGTTCAGCTCTATGGCCCAATTTTGCCAGATCTCCTGATTTGTTATTTTAGTATGACCCCCTCCCGCTCCCAAGTCAAGCATTCTTTTCATCTTTTCGCACTCGCTCAGTTATCGCTGGTTGCCCCGCCTTCGGGCGGCGAGTACGCGGAGACAAGTCCCGAGAGCGGCCACCGTGCCGGCCGCCCCTCTCTCTGGGGACTCCGCGAGACCTGCAGTGAATCACCGTGTGTCCTGAGGCACTCGAACTATTTTGGGCGAGTGAGGGTCAGGATTCCGAGGCGCCACGGGATTTCGCCGTATTTCTTGCCTGCGGCATCCTCTGCGAGAACGCCCTGAATCACAAACTGCAAGTTCGCCGCGTCAACCGTCATCGTCTCGTCGTATCCGGCCCGTATCAGCTCCCCGTGGCTGATGTTGTCCGTCCAGCGGGGCTTCGGTTGAATGACGTTGCCCGCCGGGTGGCCTTTCCAAGGGGCGGCGCTGGCGAATGCGTTATCAAGCGAAGTGGCAAGGGGCTTCCACTCGCCGTCGAGTCTATCCGCAGTGTACGCGACGTAGTATCGCCGGTCGGAAGGAGGCGCTTTGCGAATGGCTTCAATGATTGCCAGATATTTCCTGGCGCCTTTGAGTCTGTAAATGTGTCCTGCCTCGAACAACCGCCAATCGGGATTATCCTCTGTCAAAACCACCTTGCATTCCACGAATCCCCGCGGAAAATCCTTCAAATTCGTCCAGGACCGCCAGAGCCGCCCGTCCATCGAAGTAAAGAAGAGATAAGCCTTTTTCTCGTCGCAGATTATCCAGAAGTCAATCCACTGGCTGACCCCTTCCGGGTCTTTGTCGAAAAGAAGCGCCGCCGGAGACCATGAATTCGGGTCCTCGATATTCTCCGTCGTTGAGTAAGCTGGCTGGAGGGCGGGCTTGCGCCCTTTCTCAATCGCCTGATAAATCAAATACCACTTCTTCTGCGGCCGAAAGTAAAACACTTGCGGCGCCGCGATGTACTCCGTTCCGCGGCAGTTCAAAACGTGGCGTTTGCTGGCGTTGGCTTCTTCCCAGCGGCGGAACGATACGTACTCGACGCGGTGGCTGCGAATGGTACTGCGAGTTGTGTCAAACACGTGCCACCGCCCGTTGTAGAAGACCACCGACGGGTCCTTGACCGAATAGCAGAAGTCTTTCCTGCCTTGTTCTGCCGCCAGGAGCGGAGGGGACAAGGACCAGAAAAACTTGCGGCTTAGAAACGGTTCGGCGGGGTTAGGACTCTCCGGCGTTTGCGCCGCAAGAGCGCACCCAGTTGCCCCCAGCATGGATACCAGCAGTGAGAACACTCTCCTCATTTTTTCCATCCTCCTTGTGTCCCGTACCCAGGGGGCGCCGTAACTGGCGTGAAAAGGCTGCGGTCGTCTTTCTTTGCCGGTCCCGGAGGCCCCGGGTTCAGGACAGCTTCTCAAGCGCCTCGATGAGAATTTTCACCTTTGGCCAGAACGCGATGATGACAGCAGGCACGATCACAGTATAAAGAGCGCCGAGGACAATGCCAACAGTTGCCCACACTCGGCGGCTGCCGAGCTTGACTCCCCCGTTGCCCTTGAGGGCAAGCCAGCCAAAGATTATCGCCGGGATGGCTTTCTCCAGGCCGAGCATGTGGATGCATGAGGCAATCCCTAAGACCAGACTGGTCGTTGCGAAAGCAACCCTCTGCCCACCGGCAAACGCATCAGTCGAGCTCATGTTCTCTTGCATTGATGAACCCTCCTGTCCATTTCCGATCTTCAACTTCAATTCGTTCTCGGCAATGCCGTACTTCCACTCGCCAAGATTCGTCAGTCCTGACAGCAAGCCGCTATGTCGGCCCAGCGGACGAGTCACCATTCAAGGTCTTGCATAGTCGGAACGGATTTTGTCCTTGAGAAGCAAGCAGAACGGCAACAATCAATATGATGGCGGGCTTCAGAAGGATGGCAACTCCGAACCCGACTGCCAAATCTACAAGTTTATAGATGACCATGAATGTAACCAGCGCGCCTGCGAAAGTGCGCGACCCTCGTTTGCTTTCACTTGGGGGAAGGATTCTCGCTCCGACCCTGTTCCATATATCAGCTTCCGCAAAATCGAGCGACATCCGGTTGAGGTCTCCTGCCAGTTCGCGCATCTCCGCAAATAACTTCGCGCACTCGCCGCAGGAACTGATATGGTCCCGGACTGCCCGCTCCTCGTCAGGCGCGAGTTCCTCGTCTAAATATCCGTGCATTAGCACATGAAATCTTTCGCATTCGCCGGTCATATTCGTCTTGCTCCGTTAAAAGGGGTCGGTCTTGACTCGTCTCGAGACGAGTTCTCTAAGCTTCTGGCGTGCCCGGCAAAGCTTGGACATCACCGTGCCACGCGGTATCTGAAGCACCTGCGACATCTCGTCATACTTTTTGCCCTCCAGGTGCTTAAGGACGATGATTTCTCTATCTTCCTGCGATAGTTTTCCGAGGGCATCCCATAACAAACGCATACGGTCATCAAGCTCACTAAACCTGGAGTTAAGCTCCGCTGGCCTCCAGAGCAGGTCACTACGCTGTCCTTCCCGTGCCGTTTGCCTGAACCTGTCCACGCAGAGGTTTCGCATGATTCCATATATCCAGGGATAGAATTTCCTTCCCGTCTCGAACATGCCGATGGATTTGAATGCCCGGAGAAAGGTTTCCTGAAGGACGTCAAGGGCGTCCTCACGATTTCCCAATAGCGCGAGGGCGTGTCCCATCAGCTCTCTCTCATAGCGGCGGACCAAAATCCCGAAACTCTCGTGGTCTCCATTTCGGCAGGCTGCAACAACGTCGTTGTCCGAGAGTTCTTCCGGGTCGGGCATACCTTGAATCTTTCTTTGTCCGCCTGTGTCTTTCATCAGACCTTACGGAACAACCGGAGAAATATTCCCAGATTTGGCGGAAAATCTCAAAAAAACCTGGGAGGATCCCGAGGGGCCCACTTTCGGGTGGGCGCACAGCCGTGCTGTACACAGAAGAAGGCTGCGGCTTTGGTGCCGGCATGGGCGTCTTGCTCATGATCTTCCACCGGTCCCCCGCGGAACGCGGGGCGGGATGCCACGGCTACACAGCGGCACCTGTCCGCCGAGCCTTGTGCCCGTGGGAAGCTTTTGCTATAAGTGGCCGAATCGTTATGCACTCACCGACGGGAAGGGAGGAAACGTAATATGAGAAGCTTAGCGGTGCTTTTGATGTCAATCTCGTTCGTTTTGTTCCTCGGAAACATCCAGGCGGGAGAAGTCTCGTTCAAAAAGCACGTCATCAATGCAGACTCCGTCGCGGAGTCGGCGGGCGTCCTGGACGTCAACCGCGATGGAGTCCTCGACATCCTTTCCGGGGATTCCTGGTACGAAGGACCGAGCTGGAAGAAGCATTTCGTGCGTAAGATTCCAATCATTGACAACTATCTCGACGATTTCGCGACGATCCCGCTTGATGTGAACGGCGACGGCTGGATGGACGTCGTTTCGGTGACGTGGTTCTCCAAAAAAGTCTCCTGGGTCGAAAATCCTAAAGGCAAAGACGCTCCCTGGACTGAGCACGTCGTCGAGAACCCCGGCAATTCCGAAACGGCAATAGCCTGCGACGTGGATGGTGACGGCAAAACCGACGTCCTGCCAAACTTAGCTCAGATGACGGCGTGGTACGAAAAAGTCGGCGAGGGAGACAAAGGCACGCTGGTCAAGCACGTCGTTGACCCGGGCAGAGGCGGGCACGGAATAGGTTTTGGCGACGTGGACGGCGATGGGCGCGGCGACATTATAGCCCCGTCCGGCTGGTACGAAGCGCCGCCTGACCAGCGCGACGGCAAGTGGGTGCTTCATAACGAGTTTGACCTCGGTCCTTGCAGCATCCCGGTCGCGGTTCACGATTTCAACGGTGACGGTCTCGCAGACATCTTCTTCGGCATGGGGCACAACTACGGCGTTTTCTGGCTCGAGCAAGGAAAAGCCGCCGACGGAAAACGCACCTGGACGAAACATGAGATTGACAAGACGTGGTCCCAACCTCACGCCATCATCCTCGCCGACCTCGACGCTGATGGGAAACTGGAAGCAATCACAGGCAAACGCTATTATGCCCACAACGGGCACGACCCGGGCGAAAACGACCCGAGGATAATCTGCTACTACAAATGGTCCCCCGAAAAGAAGGGATTTGAGAAGCACGTCATTGACGAGGGAACGACGGCAGGATTCGGCCTTTATCAAACCTTGACCGATATTGACGGCGACGGAGACGTGGACATCGTCGCGCCGGGGAAGAGCGGCCTTTACCTCTTCGAGAACCTTCTTCGCTCGCCTGCCTCTAAGAGGTGAATCGCCGCGAGATGACCAGAGCACCAGCGTTCGGTCTGTGCTTTTCCCCTGCGCCGAGCGAGAAATGGTGTTGGGGTATGAGATGCGCAAGCGCGTGGACGAGTGAACGGCGGCTTCGCCCCGGGGACGGCCAACGCCTCGCCTTTTCTGTGGGGGATAGGTCGGGCGCACACACCACTGCTGTCGCTTCGGCCCTATACGAGGTCTCCTCTCCTCCCGGCGAACGAAGAAAGGCCCGAGGGTTCGGTGCGCGACACAAGACTACCTCACGATGGCGAGAGAATTAACAAGGGGAAGTGATGGAAAAAGGCTGGACTATTCCACCCACCAGCGGCTGGACTCGCTGCGAAAGACCTTCGCCTCCTCGTCGGACTCGAACTCCTTACCCTGGATGTGTCCGTCGAAGTAGAGGAAATTGAGGAAATACTTCACGCCTTTCTTACCCGAGGCCGCCGCTCCGTGCCACACCGACGAGAAATCGCTCACCATGATGACGAGGTCACCGCGCTTGATCACGTCGAAAAGGATCGGCTGTCCTGGAACATAATCGGCGGGTGGGTCAGTGGAAAGGCTGTTGTTACACGTGTAGCTCCGCCCGAAGCACGCGTAGCAGCTCACACCTTGCTCGGTCAATTCGTAGTCAACTCCGTCATAGCCCGTGTCGGCCGGGCACTTGAGAATCCCAACGTTGTTCTCGACAATTTCCGTCAGTCCAGAATCGGCAGTCTCCAGGTCCCCTCTGTGCTCCGGGTCGAGAACACCACCTGAGGCATAGAAAACGTAAGGCATGGCGCCCTCATACTTGAGCCGGTAAATCTCTACAAAGGCGGAAATCTGCTTCATGTTGTTCTGGCAGCCGACGATAAGAGCTTGCCGGCGGACGGTCATGAGCGCAGGGAGGGTGAGCATAAGAATGAGGGAGATTATAGCAATAACTAAAAAAAGTTCTATGAGCGTGAAACCGCGCTTGTTCATAGTTTTGCGCCGCTCAGGAGGATGTAAAAAACCCTTCCCAATGCAATTAACCATCCTCATTTCACTCAAAAGCCCATGCTAAGTCAAGAAAAAAATGCGACTTTTTTGCCTGGTGGCTGAGACCAGGCCCAATACACCGTGTTTTCCATAAGCAATATTGATACCAGCTATCGTTCCTCGGCACGATTTTTCTTCACGCCTTCCCAATGACTGTCAACGCTCAGCCGGACGCCTTCGTTCCGCATCTTTCCGTCAGGAATCCAAAGCCCTCGAAGAAACAGATTGCTATCCGCCGGCCTCAGGCGTGATATAATCCGAAAAAGGCGATGGCGAAGCCGGTGGCGTCTCACCCCCTCAACCCACGGAAGGTGTTTCTGTGATGCAACGATGTAGCCCGGAGGAAACAATAATCATCGCTCTCGACGTCGAGAGTCTCGACCAGGCGCAGAAGTTAATCGAGGCGACCGGTGACCGGGCGCGTATCTATAAAGTGGGTTCGGAGCTTTTCACCCGCTGCGGACCAGCCGCGGTCAAACTGCTGAAAGAGCGCGGCAAGGACGTTTTCCTCGACCTCAAGTTCCACGACATCCCCAACACGGTCGCCGGAGCGGTTGCCGCCGCGGGGGCTTTGGGGGTGAAAATGCTCAACGTTCACGCTTCCGGCGGCTTTGAAATGATGAAGGCTGCCGCAGAGGCGGCACAAAGGCAAAAGCCAGGTTCTGAAGAAAGCCGGTCTATGGGCGAGTCGGTCGGACCCCCGAAAGTCCTTGCAGTTACGGTCCTTACGAGCATTGACGAGAGAATCCTCGAAGACGAAGTCGGATGTCGCCGAAAGGTCGAGGAGCAAGTGCTTCATTTGGCGCAGCTTGCGAAAGAAGCCGGGTTGGACGGCGTGGTCGCCTCCCCGAAAGAAACCGCCCCCATCCGCCAGAAATTAGGGAGAGATTTCCTGATTGTGACTCCGGGCATTCGCCCTCTCTGGGCGGCGAAAGGTGACCAGAAAAGGGTGATGACCCCCGCGGAAGCCGTCCGGGCCGGCGCCGACCACATCGTCATCGGCAGGCCGATCACGGCGAGCGACGACCCGAAAGGTGCTTTTGATCGCATTCTGGCAGAGATTGAACCGGAGTTTCACGGGTAACGTCTGCTCCGAAGGCATCCTGTCCCCCGGAGCAATGATCGGAGGTAATGAGGCATGAACCACATCAAGGCTGTTTTGAGACTACTTGCATATATCGCTGCCTTTTCGGTACTAACGGCTGCCTCCTGCGGCGAGTGGGAGGACTACCTCAGCTCTCCATACCACGATTTCCGCTGGGACTGGCTTGTCCGGGACGGGCATCTTGCCTACGGAAAGGGCAATTACAAGGAAGCCCTCACAAACTACCAGGATGCCATCAAAAAAGGGTGCAAGGACCCCCTGATGCTCTTCCGGATGGGTTACTCCTACCGCGCTCTTCGCCGCAGCAAGGAAGCGGCGGGTTTCTTCGCAACCTCGACCGAGGGACTGGTAAAAGCCTACCCGAAGCACCAGTACAACTGGTTCAGCCGCTATTACTTAGCGGAAATCTTCGTTGAGAGGGGACTCCTCGACCGCGCAAAACAGCAGCTCGACGAGGCCATCAAGCTCAACCCCCAATTCGAGCAGGCCTTTCTCCTCTACGGCAACCTCCACCATCGTCGGGGCGAATTGGCTTTGGCTGCCGAGAAATACCTCCGGGCTTCGGAAATCAACCCGAAATCCCTTCAGGCCTGGCGAAACCTCGGCGCTTCTTACGATGCCGCAGGTAATTATGAAAAAGCCCTTTCCGCCTACTCGACTGCGAAATCTCTTTCTCCCGGCGACCCGAAAATCCTTCTTGCCCTCGCAAGCATCCATTCGAAGACGAACAAGCCCCAGGAGGCGATGAAGGAGTACGAGGAGGTCTTAAAGCTTCAGCCGGAGACCGCCGCAGTCGAACGCGAGCAGGTGGAGCGGGCGCTTGTTGGACTCGGCAATGCCGCCTGGCAGCTCGGACAGAACGAAAAAGCGGTCGAGCATTACCAGAAAGCCCTCGCCCTCAACCTGAGAAACTACGAGGCGCTCCTCGGACTTGGCCTCGTCATGCTGAAGACCGACGAGTGGGGAAAGGCGGAGGAAAACCTTCGCAAGGCATTAGAGGTCAAGCCCGACTCCAAAGAGGCCCATTATAATCTCGGGGTGCTCTACCAGTCGAAGGGCGATTTCGACCAGGCTATCAAGGAGTTCGTCCGCGCCATCGAGATAGACCCCGAAGACGAGACCTGTTATTACAACGTCGGGCTTTCATTCATCAAAGCGAAGCTCTACGACCAGGCAAAAACCTGGCTCAACAAGGCTGTCGAGAAATTCGGAAAGGACTCGAAGTGGAGCAAAGCCGACCTGAAGTTGCTCGAGCTAATTGACCGAATCGAGAAAGGAAAAGAAGCCGAGCTCGAAAAAGAGCTCGAAAAAGCCCTCAAAGAAGAGGAGACCAAGACCACCAAGTGACCTCTTCACTCCCGCGACCTTCCGAGAACGGAAGAAGATGGTCCCGCGGCCTGCTGGGACTCCCTCACTGAGAGGTTATCGGCGGGCCTCATGGGCGGGGACGGGCCATAACCCGGAAGAAATGCGTGTGCGGGTTGAGGTCCTCGATGAAAGTGTGTCCGAGCACCCCCTACCGACCCTCCCAATCGCCACACAGCGTCCCAAACGGACCGTTCGGCCAAAAGCTCGATTCCAGATTGTAAATCCACCGCGGCTGAACCGGGTGAACAACGTGAATTCGGTTGTCCTCAATCCACAATTTCACTATCGTGAACGCGTCCCATGAGTCGAGGGGATTCGTTCCCTCAGACACCTCCTTCCCGTCCGGCGTCCCGTCATTATCCGTGTCAGCGACGATGGGATCGCAGCTGAAATCGGAATAAACAACCTGGCCATCTTCGAGCGTAAAGCCGTAGACCTCCCCTCCATCCAAAAGCCCGTCCCCATCGGTATCCGGATTGTCCGGGTCGCTCAGATACCTGTACTCCCAGTGATCGGCCAGCTCATCGCCGTCACCATCGCCAGAGCCGTCCCGCTCCAGGGCTCCAAAGTGCTCTACCTCCCAATCGTCCCTCATATTGTCCGCGTCCATATCCACAAGCTCGCTTGTCGTCGCCTCCCAGGTGTTCCCGTAGGCCCCCATGTTCACCCTTCCCCCGTTCGGCTCCGGCTCATTGGCGTAGCCCGAAAACGGATCCCCCGCGTCCACGCACGGCGAGAAGGCGCACAGATGAAGGTCCGCCTCATCGGCCGACGGCGAGAGGAAGATGGGATCGGCATCTATGTTGCCCTTGCCTGGGTATCCCCCTTGGACGTCGGAGAAGGTGATAACCGGCATGTAGATGTCACCCTTATACTCCTTGGGCGTTTCCAGAACGTTGCCGCTCGTGTTTCCCCAGAGTATCGAGTTCTTGACGCTCTGCAAGTAGCCGCTGACGCTGCTGGTAATGGCCCATTCGTTGCGGTAGAACGTGCAGTTTTCGATCGTCAGGTCAAGAATCCCGGTATCCACCCCAACCTCGTTGTCCATGAAAAGACAATTGTCTACCCTGGCGTAGCTATCGCCCACCGAAATGGCCGTCGCGCACCGCCTGAAGCGACACCGGGCCACGGTGAGCCCCCGCTGCTGCACGTTCCAGACGCTTATAGCCATCCCCTCCCCTGCCAGGTCGAAAGTGCAGTCCAGGACCCTCAGATCACCTCCGTACATGCCGCCGATCGCCGACTCGTATGCGGGGGTTGGCCCAGTAAAGGTGCAGCGCCGCACGGTGGCCGGGGGTCGCGCGCTAACCACCGCCCTCTCGAAGAGAGAGTCGTTGATTATGCCACCCGAGTAGGCAGAAACCCCGGTGTCCAGAAACCGGAAGCCGCTCACCATGGAACCCTGTCCCACCGTGACCCTCCCAAGCATGGTCGTCACGTTCCTCCCGGAACCCATCAAGTCGACCCCCGGCTTTACGCGATACGTAGCTCCGTCCCATCCGTACCTCCCCGGGAGGACGAACACCCTGTCGCCGGGGTCCGCGGCGTCCATGGCATCCATGATGTAGGGCGTCGCGGTCTCCGGAGATGTATAGGGATACGCGGGACGAACCCAGGGGTTTGTGTCCGGGCGTGCCGCATAGTGGGTATCACCAGAGGCCCCCGGCGTGAAAGCTGCGACTATAATCGCGCCCAAAAGCCGTCCCATGCGTCTCCGCCGCCCTCAGGGTATTTCCAAACAATCCAGCAGGCTGTGTTCATTGTTCCAAACGTTTACACCCACAGCGCCGTCGGCTGATACGTTCACCCGGCAATAATGGTGCCAGTCCCCCCTATCCGTGCGGTTCTGGTCGTACGAAGCCTGGCGGACAGCACCGGGCGTTCCATCGTAATTCCATCCCAGGTTAATCGAATGTCCGGGGGCACCACCGCCGCCGGTCACCACGTACTGGATGCCTCCCTTTGACACCCTCTCATAAAGGTGCTCATGCCCGGTGAATACCATGTCCACCCCGTATTTCTCGAACTTAGGCACCAGGTAGGCCCTCAAGTCCATCCTCTTTTGGTAATCCAGTTTTTTAGGGTCCTGCTCTGTCCCGTGGGGTCCGCTGCTGTAGGGCGGAAAGTGCATGTACACAAAAATACGATCCACCGTTCCGTATACCGTCTTCCCCCTCCATGCCTGCGGCAAGTCCCCCGCATCCTGCCCACCGCCTTTGATCAGCCAGTGGTACTGATCTGATGTTGGGGAGAAGTCGCTGTACGCGTCCAGGCAGATGAAATGGCACTTGCCGTAGTCAAAGGAGTACCACCTCTCGTTCTCGCTTGGCAGCTTGAACAGTGCCGTGTACTTGGCTACCCCGAGGCCGTTGGGATCCCAGTCGTGATTGCCGATGCAGGGGAACACCGGAACGCGCCCCAGCAGGGCCCCCGCGGGACGGAAGAAGTGGGGAATCCACTGGTTGGCCTGCCCTCCCTCGTAAACCAAATCGCCCACGTGGAGGACGAAGGCGGGCGGCGCCCCGTTGCTCTCGGGCCGAGGGGACCCCAGGATGCCCAGGCAGGCTACGTCGCGGTGATCTGCATTGAATGTCGTACTCGAGTCCTTGTAGCGACTGTCCCCGTACGCGATGAAGCTGAAATCGCCGATGCTCCCGGGATTCGGCCAGGTGCGCACTGTCGGGACCGATGTCCGGAAAGTGTCGGCTCCCGCCGCCCACTCAAACGTGTACTTGTAAATTGTGCCCGGTTCCATGTGGTCCGGTACCTTCCCCACGAAGTCCTGGTTGCTGAAGCTGGCCTCGTAGACATATACCCCTGACCCCAGCCCTCCGTTGGGCACCTGTGCGGCAGGCTTGCTCGCACCTCCCGCCCACCATCCAGGTTTCCACAGATACGCTGTCGGCGAGATATTCCTTGTCGTGACATATTTCACCGTCAGACTCTGCGGGCCTGGCGCCTGGACGTAGGTCGTGTCCAGATAAGGCGTGAAGTAGTAGCGCAGCCGTAGGCCGGAAGAGTGTTCATCGGAGATGTCCTTTAAAATCGAATCCGCAGCCGTACTGATCGTCCTTGTGTCCGGGGTGCCCCAGCCGGTCGCGGGCAGCGTGAGATCGTTCGCCCGCCATATCGGAATCCACGTATCAATCCCCGGGCTGTTCAGACGCAGCACCCAGTCAAAAGCCGGCTGTTGCGAAAGGGTCGTCAGGCTCAGCGCCGGCTCGCCGCCTCCTTGAAGGGTGCCGAAGCCGCCGGGCAGGACGGCTGCCTCTGACAACTCGGGCTGGAGGATTGGCAGCGCAATCGGAACCGGCCCCTCCGTCACCTCGACGCGAAGAATAACTCTCGAGGGGTCGAGGGAATTGATGAGCTCCTCGCCCTGCTCCTGATCGAGGGCCGTTTCTCCCTCGAGTTGCCTCCGAGACAGCTTGTACGGATCGTACCCGTCAGGTGGCGGATACGATGCGATGACCTTGCCGGACTCAGTATAGATATAAAGATGCCTGTCGGCGTCGCTCTCCCACACGTACAGCGTCCTGACCTTCACCCCGTTTGACGCCAGGGTTGCTATCGTCGAGAGGAAAATCGCATATTGCTCCGGGCTCAGACTCGAGGCCTCGAAATTGCCGAACAGACCGGCTTCCACACGAAACCTCTCGGTCCCTGGCAGCAGATGCACCAGGTGAACTTCCCGGAATTGTACATCTCGACGAGCGATTTCAGGTCGGTTACCTCTGAAGCGGGCTGGCTACGGGCAGGGCCCGTTATACCCCCCCCCCAAGTCCCAGGACCAATACCCCAAAAAGAACGCTGGTCTTTCCCATTTTGCCCCTCCTTTCCCTTTTTGCCCGTGCCGATAGCGCTCCGCGAAAATGGCGACCTCGAGTCGCCCCAGATGCAATGACACACTCAAATTACCACATTCGGGCCCTGGGGGCAAGGCCCACTTTCAGTGGAGATTCCTTTTCGTCCGCCCCTCGACGCGTTCCGCCGGACGAGGCATTGTCCCCCGCTTTGCCGTAAACGAAGGGGCGGAGATTTCTCCATTGCCGCAGCCACAATCACTCGAAGGTTCGGCCGCAGGAGAAGCAGCGGATGCCCTGGCCGCGGTAGGAGCAGAAGGGGACTCGGTTGACTTTCCCGCAGTTGGGGCATTGTGCTCTCAGAAACATCGTTGCGGAGGGCGCCACGGCCGCCGGCTTCACGACGGGGACCCCAACCAGACCCGTCTCGGCCGGTTCCGCGGAGGGCACCTCTTTTCCCGTCGCCGCTTGATAGTATCGCATCGCTTCCGGGAGCTGCGATTTGATGTCGTTGATTCGCGTCTCGTCGGTGGGGTGCGTGGAGAGGAACTCGATTTGCGTGTCGCCCCGCTCGTCCTTGTACTTCTTGAATCTCTCCCAGACACCGACGGCTTCGCGCGGATCATAGCCCGCCTTTGCCATGTAAACAAGCCCCATTCTGTCGGCTTCGGATTCCTGCATTCGGCTGTGCGGAAGGGCAACGAAAAGCGTCGAGCCTAACCCGTAGGCGACCTTCCATTTTTCGCAGTCCTGGGTCTGCTTATCTGAACCGGCAATAGCCTCTCCGATGACCGCCCCGCCAAGGCCGAGCATCATCTCCTGGGAATATCGCTCAGCCCCGTGCCGCGCGGCAGCGTGAGCAGTTTCGTGCGCAATGATTGTGGCAAGCCCCGCGTCGTTCTTCGCGATTGGGAGAATTCCGGTGTATATGCCAACCTTGCCGCCCGGGAGGCAGAAGGCGTTGACCGTTTTCGGGCCGTCGAAGACGGTGAGCTCCCATTCGTAGTTGAGTCCCGTCGCGGCGGCAACTCTGCTCCCGACCCGCTGAACCCGGGTGTTGAGAGCCGGATTGGTGGAAACCTCGGTTTTATGCTTGATCTCGGCATAGCTGCTGGCACCCATTTGCAACTCCGTTCCCTCGTCCATGAGAATCATAGCCTGCCTGCCGGTGATGGGGACGGTGTAGCAGCCAGGGAAAAGAACCAGCGCGGCAACCGCCAGGAGGAGCAAGCCAAATCTATTCAAACGCACGGTTGTCCTCATGTCTTTGGCGCCTCCAATGAGCGCTCATTGTGCTTTGCACGAGTGATTTCGCGCGGCCGGCAACCAGAAAGAAGTATACCCGGTTTCATGAAGCCGTTCCAGCGCGGCATCGCCAGGGCGTGCTGCTGTATTTTAGTGGCATGGGCATCTTGCCCATGTCAACCTTGCCCAGCGCCAACCACGGGCGAGACGCCCGTGCCACGAGAGGAGTTGAGGTCGAGGCTTCAAATCTGCCACCGATTCGCAGCCGTACGCTTCGGCGAGACGGTATTGACGCCCTGAGGCGAGTGTCTTACCATGTCCCCAAAAGACGAAACCGAGGCGTCCCGTGCGGTTCCCGCTGCAACAGCCTTTATCGGAAAAGGAGCGGCATGAACAAGCAACGCGTGTTGAAGACATTCATCGAGCTTCTCAAAATTCCTTCGCCATCTGGTCGAGAGGTCAGGATTTCAAAGTACGTGGGGAGCATCCTGCGCGGTTGCGGGCTTTCGGTCAAACGAGACAGAGCGGGCGAAGGGTTCGGCGGAAAATGCGGAAACATGGTTGCCGCTGTCCCGGGCACGGACACCTCGATTCCAGGCCTGATTTTCGTCTCGCACCTCGACACGGTCGTCCCGAACGACGAGCTCCGGATTATTTTCGACGGGAAAACGATCAGAACCGACGGCAAGACCATCCTCGGCGCGGACGATAAAGCGGGCGTGGCGGCAATGTGCGAACTGGCGAGAGAATTGTCGAGGAGCCGCTTCCCGCACGGTCCCGTCGAGCTTCTTTTCTCGGTCTCGGAAGAACCAGGCCTTCTCGGCCTGAAGAACCTCGATTTCTCGATGCTGAAGGGGAAATTCGCTTTCATCCTCGACAGCCACACTCACGTCGGAAGCATTGTAACCTCTGCCCCTTCGGCGGTTCGGATTACCGCGACAGTTCGTGGAAAAGCTGCCCACGCAGGGGTCGAGCCGGAGAAAGGAATCAACTCCATCGCCATTGCCTCCGCCGCCATCGCGTCAATGAGAATCGGGAGAATTGACGAGGAGACCACCGCCAACATCGGCATCATCAACGGCGGCACCGCCACAAACATCGTCCCGCAGGAGACGGTTGTCAAAGGCGAGGCGCGGAGTTTTTCTGAGAAGAAGCTGGGGCGGCAAGTCTCGCACATGAGGGAGCAATTCCTGGAAAGTGCAAAAAATCGCGGCGGGAAAGCGAAGGTGGAGGTGGCACACGATTTTACGACTTTTTCCGTCGGGAGCGGCGAGCCGCTGGTTCAACTTGCCATTGCCGCCGCGAAAAGCCTCGGGCACAAAACTTCAATTTTGAAATCGGGCGGTGGGAGCGACGCCAATGTCCTCAACGAAAAAGGAATTCCATCAGTGCTTCTCGGCATGGGATTTGAGAACCCACATACCGAAAAGGAGTTCATCCCCGTCGCCAGCCTCTATGCTGCCGCCGACTGGATTCTCGAAATCGTCCGCCTATCCCGGCAATTCTATCGGCAGCCCTGAAGGTCTCGCGGAGCGCGCCCGGACGATGAGTTTAGGACGAGCCCGAGAGAGAAAACTCGCGAGAGGGGCCTGCCCGTTGTCATTCAGGCAAAGAGGAGTCGTCCCTTGGGCTCCGGGATCGAGCGTCCGAGTTCTCGGGCAGTTTCAATCCATTCTCCGATGACGACCTGGGCGTTGCCGAGAGCTTCCTCCGGCGTCTGCCCGTCTGCCATGCATCCGGGGAGTTCGGGAACCTCGGCGATGAAGGCTTGATCCTCCTGACTCCAATAGATAATCACCTCATACCGAAACATCTCTATCCCCCAGTGTTTGTTTCCGCCGCAGCTTGTCCGCGACGTCCGCAGTGATAATAACGTCATCGCCTCCAGACTATGCAAGCCGATTTTTCCGAGGGGTGCGGCTACATTTGAGTGGCAGAGTGCGAGAGTGGGCCTCGGGTCCCGCCTTCGGCGGGATCAACTGCAACGCCGCGCCTTCGTGGTGAAGATCGAAACGGAGTAGAATTTTCAAGAAGGTATGACTCGTTCTGTGCCGCCCCCTGCGCGGGCTCAATTGAATTTGGGCATCTGGTTCCACGGGTTGACACCCGTGGCTATTGTGTTTCATCCCCTGCGGGGATTGACCACGCCGCCGGCGAGGCTCGTCGTTTGTGTCGCCCGTGTGGGAGGGGACACTCTCTTCACGGGGCGCGTGAGGTCGGGTTGTTTTCCTCAGCCCCCACAGGGGGCGACACTCCCCTTGCCACCGGGCGTAAGCCCGTGGATGCCCTGGAGACAAGCCAACCCCGAGCCCCCGCAGGGGGCGCCACATTCAATCGAGAGAGGCCCCTCGCTCCACTCTCTTTCATCCCGTGCGGGGCCTGATTGGGTCTGGGCCCCTCGTTGCTGTGACACCCCCCAACAAGTGCGGACCAGGACAAGATGCCGGCGCCACGAAGCCCCACCTCCCACTCATGCGTAGCCACACCCTTTGCGAGGTCTGGTCTTGTTGGCGCGACTCTGGTAGGATGAGCGTCGCATCGTCCCCGCCATGTGCGGGGTCTTGCTGCTGGCAAGAAGGGTGGTGTTCTCGCAGAGAAATCCCGCCTCGCAGCCTGCGCGGTTGTGATGCCTCTTTCGCTGCGCCTCTGCGGAAAGCGCGGGTTATGTTTGAGTGCCGAGATGGCCCTCGGGAGAAATGAAGATGTCCAAAAACGTCGTCATACTTCTATTTCTTCTTCCCTGCTTGGCAAACAGCGGTGTTTGTCAGGAAGGGCGAGACGAAACCGCTGTTCGCAAAGCTGAGCGGGTGGAGAGGGTTATTGCTGCGCGAGAGCAGGGATATTTCCCCGTCATGATAAAGCTCAAGGATGGATCGCTCGGGGCGGTCATCCGCGGCGGAGCACCGCATATCGGCGTTGAGGGGCGACTCGATTGGATTCGCTCTGAGGATGGCGGGTGGACATGGTCGAAGCCCATAGTCATTGTGGACAGCAAATGGGACGACCGCAATCCCTCTCTCGGGCAGATGGCCGACGGCGCCATCATCGTCGGCTATGCGGAAGCCAGCACCTACAACTCGCAGGGAAAATGGGACACTTCCACTGGCGGGTACGAGCTTTTCTACGTGATCTCGTCGGACAACGGAAAAACCTGGTCGGCGAAGAAGAAGCTCTATTCGGGGCCCATCATCAACGGCTCTCCCTTTGGCAGGATCATCCACGACAGGCATGGCACGGCGCTGATGGCGATTTACGGAGGGCGGAATCCATCGTATAAAGGACCGGAGAAGCTCGACGGAAAAGCAAACGACTATTCTGGCATCATCCGGTCTAAGGACAACGGCCGCACCTGGGGCGATTTCTCCCTGATTCTCGCCGGCCACAACGAGGCGTCGCTTCAGCTTCTCCCCGACGGCAAGCTCATCGCCGTCGTGCGGACCGAGGGCGGGGCACTTTCGGTCACCGAATCCAGCGATGACGGGCGCCATTGGTCTTCGCCGCGAAAGCTCACGAAGCAAGGACAGCATCCCGCCGACGTCTGCCTCTTAAAAAGCGGCAAACTGCTCGTTACATACGGCAACCGGCTTCGCCCCTACGGCATGGGATGCGTCTTGAGCAGCGACGGTGGGAGAACATGGGATTATGAGAATCGGCAGATGCTTGCCTGGGATTCCGCGAATACCGATTGCGGCTATCCGAGCACCGTCCAGCTCGACGACGGCACAATCCTGACCATGTACTACTCCGTCGGGACTAAGTCTCTTCCGGGCGTCGCCCAGGCACTCTGCCTCCGATACGCTGAGGCAGCATTATTTGCGCCTCCTGCCTCTCGTCAGCCGGCCAGCCGGGATAGGCCTTAGAATCTGTTTGGAGGAGCAACCGGCCGGGAGCGCTGCAATCCCCTTTCAGCGCAATGTGGCGCGGATGGTAGCTTCCAGCGCCTCCATTGGGAAAGGCTTGGCGAGAAATCCCGCCACGTCTTCTGAGCCTTCCTCGCCAATAGCCATCTGGTCCGACGGGGTTCCGGACATCAGAACGACCGGGGGCGCAAAGGGGTGCCAGCGCTTCCGAATCTCCGCGGCAAGCAGCCGACCGGACATTGCCGGCATGTTGACATCTGACACGACGAGGTCGAATCGCTCTCTGCTCAAAATCTCCATCGCCTGCTCAGCACTGGTCGCAGCCGCGGCATGGTGCCCTTTCGCCTCCAGCATTCCTTTTACGAGGAGCGCCATATCTTCCTCATCGTCCACGACGAGAATCCGCCGTCCCTTAAATCCGGCCTCATGGGGCTGCGACTCGGCCAGCTTCAGTTCCCGCAACTGAAAAACCAGCTCGGCGAGGTGGCAACCGGTTTCCTCCAGCCTGGCGACAAGCCTCTTCGACAAAAGCCTCTTTCGCTTGTCGCAGACGTGGAGCAAGAGGAGAGTCCGGCCGTCTGGCCGGCAAGGCACCAGGGCAAAAGACTGGCAGCCCTCGCGGAGGCACGTTCCGCGCATCTCCCGCGCGGCGCTGGTTGGGATTTTGTCTGTGTCGCAGAGGTCGTTGACCCAGAAGGAGCCGTGGGGCGTGAAAAGCTCCTCGCACCAGGCACGTTCGCCCCGGATGACCCGTCCACAGGCGCATTCCAGGCGAGCTAACCGTTCCTCGGGCGACAATCTACTTCCCACCCCCGGTGGCAGGAGGCTTCGCTCCTTCTCGACGAAATCCTCGCTGAACCCCTGCCACCGCACAAGCGGGAAATCCCCTTCCTGCTCGACCCTTATCCCGAGCCATCGGCATCGTGTTGCACCCGATATGAGAGCAAGCGACATATCGAGAATTGCTTCATGGATGCACTCGCTGGCTCGAGCGCGAGTGACTTGCTGAGATGCGGCCGCTTTCTCCGACATGGTTCCCCCTCCCTTCTAAGGCGATGAAGGCCCCTGGGGACACTGCAGACCCCAACACAGGCACTCTCCTCACGTACGGTTCCTCAGTTCAAATGACCGTTACAGCTACTCAATGTATGTCATTTCAACACAGTTGAGAATCTCAAGTCAAGACCGAAGAAAAGAAAACGGCGCCGCCTCACTTTTCAGGGGAGAAAGCAAAAGCCCACCTGCCCTCTGGGGTGTGTAGCGGGGGCTGTGCGTGTCGCCGCGTGCATCTGCGTTCACCTGGCCTGACAGTTACCGCTACGCGGCCAGCACACGGCAGAGGAATGAGGGACAGAATTGACGGGATTTTCAGGATTATCCGGTCCATCCTGTTATCGTGTCGAAGTCCTGGCTTCTTTGGGACCCGTGCCCCCCCATAAGTGAGGCAGTGCGTCCGTCGCGATTTTTTTGGTTGACGCGGGAGACGTGAGAGGTATATTGTCCAAGCTGAGGAGCATGACGGCGTACGATTGACCTACTTTTCCCGGTTTCACCAGGAGGGTTTCCGGGATGCTCGTGCAGTTACACGTCTTCCCTTGTATCATTCGTTCCCGCCCGGAATTCCTCCCCGCCGTCAGCCCCTTCAATCGAAAGAACTGAGGAATAGAGATAACTCTCGGCGGACGTCGCCGGATGTGATAACTGGAACTCATTTGGGAGATTCCAGCACAAGAATCGAGAAAGGGCTCAATCGTTGCTCGAAGGGTTTGGCAGTGGTTTCAACTCTGTCTCTTCTCACGTTTCCCCTGGCTGTCTGGTCGGTGGACGACAGTTTCGCCTCAACCACACCCTCGGGACTCTACGCGGAGTTGCTCCGCACTCCGTTGAGGGCAAGTCATAATTTCAAGCATAATCTTTGAATGGGAGGGCCGAGAGATGAGAAAGCAAGTCTTATTATTCTTGTTCATGATCCTGGCAGCCGCCGTGAGTGTCGTCAATGCAGATATCGAGACAGGGCTAATAAGGCATTGGACTTTTGACGAGGGCCAGGGGACGACGGCAAACGACTCTTCTGGCAACATCCCGGGAGACCCCTGGCAGTTCACCGCCGAGGATATCGGGACGGCAACCCCCGGAGACACAATTTACGATCCCGATGACCACCCGGAAACCTTCGGTACGTACACGGTGACCACTCACGGGGGCGATATAGATGTCGCTGCAGACAGCTTTCGTTTCCTCTACTTTGAAGCCTCGGGCGATTTTTCCATCTCGGTTTGCCTGTTGGAGATAAGTGGTCTGGGCGACCCGTCGGGGCCGAAAGCCGGCGTGATGGTTCGCCAGAACACAACCCCCGGCTCCCCGCACTTCTCCCAGTCCATCGAACGAGGTGCCGGTGGTTTCTGCCGGTGGAGGCTGACGCAGGATGCGGGTACCTCACCATGGGCAGGCGCCCACGAACCTCCTCCGGCCTATCCTTTCTGGTCCAGAATCAGGCGTGAAGGCGACACCTTCTATGGCGATTACTCCCTCGACGGAGAGAATTGGACCCACCAGGCCGCGGCCCAAGCGACGGTGGCGATGACTGACCCCGTCTTGATAGGCATCTTCCTTTGCAGCCGCCTCGCAGCCACTACGACCACGGCAGTATTTACTGACTTTCGCGTGGACGGCGCAGGGCCGGGAACGATTTCGGCGCCAGGACCGGACCAGTGGATGTATGGCAATGAGCAAGGCACCCTCGACGGAACAAGGTCGA
>CAYZXL010000012.1:0-114973 GCA_964482435.1 uncultured Verrucomicrobiota bacterium
AACTCCCACCACGCAAACATCATACCCCCGGTGCAATAGCGGAACTACGGTTTAGTGCAGACGTGAGCAATCGCGAGGGGTCGGGACAGCGGTCTCACGCTCTGCAAACCAGGGTTAATGTTTATCCGGGAATGTCCGAACCGACGGGACGGGCATCGGCTTACTCCGCGCATTTTGCTTGGCGCACGACTCACTTTCTTCGAGAACTCAAACGAGGCACCCACCTGGGCACTGAAGCAGAGTAGGCAATCCACTCCGCTCCGAATTTCTTTCTGAGCCGGGGCTCCTCGTGAAACCGCACTCGGAGATGAAAGCCCATCGCAAGGGCGACGGCGTAACAAGCAAGCAACGGAGAACCCGCTGCAATGCTCCACCCCACAATCAACAGTAACACCCCGATATACATCGGGTTGCGGGTGTACCGATACAGTCCGACGACTACCAAATGCCTCGGCGGGTCCCAAGGCGCAAGCGTTCCTTTCCCGACCGTGTAGAAATCTCGCACGCACCACACGACAACAAGGGCGCCGAGCGCGAGCAGTGCAACGCCGAAGAATGAACCCTCGCCGCGCCACGGGTCCTTTGACACAACAATAATGGGAATCACTCCGGCTGAAAGGCCCGGCAGAGCCAAAACCGCAAACAGTGCTCGAAAAAAAAGGGACATCATGCACCTGACCGAAACCTGAACCGCAGCCACCGGGCCGAAACCTCTGGCAGGGAATCCGGGGTTGATCATCCTTCGCACCGCGCGAACGCGAAAGCGGGCGGCTATTGGCTCAACCGATTTGCGGATTACCTGCCCCTTGGATGGGGAAATGTCGTGAGAAGGCAGCGGCGCGGGTTCTATAGGGTGGCACCACGGGCTTGTCCGACCATCTTTTCATAGATGTATTCGGGCGCGAGATCGGCGCCATTTTCCCATATGATCGTGCGAAACACGTCGGACAGCTCGAAACGTCTGAAGTTCGCCGGGGTCTTTGAGCGGTTCGAAGAGAGGTCCGCAGAGGGCATCCGTAAGGTCAACGACGCCCTCTTCGCCGTTACTGAAGCGGACCCGGATGTTGTAGCCGTCAACATACTGCGCACTGATACCTTCCAGCATGGCAAATCACTCCAGAGGGGGAATCTTTTTCAAGGGCTGGTGCCTCGCAGCAAGCTCCCAATCCTCAAGGAGGCTTTCTTTGTGAAGGAGATACCACTCCATGAGGGCATTCAGCGCTCGACGAGGCCAGAGACTTCGGCTCAACGGAGTCGTTACGGGGCAACTCCGACTGAGCAGCGCTCCACCTCGCTACCTTTTCCTCCGTCTGCGGGCCGTGCTTTGACGAGCGGCCAGCCATCGATCAAGTGATTTTCGGCTTTCGCCGCTGCGTCGCCCGGCCACCAATCCCTCGATGCCAATATGTTCGTCAAGGTCCGGCCATTCGATGGCGTAGCCCCCTCCCAACAACTGCCAGTTGTTCCGCTCTTTTGGAGAGGCGTGTAACAGGCGAGGATACCATTCCAGTGGAACCAGGATGCTGCGGCCATCGTGAAGGTCCACAATCAGTTTCTCTTTTGTTACAATGAGGTTAACCGCGACCGGCTCTTTCTCAAGAACCAAAGTAGTCATGCCAGGCCTCCAATAGTCTTTCATGATGCTTTACGACGAGGCGAGCGGTCTTGTTCAACTCGGGCTCTTTGAACCCCCTATTCTTAGCAAGCGAAACAGGGTTGAGCCGGAATTTGGCAATTCGCCGATCGCGCCTGACGTGAATGTGAGGGGGCTCGCCCTGGTCAGAGCTGAAAAAGACGAAGCTGTAGGGCGCGTCGTGAAGTACAGTAGGCATAGACCGATGCGCTTTTTCGCTTTGTAGTTCCAATGCTGTACTGCTGCGTTGCGCTTCCTCCTTACCCGCCCGATAAGAATCCGGCGCAACTACGTGTTAACCCTCAGTTCGACGATGAATCGAAGCTTTCAAGGTCTGGTCTCGCAATTCCTGAAATACGACGGGCACGGCTGCCCACAATTCTCCGGTTAGGGCACGCCGCCCGACATTTATCGAGCTACCCCCTTGTGCCCGGGTTCCACTGTCAGTATAGCGAGGTGGCGGAGATTGTCAACCCCAAACGGACGGGAACAGGTGTTGACTTCTCGGGCGTATGTGCGGCGAGGCTTTACTGAGCAAGTCTGATGCGCGCGGGCCGAATCACTGCCGACTCTCATCACTCAGCTTCCCATCTTTCTTGCAGAACCTCGCGGACGAGGTCGAGGGGGACAGCGTCGGAGAGAAAAACTTCGCTGATTTTCTTCGCGAGAACGAATCGGACTTTCTCGCCGAGGGCTTTCTTGTCGTACCGGAGTCCCGCTACGAGCCGCTCGATTTCGAGACCAGAGAACAAGACCGGCAGGCCGGAATTCTTCAGGACCGAGACAATTCTGTTGGCGTCGGCTCTGGGAAGGAGACCGAGCCTTGAGGAAATGTCCGCGGCGCAAGCCATCCCGATGGAAACCGCCTCGCCGTGAAGAAACGTCTCGTAGGCGCTGAGGGCCTCCAGGCTGTGGGCGATGGTGTGGCCGAAATTGAGGGTGCTTCGCAGCCCGGACTCCTCTCTCTCGTCGGCGGCGACGACTTCGGCTTTTATGCGGCAGGAGGTGGCTATCGCTTTCTCGATGGCCGATGGCTTGAGTAGGAGAACATCCTCGTAGTGCTCCTCGAGGAAGGAAAAGAAATCGGCGTCGCGGATGACCCCATATTTGACTACTTCCGAGAAACCGGAGCGCAGTTCTCTTGCGGGGAGGGTTTTCAAAACGTCGGGGTCTATGAAAACGAGAGAGGGCTGGTGGAACGAACCGACGAGGTTTTTGCCCTCGGGGAGATTGACGCCGACTTTCCCGCCGACGCTGGCATCCACCTGGGCGAGGAGCGTCGTCGGAACTTGCACAAAGGGAATTCCCCGCATGTACGTTGCTGCGGCAAATCCGGCGATGTCTCCGACGAGACCGCCGCCAAGCGCCGCTACGAAGGATTTTCTATCGAGACCGAAGGAGAGCATTTCGTGGTAGAGGCGCGCCACGGTCTCGAGAGTTTTGTTTTCTTCCCCGGCCGGGATGGTGACAGTCTCGATGGTGAAGCCGGAGTCGGCGAGGCTCTTTGCCACGACGGTCCCGTAGAGCCGCTTGACCTGGGGATCGGAGACGACAATGCCCCTCCGCCCGAAGCCAAGCCCCTCGACTGATAAACCGACCCGTCCGAGGCTTCCCGTCTCTATGAGGATGTCATAGCTTCTTTGACCGAGCGGAACGGCTATCGTTTCCATTTCAGTGGTCTCAAAGTCGGCGCTCTACGTTGTTGTGGCCTTCACTCCGTTGACCGATTCCTCAAACAGCGAACTTGGCTGCCCGGTTTGCGTGCTCAGCGTTACGAAGAAGACACGGCGCCAGGACGTTGCACAAAAGACAATGGCGCCTCTGGCCCGAGGGCTACTACTTACTCCGTCGGCGGGCCACCACCCGCTGCGCCAGTACCCCCACGATACAGACTTCGGTGCAGCGCGTCAAGATGTCGGCGTTACACAGCCATAGCTCCCCGACCAGCGTCAACTCAGTTCGTGTCTTCACGCCGCGACCTCACGCGCGTGTCCCACTGACGCACAGCCACACGCGGTCTGAACCTGGGCTTGAAACTGGAGGGCCTCCGTGAGATATTGGCTCAAAACCCTGCATTTCCGATGGCGCCGGATGTCCGGGGAACGGCAAACGAAACTCGGTTATCGGCGATAATGAAAACGAGTTCGGACCTCGCCTTTACGCGGGAGGATACTTCTTGTCGCGATTGATGCACGCAAAACTCCTTTCAATCTCGGATAAGCCGGGGGAGCCAGCAGGAACTCCTGCGAATCCGGTGCCGGACGTCGTCGAATCCGTCTCCGCGATGGGGACGGTCTTCGAGATTCTCATCTACGGCGACGACAAGGGGAATCTCTCGGCGGCGGCGCGGCAGGCTCTCCGTGAGATTGTCAACCTCGATGACCAGCTCAGCCGCTGGAAGTCGGGCACGGACATTTCGCGCATCAACGCCTATGCCTCGCTGAAAGGCGGGGTTCGCGTCGAGCCAGAGCTTTTCGGATTGCTCCTTCGGGCGCGTCAAATCTGGTCGGAGTCGGATGGCGCGTTTGACATAACCGTGGCCCCGCTCGTGAAGGCATGGGGGCTTTACGAGAAGAAGCCACGGTTGCCGACCTCGGGCGAGTTAAAATCGGCTCTCGAGGTTGTGGGGATGCAGCACGTTGTGTTCGACGAGGAGGAAAGGACGATTTTCTTCAAGCGGTGCGGGATGGAGATAGACCTCGGCGGTATCGGAAAAGGGGTTGCGGTTGACCGCGCGGCGGAGGTTCTGGAGGCGTGCAAACTGAAAGCCGCGCTCGTCAACAGCGGAGCAAGCTCGATGTACGCCATCGGTTCGCCGCCGGGGCAGCAAGCGTGGCACATCGGTATTCGCGACCCTTCGACGGAAGAGAAAGCCATTGCGACGATTGGTCTGAGAGATGGCTCGGTTTCCACCTCGGGCGCACCGGAGAAACTCTTTGAAGTCGGAGAGAAGAGTTACTCCCACATCCTTGACCCGCGGACGGGATTTCCGGCGGAGGGGATGGTGAGCGCGACGGCAGTTACGGAGTCGGCAACGGTGAGCGATGCGCTGGCAACAGCTTTCTTCGTTCTTGGTTCAGAGGGGACGGAGAAGTATTGCAGGGCACATACCGATGTAAAAGCCCTTCTCGTGCCACGCCCGAAGAAGGGCGAGGCCGTGAAAGTTCTGGCGATAAACTTTGACAAAAAATGAGATTCGTAGTGGGAAGTTAAGCTCAACAGGAGGAGAAGATGACGCGGGAAGAAAAGATGTCAAGAAGGAGTTTTATCCGCACGGCGGGTCTGGCAACGGCAGCATTTGCAATTCACGCGACGAAAAAGAGCACCGGGGAGGAGCCAGCCCCGCCCGAAGGCGGGGAAGAAGAAAGACCCGTGAACGTCGGAATTATCGGGACAGGCAACCGCGGCAGGACGCTTTTGCAGAACATCGCCCAACTGAAAAATGCCAATATCCTGGCGGTCTGCGACATTTACCCCGACAACCTGCGGCAGGGGCAGAGAAGGGCCGGCGGGAACGTCAAGGCGTTTGTGGACTATCGGCAGCTTCTGGAGATGAAGGAGATTGAGGCGGTAGTGGTGGCCACGCCGCAGCACACGCACTCGGAGATCAGCATCGCGGCTCTGGACGCCGGCAAGCACGTCTTCTGCGAGAAGTGCATGGCTTTCACCATCGAGCAGGCGAAGGACATGGTGATGGCGGTCAGAAAGAGCAAGAAGTTTCTTCAGGTGGGGCATCAGCGACGGTATAACCCGATGTACCATAAGGCGTTGCAGCACGTCGAGTCGGGAGCCCTCGGGCCAAAGGAGAATCCCGTCACGCAAATACGCTGTCAGTGGAACTCAAATCAGGACTGGCGGGCTTTCTGCCCGGAACCAAAGTGGGAGAAGGTCCTCAACTGGCGACTTTGTTCCGACATTTCCGGCGGGCTGATGGCGGAGTTCGGCGCGCACCAGGTGGACGTTGCGGACTGGTTCCTCGGGGCGACGCCGGTCGCCGTCAGCGGTGTGGGGAACCTCTTCTTCTACAAGGACGGACGCGACATTTACGACCACATCAACGTCCTCATCGAGTACCCGAACCAGGTGACGATGAATTACACCTCCATCCTCACCAACGGCTACGACGGGGTTACAGAGGAGTTCATGGGGCCGTATGGGACGATTGTGATGTCTCTCGGATACCCGCTCGGAACCGGGACGCTTGCGTTCGAGCCGGGGAAGAAGCAGCCGGCGTGGCTGGCACTCGCTCATAAGCAGGAAGTCGAGGGAAGAACCGTTGTAACCCTCATCACCGGCAAGAAGTACATCCCCGGAATGGACAAGGAAGCCCAGGAACAGATAGGCAAGGAGAAGGGCGAAGAAAACGACATCATCCTCGAGTTCAGGGGCTTCTTCAAATCAATTCGGGAGGAGACCCCACCGCTCGCCGACGTGATGGTGGGATACCGCAATGTGGTCACCGTCTGCAAGGCCAACGAGGCGATGCAGAAGCAGACAAGGATCGAGATAGCCCCGGCGCTTTACCAGGTCTGAGGCTGCGGCCGGCAGCTTCGGTCAAGGTTGGCGAGCTCAAGCAAAGATGAAAAAGGCGAGAGCGAGTGTGGCTCTCTCTCGCCTTTCTGGCGTCGAAATGTTGGGGCGATTGTCCGGCGGAGACTACCTGTCCCGGGCAAAGGAACTGAGTCCACCCTGAGCTCTCAAAAGAGGCCCTATTCGCCTCCGAGCTTTGCGATGGCTTGCGTCAATGCGGAAGCATCAAGCCACTCGACATGGCCGTCACAGTAGGCGACATTCCCGCCCTGGCCGCCATGGTGAGAAGGAAGCTCGTAAATAAGAATCTCTTCTGCCGGCGTTCCTTCCGTCAATTTCAAGCCCTTACGAAGCCTGTAGCTTGCATTCGAGTCAATTTCGTCCTCCGTGGTAACCTTTGGCTCGCCTGCCGAGGGACAGTTGAAGTTCAGGGATCCACCGAAGGGACGGATGTCCGATAGTTTCTCGGGATACTTCCCGGCGTGGCTCTCTGCCCACTTTATAGCGAACGTCGCAATCTCTCGCAGGTTTTCGGCGCAGGCGGCGCGGTTCGCTTTCTCTCTCGCTTTTTCGACCGCTCCCTGAAGCCAGTTGATTGCTTCCCTGGTTGCCCGTAGCCTCGCCTCAGGGTCATCCCCGGCAAGGTTGAGCATTCCATAAAGGGCATTTCTTCTTTCCTCCGGGTCTTTTGCCGAGGCAAGCATTTCCTTGAGCTCAGCGAGTGCCTCGTCCATCACCTTCTGTTCCTGAAGGATCTCGATCAGCGACCATCTTGCCGTGTTGGTGGTCTCCGGGTCGGCGTTCTCCTTGATGATCTTCCTCAACTCCTTGACGGCCTCCTCGTTTTTGCCCAACTTTCGCAACAGGTCCACTTGTTCAAACCGAAGCTGCGTCAGAAGTCCCACATCTTCCCCGGCTATAATCGCTTCGTCGAGTTTCCTTGCCTTTCCGCTGAGCCCTTTTTCCCTGGCATATTTTCCCCGCTCTGCAAGCAGGTCCGAGAGCTGATCCGGGGTTATAACCTTCAGCAGCTGCGAGAGCCGATCAGGGGTTATGCGCCTGACCAGCTCCTCCCACACCTCGGTAGCCTTTGTGAGTTCCTCCTGCGAGGGCGGCTTCGTGGTTTTCCATTTGAGCGCGTCGAGGACTTGCCGCAAGGTGACCTCCCCCGCTCCGTACTTCGGTTTGTGGGCACCCTTTAGCTCTTCAAGTTGCCTCAAGGCTTCTCGGAAAGCCTCCTCTCTTGCCTTCTCCACCTCGCCCCGGGGCGAGACCTTCCGCATCTCCTCCACGGTCTTATGTTTCGGGTTCGGGGCCTCTCGTTCGGTCTTCTCAGCGGAAACTTTTGCCCTGTCGAGTTCGTGGCGGAGCTCCTCGTTTTCCTTTCTCAGCGATTCGTTCTGCCTACGCAGCTCGGCGATCTCGTCCTCGCCCTTGCTTTCCTGGGCGAAGGCGGGTGCCCCAGCGGCGAAAAGAGCCACTGCGGCGAGCAAAAGAGCCTCTAACAAAAATGTCGTCAGGCGTTTCATGATTCCATCCTCCTGATTAGGTTTGTTCGTGAATCAGCCATCTTTGTCACTATTCTCTCGGAGTCCGAGAGACTCTTCTCCAACAACCGCGGAAGACGCGGTTGGGTTGAGAGCATCCGGAGTCTATCCGGGAACCTGGGGGGTGGGGCTTCGTGCCGGAGTTCCACCTCCGCGAGATTATGCAGGATGCACAAAGAAGCCGCCGAAGCGATGTCCCGAGTCACTATCAGCGCCCGCGGCTCAGGACTCACCAGTGCTCGGCGCTCGGTCCCCTTATTCGGTCGGAAAAGCAGCGCAGCCACCGCGACGATGAGAAGTAGCGACGCCCCCGCGAACGCCGCACGCAGCCAGCAAACTTGCCCCCGAGTCGAGGGAGCTGTCTCAACAAGCGGAATGGCGCCGGGAGATGAGACGTCCCGGCACGCATCGTCCAGCCAGCGCCTCGTGCCCGCGAGGACTTCTTCCATTCCCAGCAAATCAGCATGGATGCCTCTGCACGCCATGCACTCCAAAAGATGCTCGGAAACCTCTCTCGGTGTTTCAGTCAGGCCGTCCGGTGCCAACTTCCGGACCAGCTTCCTAACTCTCCGACATCGCACTCGTGTAACCATCTCTCAGTTTTCCTCGAAGTAATTGAAAAAGACGTTTTCTGGCAGCGAAAAGCCGGGATTTGACCGTGCCCAACCGGCAATCCAGAACCTCAGCCACCTCATTGATTGGCAGACCGTCAAAATAGTGCATCACGACGACCATCCTCAGTCTCTTCGGCAGTCTCTCCACCGCGTTTCTCAGCAACCGCCTTTCTTCCGAAACCGCGAGCTGCGCTCCGGGAGAAGGAGCGGAGGAGGCTGCATTTCCTGTGTCGGTCTCGGTCTTCCCCCGAACAATTCCCAGCCGCCTCAGGAGACTCTTCCTTCGGCACTGGTCCCGGTACTTGTTCAACATTATTCGGTAAAGCCACGTGAAAACCGACGACCTGCCGGAGAAGCTGTCCAGCTTGCTGAATGCGGAGCAGAACGTCTCCTGCACGATTTCCTCCGCAACGTCTCTGTCCCACGTCAAAGAGATGGCCGCTCGGAACATCCGCTTGTAGTACGAGCTTACTACCTCGGCCTGTTCCGGGAGGCGCTTCTCTTCTATCAAAGGTATTGCTCCAGGAAGTATCGCCTCGCAGGGCCTGGCGAACGCTTCAAGCCTCTGGATTTTGTTCTGTCCGGACATTTCGATTCGTTCCGTGCAAATTAGTCGGTCGAGGATGGAATAGGTTCGATTTTTTGGGGCGTGCTGAGAATTTCTGTCCGCGCCTCACCCCAAAACGTCGCACAACTCATGGGGGCGCGGCAAGGTCGAATTTGAGAAAACTCGGGGAGATGCCAAGACAGTGCCAGAGGTATGGCCAGGGAGCTCCCAGGCCGGAAAAGGTGTCTTACGGACCTCGTTGAAATACAAAGGGCGAGGTTACGTTTGGCCGATCTTCCCCCCGCCTCACCACGAAGACACAGAAGCACAAAGCAACACGAAGGGAATCTCCATCGGTGCCTTCGGGTCCTGAGAGTTGACTCGTATCACTTGTGCCCGGTCGCGGCCGAGCAGGCTACAGCGGCACTACCATCCGCCCCAAGCACCGCGACATAAGACCGAAATGGTGCTTCCCCACAGTACTCGCTTCAAGCGCCCGCGTCTCTCCCCGACATCTCAGCGGCGACACACGTGCGCCCCGCGCTTCCACCGCGTTCATTAAAGAGTCCAGCCGGGGCGGTATTCGCGGCGGACGAACTGGTCTGCATCGGGGAGACTCGTGACCTTCAGGTTCGCCGCGTCCCACTCGAGCTTCTTTCCGAGGAGGCGCATTGCCACGTTGCCCAGCAAAACCGCCTCCGCCAACGGGCCCGCGTAATCGAAGTTTGACATGGCTTTTGGGCCGCCTTTGCAGGCGACGAGCCATTCCTCGTGATGTCCTGGCGAGCGGGGAATTGTCTGCGGGGGACCTTCAAACCCCTCGAATTTCGATTTCGGGAGAAGATGCCATTCGTCTCCGGTGTCGCCGGGGGAATACAACTTGCCTTTTTCGCCGATGACGAGGGAGCCGCTCTCGGAGACCTCTTCTCCATCAAAGAGTTCGGCTGCCGGCTTCTTGAATTTGTCGTACCAGGTCAGTTTCAGAGGAGGCAGGTCCCCCCGGGCGGGGAATTCGTATCGGATGATGGACCAATTCGGAGCGGTCTCGGGGTTCAGCTCTGAGACCTCCGCCTCGACGGTCGTGGGGGCCGTGAGCTTCAGTCCCCAGAACGGCAAGTTCATTGTGTGGCAGGCCATGTCGCCGAGAGAGCCTGTGCCGAAATCCCACCATCCCCGCCAACTGAAAGGCAAATAGCATGGATCGTAGGGACGCCACGGAGCTGGTCCGAGCCAGAGGTCCCAGTTCAAAGACCTCGGTGGTTCTGGGCCGGCGCCGCCGCCATGCAGCGCATTGTGAACGCCAACGTTCTGGAGGAGGGCGTCGGCGCCTTGCGGCCAGATCGGCCGGTCTGTCCAGACATGGACTTCGCGGACGGGACCGAGCGCACCGGATTGGAGGACTTCCACGCCGCGGCGAAGCGTCTCGTCGGCAGTGAATTGATTCCCCATCTGCGTAGCGACTTTGTATTTTGCGGCCGTTTCGCGCATCACCCGGGCCTCATATACTGAGTGAGTCAGAGGCTTTTCGCAATAGACGTGCTTTCCGAGCTTCATCGCCATGACGGCGGCTGGGGCATGGATATGGTCAGGGGTGCCGACTACGACGGCGTCAAACTCCTTCTCCTTTTCGAGCATGACGCGAAAGTCCTGATACCTTCTGGCTTTGGGAAACTTCTTGAACGTCCCGGCGGCACGACTCTCGTCAACGTCGCACAGGGCAATGATGTTCTCGCTGCTGACTTCGTCAACGTCGCCCTCGCCCCGCCCGCCGACGCCGATTCCGGCTATGTTGAGCTTCTCGTTGGGCGACTTCATCTCCGCCCAGATGGTTCGGGGGGCGGATAAAACCGCTGCACCGGCGGCGACGGTGTTTCTCAAGAATTCTCGTCGGTTCATATCGCAGTTCATGCATCTCCTCCCTTCTGTTTGGTCAAAATCCCGGAGCTACTCGATTTCCTTTATTCGAATGTTCCTGAATGAGACGGGACTGCCGTGGTCCTGAAGGCCGATGAAGCCCTTTGTCAAACGCTCCTTCAGCGGCGAATGTTTTTCGAGAGGCTTATCGTAATCGTCGAGGTCTATATCAAGAATATCTTCGCCGTTCATGACGATGAATACGTTCCGCCCGAGGCAGCCGATGAGGATGTGATTCCATTCGCCCGCGGGTTTAGACGCGTTTTTGGCGGGGGCGACTGCCGCGTAGATGCAGCCGGTGGAGTGGGTGTTAGGGGCTTTGCCATGATCGTCGAGAATCTGGATTTCCATTCCGGAATAGGCGGGATTGCCTGCTTCCGCCGAGCGGATGAAGACGCCGCTGTTGCCCCCTTTGGAGATTCTGAATTCGAGGTCGACGAGGAAATTCTCGTATTCCTTTTCGGTTCGGAGCCAGAAGCCTCCCTTTCCATTGCACTCGATGACGCCGTCCTTGACGTAGAAGGCTTCCTTGCTCTTACCCATGACGACCCATCGGGAAAGGTCTTTCCCGTTGAAAAGCTCGACCCAAGCCTTCTCGCTCGTCGGAAGAGGCTTGATTTTGATGTCGCGGAACCAGGCGGGATTGCCGTAGTTTTGCAGGCCGATGAATCCCTTCCGAAGCCGGAGGCCCAGGGGCGAATGGTTCTCGAGAGGCGCTGTGTAGTCGTCGAGGTTGGCGTCAACGATTTTCTCTTCGTTCATGATGTCAATCACTCTGCGCCCGATGCAGAAAATCGTGACTTTATTCCACTCCCCCGCGGGCTTGGACATGTTTTTCGTCGGAGCAACGGAAGCGTATATGGCGCCTGCGGAATGGCGCTCGGGGGGCTTACCGTAGTCGTCGAGAATCTGGAGTTCCATTCCGGTAAAAGCCGGATTGCCCTGCTCCGAGGAGCGGATGAAAATCCCGCTGTTGCCTCCCGGACTAATTTTGTATTCGAGGCTGAGGATGAAATCTTCGTACTCCTCGTTGCTCCGCAGCCAACTGCCGCCCTTCTGCCCGCATTCGATGATGCCGTCCTTGACCTGCCAGGTACTCTCGTGCCCGGGCTCGGCCGCGGTGATTGTCCAGCCGGAGAAGTCTTTGCCATTGAAGAGGGTTACCAAACTTTTCTCGGCTGCGTACATTGGCCAAGAAGGAATCGCACACACAAAGAGCAGCGCGGCACCCGCCGAGACGAGCAACGGATTCAGCAGGAGCAATCTTGGCTTCGACATTTTTCCCTCTCCTATGTCGTTTCGCAACTGCGCGATTTGCATTCCCATGGCGGCAGAGATTCCGTTGGCATGACGCATCGTCGCCCGCCCGTCTGACTGGCTTCGCCCAACGAAACCAAGAGCCTGTGGAGTGCTGAAGCGCTGCTTCAGCTTTGTAAGGCGGGAGCGCAGCTCCCGCACTCCAAACATCGCGCGGGCCTCCCCTTCTCGCCAGATCGAACCCACAGGACAACTGCCATCGCCAACCGGCAGGCAAAACGCGGGCGCGGCCTGCGGCGAGCCTATATGGGATACGAGGCGTAGATATTCGCGTCGCGTTCGATCCAGTCAGCGGTCGGATGGATTTCGTCCACGCCTTCCTCCAAGACCTTCAAGCCGAGGAACCGGCCGAGGCGTTTCATGTCGTCGAGGTGGTCGCCGTAAAGGACAATCCTGTGGAGGCCGTAGAACCAGTTGTCTGCCATTTTCCGGGCGTCCTTCACCCTGGTGGTGAACTTCGACCGGCAGGCCCTGTCTTCCACGTCGGGGATTTCGACGATCTTTCCGGCGGAGACGAGCATGGTATGGTCGTCAACCAGCTTGGCCATGGTGGTCTCCCGACCGACATGAGGCTTGACCTGGAGGCAGGAGCCTTTCTGTCCCTCTCGCTGGCATCGAATCTTGTAAGCACACTGCTCACCGTTAATACCGTCCATCTTGAGCGGGCAGGTGCAGTGGGCGTGGATGACGGTGTTGTTCGAGAAGTCAAAAATGGGGTCGGTGACGAAGCTGGGCTTTCGCTCGGGAGTCATGTATTGAAACACCAGATGACTGACGCTCGATGGGAGGTCTCCTTCGCAGATGCCGCCGAGCCCTTCGCCGCCGAGACGAGAAAACCCGAGACACGGATAGGCCCCCTCGATGCCCTCGATACCCATGCAGTACTGGATTGTCACAAGGTGGGCTTTCTCGTCCTCCAGAATCTTTTTCAGGGCGAAATAGACCCGCGACCCTCTCAAGACGTCTTCCTTCGTCGGCTCCACGACTTTCTCTGCTTCCTTAATCCAGCGGTCGGCCTCGGCTTTAGCAAGATTTTCGTCAACGGCCTTGTAAGCCTCGACGAGCCGCTCGCGGGGCAGGAATTTGATTTCGGTCCCGAAGCGGTTCTTGATGGATTTCGCATAGTCGGTGAGGGGGCCGCCGTTCCGGAAGGCAAGGATTTTCGCTCGCTTGAGGTGATGAATGGCGCGGATTGGCCGCAGCGCGGGGATGAGGTCCTTGAAATCGCTGGTCGCTAAAAGCTCGATTTTCTTCCCCTGCCTCTGAAGCGCTGCCATGGTGCACCAGTCGTGCCCCATGTATGGCAGGCTCAAGAAGATGATGGGGATATTGAGCGTGAGAAGGTCATTCGTATATTGCCCGATGAACATGCTCAGGTGGATGAGGAGGATGCCGTCCACGTCGCGGAACTTCTCCTTCACCGCAGGCAACTCGTTAGGATTCATCACGTGTCCGCCGTCCACGAATTCGATGTCGGCGAAGTGAGGTTGGAGCTTAGCGAGCTCAGCCTCAATCCACTTCATGTCGTCTTTGGGGTCAATCGTTGGGCTGGGCCAGCCGCCTCGCCCGCCGATATAGATTTTGCCGATGCGAGTCTTCGAAGCCGTCCAGGGGGGAAGGATTCCCGAGGATGCTGCTGCAGCTTTGGCCAACTTAGCTCCCGCGGCCAATCCGATCGCTCCGGCAGCGGTTGCTCCGAGAAATTGTCTTCGAGTGATTCCTTCTTTCATGATTCCTCCATATTCTCGATAGAGTTTGATACTGTTGTTTCGTATTGTCCTGGGAGACGGTTCAATGTCGTGCTGCCAGCCGTCTATCCTGCCGGATTTCCCCCCGAAGGTCAATAGAATGCTCTGGCCACTCCCCGGTCATGGGAGGAGTTACCGCGGAGAACGCAGAGAAACAGAACAAGCATCCGCGCCTCGCTCTGCGACGTGCGCCGCTCGCCGTTTCGGTGGGCACCGCCCCAGAGTGGGTTGAGCTGGTGGGCCGCTCTCATCAGTGCCGCCGGAGCGCGGCACACAGCCCTTGGACTGCTGAAGCTCGGCTTCGGTCCCGCCGCCGCGGGTGAGCGCTGCTCCCACACTCATTACCCGAGCCAATCAGCCCTGAGAAACTGCTGGACTTTGGGGCGTTGTGCTTGCTATTCTTACTGCCGTTCGCGGCAGCAATGGGGAAACCCGTGAGGCCGAAAGAGGCGGCCCAACGCCCGTAGACAGTGCAACCTGCGCCCTGCGGAGTGGTGCGCGAAGGCAAACTTCCCACCCAGACGGATTTGCCGCCCACAAGGGACGGTATGGATGAAGGTTGAACGTCCAGAAATCGGACAATCAGGTCGGGTCGCGGGAGCGCGGCGCGCCCGTGATGCCGGGCGTGGCGTCGCTTACGCAAGTGGCACCTTTCGGCAAGCTCAACAAGGACGAGTAGGAGCGATTTGCCATGGGAAAATCCAAGGGAACCACGACCGGGTCCAGGTCTGATGCCGAGGCCCTAGAAAAAACAAACAAATCCCTGGAGCAGATTGCAGCTACCCTCGGCTTTATCGTGCTACAGATGAGTGCACTGAAAGAATCTAAAAATCTGGAGAAGATTCGCTTTCTTTCGAAGTTCGGATTTGACCGCAATCAGATTGCCGCTATGCTCGACTCAACGCCTGATACGATAGGAAAGGAGCTTTCAATTTTGAAAGCGGCGCGTGGTAAGAGAGGAGCGGATACGAAAGGGGCAGATGGATAGAATCAAGCAAGACCTGGTCCAAAGGCTTCAGTCAAAACTCGGGGTTTCGCGCCGACAAATCTACCGTCTGGTCGAACACAAGGTGCGGCAGACGCACCTGGAGCGTCACCTCGCGGCTATATTGGTAGCGTCCGAGAATGGAATCAACCTTTCGAAGTACGCTTCCCGAGATGATCTCGCTGCTATCAGAGGCGCTATGCCGCCACAGAAGCCAGCGCCAACTCAACCCGTCCAAGCGGATGCGATCGTAAGAAAAGCAGTAAAGCGAAACGTGCCCATCGTCCTCGACCTGGACTTCGTCTGCAGCGAGGAGTTGCGAAAAATCCTGCAAAGGGACATTGCCGAACTCAACGCCGCCTGCTCGCAGGGCTTAGAGAAGACCGCAAAGATTTGTATGGTTTTGTGTGGTTCAATTGCTGAGGCACTCCTACTTGACAGGCTTTCGGGGGATTCAGCGGCGTCGGTCAAGGCGGCATGCTCGTTACCTGCAAACCAGCGGCCGAAGTCGCCTAACGACTTGGAGGAATGGTGCTTGAGCGACATGCTAAATGTTGCTCTACGCTTGACCCCGCCTCTTCTTCCAGAGGATGCAGCCGCTGGCGCCCATCAGTTGCGACAATGGCGTAATCTAATCCACCCCGGACGTGAACTGAGAGACGAGCGCAACAAGCGAATCAAGCCGACAAAAGAGAGGGCAAAGAATGCTATCGCCTATCTTGAGTTCATCGCTGAGGAACTTGGCCGGTAGTCGCGATATGGCCTGGGAGGCCGCGCGAACGATCGTATGATAACGCTTGAGCAAGAGGAGGAGAGAGCGAATGGTGAAGAAGAGCATGGAGCGTGCAGCTGTGGGGAAGGGGCTTGCAGAACCGTCGCTTGAGCGGATCGCGAACTGCCTCGCCTATCTTGTGACCCACACGGAGGAACTAAGGGGCAAGCCGGACAAGGACTTGATACTCATCCTGGCCGGCTTGGGGTTCGAGAGAAATTCGATTGCCTCGATTCTACGGACGACGCCCGGAACCGTGTCAGTGTGCCTATCACAATCGAAAGCAAAGGCGGTCGGGAGAAGATCGCTCAAACGCCAGCCCCAAGAGCAACCAGGCGCTTAGCGAGCGCGGCGCCCCTGGCCGATCGGCGGCGGAGCGACCCACGGCCGGTCGGCAAGAAGGCACTGGCGCGCGGGCCGACTGGACTTTGCCGCTCAGGCATAACCCCGGCGCGCAGAAGGAACTGGGCCGGGCCTGTTGCTGTCCTATTGTTACTGCATGAGTCAGACAGCGTTCTGCTGGAGAGGCTGTCGGTTCTTTTTCTTTCCCACAGAGGGAGACCGAATGCACGTCCGCGTGAGGTGGGAAGACCGCGAGCCATGCGACAACGCACGCGCCGGGGTTCCGAGAGCAACAGCGCCAACTCCACGGCGGGGCTTGGTCGCGAGGCAACGCCATGGGGGAAAGGCAAGGATTGATGGACATATCTGAGCACAAAGAATTGATAGCGGCGGTTTGCCGGGAACTTGGAGTAGAGCGCCTCGACGTCTTCGGGTCAGCGACCACACCCGATTTCGGTCCGAAGAGCGATATTGACGTTGTTGTGCGACTCGATAGAGGCCGAGGACAGATGTTCAGGCGATACTTCGACCTGAAAGAACGCCTGGAGCGGATATTCAATCGCTCGGTGGACGTCGTGCTTGAAGACTCAATAAAGAATCCGTACTTTCGGGAAGCGATCGAGTGCAGCCGAGTGAGCGTCTATGGAGCTTGAGATCAAGAAATGGTTGCAGGACCCTGCTGAGGCCGGTCGTGAGACTGGGGAGTGCAAGGCACGATGGACATCACTCCGGGCAACCGAGGTAGGGAACCAAGGTTTGGGAGCCGCCTGCAGTAGCCAGGAAGACCAAGGATAGCGACGTGACGATTCGCCGGAGCACCGTAGCCACTGCGAAATTCAACAGAGAGGCTCAACTCCCGTATGAGCTCAGGCTTCAGGACTTCCAGATGGCGATGCAGGACGTTTACGACTTCTTTTACGATGTGAACTCCCACCTCGCCGAGAGAGGGCTTCAGCGCCTCGATGACATGCTTCGACCTGCCATCATGTCCGGCGTTCTGTCGGACATGCTCGCCGCAAGCCTTGCCAAGCACTCTCGCGTCCTCACAGAAAATCGGTATTTCAATGGCCATCCGGACCTCATCGTACAGGGCATCTATCCGGGGAACGCCGTGAAGGCGGCAACGGAGGGCGTGGAGATCAAGACTACTCGGAAGTCCGGCGGAGCCGTGGACACGCATGGGGCAAGGGACCAGTGGATGTGTGTCTTTGTTTACGACGTGGATAACGAATCGGAGCCCGCTTCCGACCGAGGGCCGATGACGTTCACAGAAGTCTATCTCGCCAGGGTGACCATCGAGGACTTTCGTAGGAACCCACGAGGTCCGCTCGGAACTCGGACGGCGACGCTGCACAAGGATGGGATCAAGAAGCTGAGGCGGAACTGGATTTACAGGCTATGAATTGTCGCCGTTTGGCCGGTATCGAATTAGCTTCGGGATTGCCTGACACGCCATGTCGAAGTAGTGTTCGTCCTTCTCGACCCCGATGCTCGCGTAGCCCACAGCCTCCGCGGCAGCTAGCGTGGACCCGGCACCTGCGAACGGATCCAGTATAACCCCCTCGCCAAGAGGCAAAACCGCCCGAACCACCTGGCGAAGGAAGCCTTGCGGCTTCAAACTGGGGTGTGGCGCGAGGGCACGCTCATTGGCCCGGGTGGGCCCGGAGGCAATCACATCACCGAAAGGTTTCTGCTCGCTGGGTCGGCGGAATGCGCCTGTCCTCCACTTTCTCAGGTTGTCCTGGACTCTGCCCTCGATTGGCTTCCGGTAAACAAGCCAGGGTTCCCACATTGACCGAGGCATGACGCTGACGTCCGGGAATTCGTTGTGCGCCGCCTTGGGCCGATCCCCACCACGCAGCGTCATCGTCAAACGAACGATTTCGCCCCGTCGCTCAAGACCTGCCTCGGCGAGCGCGCCTGATACGATGTATGACAACAACGGGTTCGACGCGACAACCACATGAGCGCCAGGAACGAGTTTCGGAAGAAGGAGCCTCGCCCACACAAAGAAGAAGGCGCGCAGCTCGTCAAGCTGTCCCGATGTCAAGGTCGTGAATCTCGGAAGGGGAGACCGAACGTGACCATCGTATGACGGAGGAATTCTCCAGACACCCCCCTTGCCGTTCCGAAGTTTCGCCTGTTGTTCCGGCGTGTACTCGTGCAACCCGTATGGGGGGTCCGTTACGACCGCGTGAATACTTTGCCTGTCCTGCTGCTCAATCCAGTCTAAGCAGTCGGCATGGAAGAGCTTCGCTCTTCCGACGGAGAAAGGCTCGCGCCGCGTTTGGGGGTGCCAGAATTCCGTCTGAATGGGAGGAGCTGTGTCGCCGCGCAGGCGGTACAGCCCTCGAGCTTCTCGGAGGAACAGTTCAGGTGTGTTCAGGCGGAGGTATGACCTCACCGACGAAGTCGGGGCCCGACCCATGACCTGGCACACTCTTTCCTCTATCTCCCTGACGGCAAGAGGCCTTGAGGTCAATGACATCACCTCAAGAATTGCGTCACGAACGCGTCCGGGCGCGTGGCGAACCGTTTTTTCTTTCATGTTCTCAATATGGACGTCGAGACGTCTATTTGTCAAGACTAAACCGCGGAATTCCGCAGAAACCTGACAAGGGGCCAAGCTATCGGGCGGGCCGGGGCGCTCCCATTACCCATCTGCTTACGCTGCCTTTGGCTCCGGGTCGAAGGAGGGGACTTTGAGCTGCTCGCCGGCTTTGAGAGCGGATTGATGGGCGACGATGCCGGGAGCGGTCATGGCAAGGGAGTCGTACACGTCAATTGTCGGCTCGCGGTTCTCGACCAGCGCGTTGATGAATTCGGCTGAGATGAAGACGGCGCTTCCGCCGTGTCCGCTTCCGTGTCGCATTGGTTCGGGCAATCGTTCGGTCTTCCAGTACTGAGCCACGTTCCACGGCTGCCTCCCTTTCTCCGCAATCTCCATCGCATTGCTCAGCCCGCCGGAGCTCGCCATGTAGCACGACATCTTCGTGCCGAACCATTGGGCGCGCTCACCGCCGGCGGCGATTCGCCAGCAGACGTTTGCTCGACAGACGTTTCCACGATTGGTTTTGAAAAGACCTATCTCGTTTGAGAAGGGGTTGCGGTAAACGTTCTGGTCGGGGCCGGGGAATGGGTCTTCGTGCGTGCCGAGGCAAGAGACCTCGACGAGGCGCTCCTTCGTTACGCCGACGAGGTAGCCTGTCGAATGCGTCGGATAGAGCATCGGGGGAAAGCCGAACCGCCACACGTCGGGCTGGCTCGGATAAGTGCAGATGAAATTGTGGTAGTACTCGACCTCGGAGTAGAAGAGATTGCCGAACTCGCCCGCTTGATAAAGCTCTCGGGCGGCGATGCACTCCTGACGATAGTAAGACGACTCGGCCATCATGTACTTCAGGCCGGTTTTCTCCTTTGTTTCCTTGAGGAGTTGGCATTCTTCGATAGTTAACGCAGCGGGGACGGCGCAGACGATGTGCTTTCCGGCGTTCATGCACATGACCGAATGCTTGACGTGGTCGGGGGCGCCGGAGAAAACTGCGACGGCGTCGAATGTGTCGGCGGCCTTCTTGAGCATCTCCTCGAGGGACTCGTAAACGTTTTTGCAGGAATACTGGCGGACAAGGTTCTGGCGGCGGTCAGGTATGAGGTCGGTGACCGCGGTAACGACGCAGTTAGGGTGCTCGTGCCACCAGAACGTCGCTCCGAAGCCGCCCCCGACAACAGCTATCCGGATTTTCTTCTGCTCGGCAGCCTCAGCGGCCGTTTTCCTCGACGAGGCGATGCCAGCGGCCGCGGCTCCCGCGAGAGTTTTGCAGAACGCCCTGCGAGATATTTCTGTGCCTCTGGTCTCTCTCATTTCGCCCTCCATTTTCCAACCAGATTTCCGTGGCGGCACCTCGGCCCTCTTCCGGCACGATTTATTTGACTCTTCGTATGCTGTAGTTTCCTGCCACGACCTTCACGAGCTGGATCTCAACGCCGTTGCCCCGCAGGGTAAAGCTTTCGCCTTGGTACAGTTCTTCGGACCTATCCGAATATACGAAAAAGATGTCATAAGTCCCATCGGGCACGAACACCGACTGCGTACCGTTGGCGGGCGCATAGAAGTCCCTGCCAATATCGCCCGAGCGAATTCCAACTTCGACATAGCATGGATTCGGGTTGCGAATGCGCACTTCGTTAGCGCCGGACATCCCGTACTTGAATGGAGGCAACTGCACCCACGTCTGCGGTTGAGGATAATCGACACTCCAGCCGGGTATCAGCTCGTTACCTTCGAGATCAAGCGGCCAGAATTTCACGGTCCTCGCACAAGAGGCGGAGGGTAGCGTTACGGTCCTATCTCGAGTTACGGTGATCAGGTCTCCTGTGTCGGTCGTGATCCTTACCGATGAGATCATCTTGGTCGCCGTCCAAGTCACTGTGCGACCGCTGGGGTCGGCCTCGCGCCCGCGTACATCAAGATCGTGTAGGTCTCCGGGGACTCTGAATTGCACCCACTGGCTTTGTGCACAGACTCTCCGATCGGGAGTGAGCTTCTCTAAGCGGAACTCGTGCGGCCCGGGGTGAAGAGGCATTTCCTCAGGTGTCTGATAGATGGCCCCCACGACCTCATTGGTTTTATAAGCGAGATGTCCGAGAGATCCAGAGTAGTGTGTATGTCTGAGCGTAAGACGCCAAACCCCTTCCACTTCACTCTTTGGCCAGGTTACCGTGAACACGCCTCGCTCGTCAAGCTCGAACGCGAGATCTGTCCTCTCCACGAGCCTCACCACAGAGATATCGGGTATCCACAAAGTGCTTCCATCGGTCACACGATACGGCGTGGGTTTTTCCATGCTGCCCGCCAAGGACAGTACCCGAGGGGGAGGCTCAGGATACACATAGGCCCAGTGTGGCCCCTCGATGCTGTTTGGTATTTGGTAATAAAGATAATAGGTACCAGGAGGAACTGCCGTGAATTTGAAGGCTCCTTGGCTATCAACTGCAGTCTCTCTCAGAGTTGCGTCCTCTGCAATGGCGACCTTCTGAACGCCTATATCCGGGCTCTTTTGCTTCTCACTTGATCCAAGGTATACCTTGACTTTATCGACGAGCCTGATTGTCGCGTTCGTGATCGGAGCGCCGTCAGGCCACAGAAAACGGCCTTCGACAGTCCCCGCGCGCTGAGGTTCGGCCACGCGCTCAGGCGCACCCGAGTGCGACGGAGTCTGATTCAACAACTTGCAGCCGGTGGCCACCATCATGAGCCATCCGGCAAGATGGAGTACTACTAGGAAGTGTCTGCTTCTCATGTGTGCTTCTCCCCCTTTGCTAACATGCCTGTTCTCCGCCCGACGGCAAGGGTGCCGTCACAGCCTGCGCGCGGCACCTATCTTCCGAGGCACAAGACACGTTCGAGAGGTTATGATGAAGCAGAGGTATTGTCAAGAGTCGTGGACGGCAAACACCGATTCCGAAAGGTTTGGTTTGCAAGGGTCGGACGGGGGGAAATTGTGGGCTGTAAGGGTGGTGGGCAGGGAGATGCGGTGGGGCTATTGCGCCCGTGGGTTGGGACGTGTTTGGTCCGCGGGGACGCAGGGTGAAGCCCCGGGGGAAGGTCGGCTCCTCAAGTCGCAGCGCTGAAAGGGCGAAATACACCCCTAAAATACACCCACACGTAACCGCTCAGTCTTGGGTAGAGAAAGCAGAAAGAAACCTGCCTTCTGGGATGTGTCAGAAGGGGTGTGCGTGTTGCTGCGTGCATCTGCGTTTATCCGCGGTTCATTCCTTCTACTCCCAGCTGAGGCCGTCTCCCGCCCAAAACTGAGCCGTTACACCCACACCATCTTTCGCGTTACGCTTCGCGGCGTGGCGTGGTAAAATTGGGGCGGTGTTGCGACGGCGACAGAATCGAGGGTCTGGCGTCGCAAGAACCGTGACCTCAATCTCGCTGAAGGTTTCAGCCATGAAGGCGAAGACTGCAAGCCACATTCTTGTCTGTGTCCTGCTGGCGGTTTTGCCCGGCTGCACGAGGAAGAGCGACGAATACCGCAACGGCAGGCTCGTCGTCCAGTACTGGGAGAAGTGGACCGGGTTTGAAGGAGAAGCCATGCAGGAAGTGGTTGACGCCTTCAACGCCTCCCAGGACAGAATCTGGGTTCAGAAAATCACAGTCAGCCGGATGGACCGAAAGCTCCTCGCTTGCATCGCCGGTGGGACGGCACCCGACGTGGCGGGTCTCTGGAGTTACCACATCGCCCCTTACGCCTCGAAGAGCGCGATTCTTCCCCTCGACGAGCGGATGCGGGAGAGCGGGCTGACGAAGGAGCACTACAAGCCAATCTTCTATGAGCTTTGCCGCTGGCAGGGTGTTCATTACGCCCTTCCGACGACGCCTGCGACCACTGCGCTTTACTGGAACAAGCGGCTGTTCCGCGAAGCCGGGCTGGACCCCGATCGCCCGCCTAAAACCCTTACGGAGCTTGACAAGTTTGCCGAGAAGCTCACCAAATACGATGATAAAGGCAACCTCGTTCAGGTGGGCTTTCTTCCGGGTATCCCCGGGGCGTGGATGTGGGCGTGGGGATACTGGTTCGGCGGAAAGCTCATGTCCGACTCAGAGACCGTGTCAGTGGATTCGCCCGAAAACATCCGTGCCGCCGAGTGGGTCGCTTCATATTCGAAGAAATTCGGAGTTGGAGCAATCGAGCGGTTTCGGACGAGCCTTTACCAGGGTTCAGAACGCGTTTTCTCTTCGCCGCTGGACCCATTCCTTGCGGGAAAAGTTGCCATGCAAATCCAGGGCGTTTGGGGGTACAATTTCATCGAGAAGTTCACTCCCGGAATGGAGTGGGGAGCAGCTCCTTTACCGTCGGCGGTCCCTGGCCTGGAGAACGTCGCCATGGCCGAGTGCGACATCCTGGTTCTGCCTCGCGGCTCGCGGCATCCGGAAGAAGCGTGGGAGTTCATGCAATTCGCCAATTCGCAAGAGGCAATGGAGCTGCTTTGCCTCGGACACAGGAAATTCTCGCCGCTCGCTAAGACAAGCGACATGTTCTGGGAGAAAAACCCGAACCCATATATCAAGGTCTTCTCCGACCTCGCCGAAAGCCCCAACGTCTTCGCTTTTCCCATCACTCCGATCCGGTCGTTATTCTATAGAGAAATAGACGCCGCGATGGATACCGTCGCGAATCTGTCGAGGAGCCCCGAGGACTGTCTGCGTTCCGTGAAATCGCGAATGCAAAAGCGCCTCGATTACGAAGTCCGCCGCCTGAAGAAGAGAGGCGCATGGCATCCCGAGAGGGCAGAAGTGACCTCAGCGCTCAACCGAAGTCAGAAATCTATGCGCTACATGGAATCCTCCCTCGAGATGAAGGGCACAGAAACCTATTTCGCACTTTCAGAGGAGGGCACATGAGAATCTGTCCGATGGGTAGGGACTTGATATTGTTCAGATGCGTTCATTTCGGGCCGATTGGTCCTTCAAACATCGAGGAAATCCCTCCAGATATATCCGGTGTGCCGAAGGAGCAGTTTGAAAGGAACAAGAAGTTTCTTGGCCGGATGATTGACGCTTACGGCTCGTGTGCCATGTTAGCCGTTGACGGTGACCGCGTTGTGGCTCATGCCAGATTTTACCCTCAAATAATCTACGATCGGCAATTCTTCTGTTGCCAGGACCCGCAGCATGCCGCGACTCAGCAAATGGTTGACATGGACCTTCCGACGGTCGAGAGTCCCGCGAACCGGATTGTCCGGATTGCCTGTTTTCTTGTGCATAAGGACTATCGGGGGCGTGGTCTCAACCATGCGCTTCTGGATGGCGTCCTTGATTGGGCGCGAGCGCACGATTGGAAGGCTGTGAGAGCGTGGGCAAGCCCGGACAACTACTGGTTGGCTTCTCAGACATGCGTGCCGATGCTCTGCACATATAGCAAGCACGGGTTTCAAAAGGTCAGGACTTTTCAGACGTCCGAGTTTCCCTCATCGGAGGTAGTAAAGCTGCTGACGGCCATCCGGGAAGGCGAATTCGGCGACGAGAGAAAGAAGGCGTTTAAGGAATTCTGCGGCGGACAGGATTTGTCCGAGCTTGCGGTCCTCCACGAGGTCGAGCGTCCGTTATAGAAACGGCATGTGTGCGGATTTCGCGGCCGCACCGCAAAGCGAGCCGGGGTCGTATGGTGCGAATTTGATGTAGAGGGGAGGGGGAGTGGGGTGGTAGAATGAAGTATGTCTGGGCTCGGGCCTTCCGCTGGTCCCCAAGTGGTCAGCGACGAAAAGGGTCTTGTCGTAAACCCTGCGCGCATCGGACAGGGCGGAACATCCGAGCGCAGGTGGACAAAGCAAGCAGAGGAGGCGTGTTATGGCTGGCAAAGGGACGGCAGCGCGGACCGGTGAAGAGCTCAAGCAGAGGGTTGTCGACCTTGCCAGGGCCCTGGGCCTCAGGGCTGACACCGAGGTGACAGCAGGGCGCCGTCTCTGGGGGGCAAAGCGACGAATCGACGTGGTGCTAATGGACGAGAAGACCGGCAAAACCCTTGGCATTGAGTGCAAGTTTCAGGGGGTCGGCGGGACCGCCGAAGAGAAGATACCGGCGACGGTGAAGGACATAGAGTTCTGGCCCATCCCCGGGATAGTTGTTATCGGGGGCGAGGGCTTTTCCGAGAACATGCAGGGGTACCTGATGTCCACGGGCAAGGCCGTGTGGTTCGAGGAACTTGAGGAATGGCTGCGCCTGTACTTCGGGCTACGAGGCGGGAATTGACGCATGGCTAATCGACCTGTTCCGCGCCCATTTCTCAAATGGGCCGGCGGCAAAACGCAACTTGTTGACCAACTGGCGCGGCGCGCCCCCCTGTGGTTTCTCAGCTACCACGAGCCATTTGTTGGGGGAGGCGCGCTGTTCTTCAGGCTCTACCGAGAACACCGAATCTCCTTCGCGTTTATCTCCGATCTGAACGCGGAGCTGATAGACACGTACACTGCCATTCGCGACAAACCTGGAGATGTCATCCGGCTGCTCTCAGAGTATCCGCACGACAGGGAGTTCTACTACCATTTGCGCCACAAGGATCCCCGGGGGATGGGCTTGCATGCCCGTGCGGCGCGCATGATCTACCTCAACAAGACTGGCTACAACGGCCTTTATCGCGTCAACAGCCGGGGGAAGTTCAACGTTCCCTTTGGCCGCTACAGGTCGCCCGAGTACTGCGACCCCGAAAACCTGCAGGCGGTCTCCGAGGCATTGCGGGACGCCGAGATGGTCTGCGCCCCTTTTGAAACGGTGCTTGAGAGGGCTGGCCCCGGTGACCTTGTCTACTTCGATCCGCCCTATGTCCCCGTCTCGAAGACTGCCAACTTCACCGGGTACCTGGCGGGGGGGTTTTCCGAACAAGACCAACGCAGGCTGCATGAAGTCTGCATAGAGCTTGCCAAGCGGAACGTCACCGTAATGATCTCGAATTCGGACACGGGCGCCGTTCGCAAGATGTACAGGTCACCGGTCTTCAGCGTGGCCGAAGTGCAAGCCAGCAGGGCCATAAACTGCAACGCGGGCCGTCGCGGAAAAATCTCGGAGCTCATCATAACCAACTACCCGGCCGAGGCCGAACCCCAGCTCATGCTCTTGGAGTCACGCGCTGCGTACAGGCTCAGTCCCAGGGCAAGATAGAATGCGTTGTCGGGCACGTCGCTCCGGTCCATCGAACCGATCAACCCCGGGCCTTCGGCCCACGAACACTTGCTGCCAGCCTGGTGAGGGTACTCCGGGTACCAGGCGTGCCTGGGTTACACGCCAGGCCGGGCACGCGTACCTGACGGCTCCTTCCCGGGCAGCCCCGTTTCGGTGCCAATCATGACCAAAGGCGAGAGAAGAAATCTTCGGAATGGGTTGATGTTCGTGTCCCCGTGGGTGGCGGGGCTGGGGTTCTTCGTTCTCTATCCGATTTTCTCGTCGCTGTATCACAGTTTTTGCGACTATTCGGTTCTTGAGCCGCCGGTCTTCATCGGACTGACGAACTACATTGACCTCGCGAAAGATGAGGTGTTCTGGATTTCACTCTGGAACACTTTTTTCTACGCCTTCTTTGCGATTCCGCTGGGGCAGTTCATTGCCCTGACCCTCGCTCTTCTTCTGAACACCAAGATTCGCGGCTTATCAATCTACCGGACAATCTTTTTCCTCCCGTCTCTCGTCCCGATTGTTGCGATGGCGATGCTGTGGATGTGGATTTTCAACGGGCAGTACGGGGTGTTGAACTACTTCCTTTCTTTGCTCGGAATAAAGGCTCCGGCGTGGCTGATGAACGTCCACTGGAGCAAGCCCGCGCTGATTATCATGAGCTTCTGGGCGATCGGCTACTCGATGGTCATCTACCTTGCGGGCTTGCAGGACGTGCCGGTGTCGCTCTACGAATCCGCGGAGATTGACGGGGCGAATTTCCTCCAGAAGATTCGGCACGTGACGCTCCCGATGATTTCGCCGGTGATTCTTTTCAACTTCATCATGGGGATTATTTTCGCGTTCCAGATATTCGCCGGGCCGTACATCATGACACCGGGTCCGGGCGGGCCGGCGAGGTCAACGACGTTTTACACGCTTTACCTCTTTCAGACGGCATTTGAGGACCTGCGGATGGGGTTCGCAAGCGCGATGGCGTGGATTCTCTTTCTAATTATTCTGAGCCTGACGCTGCTGGCGATAAGGGCATCGAAAAACAGGGTGTATTACGCAGGAGTGAGATGAACAAAAGAAGGGCACCCACAAGACTTGTCATTCATGTGGTTCTCCTTTGCGGGAGCGTCACATTCCTGTTCCCTCTCCTCTGGATGATCTCGACTTCCCTCAAGCCGATAGAGCAGACGATGGTTATGCCGCCCCGGTGGATTCCAAAAGCCTACTATACCGTCATTGACGGAGAGAGAATCCCGGTGAAAAAACTCTTTCAACTCGACCAGCCTTCTCTTGTTGTCCGGGCGACGGCTGGCGAGCGGAAAGGTGAAAAGCTCCTCGTCCCGGCAAAGGATTATTCCGAAGGGCAAGCGGCGATTGAGGTGCGGGTCGCCGACAGGGTTGAGCGGGTTAAAGTCCCGGCAGAAATCGTCAGGGAGGCAAGGCAAGGCTGGTGGTACGTCGTGCAGAAGTTCGGAAAGCAGTACGCCGCCGAGAAGCCGAAATGGGACTGCAAGCCGGAGGAGGAAATCGAGTCAAAAGTCCATCCTTATTTCACCAACTACCGCGAGGCGCTCGGATACATTCCCTTTTTCACCTACACGAAAAACACGCTGATTGTGTCGGTTCTGGGAGTCCTGGGAGCGGTGCTTGCTAACTCCATCGTCGCATACGGGTTCTCTCGCATCGAGTGGAGAGGGCGGAACCTCTTTTTCATCCTGACTCTGGCGACGATGATGATTCCGTTTCCCGTGACGATGATCCCGCTGTTTGCGACTTTTCGGCGGCTGCATTGGATTGGGACCCTCAAGCCGCTGTGGGTGCCGGCTTTCTTCGGGCACGCGTTCAACATTTTCCTTCTGCGGCAATTCTATCTGACAATCCCGCGGGACCTGTCCGATGCCGCGCGAATTGATGGCTGCTCGGAATTTGCCATCTTCCGGAAGATTATTCTTCCCCTCTCGACGAAGGCACTTGCGGTGGTCGCGCTGTTCCACTTCATTTACGCCTGGAACGACTTCATGGGGCCGCTGCTTTACCTGACGAGGCAGGAGACGTTCACGTTGTCGCTTGGTCTCCAGTTCTACCAGAGCCAGCAGGGCGGCTCGGAATGGCATTACCTCATGGCGGCCTCTACGGTCATAGTCGTGCCCATCGTAATTCTTTTCTTTTTCACCCAGAAGACTTTCATCCAGGGCATCGCCACGACCGGTGCTAAGGAATGATCTGGCCGCACAGGGGGCGGGCTCTGCCTGTGTTTTGGCAGTGGAATCTGGCTGAAGCCATGCTGTGGGAAGCCCCGCTGAAGCGGGCTCGAGCGTAGAACCTCACGGCGTGCAGGGCCTCCCTGCTGAAGCAGGGGGCTAAGGATGGCGCCGGCTGAAGGCCGGCAGGGGCCGATGCCGGGCGGTCGCTGGAGCGCGCTGGAAAGTGACCCGAAATGGAGCCACACGCGGACGACGAGGCGTGCGTACATTTGAGTGTTGTGGGCTCATGGGCTGGGTAATTGTGCCTGCGATTCACTTTGGACCCCGAGTCCACATCGCCGTGGCGTTGCCTGCCGGGCTTCAGCCGGCGCCTCCTCAGACACGGGCTTTAGTCCGTGTTGGCGGTTCCCGACGCTCTCTCTTCTCCAGCGGGCTTCAGCCTGGCTTCTCGATCACGGGATTCATCCATAACTCTCCTGGTACATAGCCGCACCCGCAGGGGGGCCGGGATTGACATTAGTGGCAACTGGTAGTATGAGGAAAGAGTCACGTGCAGATCCATCCCTCCGGGGACGATCTCGCGTCTCCCCGGGGGATGGCCGTCAGATGAGGATTAGATAAGCCGAGCAGGCGTCCCCGGTGCGAACATCGTTTCGGAATGGAGACTTGAGTGAGACACGTTCTTGTCGCTTGCAGCAACCAGCAGGCGTGCGACGCGATTCGGGATTGCCTTCGCCCGGAGTACAGGGCGGACGTCGCCCTCGACAAAGCAAGCTGCCTGGAGATGTTCCGAAAGAGGCGCTACGAGTTCATCTTCGTTCACTTAGAGTTTGTCGGCGGCACAGCCGAGGAAGAAGGCCATCCCGATTTCCGAACGGGGCTGGAGCCGTTCTGGCATGCGTTCCCCGCGGCGCAGATAATCGTGCTATCCCCTCCTGAGAAAATCAGAGACGCCGTTTCGGCGGTGAAAGCCGGCGCCAGCAATTATCTCACCTACCCCATAAATCCCGATGAGGTGAAGTACGTCACGGAAAGCATTTATGAGTCAATGAAAATCGAATCGGAGCTTGATTACCTGCGCGAGCGATTCTGGCGCACAGACTCCCTTGACGTTGTTCGCACCAACAGCCCCTTGATGAGGAAGGTCTTCGAGAAAGTTCGCTCCGTAGCACCCACGAGAACGACCGTTCTTCTCATGGGCGAGACCGGAACCGGGAAAGGGGAGATCGCCAAACTCATTCACCGCCACAGCCTTCGCGCGGAGAAACAGTTCATCAGCGTCCATTGCGGGACGATTCCCGATACCCTTCTCGAAAGCGAGCTTTTCGGGCATGAGAAAGGCGCCTTCACCGGCGCCGTCCGGCAGAAACTCGGCAAGTTCGAAATCGCAAAAGGAGGGACGATTTTCCTCGACGAGATTGGGACAATCACGCCTTCCGCACAGATCAAGCTTTTGCAGGTCCTCCAGGACAGGACGTTTCAACGGGTTGGTGGAGAAGAAATCCTCGAGACCGACGTGAGGGTCATAGCCGCGTCCAATGTTGACCTTGAGAAGTTGAGCGAGGATGGCTTCTTCCGAAAGGACCTTTACTACAGGCTGAACGTCTTCCCCATCGAAGTCCCTCTTCTGCGAGACAGAACGGAGGACATTCCTCTCCTCGTCGAGGTTTTCCTGAGAAGATTCAAGAGGTTTCATGGCAAGGAAATCCGCCACGTTCACCCGGACGCCATGGAAGCTTTTGAGAGGTATCCGTGGCCCGGCAACATCCGTGAACTGGAGAACCTCATCGAGCGCGCGTGCATCCTGGAAACTTCATCCATCTTGACCCCGGAGAGCTTTCCGAGCGAGCTGTTCAGCCCGGGCGTCTCAAAGGGGCGATTTCGCGTGAACGCCTCCCTCTCCCTTGCGGAGGTCAGACGCTCTGCAACTGAGAACGTCGAGAGGGAGTACCTGAAGAAGCTTCTGACTTCCAATAAAGGCAAGATCAACGAGAGTGCCACAGCGGCAGGCATCACGACTCGCCAACTGCATAAGCTGATGACAAAGCACGGCATCCGGAAGGAGGAGTTCAAATAGAATCCCCCTGGACCGCGCCTTAAAGGAATTTTGAGTTCCGGTTTTGGCCAAAAAAGCAGAACCGCGGCTTCTCTAAACTTGGGTATCGCGCGTTCTCGACGAGGTTTCCGGCTGGAAACTGGCTTTGGAATCTTGCGCAGGCGCAAAGAGTTGGAAAAGCCTCACCCGGCGCCAGCGCGAGCGGGAGGGCAGGAGAACTGCGAGTTCCGGTGCGATGAAGCGTTAGAGGCCGTAACTCCTTAGTTATAAAGGGATTGCGTAATTGGCACCGAAGTTGCTAATTAGGTAAAACGTGCCTTCGCTGACGACCTGTATCCAACTGATAAATCACTTATCATCTGAGGATTCGGCATGAAGAAAGGCAAAGGCGAAACTTCGACAACCATCACCGGAATCGTCACCCCGACCGATTGGGATGAAAAGGGCAATGTGGTCGCCGTCGTTGTGTCCAGTCCGTCGGAGGAGGAATACCTGATCGCCAGCGACGAGCTTGGAGAGGAACTGATGGAGCTGTGCGGCGTGCAGGTCATGGTTACAGGGGTGGTCGCCAACGACAAAAGTGGGAAGAAGACCATCGCCGTGAAGAAGTACGAACTTCTCGAAGAGGAAGAAGAGGAGGAAGAAGAAGAAGAGTTGGACGAAGAGGAGTTTGGCGACGAGGAATTCGACAAGGAGGAGCTCGACGAAGAAGAGCTTGAAGACGAGGAGTTCGAGGAAGAGGAGTTCGACGAAAAGGAGTAATTACAGAAAAACCATAACAAAGCTCAGGAGGGATCCGACCTATGCAAACTAAAAAGTTAGAGGCTCCGAGCGAAGAGGCAGAACCTCCCGGTAGTAGTAGCACTACGTTGCTCGCCGAAGGGGAGGCCAACACCGAATCGCCCCCTTCATCTTTCACATTATTCGCCTCTTCCAACCGGCTGGAGTGGCTTTTTGGCAAACCCGCCAAACGACACGTCAGTTTCGACATCGGCCCGCCCGCACAAGCTTTCCGGAAGCGATTTTTCCCCGACACCACCATTGCCGAGTGGAACGATTGGCAGTGGCAGCTGCGAAATCGAATCAGGGATTTGACGCGCCTCTCGCGGATTCTCAGGTTGTCGGAGGATGAGCGGCGTGCCCTGACCCATCCAGCCGGCGCCCGACCGGTCGTGATCACTCCTTACTACGCGGCGCTTCTTGACCCCGACGACCCGGCACAGCCGCTGCGGCGGACGGTCGTGCCCGTGACCGGGGAATTCATCTGCGTCGAGGGTGAAGCTGCCGACCCTCTCGCAGAGGACGAGGACAGCCCGGTTCCCGGGCTTGTTCATCGTTACCCCGACAGAGTCCTGTTCATTGCCACGAGCCACTGTGCGACCTATTGTCGGTACTGCACGCGGTCGCGCATCGTCGGCGGCTTGAGAGACGATGGCTTTGGCGAGGAGTTCTGGGAACGTGCCGTGGAATACATCGAGGCGACCCGGACGGTTCGGGACGTTCTGGTGTCCGGCGGTGACCCCTTGATCCTCTCCGATGACAAACTCGAAAGGCTGCTGTCGCGCTTGCGTCGGATCCCTCACGTGGAGATGCTGCGAATCGGGACGAAGGTGCCGGTTGTTTTGCCTCAGCGCATTACCCCGGCTTTGACTCGCATGCTCAGGCGATACCATCCTGTCTGGATGAGCATTCACTTCACCCACCCGGATGAGCTGACGCCGGAGGTGTCTCAGGCTTGTGCTCGCCTCGCAGACGCGGGCATCCCTCTCGGAAGCCAGACGGTCCTTCTTGCCGGGGTGAACGACGATGTGGAGACAATGAGGAGCCTTGTCCATGGCCTCCTCAAGATACGTGTGAGACCATACTATCTCTATCAGTGTGACCCGATTCTCGGCTCCTCTCACTTCCGGACGCCCGTGGAGAAGGGGCTGGAGATAATCCGTGGGTTGCGCGGGCACACCACCGGGTACGCCGTGCCGAACTATGTCGTTGACGCCCCCGGCGGTGGGGGGAAGATACCCCTCTCGCCCGAGTACCTCTGCGGCCGAGATGGAAACGACCTCCTCCTGATGAACTACGAGGGGCGGGTCTTCCGTTACCCGGACCCGAATGGAAAGACAGGATTCGCGGGCGTCTTGTCCTGAACGAGGCCGCCTTCGAAGAGTGTTGCACGTCGCCAGGCTCATTGTCTCGGCTGGTGCACAAACCGCTCGCCGGGAGGAACGCAGACCAATTCGATGAAAATAGGGATCACGTACGATCTTCGGCAGGAATACCTCGCCGCCGGCTGCGGCGAGGAGGACACGGCTGAATTCGACCGCCCCGACACCATCGAAGCGATTCAAAAAGCCCTCGAAGAGCTCGGCTTTCAGACCGCTCCCATCGGGAATGTGCGGAGCCTCGCGGCTCGCCTTTCCGGGGGAGAGAGGTGGGACCTGGTTTTCAACATTGCCGAAGGGCTTAGGGGATTTGGTCGCGAAGCGCAGGTCCCAGCCTTGCTGGATGCGTATGGCATACCGTACACCTTCTCCGACCCAATGGTTCTCTCCCTCACCCTTCACAAGGGGATGACAAAGCGCATTGTCCGGGATTTGGGGATTCCAACGGCCGATTTTGCCGTAGTGGAAAAGGAGTCCGACATCGAGACGGTCGCTCTTCCCTTTCCGCTTTTCGCGAAGCCCGTCGCGGAAGGAACAGGGAAGGGGATAACCGCCGCATCGAAGATCTCCGGGCGAGGCGAGCTTTTGTCAGTCTGCCGAAGTCTTCTGGCGAAATACGAGCAGCCGGTCCTCGTGGAGACGTTTTTGCCCGGGCGCGAGTTCACGGTGGGGATTGCGGGGACGGGGAAAGAGGCGATTGCGCTGGGAGTGCTGGAGGTTGTCCTGAAGGAAAATGCCGAGCGGGAAGTTTACTCTTACCTGAACAAGGAAAAGTGCGAGGAGCTCGTCGAATACAGGCTGGTTGACGACGACCAGGCAAAGAAAGCCCAAGAAATCGCTCTTGCTGCCTGGAGGGGGCTGGGGTGCAGAGATGGCGGCCGAGTTGATTTGCGGGCGGACGCCCACGGCATACCGAATTTCATGGAGGTCAATCCGCTGCCCGGATTGCACCCTCAGCATTCCGACCTTCCGATTTTGTGCACCGCTGTGGGAATCAGCTACTGCGACCTGATTGGAATGATTGTCCAATCTGCCTTGAACAGGCGTGAGGGAGCACCAGGTCATCGTACGGCGGCCAGCGCAGGCATACCCGAGCGACAGTTTTTCTTGTAAACTGCCCTTTGGCGCACAGTGAATATCCCCCGGGGCACACCAGAGCATGAGAGGCTTCTGCGACCAACCACAGCCCACCGAAATGGCTTCCCATGAGGCCCGTCGCTCCCTATTGCACTCACGCCGGGGATAGATCGGCAGGTCGAAGCTTTGGTCGGTGGCCTGCTGAACCTCGGCCGGGAGCGACAAGTTTTACCCTCACGAGCCGGGGGGCGAAAACTTTGTAATGGTCTCCAGGCGGTAGAACCGCATGCGGAGGCTCCCGGCGTCGGCATCCACTCGCTCCACATACCTGTACTTGGGCGTAGAGTCGCTGTCGAGGTGGCTCCACACTCTCAGACTGTCGCTGAACAGCGGCAGATACCTTACACGGGGGAAGACACGCCATACCAGCCGCAGACCCCCCTCTTCCATCTCCATTTTGACCAGCTTAACGTAAGCGCCGGGACCAAGCGGGTCCATGCCCGACTCGATCTCCGCCCCGTCCCACATGCCGTCGCCATCGCTGTCGGCCCGCGTAGGCTGGGTCCCATAAAAATATTCCTGGTAATCAGTGAGGCCGTCGGCGTCGGTGTCGGCGCTGCCATCGTGGCCAAGGTCGCCGAAGTGGAGCATCTCCCAGTCATCGCGCATATTATCGGAGTCGGTATCCACCCACTCGCTGGTGCGGGCGTTGGGGGTGTTGCCGAATGCCCCTAAGTTGATTCTTTTGCCGTTGGGCTCCGGCTCGAGGTTGTAGTCGCAGGCAGGATCGCCGGCATCAATGCAGGGGGAGTCGGGGGGAACCTCGTAGTCGGCCAAAAGAATCCCGGGCGCTTCGGAAATATTCCCCTCCCCCGCGTAACCCGCCTCAACACAGGAATAACGGATGTCAAGCTCTGAGTCGTAGGTCATAGGCTCATGATTGCCCCAGATAATGGAATTGAGCACCTCCCCTTTTCCGACGATGCCCCCGGCAGCGTTGCCCACAACCGTGCAGTTCGACACGCGCCCACAATATCCCAAGACGATGCCGGCGCCGCCGACCCCGGGAAAGCCGTTGTTTGCAGAAACACAATCGGATATCGAGACATTGCTGCCGCTGACGGATATGCCGTCCGCGCCATAGAAGCCGGTGGGGTCACCGTAACAGTCGCTGACAACGCACCCCTCGATGACGATGGGGCCATCCTGGCGCTCAAAGGCCCCCGCCGCGCGAACGATGATGCCTGCTCCGCCGCCGGAGATGACGCAGTCGGAAATCCTCGCCCCCGATTCCGTCTTGGCGTAGATGCCCACGAATCGGCTATCGCGTATGACGCAGTGAGAGATGACGCAGTCACCGGCGGAGACGCCATCCCAGCAATCGGATACTTCGCAATCCTCCATGAAAAGGGCGTCACCGGACAAGACGCCCGAACTAGCCCCGCGGATCGTGCACCGGATGACACTCAGGCGCCGTCCGCTGACCCCGGAGCCCTCGAAGACGGAGTCCAGGACCGTGCCTTCGTCCAGCGCCGCTGCAGAATCGCTGCGGAACGTGCACCCTGATATGAGGGCATGACGAAGCGACGCTGGCTTGGTCTCCACGACCGAATCGAGCAGAAGCACCTCCGTCGTCCCCCCGGCGTCCCGGATGGAGGATTCGTCGGCATCCGGGTCGCCCAGCACGCGACAGCGGCTGATGATGTGTTGCTCCCCCAGGCACAATAGGGCCTGGTCAAACCCCTGCCGGACGGTCAGATCGCTGACGCCTGCCCAGTCTTTGAGAGTGACGGTCTTGGAGGCGTGGGACCCCAAGATGGTTGTGTCCTCGGCCCCTGACCCCAGCAGCGTCGTGGTACCCGTGACCACGATGGCCCGCTCCTCGTACACGCCCGGGGCAATGTGGACGTCCCCACCGTAATACTGCGCGCCCCACCAGGTGGAGCCGCCCTGATCGGCCGCCGCATCCACAGCGTCCTGAATCTTGTGCGCGGCGGTCTCCCAGGTTGTATACGGATAGATGTTGTCGCCGTCATGGGAGACGTAGTGAATTTGCGCCCGACCCTCCGACGCGAAGACAACGACAGCCGCAAAGACGAGCGAAGCGAAAACGCTTGGTCTCACCGCCGTGCCCTCCTACTCTGAGGCCCAGTCGTTTGTATAGTAGTCGAAGCCCAGGTCGAAACTGAGGTCCGCCTGCGCCGCCGACCTCGCCTGGCGGACCACGCAGTGGTGACGTTGGCCGCCCCGATATAGCCCGCGCGAGCCACGGGGAGATCACGGCAGCGCGACGACTCGGTAAAAGCGTTTGCCAACGAACCCCGCGGGAATGCGCGTGCCGGAGACGCCCGTGTCGGTCCAGGATGTCGTCCAATCCCCTGCAGAAGGCACACCTCCTGCGGCAAGGTGCCATGTGAGAAGGTCATCAGAAGAATAGACCGAGTAGGACCGGTCGGAAACCGAACTCCAGGTCAGGGTCATGGCACCTGCCTCACCCGGCTCAACTCTGCTAAGCCAGAACTCATAGGCGCCCATGTCAATGAACGGCGGCAAGCTGGGGTCACGGAGCCGGCCCCCATAGAGGCGCCTTGCTCCTCCATTGAGGTCGGCAAAGGGAGCCGATAGCTCGGGAGCCGAGGGATAGCGTTCTCCCAGACCTGACCAATACGGGAAGCATGCGTCAATGCAAGGCGAACCCGCCATGAGGCGGAAGTCGAGCCCCCGGGCGTCGCGGAACAGGGGATCGGCGGCGATGTTGCCCCTTCCCGGATACACGTCGGGCAGCGCGCCGGCATCGGCATCCGGGAAGGGAGGCTGAACATCGGAGTCTTCGACCGTCGTCAGAGGCGGCTCGCTGTCAATGCCCGCTCCCACTCCAGGCACATCAGAGGGAGCGTTACCCCAGATTATGCAGTTTTCGACCCATAGCTGTGTTCCCCAGCAGAAGATGCCGACGTCGTTGCCGGTGATGGTGCAGTTCAGGGCCGCGATGTTCGTGTGGAGGCTCCCAGCGATCCCGGCCCAATCCCCCCAGATAAGGCTGTTGCAGACCAAGAGGTCGGAGCCCTCGCCCTCGATGCCGAGGCCCAGAAAGGCGCACTGGTAGATCTCCGCGCGCGCCCCCCAGAGCCGGACCCCGCTTCTCTGAAACGTGCTTCGGGCGATGGACACATCCGTACCTTCGCCCATACGCCGAGCTCGCAGTCCCGGAACACGCATTGGTCGACAACGCACCAAGAATGCCATAAGGATATGCCCACGCCGAAGCGCGCAGGGACCCCCTCGATTACCGTCCTCTTGATTATGATAGGCGAGCCGGGGGATCGCCCATCGCACTGTACCGCTGACATAAAGTTCCCTGACAGCGCGCAGTCCGCTACGAGCTGGTTCCCGTGCGACCCCAGCAAGATGCCTGGAGGCCATCGCGGTGAGCCGTCGTGCGGCTTGCCTGGGGGGGCGAGCACGCTCAGCTCTCTTATTTGGATGTCCTCCGCGCCCGCCACGGCGTACCCGGCGCCCTCCGCCTCGCGGATGACCGTAGCGTCAGCTCCCCATCCCCATAGGATGATGCCGTCTTTCAGGGTGACCTGCTCGACGTACTCTCCCGGTGCTACGTCCACAATGTCGCCGTACTCCGCGGCATCCACAGCGTCCTGAATTCTGTGGGCGGCGGTCTCCCAAGTCGTATATGGATAGATGTTGTCCCCGTCATGAGAAACGTAGTGAATCTGCGTCCGACCCTCCGACGGGAGGAGAACGAGGGCCCCAAAGACCAGCAAACCGAAAACACCTACTCTCATGGCCGTGCCCTCCTACTCCGAGGCCCAGTTGTTGGTGAAATAATCGAGGCTGAGGTCGAAACTCAGGTCCGCCTCGAACTGCGAGCTGGCCTGGTGAACCTCGACAGCGACGACGTTGGCATTCTCGCCGGGCTCCAGGAGCGATGGGGCAACGAGGCAGCGGAGGTAAACATCCTCATAGACACGGTCCCCATCGGGACCAGTCACGTCATTTTTCGCCTGCGTGGAGTAGGTTGAGGGCTTAACCAGGTTCGAGCGGAAGACCTCCTGCGAGTTCAGATAGAACACACAGCGTTTGGATTTGTATTGCCACTTTTTCCTTACCGTAGCGCGCATGGAAGTGCAGTGGAGCGTGCTCATCGTAAAACATCGCGACGATTATTCCATAAAACCAACATATTTCCGGCATGCGCAACTTTCTCCCTCTTCGCGCGGCGCGGTGCTTTCCGGGGGTCTGGTGCGGCGGCCGGTCAGGTTGCCCGCCCTTCAGATGGATTCATTTCTTCTCACCATACTTCATCACGAAGCGTGCATACCTTTGTTCGTCCTTTAGCTTCTCGTGAAAAGGCTGTTCAGAATGACAACGAATGCACGGGCTTTGCAGATTACTCAGAGAATCATCGCTCTTTATCCCATTCACGTGGTGGGTATCAAGTAGGTCTTTGTGCTTGCACCGCTAAATCATCTCCATATAGCCTGCCGGCCGGTTGACAGATCTGAAGGCGCTTCGTAGCACCCGGGCCGACCCCATGATGCCCATGTGGCCAAAGCGTTTGAGTGCCTTCCCCTACGGCCTCGCGTCCTTCTATCCAACTGTCATTATGGCAGACCCCAGAGCCATGTCAAGCGCGAGGCAGGCGAGAGTGTGGCTGCCTTTTAGGGCTGGCCCGCCCATATTTCGCCCTTTCAGGGCTCGAGGCCTTTTTTCGGGCCTCCCCCAGGGCTTTCGGACTCTACGTCAGCCCCGCCTACGGCGGGATAGCCCAGGGCACCGCCCTGGGTAGCCCACGCCCCGGAAGAACCGAAGCCCTGAAGGGGCGGCATAATGCACTCGGCGATGTCGTGGGGGTTTTGGACGACACCTATCGCCCCGGAAACACAGCCGCGCCTCTGCCGGTTTCAAGTGTTGACCGCACAGGAGCTTGACAGTATCATCAAGCAGTCTTTCGGGAATCCAGTTGTGGCCGAATTCCTGCTTTGGGGGCGTGACGATGCTGGCACAGGTTTGTTCGAGCGCAATCTTCGGCATAGATGCCTACATGATGCAGATTGAGGTTGATTTCTCGTCTGCAAGGGAACGGACCACGGTCATCGTCGGCTTGCCGGACGCGGCGGTCAAGGAGAGCAAGGACAGGGTTCTCACCGCCATCAAGAACTCCGGCTTCCCGCCTCCCATGGGGAACACGACAATCAACCTTGCGCCAGCGGACATCAAGAAGGAAGGGCCGAGCTTTGACCTTCCTATCGCTCTCGGTCTTTTAGCCGCCACGGGGCAGATTCGGACGCCGAACTTCAAGGATTACGTAATCGTCGGGGAGCTTGCTCTGAACGGGGCAGTGCGGCCGGTGAAAGGGGTTCTCCCCATCGCCATCGCCGCGAGAGAGAACGGCAAGAAGGGGTTGCTCGTCCCCAGCGATAACGGCCCGGAAGGTTCCGTCGTCGAAGGAATTGACACCTGCCCCGTCAACGACCTCGTGCAGGCGGCGAAGTTCATCGCGGGAGAAATCGTCATCGAGCCAGTGAAGAGAGACCTCAATGAGGCCTTTCGGGAGGCGTCGAGCTACCCGATTGATTTCAGCGACGTGAAAGGGCAGGAGCACGTCAAGCGGGCGCTTGAGGTGGCTGTCGCGGGTTCTCACAACATTCTGATGATTGGGCCGCCGGGCGCCGGAAAGACGATGCTGGCGAAGTGCATTCCGACAATCATCCCGGAGATGAGCATCGAGGAAGCCCTCGAGACGACGAAGATTCACAGCATCGTCGGACTTCTGACGACAAAGAATTATCTCGTCGCCACTCGTCCGTTCCGCAGCCCCCACCATACGGTTTCTTACGCGGGGCTGATTGGCGGCGGCGCTTTCCCCAAGCCGGGAGAGGTGAGCCTCGCCCACAACGGAGTGCTTTTCCTCGACGAGCTTCCGGAATTCAATCGAAACGTCCTTGAGGTGCTGCGTCAACCGCTTGAAGAAGGAAGCGTCACAATCGTTCGTGCCATGGGTTCGCTGACATTCCCGGCCAGCTTCATGCTTGCCGCGGCGATGAACCCCTGCCCTTGCGGCTATTTCACCGACCCCAAAAGGGAATGCCGCTGCACGCCGTCGCAAATCCACAAGTACATCTCCCGCATCTCCGGTCCGCTGCTCGATAGAGTGGACATCCACGTGGACGTGCCGTCTCTTCGCTACAAGGAGCTTGCGGGAGAATATGCCAGCGACAGCTCGTCTCAAATCCGGCAGCGGATCAACGAAGCGAGAAAAGTCCAGAGGGAGAGATTCAGGGGGCACCGAATTTTCTCCAACGGGGCCATGACCTCTCGACACATCAAGAAATTCTGCCAGCTCGACGACGAAGGACGCGACGTTTTGAAAATGGCAATCAGCGAGTTAGGGATAAGCGCGCGAGCATACGACAGAATCCTCAAGGTCGCCCGAACCATCGCCGACTTAGAGGCAGCCGAAAACATCAAAGCCCAGCACATCTCCGAAGCCATCCAGTACCGCACCCTTGACCGCAGCCTTTGGCTGTGACCTTGTGCGGCCCACGAGCATTTCAGCGGCCCGGTCCACGAGAGCGCCAGGAGAGCTTCTCCGTACGGGGCGACCTTCGTGCCTTCGGGGTTCAGTGGCGGCTCATTGGCCATATCGGGGCGAGGTCAACGGAATCACCCAGTTTCTTCCTCGGAAGTAGGGGTGTGCTGGCGGGTGTTCGCTTCGGTTAGAGGCTCTGGTTGGCAGACTCCATGTTTTTGCGTGACCTGCGTTCCGTCCCCGTTGCTGAGGCGTCCGCAGCGCGAGCAAGTACTTGATCCCCTTCGTTAAGTCCCGACTTAATCTCGACGTAGTTGTCGTTGGATAAGCCGACCTCGACGGCCCTGAGAGTTTTCTTCCTCCCGTTCACGACAAAGCACAACTCCTTGCCTCCCCGAACGGTAACCGCCTCAACTGGCACATATAGGACGTCCGTCAGCTCAGCAAGGATAATCTCGGCCATTGCGGTCATCCCCGGCATCAAGGCTCCGGGATCGTCGTCAATGGTGATGAAAGAAATATACACCGTCAGGTCAGGGTCGAGCCAACGATGCCCCTGGTCCGGCAGAAGGTCCACTTTTTCGAGGTGCCCGCGGAAGGTCAAACCGGGAAGTGCCTCGACCCTGACGATTGCCGGTTGTCCCGGCTTGAGCATCTCCCTCAGTGATTCCTGGATGTGTACTTTGACTTTCATCGTGGAGACGTCAGGCAGCTCGATGATGTCCTGGTGTTCCCAGACTTTTTCCCCCTGGGCGATCAGATGCCCACGCCCGTGCCAGGGTTCGTCCTCGCTGGAAGAATACGTGACCAGTCCTGATTGAGGCGCCTTTATTATGGTCTTGCTCAACTGGTCTTTGTGGTGGTCAAGTCTGCTCTTCTCTATGTTGTAGGCGGCCTTGCTGGCGTTGAGGTCGGCGTCCTTCTGGGCAAGCTGTGCGATTGCTTTTCGCTTGGCTCTTTCCAGTTTCCTTTGGGCCTCCTCGTCCGCCGAAATAAACTTCGCGAGCTGCTTGGGGTGCTCGTAGTTTATCAGAAGCCCTTTGGCCTCCTCGGCCTGTTCGACGGCGATTTTCGCCGTGAGGTACGATAACCGGTCAGTTTCCAGCTCTGTTTCCGTGGCGTACCCTTTCCCGGTGAGTTCTTCTGTACCCTTGAGCCTGCTTTCCGCCAATTTCAAAGCTGTCCTGGCCACCATTATGGCGTTCTCTGCTTTCATGATTTGCAGGTACCAATCCCCTCCCGTGTAGTCCTCCGGCTTAAGCTCGGCAAACGAAAGCCCAGGGCCTCCACCCTCGCCTCCGTTTGGAGTTTTGCTCTGGTAGGCCTCCCGCGCCTCTGCGAAAGCGGCTTCGCCCACGTACTTCCTCAGGTCAATCTCGGCGAAATCCCGCGCGAGCTCAGCGGCCTTAACATCGCTTTCGTTCTGGCCCTTCTGAATCTCGTATGCCTCCAGCGCGGTTATGTACGCCGCCTCCGCTGACTTAACGAGGACTTCATGTTTGTCAATCTCATCCCTGTGAGCAGCGGAATCGAGTTCTACCAGCACGTCTCCTTCGTTTACGCGGCTCCCTTCGGGGACGATGCTGATGATGGTGCATTCCCCGTCCACCTCGGAGCTTAGAGTCGCGGACTTATTCGCCTGCACTTTCCCCGGCTCAAAAAAAGAAATTCGAAGGTCCCCTCTTCTCACCGTGAAAAGCGAGTCTTCTTCATCCGCGCCGTTGTTCCCCGAGAACTTTGCCCAGGCAATTCCTGCTATCGCGACCACCACCACCGCTAACAGTATGCCCTTGCTCAGGAAACCGTTCGGCGACTCCTTCTTCGACCGCTTGCGCTCGCTTTGTTGTTTCAGCATCTCATTAGCCTTCTGCCGACAGCTCCGGCTTGGACGACAATGCTATTCGGGTGCGGCTGTATTTTGGTGGCATGGGCATCTTGGCCGTGTCAGCCTTACGCGACGTCAACCACGGGTCCCGCCAGAGGCGGGATGCCACGAGAAGAGGTCAGGTCGAGGCTCCAAATTTGCCACCGATTCGCAGCCACACCTTCCTATTCCCTGAGGCTGACGCTCCTCCTGGCCATCTGACTTTCGGGTTTGCCAGTCTCGCGTCTCATCAATCCGTCGGTGATGGTAATCCGTCGGCTTCTGGACTTCCAGTTCGGCCGACAAAAAGCCGACTCGCATACCCGTGCGCTTCCAGGTATTTCGTCTATTATCACCTCGTCGCCGGGTAAGTTCAACATCCATCTTCAGACCGACAGACACGCACCGTCCCCAAAAGTGTCAAAAACGCCAGATGACTCTACGGGAAACGGACATGCGCACCCCCGACTCCCGCCTGCGGCTGTGACTGACGAGAAACATGTGCCCGGGCACACCACCGTATCTTTCACGATACTCTCCGCCAGAGCACCGCAGTTGCTTAGCCCCTTATCGGAACTGGGAGAGGAGGTCGGCGAAGCCGGGGAAGGAGGTGTTGATGCAGGCAGTGTCGGTGACGGTGGTTGGGGCGCGGTCGGCGAGAAGACCGGCGATGATGAACGCCATGGCGATGCGGTGGTCGCCGAAGGACTCAACGGTTGCGGGGGTCAGGCCGGTTCTTCCTTCGATGACGAGTCCATCTTCCATTTCCTCGACGGCAACGGCCATTCTGCGGAGGTTTGTGGCTAAAGCTTTGATTCTATCGCATTCCTTGACTCTCAATTCCTGAGCGTCCTTAATGACGGTTGTGCCGCGAGCGAGAGAGGCGGCGATGGCGAGGATGGGAATCTCGTCTATGCAGCGGGGGATTTGGTCGCCGCCGATGGTTGTGGCGGAAAGAGAAGAGGACCGGACGAGGAGGTCGCCTCTCGGTTCACCGAGCGGGTCTCCCGAATAGGGCGAAGCGTCTATCTCGACGTTGGCTCCCATGCCGCGGAGGATGTCGAGGACGCCGGTTCTCGTGGGATTAAGTCCGACGTTTTTTATCTTCAGCTCGGCGTCGGGGTAAAGGGTTGCCAGGACGATGAAATATGCGGCGGACGAGATGTCGCCCGGCAGCTCCACGTCGAGGGAATGAAGGGATTCCGCGGGATAAACGGTGACGGAATTGCCTTCGATCTCAACCTTTGCGCCGTAGGCGGGGAGAATCCTCTCGGTGTGGTCGCGGGAGCGCGTCGGTTCCGTGACGGTGGTTTTGCCGTCGGCGTAGAGGCCGGCCAAGAGAAGGCAGGATTTGACCTGGGCGGAGGGAATGGGCGAGGTGTAATGCGCGCCGCGGAGAAACCGACCGGAGATGTAAAGCGGCGGATAGCCATGTTTGTTGCCGGGGGAGACTTCCGCGCCCATCATGGTCAGAGGGAGGATGATTCTGTTCATCGGGCGCTTTTGGACCGACTCGTCTCCCTTGAGGACGGACTTGAAATTCTGGGCGGCAAGGAGACCGGCAAGAAGGCGCATGGAGGTTCCGGAGTTCCCCATCCAGAGTTCCGTTTGCGGACGCTGGAGGCCGCGAAGCCCGACGCCGTGGACGCGGCGAATCGTCTTTCCGGGCCGCTCGATTCGCACACCCATCTGGCGGAGTGCTCTCTCGGTGCACAAGCAATCTTCACACGGAAGAAAGTTAGTGATTGTCGAAACGCCATCCGCAATGGCGGACAGAATCAGCACACGATGCGAGAGCGACTTATCACCCGGGGGGACGACTGTTCCGCTTACCGCGCTAGCTTTTCTGACTTCGATTGATTCCATGTTACCCATTGCATGCTTGACAAGACCCTCGACGGTCCTTGTGTCGTCGAGAAATCTGATTCAGTTTGGCCGATTTTTCAACTCCTTTGCTTTCTGGAGGAAGGCGCGAAGGCCCTCACGGTCCTTTTTCTCTAAAAGCTCAGCAAAGGCGGCTATTTCGCTGCCGAAGCTTTTGAGTGAACGCAGAATCGCGTTCCGATTTTCCATGCAGATTCCCGCCCACAATTCGGGTGAGCCGGAGGCGATGCGGGTGGTGTCCTTGAAGCCCTGGCCGGCAAGGGACATAGTGGAAGACGGGTCGTGGGAGCTCCGGGCAAGGGCGTTCACGATGCACGCCGCAGCAACGTGAGGGAGGTGACTGACCAGAGCGACGCTCACATCGTGATGGCGGGGGTCGAGATAGACCACGCGGCACCCGAGGGCTTCCCAGAGCCTGCGGACTTTTTGAACGGCACCGCGGTTGGAGTTTCTCGTCGGGGTGACTATGCAGGTGGCTCCTTCAAAAAGGGAAGGGGACGCGATGGCTATTCCGCTTTTTTCGGAGCCTGCCATGGGGTGCGCACCGACGAAATGGCACCTCGACTTCAGAAGCCTCTCCATGCGCGCCACTATGGACCGTTTGACGCTTCCGACATCCGTGACGATGCAGCGGTGTTTGAGAAAGTCCCTCGCTTGCTTCGCCAGAACCGGAATGGATTCAACGGGCGCGGCCATCACGACGAGGTCGGCGGAGGAGACACCCTCGGAAATGTCGAGAAAAACTTCGTCAGCGGCGTTTCGGCTGAGGACTTCGTCAACGGCGGCGGCTCGGCGAACGACGGCGATAATCTTTCTTGCCAGACCTCTCTGCCGGCAGCCCATGCCGACGGAGCCGCCGATCAATCCCATTCCCACAATGGTTATTTGATTGAACATCTCTCTTTTGACGATTGGTCCAGGCCTTTCCCGTTCAGAGTTCTCTTCCGACGGCCTCGGCAACTGGCGAGAGCTTCTTCATGAGTTGAGCGAACTGGGGCAAAGTCAAGGACTGAGGCCCGTCGCTCTTCGCCGTCTCCGGATCGGGGTGAACCTCTATGAGGAGTCCATCGGCGCCGACGGCGACCGCGGCTTTTGAGAGCGGCTCAATCAGGTCTCTTCTCCCGGTGGCATGGCTTGGGTCCACAATCACCGGGAGGTGACTGAGCTGCTTGATGACTGGAACTGCGGTCAGGTCCGGAGTATTGCGGGTTGCCGTCTCAAACGTCCGAATGCCCCTCTCGCAGAGGATAACATTGAAGTTGCCGCTCGTGACGATGTATTCGGCGGACATGAGAAATTCTCGGATGGTGGCCATGTTGCCGCGCTTCAGGAGAATGGGCTTGTTGAGTCCGCCGAGCTCTCGTAAAAGCGCAAAGTTCGACATATTGCGCATACCGATCTGGACAATGTCGGCGTACTTCTCAATCAGCGGGATGTCGCGCGGGTCCATCAGCTCTGTAACGACTGGAAGGCCCGTTTTTTCTCGCGCCTCAGCAAGATATTTGAGCGCTTCTTCTCCCAGGCCCTGAAAGCTATAAGGAGAAGTGCGCGGCTTGAAGGCCCCGCCACGGAGAACCGCCGCTCCGCAATCGGAGACGAAGGTTGCCGTCTCCAGAAGCATCTCGCGGTTTTCCACGGCACACGGTCCTGCTCCGACGACAAACTTCCGCCCTCCTATCTGGACGTTTCCGACCTGGACGACGGTGTCCTCCTGCTTGAACTCGCGGCTGACGAGCTTGAAGGGCTGAAGGATGGGGACGACGGTTTCCACTCCGGGGAAGGCCTCCAGGGGTATCGTCCGAACAACATCCTCTGGCCCGATGACGCCGATGACCGTCCGTTTGACTCCTACCGAAACGTTGGCGCGCAAACCCAGCGATTCGATTTTCTCGACGATGTGTTGCTTCTGTTCTTCTGTTGACGTTGGTTTAAGGACGATAATCATTTTTATTCTTTCTGTTCCACAAACCTCACCGGGCCTGAATCACGAGCTTTTCGGATAGGAGCCAAGCACTTTCAGAATCCCGCATTTTCGTTTCAATTTTTCAAGGGTCGAGGAAACTCTTCCGTCGCTGACGTGCCCGACGAAATCGGCGAAAAAGTAGTATTCAAAAGGTTTCTTTCCGGAGGGTCGCGACTCAATCATCGTCAGGCTTATCCCTTCTTCCTTGAAAACCTCTAAGACGTCGTGGAGGGCGCCAACCCTGTCCCTCGTATAGAACATGACGGAAGTTTTGTCATCGCCGCTCTTGGGGCTTTCGTCCCTTCCAATAACGAGGAAGCGCGTGACGTTGCGAGTAATGTCCTGAATGGAGCGGGCGACTACGCGAAGCCCGTACAGAGTGGCGGCGATTTCGCTGGCGATAGCCGCGGCGCGGGGTTTCTCGCTTGCTATCTCCGCCGCCCGGGACGTGCTCGATGTCTCGATGTAGTCCGCCTGCGGGAGGTTCGCCCGAAGCCACAATTTGCACTGCCCGAACACCTCGCCCTTGGAATAGACCTTCTTTATGTGCTCTTTTCGGCAGCAAGCCAGGAGGCAATGGGAAACTCCCAGGACAATTTCCGAGCAGATTTTCAGGTCGGAATCTATGAACATATCCAGGGTATGGTTGACGGCGCCGTCGGTAGAGTTCTCTATCGGGACAACGCCGTAGTCGGCTCTTTGGGTCTCGACCTCGTAAAAAACGTCCCCGATGGAGTTGGTTGGGATATACTCCACCGAGCGCCCGAATTTTGCCAGGGCGGCTTGATGAGTAAAGGTGGCTTCGGGGCCGAGGTAGGCGATGCGCAGTGTCTTCTGAAGGGCGAGCGAGCCGGACATAATCTCTCGATAAATCGCACGAACCACCTCGTCGGAGAGAGGGCCTTCGTTGAGTCGTACGACTCGCTTATAGACTTCCTTCTCTCGCACGGGATCGAGGACCCGCTCGCCGAGCCGTCCCTTAACCTTGCCTATCTCGACGGCATGCTTTGCCCTCTCGCTGACGAGAGATACGATTTGTGCGTCAAGCTCCTCAATCCGCTTTCGGTAGTAACGAAGCTTTCGTTGTAACCCCGTGTGTTTCATCTGAACTCTGTCCTCTGGGAGGAGATTCCTCTTGTGACGGCTTGCCTACTGCCAGCTCTTCTGCACGGGGGAGGTCCGCGAGGCTGTTTAGACCGAAATGCTCCAGGAACAGGCTCGTCGTTCCGTAGAGGAACGGTCTGCCCGGCGCCTCGGTTCTCCCCACAATCTTAACCAGGCCTCTCTCCTGGAGCATCTTCAAAATCCCGCCGACGTCCACGCCGCGGATGGACTCTATCTGAGAACGCGCGATCGGCTGGCGGTAGGCAGTGATAGCCAGAGTCTCAAGGGCAGGACGCGAGAGACGCGTCCGCTCCTGTCCCGTCAGAAACTTAGTGATATAAGGGGCCATCTCGGGGACCGTGCGCAACTGATAGCCCCCTGCTATCTCCACCAACCGGAAGCTCCTCTGCGTCTGGATGTACTCGATTTTTAGCTCCTCCAGGGCAGCCACCACCGAATGCGGTGAGACGGAGCTGCTGTCGCTCAAAACCTTGATGATTTCCGAGACCCTCACCGGCCTTTCGGAGACGAATAGCAGTGCCTCCGCCACAGCCTTGATTTTTGCGGTGTCGAGGTTGCCACTTTTTTGCGTCATAGCCTTGCGATACTCCTACCGTCTCCGGATTCTGATTTCGGCAAATGGCAGCTCCTGGACGGCGACGACTTTCTTGAGGCGAATCAGCTCTAACAGCGCAAGAAACGTTGCGATGATCGTCATGCGGCCCGCCCCCTCAGGGAAGAGAAGATGAAAGAGGATTTCTTTTTGTTCCTTCAGCTTTCTCAGAATCATCTCCATCTGGTCGGGGACGGTTACTTCTTCCTCCTCCACCTCGTGAACCCGCTCCTCCTTCCCGGCTCGCTCGAGGACCTCCGAAAAAGCGGTTAAGAGGTCGAATATGCCCACGTCGCCCAGCGGTCGCTCCGCCATCCCTGAAGCCAGTATGCTCGTGTCGTAGCGCTGAAACGTCCTGTGATGGACCGCTTCCTTCTCCTCGAGGTCGTCTGCGACTTCCTTGAACTGCCTGTACTCGAGGAGCTGCCTGACGAGCTCGGCGCGCGGGTCCTCGACCGGCTCCTCCACTTCCTCGGTTCTCTCCTCGGGCGGCAACAGCATCTTCGATTTTATGTAGAGCAATGTAGCCGCCATCGCTAAGAATTCTCCCGCGAAACTCAAATTCAGCACCCGCATCATATCCAGGTAGCGGAGATATTGCTCTGTTACACGCGCGACAGGGATGTCGTAAATGTCAATCTCCTCCTTCCGGATGAGATAGAGAAGGAGGTCAAGGGGGCCTTCGAAGATATCGAGCTGGACGCGGCACGATTCTACAGAAGACCCATCTTCGTTTTGACCTCGCGTATTGTCTCGACCGCTATGGGCTTGCATCGGTCTCTGCCAGCCTCCAGCACTTCCTCCACTCGTTCGGGATGCTCTTTCAGTTCTTTCGCTTTTTCGCGAATGGGATTCAGTTCGGCAATCATGTTCTCTGCCAGGATCATTTTGCATTCAATGCATCCGATACCCGCCCTTCGGCACTCCACGTTCACGTACTGGATATCCTTCTCCCTGGATAACAACCTGTGAAGAGTATAGATGTTGCAGACGTCGGGGTTGCCGGGGTCGGAGCGACGTTTCCGGTTAGTGTCCGTGACAGCCGTCGAAAGCTTCTTCTTGATACTGTCGGGCGACTCCGAGAGCGAGATGTAGTTCCCGAGGCTCTTGCTCATTTTGCTTCTTCCGTCGAGGCCCATGATGCGCCCGATCCGGGGCACGACATGCTGAGCTTCGGGAAACGTCTCCCCGAAGCGCGCGTTGAACGCTCTCGCCACCCGACGACAGAACTCGACATGCTGTATCTGGTCTTCTCCCACGGGAACAATCTCGGCTTTGTAAAGAAGGATGTCCGCCGCCTGGAGAACCGGATAATCGAAAAGCCCGACGTTGACGTTTTGTTTGTGCTGCTCGGACTTCTCCTTAAACTGTGTCATTCGGCCGAGGTCACCCATTGCCGTTACAGTGTTGAAAATCCATGTCAGCTCCGTGTGCTCCGGAACGTGAGATTGCACAAACAGCGTGCATTTGTCCGGCTCAAGCCCGCAAGCAATGCACTCCGCAGCGGCGCTGAGGATGCGCTCTTGCATGGCTGGGACATCATACTCCACGGTGATGGCATGGTAATCAACAATGCAGAATATCGAATCGTACTCCCTTGTCATCTGAACCCAGTTCCGGATGGCGCCAAGGTAGTTGCCGATGTGCAGCTCTCCGGTTGGCTGAATTCCGCTGAACAATCTCTTCATAGGCTATTTCCCGTTTGCGTCCTCCCTGGTTTGCTGACTTTGCCGCCGACTGTGTGGCTATTCTATCTCTACTCGGCGAGCATTTGTCGGAATTCTCCTACGTTCAGACCCAACGCTCGCAGCCCGAACTCAATCACGGGAATGGCAACCCTGTCCAGGCCGACGCTCATCGCCGTTCCTATAACTACGGCAAAAATGAACAGCAGCCCCAGCCGCTCCATTCTTATCAAGGAACTGGACTGCCTCGCGGGCAAAATCCCTATCAGCAGCCGAGAACCATCCAGCGGAGGAATGGGGATTAGATTGAACGTCGCTATTCCCATGTTCAGGACGACCAGAACCATCAGAAGCTGCCTGACAGTTCTGCCAACCCCTGCGTCCCGGATTCCTCCGCTGACCAGAATCGCCGCGAACAAAAGCATGAGAAATATGTTCACCGCCGGCCCCGCCAGCCCCACCCACATGATGCTCTTTCTCGGATTGAGAAATCTCCGTGGATTGATGGGCACGGGCTTGGGCAAAATCAAGGGCACTTTGAAAAAATAGTACACAGTCATCGGGAAAAGAACCGTCCACTTGAAGCTGACGTGTTTCAGAGGGTTGAAAGTAAGCCTCCCTCTCTCCTTTGCCGTCGGGTCTCCGAGCCGAAAAGCGGCCCAGCCATGGCTGATTTCGTGAATCATCACCGTCGGAAGAACCAGGACAGCCAGCAAAGCAATAGCCGTCAGGTCACCTATTCCTTCCTCATAGCCTCTGCCGACGAACAGGACGATCGCTGCCAGCATGGTCAGGAGAGTCGCCTGGATGACCTTGCGATGCTTGATCTCCCGGCGAGTGATGCTCACCAACCATAAGGCGGCGATCAGACAACCTTGCAGACCTTTGTAAAACCACCACACTACGCAGCCCTCTTCAATTATCCTTCTGCATTTGCGAAATCAGCATAACAACGCCCTTGCCGGGTTGTCAACGCTCCAGTAATCCCCCACTGTCCGCGGACTCACCGCTCAGGACGAGGGGGATGGAGGGGATGGGACAAAGTAACCGGATGGTCAGGATAATCTTGTTTATCCCGTAATCGCGCCTCTCTGCCCGTTTTTCTCTGCGAACTCGGCGGCCGATAAGTGAAGCTTGGGGCCCCGTGGTTCCTGGGTGACGAATGGAATCCTTGCAGTGGTTGGGAGCATCCCCCGCGTGTCAACCCGACTTCCGCCCCCGTGCATAAGACCGCCCACCAATTCTGGCGGGTGCCTCCGCCTCCAAGCCTAATGCAACGCGAGCTCTACGGCGCCGCGGAGGCTTATGTTGTCGAGCTTAGTGACGAGGAACTGGGTGAAGGCAGGGACGTCATCTTCCCGGTTGGTATAGCGGCCAGGATCGGCTTTCAGCTTCGCGACCGCTGCCTCGACGGTCAAGCGGGCATCCTTCTCCGCGACGCTTCCGAAAACTTCCACGTAGGGAAGGAGCGGATAGCTTTGAATTACGTGGGCGAAAGCGTGGGCGAGGTAGGTGGAGGTGTCCTCGACGATTTTCTTCGCGATGGGATCAATTGGGACTCCCGATTTCTCCTGCTTCTTGTAAAGCCCGAACACGTCTTCCGCCCGCACTTTCTCGATGAGCATCCACGGCGCGAGCCGGTCAATTTCCGCTTTCTCTTTCTTCGTCTTGCGTTTTTTCAACCGCGCGAGGGTTTCCCCGACGATTGGTTGGTCCTTGATCCTTTCGGGCTCCGCACCTCGGTACGCGTCCACTAACAACCTGATAGTCCTGTTTCGGATGCCGGTTCCGGAGATATACGCTTCGATGCAGCCGCGCTTCCCACAGCCGCACTCCGGCAGCTGGTCATAAGGATCAACGTTCAGGACGTTGTGGCCCCATTCCAGGGACCTTCCTTCCTCATCCTCGAACATCTTGCCATCAACCATGATTTGAAGATTCGTCCCCGCGCCGATCGTCATTGCAGCGTGATACCGGGAGTTGAGGAACTTTAATCCATGCCCCCGGCTTTTTGCTGCGTAAACCACCACCGCCACGTCGTTGCGAATCCGAACGGGCTTCCCGTACCTCTCCTCGATTCTCCCGGCAAAGGTCAGTGGCGTAAAGGGGGAGTTCGCGGGGTGCTTGATCTCGCCTCTTCTCTCGTTGGGCTGCCCGGCGGCGCCGATCCCGAAGCATTCGATGCCAGACACCTGCAATCCGGCTCCCTGAACGCTTTCTTTGACCATCCTCAGGATTTGCTCGGTAACGCTTTTGTTCTTTCCCTCGATGGTTCGGGCGTGAGCCGTCGAGAAGTTCACCTTCTCGCTCTTGATTCCGTACAGCCCGCCGCTGTCGTCTCCAACGCAAACCCCGACCTTATCACCTCCCATGTCAATTCCGACAACGTACCTTGCCATGAGCTTTCCTCCAATTTCGCTGACGAGTGCCCGAGACTGGTCCCCGTGGCAGAAGCTGAATCCCGTCCGGCCACGCGCCCCAGGCAAGGAAAACAGTGCTCGATGCTACTACCACATCACCTCGCCGCCCGTGATGCCAAGCGCCTGACCGGTTATGTAGCTGGCTCTGTCGCCGGCGAGGAAAACGACCATGTTCGTAACGTCTTCGTAGGCGCACCCTCGTCCGAGGGGAACTTGCGTCTCGTACTTCTTCCGCACTTCCTCGACGGTGATTCCCCACTTTTTGGCGTACTGCTCGTAGAGGCTGTCCAGCCAGAGCGGCGAATCAAGCAGGTTTCCGGGGCAGATGGCGTTGACGCGGATTCCGTAGGGAGCGAGCTCCAGAGCGAGGCTCTGCGTCAAACCAATCCCGCCGAACTTCGACGCAGCGTAGGCGCTGTTCTTGAAGCTGCCGACCTTCCCGGACTTCGAGTTTATCTGGATGATGTTTCCTCTTTTCTGCTGAATCATGTATTTCGACACGTGCTTGGCACACAGGAAATATCCGATGAGGTTCACCTCGATGACCTTCTTCCAGGCGGCAGCGTCGAAGGAAGGAGTGTCCCCCGCAATCAGGATACCCGCGTTGCTCACCAACAGGTCTATCTTTCCAAACTTGCTGAAGGTCGTCTCCATGAGGTGCTGCACTGATGCCTCGTCGGCGACGTCCGTCTGAGCGATGTGAATCTTGTCCTGAAACTCAAGGTCGTACTTCTCTAAGACAACCGAGAGCCGGTTGAAGTTTATGTCCGCGAAGACGACCTTCGCTCCTTCCTTGAGAAGCCGGTGGGCGATGGCCTCTCCCAGCCCCTGAGCCGCTCCTGTGACTATGCCGACCTGACCTTGAAGTTCCATATTACCCCGCGAATTCCACGACGCTTTTCAGCCCTTCCCCCTTCTTCGTCGTGATGATTCCCTCGACGATCCTCTCTAAGGGGAAGCGATGAGTGATAACCTGCGCGGCATCGATCTTGCCGCTCTCGATTAGCTCCAACGCCTTGACGAATTGCGCTCTATGAGAAGCGAACGCTCCAAATACCGAAATCTCGCGGTAGTGGACGAGGTTCGAGTCGAAGACGATCGTCGGCTTGTCTTTCGGAAGACCCGCGAAGTAGCTGACCCTTCCCATTTTCGCTGCCATGCGGACGGCGTCCTCCTGCGCCTGGTGAGAGCCGCAGGCGACGATGGCAACTTCTGCGCCAAGCCCTCCCGTTTCTGCCATCACTTTCTCGACGGACGAGCCAGCTCGCCCGTCCACAATCACGTCTGGCGCGAATCGTTCAGCCATCTTCAGCCGCTTTTCGTCCACGTCAATGATGATTGTCTTTCCCGCGCCGGCCGCCTTCGCGAGCATCAGGTGCATGCAGCCGATCGGTCCGGCGCCCACAACGACAACTGCATCTCCCCGCCCGATGTGAAGATACTCCTGCCCGTTGATGCAGCATGACAGCGGCTCTACCATCGCCGCCACGTCGTAGGGCATTCCGTCGGGGAGCTCGATGACCGCATTCTGCCGAACTGCTTCCGCAGGAATAGCGACGTATTCTGCGAAGCCGCCGGGATGCTCGTAGCCGATGTGCGAGGCCTCCGGGCACATGTGTACAAGGCCCCTCTGGCAGTACCGGCAATGCCCGCATCCGATGCTTGTCACGACCGTGACGCGGTCGCCCATTTTGTGCCCCTTTACGCCAGCTCCCACCTCGACGATGTCCCCCGCGATTTCGTGCCCGATGATTGCCGGCGGAACGACGTTCTTCTGCCCGTGAAAATAGATTCGCCCGTCCGTGCCGCAAATCGCGCATGCCTTGACCTGAAGCAAGACTTCGCCTTCCCGGCACTTCGGCTTCGGGACCTCCTTCACCTCCATCCTCTCCGGTCCCATGAACACCGCTGCTTTCATCATCTCATCTCTTGGAGCCATGTCGTTCGCTTTTGCTTTTTGTCTGACGGCGAATCCGCGACGCAGCTCATATCTGCTTCATCAGCGCATAGAGCTTGCGGTATTTCTCGAATTTCTCCTCGTATTTGGCCGCCTTGTCCTTGTTCGGGAAGAAGCGCTTTTTCTCTTTCACCAGAAGACCAACCGCTTCCCGGACGTCTTTGTATTCGCCGACGGCGACGCCCGCGAGCATCGCCATTCCCAAAGAAGCCGCCTCGCTCACGTCAAGAGCTAAGACCTCTCGGTCGAAAATGTCCGCCTTGAGCTGGAGCCATTTCTCCGACTTCGCTCCGCCTCCGATTGCCCTCAGCTCCTTCACGTCCATCCCCGCTTCCTTCATCAAGTGGAGGTTGAGCTTTATCTCCATCGTTACGCCTTCGAGAATCGCCTTGATGAATTCCTCCCTCTTCGTGGCGAGGTCAAGGCCGATGACCGCACTCTTCGGATTTGGATCGAGATAGGGAGTCCCCGTCGAGCCAAAGTGCGGCAAAAGCAATATCCGAGTCGGCTCGTCGGGGATATTCTCCAGGATTATCTCATACGGGTCAACGCCCCTCTGCCTGGCTTCAGCCACATCCTGCTGCCCGAACGTGTCCCTGAACCATCGCAGGAGACACCCACCCGTGAAATTGTAAGCAAGGCAAACGTACATTCCCGCAACCGTGTGCGGATAGGAGCAGAAGTTGTTCTCGACCATCTTCTCATTGACGATGTGCTCGGTAAAGGCAGCGGTAACGCACTCCACCGTCCCTGTTGCATCCATCGCAAGGTTCGGCGCGATGACCCCCGAGCCAAGGGCGCCTGCCGGCTGGTCGTGCCCGCCCGCGACGGCGAGCGTCCCTTCCGGCAGTCCCAGGTCTTTCGCCGTTTTCTTTCCGATTCTGCCAACCTCGGTCCCGCTGGGAACTACACTCGCCAGCCGGTTTTTATCGAAATCTATCTCGGCGAGAATCTCGTCGGACCAATCGCCTTTCTCTATGTCGAGCATCATGCTTCGCCCGGCGAGGGAGAGGTCGGTCGCCGGATCAAGCCCCAACTTGAAGTAAGCGAAATCCTCGAAGAACAGAAACTTCCAGGCTCTCCTGTAAACCTCCGGCTTATTCACTTTCAGCCAGAGGAGCTTCGGCGGCGTCGTGATGTGCCCCGGCGGGATGCCGGTTATTCGCAGAATGGCCTCGCGGCCGAATTTCTCGCCCCATCTTTTCTCCAATCCGGCGGTTCGTGAATCGAACGTCGTAATCGCATTGTGGAGAACCGTGCCATCCTTCGTGACCGGCGTTACGGCTTCCCCTTGAGAGCAAACCGCCAGAGCCTTTACCGGGTCCCTCTTCGTCCGGGCGGTGACCTCCCGGATTGCGGAGGCGACTTTCACCCAGACCTCATTTGAGTCGAGCTCCATCCAGCCCGGGTTCGGGTGCCTTAGCGGATACTCCCGGTACGCCAACGCGACGATGTTTCCATCCGCCGAAAACGCAACGACCTTGCAGCCCGTCGTCCCGATGTCAATGCTCATCAAGCTCATTGTTCGCCCTTCTTCTGCCGGTCAACGTTTGCCTGTCTCAGTGGAAACTGCTCGGTCAATTTCTCGCCAACTCAATTAACACGCGCCGATTCAGCCCTCAACCACCTGCCCATCCCTTAACCGGACAATCCGCCGACAGTGTTCCGCGACCACCCGCTCGTGCGTGACAATTACGATTGTCGTTCCCTTCCGATTCAAATCCTCGAAAATCCTCATGATTGCCTTCCCGGACTCCGAGTCGAGGTTGCCGGTCGGCTCGTCGGCAAGGACGAGGTGCGGATTCTTGACGATGGCTCGCGCGATTGCGACCCGCTGCTGCTCTCCGCCGGACATCTCGCCCGGCCTGTGCCAGAGGCGATCTTTCAGGCCGACGCTCTCCAGCGCCGCGATGACTTTTTCCTTCTTATTGTCCACACCGCTGTACATCAGAGGAAGCATTACGTTTCGGACGGCGTTCTCGTTCCACAACAGGTTGAAAGCCTGGAAAACAAATCCGATTTCCTTGTTTCTGACCCGGGTCAGCTCCCGATCGCTGAACCCGGAGACGTCCCGCCCGCGAAACAAGTACCTCCCCGACGTGGGCCGATCAAGACAGCCCATGATGTGCAAAAGCGTGGACTTCCCGGAGCCGGACGGCCCCATCACCGCGACGAATTCTCCTTCTTCGATCTTCAAGCAGATGTCGTTGATCGCCTGAATCTCGACCGTTCCCATCCGATATGTCTTGATCACGTTGAAAAGCTCGACCATGCTCAGCCAATCTCATCCGAGAAAGACACAAGTGCAGTTCCTTCTGCGAGGCGGCGATAATATAACTTTCCGGCAGCCGGGGTGTCAACGCCGGAGCAAAAGGCTTCCGAGCACATGTGCTGGGATTCGCGCGCGGCGTTAGGCTTCGCCTTTTCTTTCCAGGGCGGGGTGCTCAGGCGCGGCTGGTTTTGAGTGGGGTGCTTTGCAGGCGTTGGGCTATCGCTCCCGTGGTAAACAGGAAGCGTAACGCCGCAATGCCTCAGTCTCGGGCGCATATCCGCGTACCGTCCACACAGGAGGGGGCCGAGTTCTGTCGTGGCATGGGCATCTTGCCCATGATGTTCCATCCCGCCCGTGTCGGGACTGAAAGCGGGATGCCACAAACATACATTCTCTGCGCTCTCTGCGTGCTCTGTGGTGACTCCCTCCCAAGACTGAGGCGTTACAAGCCCGGCCCCGCGCCTCCAGGGGACAGCCACACCGGGCGGCATTCGTTACTTCGGCTTCTTCCTCAATTTCAGACTGATATGTGACCTTGATGCAAAATCCTCTGTGGCCATGTGGACGATTTTCGCCTTTGCCTTTTAGGTCCGAATCAGCAACATTGCTGCTCGCCATCGTCTTGCGCGCTTGATTCACAGCCTCCGCAAGCAGCGCGACCAGCATCAGAGCCGCGGCGACGCAGTAGAAGCTCCTCGACCTCCCGTCGTTGTAATTGGCAAGGAGACTCTCGAGCGGCGCCCCTCTCTTCCCTTGCTCCCGCAGCCATGCTTCTAGCCCGACTGTCCTGATTCTCTCAATATTTTGCCTGCACGCCGCATGAGTCACAAAGCTATCCCAGTCGAAAAACCCGTCATACCTGGTGCAGGGAAAATCGTCGCACTCAGCGCATGTGGCGAAACCCTTCTTCTTGACGCAACAGTTGTAGAGCTTGCAGGAAATCGTCAGAGAAACAACCTTGCACCCGGCACACCTGCTCTCTGCCGTTGACTGGTATCTCGGGCACAAGCCGCAATACATTCCGCAGCAGCCCGCAAGATTTTCCTCGTCCGCCAGCTTCATTTCCACGGCTCCTTACGTCACAATTTCGCTCTTTCTCGCGGTTACAATCAGCTCAAACCTCCTCGAAAACGAACAGGACCGCCAGAGGGCCCCTTCCATCTGCCGCAAAGGCCGCCAAATCTACACTGACGTGGAATAGCGAGCCCTGACCGCAGCCAAGTGGCACGCACTGGCTCCTCCTCAGTACTCATCACCGTGGGGAACATCTGGGCGCCCCCCCACAATCATGGGCCACAATGCACGGGGGAGATTTGGGGCATCGGCCCACACCCTGTCGCGCTCCCGAAGGACCCTGCAAAATTCAAGGGTGTTCTGCACTTTGACGCGACTGCTTTCATCCTTAGGGTCCCCGAAAAGCGACTTTGTTCCTGCCTGAACGTAGAGGTTGAACCTCCAGTTCAGGCATAAGTAGTCGCGCTGCGTGTCGGTTAGAGCCGCGGCACCCGTTTTGAAAGGGGCGCCATAAGGATACACGAGGGCGCTCAGTAGCGTTCGTGGATTTTTGGCCAGCGAACTCAACTCCGGGTGGGCCTCTTCGACGGAGGTACCGATGATTGCCCCGCACCAATTCTGCGCTTGGGACAACTCATAGGCCTCGATTATGCTCTGGCCAACGAAAAGGCTGTTCTCTACGTCGAGTGCCAACGGGCCAAAGCATATTGCCCCCCTGCAAGGGAACGTGCCAGCGAAAAGCGATCGTAGGAGGTGCCAAGACGATACGATCAAGTTCACGCAGCTATCAAGGCTTGAGTCGAAGCTGTACAGCAAGATAGTGTCCGAGAATTGGAAATGCCCGCATTTGCGCTTCGTCCAATCAACTTCTACAACGGCATCCCTCTCGATCCCCTCCGCATGAACGACCGCCAGGGACAGCGACTTGACCAACAGCTCCTCCAACGTCCTGGCAAGGAGGCCCAGATCCGAAGTCCTCACGCGTTCCTTGAACCCAAGGATGTCTATGAGCGCAACAGCGCGATCCCCGACATCCAGATGGGCCTGCCTGCCAAGACTTACCGGCTTTTCTGAGAGCTGCCCTTCCGCAGAGAAACGCCACGGCCCTCTGCCGCTTTCCCCTCCCACGTCCCTGTTAACGCCTCCCTCGTGCATCTTGCTATCTCCTCTTGGCCGCGCCCCGTACTCGGACACGGCGTGCATTGCCATCAGACCAGGAACCTGCGAGTGTCATGGAGCCCCGCGCGAGCTATCGCTCGCGGACAAGGGCAAGAACGCTGAGGCTTAGTTTGTCGAGCGACAGGCTCCCCGTCCATTCGGGCAACTTGTCTTCGCGGATGGCGACGGTTGCGGGCTTGCCCGGTTCGTTAAAGGAATTCTCGTTGGGGCCGGTCATCACGAGCCGCTTGATGCTGGCTATCTTCCCCAAGCCCTCCGCCTTGATTGTGGCCGTCACCGGCTCGGTGCTCTTGTTGACGATGCCGATATAGGCGGTTTTCCGGTCCTCGCTGAGGCTCGCCACGGCGTCGAGCGGCCCGCTCCCTTCCGCCTTCACGCGCAACTGGCCAAAATTGTTTCGGTACATCACCAGGGGCAAAGCGACCGTGTCGAACGCTGCTTCGGTCTTGGTGGTCTTGATGGCGCCGAGGACGTTGACGGTCTGTGCCATGTTCGCCATGAAGAGGATGTCGTTGTTGCGAATCATCTCGTGCAGGGCGAGGGCGATTCCTATGGCCTCTCTGAGGTGGTAGCGGATGCCAATTTCACCAAAAACCTCCGGCCCGTGCCAGTAGTTGTACTCGTCCATCGCAATCGGGATCTTCTTGCCTTTCAGGGCCGGAATCGTCTCGTGGTATTTTCTCACGGCGCCCACGATTCTGACGACCTCGTTGCGAGCCTGGGCGATGTGCTCCGCGAGATTCGGCTTCCGCCCGACGTAGAAATGCTCGCTGAGATAATCCATGTGGTCGGCGCAATTGCTGAGCATCGCCTCGTCCCACCTGCCGACGTTCCCGACGGCGATGAGCTTGATGCTCGGGTCGGCGGCGCGCATTTTCTCGGCAAACTCATTGTGCCTTTTGACGTACTGCTCGACAGGCACATGGCCGAGCTGCCAGTTTCCATACATCTCGTTTCCAATCCCCCAGAATTTCACACCATACGGCTCTCGGTGGCCGTTTTCTGCCCGAACCTTCCCCCACTTTGAATCGGGGCTTCCGTTGCAGTATTCAAGCTCATCGAGAGCAAGCTGTACGTCCCCGAGACCGGAGTTCACGACGACCAAAGGTTCCGTGTTCGCCACGCGGCAGAACGTCATGAACTCATCAATTCCGAAATCGTTATGCTCGATTCCCCGCCATGCCGGGTTTTTGCGAGGCGGCCGTTTGTCAGGGTCGCCAATAGCGTCCTTCCAGTTGTACCCGCTGACGAAATTCCCGCCCGGCCAACGATAGACTGGTGCGTTGAGTTGCTTGATGAGGTTCAGGGTGTCAGGTCGCATTCCCCGGACGTTGTCCGCGGGCATGAAAGAAACCGCACCGACGTACACCTTGCCTGCCTCTCGCAAACCCACGAGCAACTCGCCGTTGTCTGTTGTCTTGCCCGGCTTGAAGCGGAAATCAGATTTAGCGAACTCGTGCGACGGCTTCGTTATCCATGTCGTCTGCCGATTGTCCTGTCCTTCCCCCCATCGAATGGCAACCCCGACCCGGCTGACCTCGCCTTCAACTTTATAGGCAATTCTTACGACGTACTCTTTCCCCTCGACGAACGCAAGGTTTCCTTGAACGATGCCGTGCCATGCCCCGTCTCTTTCTTTCAAGCTGAGGACGGGCGTCCACTTTCCGACGTAGGGCTTTTCCTCGCTCATCGAGACAGCGAACCCCTCGCCTGGCGCGAAAACCTTCCAGGGCGATTCGTTGCTTCCGATGCCATAAAAGAATTTGCGGTCCTCCAGCATCTCTGCCCAGATGCCGCCGTAGATGCACCTTCCCAGATGCTCAATAAACTGCCCGTAAATGTACTTCGAAATCGCGCCTTCCTCCTTCGAGAAATCAACCGTAACCATCTGCGCTTCTCCGGCAACTGAAGAATTGGCTGTCACGCTTATCAGAACTGCAAGAATAATTCCGCCGACTGGCCTCATGGTTCACCTCCCGCTGACAATTGTTTTCTGGCTGAAACCTTCCAACTCGGAGCGACTAAACTCATCCCGCCGCGCCAACGCACGCCGAACGAATCCATCCTTTCTACGGTTTCTGCGGTGCATTCTTATCCTGAGCCTCACCGAAGAGCTTTTTGAGTGCGTCGGAGGGCTTGGTTTCCTTTTCCTTCTCCTTTTTCGGCGGTGGGCGGCGGACAAAACCCTCGCAACTGTCCGTGGCTTCCACCTCCTTTCTGTGGAGCATGCACTTCTGAATGAAAGGGTCGGTAATGTAATGCTTACAGTTGAGGCAAAGCCGCACCCCGTCGTCCTCTCTGAAAACCGTTACCTTACCGCGCTCGATGAACTCGATTTGCGTCTCGTCCTCGAATTCCGTTTGGCACACAGAACAGCTCAGTTTCTCCCCGGTCTTTTTTAGTCCGTCAAATACCGGATGCCGAACCGCAAAAGTGACTTTCCCGCAAACCGGGCAAAAGATTTCGGCCTTCCTGGAATCGCCTGTCATGACGGTGCCTTTCAGCGAAGCGGTGCCGGACTCTTGCGCATCTCAATATGGATAATATCCACGCCACGCCCGGCTTGTCAACGCAGGCATTACTTCGGGTGCGGGTGAGTAAACGTGGCATATTATCGTGGCACGGGTGTCCCCCCCGTGATTGACGTCGCGGAAGCCTGACATGGGCAAGATGCCGATGCCACGCAAATACAGCCGCACCCTGCCGCCCGCCCCGGCGGCGCAAGGGAAGCCGTGCAGAAAGGGCAGACCTAACGGCGGATTTCCTCCTCAATCCTGCGGACAATTCTGTCCCATGAGAAATCATCTTCGACGCGTTTTCTCCCGTTTCGGCCGAGGCGGTCAGCGAGTTCCTCATCGAGGAGAAGTCTCAGGCAAGCCCCGGCAACTTGCTCCACATCCTCGCCATCAACGATGAAGCCGGTGACTCCATCGAGCACAGCTTCCGGGCTGCCACCGGATTTACCGGCGACGACGGGGCTGGCACACGCGCTGGCCTCCAGAAAAACCGCAGGAAATCCCTCCACACCCATCGAGCCGCTTTCCGTCTCCGTCGTCTCGACCGAAGGAAGCGCGAAAACGTCGCAAAGCGCATAAAGCTCCGGCAGACCCAAGTCCTCCACGAAACCGAGGAACCGGACGTGTTGATCGAGTCCCATCTCCCGAACAAGCCCCCGCAGCTCTTCCTCGGCCGGACCGGTTCCGGCGATTAGATAAACCAACTCCGGCACTCGCTCGACGAGACCGGGCAAGGCTTTGATCACCTGAGCATGCCCTTTTCTCCTGACAAGTCGTGAGACCGTCAGAAGGACTTTCCTGCCAGCCAGGCCGTGCTTCTCGAGAAGGAGTCGCCTGTCTGCGGCCGGGACGAAGACTTCCGGGTGTGTCCCGGGCGGTATGACAATCGGCGCGCGAGACCTCGCGAATCGCGTGAGCAATGTGTCGCGCGTGAAATGGCTCACACAGATGATGTGACTCGCCTTTGAGAAAATCGTCGAGACGACCAGCTTCGTTTTCAGTTTCTCGACGAAAAGTTCCGCCCCGTGCACGAATATCGAGAAGGGAACACCCGTGCTTTTCGAGAGAGCCAGAGCCATCGGACCGTAGGGAAAGAGGGCCGCTAAGAGAAACATCTCGATCGAGAGCTTTTTTGTAAGGAGGCGGAAGGGAACGAAGTCAAGCCAGAAAGACGCGGACTTCAGTTCTCTTTTGGGGAAGCTGACACGAGTGAAGGCTTCGGAACCGGTGAGGGCCGTTCCGCCCTCGCTGAAGTCGGAGACCACAAAGACCTTGTGGCCGAGGCGGCCAAGCCCTTCGGCGACTTCCCGTGAATATCGAGCGATTCCTCCGCGCTCGAAATCATAAGCAAAGAAAAGGATGTTCATTTCTCTTTCCTACAGACGGCGATGATTGGGTGAGAATTTCGCTTGACCCCTCGAACCACCCCCCAGCGCTCGGGTTCCGGTTCTTCTTTGACAGTCTCGCTGAGGGCGCCTCTCACGCCCCACTTCATTCGCTCTCTCGACGACCGGCGGAAGAGCTTTCTGAGACGAAGGAAATCGAGCGCCATTGCCCAGCGGATGAGTCTCCGCGATCCGGCGAAAGGGTTCCTCTGCGTGAAGAATTCCACGTCGGAAAAGTAGCGGCGGCACAGCTCTTGCATCTCGCGCACATCGAACTCACGAACGTGAAACTCGCTGAGAGGCGTTGGGCTTCCGGGCGACACGATTCGTCTGTTCGGCGTCGAGAGGATGAGCACGCCGCCCGGCTTCAGCACTCTTTGCATCTCGCGCATTGCCGCAAGGTGGTCTCTCGCATGTTCGATTAGCTCCAGACACACAACGAGGTCAAAAGAGGCATCCGGAAATGGAAGTTTTTCCGCTGGGACGGAGTGGAACTCGATGTTTTTTCGGCTGTATTTCACAGTGGCATGAGCAATTGCCTTTTCCGATATATCAACCGCGGCGATGTGCTCCGCCCGCTCGGCAAGTATGGCAGTCCCATAGCCCTCGCCGCAGCCTACGTCGAGGACCCTCTTCCCTTCGGCATATTGCGCCGCGAACTCGTATCGCCTCCGGTGCCTCAACTCGAGGTCTATTGGAACCTCGCCGGGGATGATTCGCTCACCGGAATAATGAAGGTCGGCAGGTTCCGCCATGTTTCTTGAGCCAAAAAACTTCCTTCCTTTCCCGATCACTGCTTGTGTTCTTGAGCAGCCATAGCTTACCTCTGTCGGAAAACGGACCTCAGCAAATCTTTTTCTTCCCGTCTCAAAAAGTGTGAAAGGAGCAAAACAAAAGAGTACAGAACAGCAGCCGCAGGGACAACGATTAAAAGGCTTGCCGAGCGAAAGACGAGGACAAAGGCGCCCATGATCAGAGCTGCAAGAGCAATTTTAGCGACATCTATCCACGGGAATGATGCCACGCGACGGGACCACATATAGTAGATGAGACCCGCCAGGAGAGCCGCTTCGCATGCGACCGTTGAGATGGCAGCCCCCTCGAACGAATAACGCGGAATCAGAACCAGGTTCAGAATCACGTCCGCCAGGGCCGCTACCGCGTTGAACGCCGCCAGGGGAAGAACTCTTCCCGCCGCGACACAGGAATACGTGACGACCACGGTGAGAGGGCCAATCGCAAGAGTCCAGGCGAGCATTCGCAGCGCGGGGATGGATGCCCGGAACTGCTCGCGGTACAAAAGAAGGATGATTCTGTCCGAGAGGAGAAACGCGCCCACAGCCATAGGGATTCCCAGGGCAGCAACGAATTTGACGGCTTTCTGCGCCGTGAAACGGAACTTCTCCCCCGGTCCGACATATTTCCGCGACAGAACCGGATACATCGCCGCCATGATGTCCTGCCCGAGCATCATGAGAGGATGGACCAGCCGCTGGACAGCAGAATAGTACCCGACGGCGACTTTCCCTTTCATAGCGTAGAGCATCTGGATGTCTATCCTTGCGTGAATGACGCCCGCGCCGATAAGCAGCGCGAAAGGAAACGACATTTTCAGCATCTTCCACCAGAGCCCGATGTCCGCGCTGAACGCTGGGCGAACAAAGCGCTCTTTGCAGAGAAAATAGCTCAGCACCACGAGACTCAGCCCGCTGACGATGGAGACGCCCGCGAAAAACTGGACGCCGAATCCCATGACAATCCCGAAAACCGTCACAAGCGCGTTTGTCAAAGAGAGGACAACGCTCAGAAAGGCGGAAAGGTGGATTGCCTCGTGAGCGTGGAAGACCGCCTTGAAAGGAGCAAACATCGAGGTAACCACCAACCCCGTCGCCGCCAGATAAATCGCTCGCTTGACAGGCAAATCGTAGCTGAGAAGGTTCGCAGTAAGGGCGATCAGCGCAAACAGAAAAACGCTCAGCAGCCACTGGAACGAGAGGAAATTGTTCAGATACGTTTTGGTCGTAGTCCTGTCGCGGCTCACCTCCCTGACGACGAGTTGCTGCGCCCCAAAATCGGAAATGTAGGCGAACAGGGTTACAAAGCCGACGGCCGTATCAAGAACTCCCACGAGTCTTCGTCCGAGGTAGCGGACCTGCCAGACCGACACGAGGAGCGCCACGAACTTCGAGATAGGCCGCGACACCATGAGGCTGAGGACGTTTCGGACGAATCTCCTTGCGGTTGACATCTCAACACCCCGGCGAAGCGGCGATTATGGCTGCGACCTTCCCCATGAGGCGCGTGAGACTGTGGTCTCGAACGACGATCTCTCGGAGGGCGAGGCCAAGCCTGTTTCGCTCGTGGGGCTCCATCCGTCCAACCATTACGATTTTCCGCGCGAGGTCGCAGGAATGGAAATCATCGGCAACGAGCATGTCAGAGTATTCGCCAAGCACCGCGCGGAAATTTCGGTTCGACGTAAGCAAGACTTTCCCACAGGCCATCGCCTCAAGAGGAGCTTTGTCTATGGAATGGCGAATAGCGGTGCTCAGGAATATGTCGCAGTCAGCGTATTCTTCCTCCATTTGTGTGTAAGGGACAGCGGGCCGGAACTCGACCGCTCCCTCAAGCCCTTTCTCCGCCACAATTCGCCTCAGCCGGGAAAGATATGCACCTTCGCTCCGCAGCGAGGGAGAACCGAGGACCCTCAACGACAATCTCCCCGTCGGGAAAGCCTTCGCCGCTTCGGCAAAAGCCTCCATGAGGAAATCGCACCTTTTCACTGGCGCGATTCTCCCAGCGGAGAGGAGAAGGATTCTCCCGACATGCTCTCTGGAGGCCGCGGAGAATCTCTGGACATCTATTCCGTGCCCGACCGCGACGACCTTTTCCGACCGAATGGGGCAGCTTTCAGGAGTTGGAGTAAGAACGAAGCGACAGACCCTATGCGCCCGAGCGAGCCAAAAGCTCTTCGCGGAGTGAGCATACCACAGGAGGACGGGCACTTTTCGCCCGACGAGCTTCCGGGCCGCCACGGCATACCGCGGGCACATGTGAGCGAAGATGGCGCGCACGTCCATGTCCCTCAGGTCGGCCTTCAAGCCCTTCCTCAGCCGCCACAGCCTTCTGACTTTCCCCTTTCCGAGGACGCGGAGCGAAACGTTTTCTCGCAAATCGCGCTTTCCAGCTCTCAGGCAAAGAACCGAAAGCTTGCGAAGATTCTCGGCAAGGGCATTGATCCAGCCCGTCGTGAATCCGAGGACCGCGTCTTCCTCGTCCACTGCTTGGGTTATCATGATAAGGTCCACCGGCGTCACTTGCGGCTCCTCTTTGCGATTTGCGCCCAGACCTCGACAACCCGGGGCAAGTTCTTCTTTCTATCGTAGAGTCCCAGGATGCTCTTCCGGCGAGCCGCGCCTCGACGATAGTGCTCGATGTTCATGAGCACCTGCACGAGCCTTTCCGCCAACTCTCGCGGACGACCGATGGAGACAACGTACCCGTTCTCTTCCTCGACCACGAAGTCCGAAACGCCGCTCACTCTCGTCGTCACAATCGGCAAGCCTGCCGCCACGCTCTCCATCAGAACCCGCGCCGTCCCCTCGTAAGCCGACGGAAGAGCGAAGACGTCCGCTGCGGCGAGGTAGTCAGGCATTTCGTCGTAGGGCACGTTTCCGAGGAAGATGACGCGGTCATCGAGGCGAAGTCTCGAGCAAAGGGCTTTCGCGGCGGGAAGCTCGTTCCCCTCACCCGCAACGAGAAAGACCGCACCCGGCAATTTCTTCAAGACCTCTTTTGCCGCGTAGAGGAGGTCGTCAATTCGTTTCTGCTTTGTTATCCGCCCGGCAAAAAAGACCATCCGGTCGCGGCCACCGACCAGGTATCTTTTCCGGATGTGCGACCCGCTGCCCGACGAGAATTTCTCCATGTCAATGCCGCCGCCCTCGGCTACGTTCCAGATGCACTCGGGCGAGATACCGAGTCGAATCATCTTTTCCTTCTCGGAGAAGCTCACCACCCTAACATTATCCGCCGCTCGGAGAATCGCCGTGCCTGTGACATTCAGCAGCCGATTGAGAAGTCTTTCCCTCGTCCAGTAAGGATTCCCGATGCAGTCGGCATGGACCTGAACGTTGAGAGGTATCTGGTAGAGGACCCTGATTGCCCAGCCGACCATTCCGGTAAAAAAAGCGTCCTGAGTCGTGATTACGTCTATTTGGTGCCGCCAGCAGATTCGCGCCACAATGCGAAGTGCATCCAGCGGGCGCGCTAGCTTGCAGAGCGATTGCGTCGGATAAAGCGTCAATTTCTCGGACGGATGAAAAACGTTCCGGCGACCTTTTCCGACGGAAAACACGACGACGTGAAAGTGCGACAGTCTCTTGGCTATCTCCATGTGCCGCAAGAGAGTGTCGCTTCGGACAGTCTTCCGGTCTGCCAGGCAAGTTGTATCCAGACTGACCATCAAGACGTTCATCGGTTGCTTTTCCGCCACCTGTCCGTTGTTCTGGACGCCGGCCCGAAGAATCGCAGTTCGTCGCCTTTTGACGACCCTCCGGCTCGGTTCCGCCGCCGAACCTATGGAGCTTCCTTCCGACAACAAAAATCCACTCTCTCGGAGTGGAATCGGCCTTCGTTACGCTTATATCCCCGGGAGACCGCGTCGCGCTCTCTCGGCGAGGGGCCTGCGGACTCGCCTATTCTCAACCCTTCTCTTCGGGCATCTCCGCCTGATCAATGAGCATCACGGGAATCCCATCGCGGATGGGATACCTTCTGCCGCACTGAAGGCAGACTATCTTCTCGTCTCGCTCGACGACGTCGCCCATGCACGCAGGGCAGCACATGATTTTCAGCAGTTCCTCATCAACCATTTTGCCACTCCGAGATTCTCATCGAAGGTGCGCGGCTTAGCTGGTGCGACCAGGACCCCGCGTCCGCCTCCCACCTCACGACCGAAACGAACGAGCAAAATTCATGAAGCCGCAATCGGCTGCCGAGGCGTCGCTCGCGGGACCTTTCCCTTTTCCGCCCACCAAATCACTCCGCCGACGGCTCCCAGAGCCAGCCACAGCAGGCGCATCATCAAGGCAAATGCCAGAACGACCGAGCGGTAAGCATCCGTGTGCTCACCTTGAAGGAAGAACAAGACGTATCCCGCCTCGGCGGTTCCGACGCTGCCGAAAGTGACGGGGACTGAAGATATGGTCCCGACAAGGGGAATCCAAATCATGTACTGAACGAACGTTGCCTCGACGCCCACCGATTTTCCCACACAATACCCCGCAACGACCAGAAGAAACTGAAGCATCACCGACTGCACCCAGCAGACAACCATATCCTTCTTGTGTTCCCGATAGTGCCGGAAGGACTCGTACACCCGCGCTACGTGTTCCCTGTAAGGAAGGTGCTCATAAATCCGTGCAGCGAACGGAAGCTTCTTCAAGACCCCCTTGCTGAAGAATAGAAGAGTCCCCAACCCCGCCGCAGCAATTATCGCAAGGATCGTCACGTACTGCCCGGTAAACATTCCGCCGAGCAGAAGCGAGACCGTCACGAGCGTGAGAAGTCCCATCCAACCGACGACGCGGTCCAGGATGACGGTGGCCACGACTTCCATCTTCTTCTCACCGGTGCGGCCGGCAATGTAGTAGGAGCGCACGACGTCCCCCGCGGCAAGTCCCCCCGGCATGAACTGCCCAAAGAAGAATCCCACCAGCGACAGGCGGAACGTTTCTGCAAGCCGGATCGAGATTTCGTGCCCGCCCAAAATTGTCTTCCACCGCAGGGCAAGTAACCAGAAAACCGTCACCACGACAATCACCGCCGCCACGAGCCAGATGTAGCCGTGGCCAAACGCCGCCGCAATCAGTTTGCCGCATTTCCTCCAGTCGGGGGCAATCTTATGAAGGATAAGCCAGACCAAGCCCGCGCTGATACTGACTTTCAAAAGAAACGTGATATGTTTCTTGCTCATGGAACCTGTCGGTTGGCAGCCGGAGATTCCGGCCGGTCCCTCATGAGCTCCGCTCACCCGGAGACCATGAAAATCCAGTGTGCGCTGCGGTCACTTTGAGGCGAGAACCCGGATTCCGTTTTCTCTCGCCAAGACGCTAAGACGCCGGGATTCACGGGGCTTGCTCCTTTGCGTCCTTCGCGGCTGTGCAAGGAAGAGTTCCCGTCCAAATGGTGACCGCGTAGCGCTTGTTTTCAGGCCAGAGCACGGCCGCGGGATGTTTCTAGCGCCGCGCGGGTCAGGGAATCTGAGATGCCGATTTGCCCTTCTGGCAAGCCTCCTCCTCGAAAGAGAGACACCGGCGAATGTACTCCATCCCGCGAAGGACTTCTTCCTCTTCGGGCGGAGGGACAAACGCCTCGACCACCTTTATTGTCTCTTTCCGGAGGTATGGCTTGAGCCTCGTGAAATCGAAGTCGCCCGTCGAGGGGACTCTGTGATCGCTCACCCCTATCACGTCGTGCAGATGAATTCCGATCATCCTGTCCGAAAACATCCGCAAGAAGGACTCGTGGGGAATGACGTCCAGCTCCTCGCAGCACTGCGCGTGTCCCACATCATGCCAGTAGTGGATGCTCGACCCTTCAAACCTGTCCAGAATCAGTTTGATTTCGTCGAAGAACGGAATTTCTTCCAGACAATATCTGTTCTCGATTCCTATCTTTATTCCCTTCGGCTCGGAGTGGGCAACAATCTCGTCGAGGCTTTGATAAAGGGCGTCCAGATGCCGAAACCTTTTCTTCTCCCTTTTGGCAAGGAGCTTCTCCTTGATCTTGTTGAATCGCGGCGTCTCCCTCTCTCCCGCCTTATACATCTCGATAAGAGTCGTGGTCATGTCCTTCATCGCCACCCGACCGAGGTGCATCACCACCACCTTCGCTCCGAGCCTCCCGGCGAACTCAATGGTTTCCTTGGTTTTCTTGACGGCCATGGCTCTCTCGCGCCTGTCGAGGGACGATGGCGAATAAGCGTCGGGGCCGGAAGCCCATTGCATTGCCGGGCAGAAATTGTGAACGCTTGTGACGCCGATTTCTCCCCTCTGGACCGCCTCGATAATCCCCATGACAGTTAGCAGGCTGAGCGAGTGATGAACCTCAATGCAATCGAAACCTAATCCCCTGGCCTCCTCTATCAGCTTGGCCGGGTCTTTCGTCCATCTCGCGCCCCAGGCTGTTGACAATGCAAACATCTATCCGCCTCACCTCTCGGTCAGCTTCACGCCTTCTCTCAGAAGAAGCGCTGCCGTTACCCCGCAGCCCTGAACGACCCGGCCCTTTCGGCGAATCGTCGCCACCCCGCAGGACGGACTGCGGCTTTTGAGAATCCCCTCGGTGATGTCCAGGGAACGCGCAATGGCAAGAGTCTGCCATGCCCCACGAACGAAATGGCTTGTTACGTCCTGTCCTTCCGCGGTTACGACTCGGCTTCTCCCGTCCAGGACGTCGTCTCCGGAGCCTTCCTCAATCTCAGAACGCATTCTCGGCGTGGGCAATCCCCCAAGCTCTTCCGGACAAACGGGGAAAGCCCCGGCTCTCTGAAACATCTCCTGGATTTCCTTGTCGAGGCAGTTGTTTCCGTCGTATCGGCAATTGATGCCTGTCAGGCAGGCGCTGACAATCACCATGGCTTTTTTTCACCTCACGACCCCCTGTCCCCAGGGAGGCAGAAACGACCATTTGCAGATGACTTTTCCCTTGATGTTCTCGAAGGGCACGAATCCCCATCCCCGGCTGTCGAAGCTGCTTGTCGTATTGTCGCCGAGGACGAAGTAGTGGCCATCCTCCACCGTGAACCTCTTCCCTCTGACTCCGTACCGCCAGTTTCCCCTGATGCTCTCGCGGCCAGAGTCCTTCTTTTTCCACAACCGGATTCCCAGAATCTTGACGTATGACCCTTCCTGTAGGCGGATTCTCTGTCCTTCGTCTATGCTCGTGTAATGCACGTCCGAAAGCCACTCGGGCTTGGAAACAAGCTCATCTTTCTCGCCCCCGTTGCCGTCGGGGACATACCTGTGGATTTCGCCATCCCGTATCTCCAGGGTCTCCCCCGGCAGCCCAACCACCCGCTTGACGAAATTCCTCGGATACTGACTGGCATCCGGAATTCCCTGCGTCGTGAACACAATCACATCCCACCGCTTTGGCCTGGAGACATCAACAAGTCGAAAGCCCGTGAATGGAATCCTCAGCCCATAGATAAACTTGTTAACCAGAATCTTGTCACCGATTTTCAGCGTCGGGTACATTGACCCGGACGGAATCTTGAACGGCTCAACAAGGAAATGCCTTATTACAAGGGCAATGAGCACCGCTGTCGCCAGTGAATACGCCCACTCGCCGACAACCTCCAGCCTCGTCCTCGGAACATGTCTCGCCACCGACTTCCGCAGGGCGGCGGCATTCTCCTGGGCCTGCTTTTTTGCTCCCTTAGATATAGCCCGCTCCAGTTTCTCAATAGCGTCCTCGACGTCCTCCTTGCCTTCGGGCGTAACGCGGTTCGCCTTTCTCTTCAAAAGCGCTCTGGCTTCCTTGATAAGCCTTTCTGCCTTCATTCGACTTGCCTTTCACCAACGCTCGGCGGTCACTGCCGGAGACCGATAGTCCCTTCGGGAACACCACCTTCTAAGAAACATGCCGCGACGTGCCGGTGAGCAGCCTCGCCGGCTCCTCCGCGCTCTGTCAGCTCCGGTTCCTCCGCCTTGCATCTATCCATCACGTATTTGCACCGAGTATGAAAACGGCAACCCGCCGGGGGATTGGTCGGAGAAGGAACGTCCCCCGGAAGAACAGTCTTTTGCCTTTTGGTCTTTGGGTCGGGAACGGGCACTGCCGCGAGAAGTGCCACCGTGTAGGGATGCTGCGGGTTGCAGTAAATAGACTCCGCATCCCCCAGTTCCACGATTTTTCCCAGATACATCACCGCAACCCTGTCGCTGACGTGCTGTACGACTCTCAGGTCATGGGCAATGAACAGATACGAAAGCCCGAAGATTTCCTGAAGCTCCTGGAGCAGGTTGATAATCTGACCCTGAATCGAAACGTCCAGGGAAGAGACCGGCTCGTCGCAGACGACAAACTTGGGCTTCAGGGCTAAAGCCCGCGCGATTCCTATCCGCTGCCTCTGCCCTCCGCTGAACTCGTGGGGATAACGGTTTACGTCCCCCGCCGAAAGCCCCACTTTCTCCAGAAGCTCCTTTACCGCCTCTCTTCTCTCATTCCTGCTCGCCACGCCATGCACAGCGAGCGGTTCCCCGATGATGCTCCCCACTGTCATCCGCGGGTTCAGCGAGCCAAACGGGTCCTGAAAGACTATCTGCATGTTTCGCCGCATCTGGCGAAGCTCTTTCCTGTCGAGCTGGAGAACCGACTGGCCCTCAAAGACCACGTCGCCAGCCGTCGGCTCAAGGAGACGAAGGATTGTCCGGCCGGTCGTTGTCTTTCCGCAGCCGCTCTCGCCGACGAGTCCAAGAGTTTCCTTTCGGCCAATGGTGAACGAAACCCCGTCCACAGCCCGGACGTACCCGTGCACATGTGAAAAAAGTCCCTTCCTGACCGGAAAGTACTTTTTCAGGTCAACCACTTCCAGCAACCTGTTGTTCTCAGAAAGGTTTCCCATAGCTGCAAATTCGGTGATTACTCCGCCACGCGACAGCCGCCCCAAAACGCGCCATTCGGCAACTGCCAGTCCCGCGAAATGCTCCGATTCCTATATCCCGGCCACCCTGTGAATCATGTCTGAAGTCGCCCCGTCCTTGGCTGGGTCGCCCGTACGTCCTCGCATTTCTGAATTCATGCACTAAGTCGCACCCTTGCGTCCGGGATACAGGTGACAAGCTGCCTTATGTCCCGACGCCACTTCCACCAGCGGCGGTTCCTCCTGCCGGCAGACCTCCATCACATACTGGCACCGCGGATTAAACCTGCACCCCGGCGGAAAGTAAAGAGGATTAGGGACATTGCCAGGAATCACTGCGAGTTTTCCTCTCTTCTTGCCTAACTTCGGAAGCGAACTGAACAAGCCAAGTGTGTATGGGTGCAGGGGCTTCCCAAAAAGCTCTTCCGCGCTCGTGTACTCGGCAATCTTACCCGCGTACATCACCGCAACGGAATCGGCTGTCTCCGCGATGACGCCGAGGTCGTGAGTTATCAACAAAATTGACATCTTGAACTGTTCCTGAAGCTCGTTCAGCAGGTCGAGCAACTGCGCCTGGATTGTTACGTCGAGGGCTGTCGTCGGCTCATCGGCAATCAGCAGCACCGGATTGCACGCAAGAGCCATGGCAATCATCACCCTCTGCTTCATCCCGCCCGAAAGCTGGTGCGGATATTCGTTGGTCCTTTGCTCCGGGACCGGAATCCGCACCCGGGAAAGAAGCTCGATGGTTCTCTCTTTCGCCTCCCGTTTCCGCATCTTCTGGTGCAGCCGGAGGACCTCCATAATTTGATTCCCGACGGTGAAGACGGGGTTGAGGGAGGTCATCGGCTCCTGAAACACCATGGTGATGTCTTTGCCGCGGATTCGCCGCATCTGCCGCTCAGAGAGTCTCAGGAGGTCCGTTTCCCCGAGGATAACGGTGCCGCCTTCAATCTTTCCCGGGGGAGAAGGAACAAGCTGCATTATGGAAAGGGCTGTGACGCTTTTGCCACAGCCGCTTTCGCCGACGAGGCCGAGGGTCTTGCCCCTCGGTATCTCAAAGCTGACGCCATCAACGGCTTTCGCCGTTCCTTCGTCTGTATGGAAATACGTCCGCAGGTCAAACACCCTTAAAAGGACGCCGTTTTGCTCCATCTCCTTGCTGAACTTTAGTCCATGCGTTCCGAAATACCATCACGTTTGTTAACTCGACTGCCCGCTACTGAAGCAAGCAACCATCTGACGGGACCAACGGGATTTCCGGGATACGTCGCCTGTCCCGCGCGCCCGACCCACCGGCGGGGTTCATCACATCCTGTGAATCCTGCAATCCTGTCAGAATAGGTTCGCAAGCGAGCTTATGAACAAGAGCACTCAGGCGTAGTCCTTACTTCGTCTCGCCAGGGTTTTTGCCTTCGACGGGCGATAGGACCTTCGGCTCGGACACGGGCTCGGGTTGCGGCTCCTTTTCCTTGCCTTCGCCTTCCGGAGGAGCAACCGCCTCCGGCTTTTCCGGACTCACGGTTGGAGGTTGCCCGCCAGGCGCGCCTGGCTGCCTCTCGGGCGATTGAGGTTGCTCAGCGGCCGGGGGCTTTGGCTCAGTTGTGGTGGGCTGCCCGGCTTCGGTCCCGGCCTTAGGCTTCTCTGCTCCCCCCGCCTCGACCGGGGACAAAGTCTCCTCCTTCTTCTCCGTCGCAGCGCCTTCCTTGGCGGCCGAAGAAGCCTCAGACTTTTCTTGCGGCTGGATGGTCGCCTCTCTTTTCGGCTGCTTCGTCCCTTTTCCCACGACGGAAGCCCGCTTCGATTGAATCGCCGCAATCGAAATACATGTGAGGGCGAAAATCACTGCCAGAACCGTCGTCGTCCTCACGAGAACGCTCGAGGTCGCCGCGCCGAACAAAGGAGAACTGCCCATCCCCGTTCCGAACGCACCGGACAAGCCGCCCCCCTTTGCCGCCTGCATAAGGATGACAAGCATCAGAAGAGCCGCAACTAACACGTGTATCCCAACCAGCAATCCGTAGAACATAGATTCTTCTCCTTAATTCTTCTTCAGTAAGCAGGACTTATCCCCTGCTCCGGGCGACATCTGCCTTGCCTCCGCAGCCCTCCTTTCACGCCGACAGGGCCGCGGACCTGACAATCTTCTCAAAGGAATCCGCTTTCAGACTCGCCCCACCCACGAGTGCTCCGTCAATATCCGGTTCCTTCATCAAGTCGTAACTGTTTTCCGGCGTAACGCTCCCGCCGTAGAGAATTCTGATTTTCTCAGCAATCGTGGCGCCGAACCGCTCAGCCAGCAACTGGCGAATCAGCGCCTGAACCTCTTCCGCCTGCTGCGGGGTGGCCGTCCTTCCGGTCCCGATAGCCCATACCGGCTCGTAGGCGATGGCCGTCCGGAGCATTTCCTCTTCCGTGAGACCCTCGAGGCACTCATGGATCTGGGTGGTGACGACCGTCTCCGTTACGCCTTCCTCTCGTTGCTGAAGCGTCTCTCCCACGCAGACAATCGGCGCCAAAGCTGTTTTCAGAGCGGCCTTCGCCTTCTTGTTGACGCCCTGATTCGTCTCGCCGAAATATTGTCTCCTTTCCGAATGCCCAACAATCACATACTGGCATCCGACGCTCTTGAGCATCGGACCGGAAATCTCCCCCGTGAAAGCCCCTTTGTCCTCCCAGAAAAGGTTCTGCGCTCCCACGCCTATCCGGCTGCCGGAGAGCAAGCCCGCAATCCTCTGGACGTAGATAAACGGGACGCACAGCACAACGTCCGCTTCAGCGAAATCCTTCAGCCGCTCCTTCAAACCAGAGGCAAGCTCCTCCGCCTCCGCAAGCGACTTATTCATTTTCCAGTTGCCTGCAATGAGCGCTCGTCGCACTTTTCTCCCTTTGATGTCGTTCACCGCCGAGGACGCAGAGGCCGCAGAGATAAAGCCATTTCTGCGCTCTCCGCGGTTCCTCTCCTACTTGTCAGTCAAAGCCTCGATTCCCGGCAGCGTTCCGAACTCGATGTACTCCAGGGCGGCGCCTCCGCCGGTTGACATGTGGCTCATCTTTTTCGCCAATCCGCTCATATTCACCGCGCTGACGGAATCTCCGCCTCCGACTATGGAGATTGCCTTCGACTCGGCAATCATTTTTGCGATGGCGAAAGTCCCTTTCGCGAAATTCGGTTTCTCGAAGACTCCCACCGGCCCGTTCCAGAGAATCGTCGCAGCTTTCTTGATGTAGTTTCCGAAGTCCTCGATGGATTTCGGCCCGATGTCCATTCCCATCCAGCCGTCGGGGATGCCATCGGCGCTCACGACCTTTCGCTCGGCATTATCCTCAAAGGCGCTGGCCACAACGAGGTCCACCGGAAATACCAGCTTGACCCCTTTCGCCCTGGCTTTCTCGAGAATCCCTCTGGCCAGGTCAATCTTGTCCTCTTCCACGAGCGAAGTTCCGGTTCGCTTCCCCATCGCCCGCAGGAAGGTGTACGTCATTGCACCGCCGATGAGCAAGTCGTCCACTTTCGCCATGAGGCTTTCCATGACCCCTATCTTGGTCGAGACTTTCGCCCCGCCCAGTATCGCTAAGAACGGACGCTTGGGCTTGGCGAGCGCCTCGCCTAAGAACTGGACCTCTTTCCGCATCAGGTAGCCGAGGGCGGATTGCTTGAAGAACTTCGTTACGCCTACTGTGGACGCATGAGCTCTATGCGCGGTTCCAAACGCATCGTTCACGTAAACGTCACCGAGTTTCGCAAGCGCCTCGCAGAACTTCGCGTCGTTCGCCTCCTCCTCCTTGTGGAAACGCAGGTTCTCAAGGACAACAACGTCCCCTTCCTTCATCCCGACGATGATTTTCTCGACCTCGGGCCCGATGCAGTCCGGCGCCATCGTCACGCTCTTCCCCAGAAGGCGTCCAAGCTCACCCGCCGCCGGTTTGAGGCTCAGCTTCGGGTCCTTCGCCTTCGGCCTTCCCAGGTGCGACATAAGAATCGCCTTCCCGCCGCGGCCGATGATGTACTTAATCGTCGGCAATGCTTCCACAATCCGCGTGCTGTCCGTAACTCTCAAGTTCTCGTCGAGCGGAACGTTGAAATCCACTCGAACCAGAACCCTCTTTCCTTTCACATTCAAGTCTTCAATGAACAATTTCGCCATCTCTCACCTCGCCTCTGACTCTCGCTTCGCAGGTTGGTAAACAGATGTTCTTCCCGGCGGGGCTTACCTCTTCCCGGCCATCAGCTCGATCAGGTCAACGCACCGGACCGAATACGCCCACTCGTTGTCGTACCAGCCGAAGACCTTCACCATGTTCTTGTCAATCATCATCGTTGACAGCGAGTCGAATATGCACGAGTGGCTGTTCCCGACGATGTCCACTGAGACAATCGGGTCGGTGCAGTACTCCAGAATTCCTTTCATCCTGCCCTCGGCGGCTTCCTTGAACGCGGCGTTGACCTCTTCCGCGGTGGTTTCCTTCTCGAGCACCACCACCAGGTCCGTAAGAGACCCGACCGGCGTCGGCACCCTCAAGGCAACGCCGTTCAGCTTCCCGGTCAGTTCGGGGATGACAAGCCCAATGGCCTTCGCCGCCCCGGTCGTCGTCGGAATAATGCTAAGGTTTGCGGCACGCGCCCGACGAAGGTCCTTGTGCGGCAGGTCGAGGAGTTTCTGGTCGTTTGTGTAGGAGTGGATGGTCGTCATCAACCCCTTCACGATTCCGAACTTGTCACTCAGGACTTTTGCCATCGGCGCAAGGCAGTTAGTCGTGCACGAGGCGTTCGAGATAATGTTGTATTCGGCCTTGTAGGTATTGTCGTTGACGCCCATCACTATCGTGGCATCCACCTTATCCTTCGCGGGAACCGTCAACAGAACCTTCTTCGCCCCCGCCGTCAGATGCTTCGCAACCTCGTCCTTCTTCGTGAACTTTCCCGTTGACTCCAGCGCGTACTCGACCCCGAGCGCCTTCCAGGGAAGCTCACCCGGATCCTTGACACACAAGACCTTAATCTCGTCCTTGCCAACGACGATGTATTCGCCCTCGACCTTGATGGGCTGAGGATACCTCCCATAGGAGGAGTCATATTTCAGAAGATGAGCAAGAGTTGCAGCATCCGTAATATCGTTTGCGGCGACAACCTCGAATCCGCCTCTCTGCTGCATCTCCTTGAACACCATTCGACCGATTCTGCCGAAGCCGTTGATCCCAACGCGAATTGCCATAAAACTTACCTCCTTGCTCAGTTGTCCTGTTTGCGATTGACTTTTGGCACGTTAAAAATCTTCCCATACGCAGCTTTCAGTGTCAAGCCCTTTCGCCCCGGGGTGCGGCTACGCCTCAGTGCCAGGTGGGGCTTTGTACCGGCGGCATCTTGTCCGCGCGGACGCGGCGGAGGGCGTTGGGTCAATTCCCGGACGGCATGAGAGAGAGTGGAACGAGGAGCCTGCCTGAATTGGATGTGGCGCCCCCTGCGGGGGCTTAGGGTTGGTTTGTCTGCTCGGAATCCACGGGCTTACGCCCGAGGCAAGGGGAATTCCGCCCCTGCCGGGGCTGAGGAAAAGAAGCCGACCTCGTGCCCCCTGCAAAGACAGGGTCCCCGCCTGCGGTGGCCACACAAATAATAAGCCATGCGAGATTTGCTCAATCCCGCCGAAGGCGGGATGAAACACAGTAGCCACGGGTGTCAACCCGTGGAACCAGATGCCCAAATTCAATTAAGCCCCCGCAGGGGGCGACACAAAATGAGGCATACCCCCTCGAAGATTCTCCTGCACCGGATCATCACCGCGAACGGGCGCCGTTGCAGTTGACCGGCCGAAGCCTTGCTCGAGGCCCATGCTCAGAGTCTGCCACTCAAATGTAGCCGCGCCCCCCTGGACGGCACATGCGTTTCCTTGCACTGGCGGGAAGAGCGGATATAATGGCCGTGAGAACAACGCTGAGGGTCGCGCGAATGTCGCCATAGGCCCGGCGTGTGTTTTGGCTGTGCCGACCTTCAGAAACTCAGGAACAAGAAGCTCGCTGCGAAGGAGGGTGAAATGAGAACACTGTCGGTCCTTTTCCTGTGCTCAATGCTGATTGTCTGTGTGGGGAACATTCTGCCGGAGTGTCATTCGTCGGTCGCACCGGAATCGAAGGGGATGCCAGAGGTCGGAACACCAGTTGACGTCGCTCCGTACGGTTATCCGCTCCCGGCGGAGGAGTGCATGTCCGGAAAGGCAACCGGCGTCATCTGGGAAGACCCGAGGGACATCACAAAGGTGGTCGTGGGCTACGGCGAGAAAGCCCCGGCAGTTGCCGTGCTGGAAGCAAAGCTCCAGTATTGGCAGTCCCAGTGGCCTCGTCGCCGTATTCCCCGGGACGTCGAATCGGGTGCTGGAGGCTCAGGCTGGCTCGACATCGGCGATTGGTACAATGGCGGCTGGAAGGATGCCGATGTGGACGTTTCGGTCTCGAAGGAAGCCGCCACTTATACCTTCCGCCCCGTCAACGCGAAGGAATTCCCGGACATGAAGGATTTCGACGCGAAATACCGCACGACCCTCAAGCTCCGCCTTGTCTTCCCCGATGCGATGCCTGAGATAAAAAGCTTTCAGGCCTTCTCCGATTCCATCTGGCAGCGGGAGGATGTGGTCATCGAATGGGACGGCCCGGAGGGCAAGGGCCAACTTATGGCCGCCAAGGTGGAGGTGTTCAATGGAAAAATGCCGCAACTGCCCCCAGCACCTCAGCCTGCGGGAATAGGGCCGCCTCCGCCGGGACCGATAAACACTGGTGCGGCGGGAAGGGGATTCACCATGGGCTTCCCCGTCGCTTACACCAAAAGCCCCAACGTCAACTCCTTCGATAAGACAATTGTCACCGTTCGTGCTCCCGCGCATAGCTTCTCCTTCGCCATGGACGACATTGTGCGCGGCGAGAGGGTTTTCATCCCCGACTTCGGCGCCCTCGTGAAAAAGGCCTCCGATTCCGCGACCTACGAGTCAGTCAAGGCTGACTGGGAGAAGAAAAAGGGCGCGGACATCTACAGCCGCGTTCTGACTATGCCGGAGCAGACGTTCGAGCGAGCTTGGAATGCCATGCCTCAGAAGGGGCAGCATTACATTCCGCTCGATTGCGAGGGAAGCCGCCAGCATTTCGGCGTGGAAGCCAACGGAGATGTGTTTGCCCACGTCGGCTGGGTTCGCAGAATCAGGGGTAAAGATACCGGGAGGCTTCTCTGGGACGGAGACGATGTCCGATACGGCTTTGGCTTTCCCAGCTCAAGACCGGTCAGTCGCCACATCCTCGAAGGCTGCCTCCCGATTATTATCACCGAATGGAAAGAAGGGAACGTGTTCTATCGGCAAACCGCCTTCACCTCTCCTCTTGAGAAGGACATTCTTGCCGCCGAACCTTTGAACGCGGACGACACCATCGTTCTTCTCATGAAGGTGGACCTCGAAAACGCTGCCGATAGTCCCGCTTCCGCAAAGTTTCGCGTTTCCGTGAGCGCGGGAGGCGACCGCCCGTTCCGCGAGAAAGACGGCCTCATCTTCACGGAGCGCCCCGGCCAGAATATTTTCTGGATGCACATTGACTCGAAGGGGAAAGGCTCATTCGAGTCGGAAGGCCAGAGTATCATCTACAAGGTCGAAGTCCCGGCACGCCAGAAGCATTCCATCTTCGTCAAAATCCCCTTCATCAATCTGTCCACGGACGACGAGCTTGCGCGCCTCAAGGAACTCGACGTGGAAAAGGAACTTCCGAGAGTCGCCGAGTTCTGGCGAAAGAGGATTGACGCCGGAACGCAAATCTCCACGCCCGAGCCATGGGTCAGTTCATTTTATCGCGCAGATGTCGGCCATCTCCTCATCAACACTGAGCGGGAAGTCGGCTCCGACCGGTACATGGCGAAAGTCGGAACGTTCCACTACGGGGTGTATAGCAACGAGTCGTGCATGATGATTAGCGACCTCGACCGGCGCGGTTATCACGACAAAGCCGAAAAGGCCCTCGAGTCCTTCCTCCACTATCAGGGTACGGAGGGCCTCCCCGGCGCCTTCTCCAGCAAGGAAGGGCAATTCTATGGTGTCGGCGACTACGAAGCTGGCGGATATAACCAGCACCACGGCTGGGTTCTCTGGTGCCTCGGAGAGCATTACTGGTACACCAGAGATAAGGAGTGGCTCGAGAGAGCCGCACCGAAAATCGTCAAGGGCTGCGACTGGATTATCCGCGAGCGGCGATTGCACATGGCGAAATGCGACCAGCCGCACCGCGTCATCGAGCGCGGGTTGCTCCCCCAGGGACGGCTCGAGGACATCGGCGACTGGTGGTGCTGGCTCTCGACGAATGTTTATAGCTGGTGGGGGATGGACAACGCGGCAAAAGCCCTCAAGGACATCGGACATCCCGAAGCCGACCGCCTCGTCGCCGAAGCCGATAGCTACGGCAAAGACCTCCTCGCCGCATTCAACGAAGCAATGGTTCGCTCGCCCGTCGTGAGGCTGAGGGATGGGTCGTATATCCCGCACATTCCGTCGCGAGTCCACCGCCGCGGTCGCTCTTTCGGCTGGATCACCGAGACCCTCGAAGGCGCCATCCATCTCGTTCGCTGCGGACTGTTGAAGCCCTGGGACGAAAGGTCAACGTGGATTATGAAAGACTTCGAGGACAACCTCTATCTATCCAATCAGTTCGGCTATACCGTCCCCGACTTCGATAAGTACTGGTTCGACAGAGGCGGCTTTTCCATGCAGCCGAGCCTCCTTTGCAGCCCCATCCCTTACCTCTTCCGCGACGAGGTCAAGCACTATCTGCGGGCCTACTTCAACTCCTTCGCCGTCGGGTTTTTCCCCGACACGTGCATGTTGACCGAGCACCCGCTCCCGAACATGGGCGACTTCACGGGCGACCATTACAAGGCTTCCGACGAATCGAATTCCACCTTCTGGCTCAGGCTCATGTTCATTCAAGAAGAGGGCGGCGAGCTCTACCTCGGCAAGGCAATTCCGCGATACTGGCTCAAGGACGGGCAGAAGATTTCCATCAAGGGAGCGGCGACTTATTTTGGGCCGATGAGCTTCGAGATGCGCTCGTTTGTCAACGAGGGGCGAATCGAAATGACGCTCGATCCCCCGACGAGGAACGCCCCCAAAGCCATCCACGTCCGCTTCCGCCACCCCGACGGCAAACCCATCACCCGCGTCACCCTCAACGGCCAACCCTGTCCGAATTTCGACCCCAAAACCGAACTTGTGAACCTCCCGGGAATCAAGGAGAAAACCGAAATAGTCGCGTACTACGGCACGCCGCGAGTGGTAGAATCAGGGTTGTCACCGAGAATGGGAGGAGATGAGTAATCTCTCGCCTTCAGGGGGAGTCGCCGCGGGCTCGCCGCCCGCGCGAAACGCGCCGACCAGCCGGGTGGCCGGTGAGCCGCTTGTTTTCTCCACAAGTGGGCACGCGCGGACGGCAGGCGTCCTTGAGTGGAAATCACCCAGTCTCCCTCTGGTTATCCTGTTTGGGTCCGGGGGTTTCCCGGCTATACGGTTGACCAGCAATCCTGCCCGGAGTAACTGAGCATTGAGCTTTTGTAATTGTGCGAGGCCCCGCTCGCCGAGGGATCGTGTCGGGCGCAGGACCCGAAATAGGCTGCCTGTTGGGCCCGGGCCAGCGCGCGGTCGGGTTCGCGGCACAGCCTGTCCGCGCACCTATTGGACCCCGAGAGGTCCGGAGGAGGGACGATGAGGGCGAAACTGACAATCATGGGGGCAAACGTCGGCCGGTGCTCTGTGCGCCTCATAGTGTTCGCCGCGGCTGGGCTGCTCCTGCTCTGCGCGGCATTGGTGCTCTTCCTGAGCCTTCGAATTTACGGAACTTACAGGGGTGTCGGATGCACCACGTGGTTTGAGCGGCTTGAAGGAGCGAGCGAGCGCGGGGAGGCAGAGCGTGCGGCCAGGGCAATCTCGAAGTTCGGCGAGGTTGCTGTGCCGCTCGCGCGCAACCTGTTCGAGCGGGCCTCCGGAGACCCGCGACTGGCTCCCGCCGCCGAGGCTCTCGCCCTTTTCGGCCGCCTGCCGGCAACGCTCCTCGCCTCCGCGGCGCAGGACAACGCCCCCAGAGCGCCCTTTCTCGAGCATGCGTACGCAGAAGTCGCGGACCCAACTTCTTGGCTGGCTCAGGATCTACTCAAGACTGCCTCCTGGGCGAGGCTGACCGACCGCCACCGTGAGCGGCTCCAGCTCGCAGCCCTTGCGGGCCTACGCCGCAAAGGGCCGGAGGCCTGGCCAGCGATAGGGCCGCTGGTCGAGATGCTGGAGGGTCTGCCGGAGAGCACCCACACCAAGCTGGAGCACATCTTCCTGATTGACACCCTAAGCGCAATCGCGAGCAGGAGCACCATGGCCGCCCAAAGGGTCGGGGGTGTGGTGGCCGACAAGGCGAAGAATGTGTACGCTCGGCGCGCGGCCGCGTTGGCGCTCGTCGGCTCGCGCGCAGGCGCGAGGGCATGCGTCCCGGACCTGCTCTCCGGCCTGGCTGAGACGGACGACGACCGAGAGGTCATCCTAACGTCCGTGGGCCGGCTCCCGGCCAAAGTTGAACTCCCGCTCCGCGCAATATGCGCCCTCGGTCTCGGGGCGGCGCGGGACCGCGCTGGCCTTCCGCCCTTGAGGGAGGCGTACGCGAGGGAGTCCGACGAACAAATTCAGAAGGTTATCTGGGAGGCTATAGCGATGCTAATGAGCAATAGCAGGAGATGAAGTGTCATGGGGCAGTATGTCCACCCGGGCCGGAAGCTGATAGAGGAAGGCCCGGCAAGCCTCACGGACGCCGAACTCCTGACGATTCTTATCTCGACGGGCATCGCTGGAAAACCGGCCACGAAGATAGCCGAAGAAGTCCTTGGGATGTTCGGCTCGCTGGACGGCATCTGTAACCGGCCCCTGGAGAGGTTCTTGAAAATCAAGGGTCTCTCGGACCTCAAAATCGCGAGAATCCCTGCGTCACTCGTCGAAGAAGGAGTTCTCCGCGGCGCGTTGTCTTTTCTTGAAGAGGAAGATCAGGAGCAGCCCGGCGAAGAAGCCGCCGATGTGAGCGAACCACCCGACGCCTCCTCCGCCCGGCGTGCCGAGGGTGAGCTGTCCCAGAACAATCTGGATGATGATCCAGTAGCCCAGGTAGACGAAGGCGGGCAGCTCAATGAACCAGAGAAAGTAGAAGGGGATTATTGTCAGGATTCTTGCATGCGGGTAAAGGAGCATGTAAGCGCCCATGACGCCGGAGATGGCGCCGCTGGCGCCAATCATCGGGACGAGCGACTCGCTACTCACGGCCATCTGAGCAAAAGAGCCGACAGCCCCGCACACGACGTAGAACAAGAGAAACTTTCCGTGCCCGGCGGCATCCTCGATGTTGTTCCCAAAGACCCAAAGAAAAAGCATGTTTCCGAGGACGTGCCAGAGGCTGCCGTGGAGAAACATGCACGTCAGAAGCGTCAACACCTCCGCACGCTTATGGGACCGCTCGATTCGGTCAAGCTCGAGCACCAGGCGCTGCCGCTCTTGAAGTTCCCTCATTCTCTCGAAGAAGCCGCGGCTTTCCGTCGGCTGGCGCATGAAATCTGACTTTAGCCTCTCCCACGCCCTGGCATACTCAGCCCTGTCAAGCTGCCTCACGAACAAACCGGGAATGAACCCGAAACGATAGGTCAGGTTGAGGGTCACGCGCTCGCTTCCGAAGGGGGCCTGGAGAATGAAAATCCAGATGTTGAGGATGATGAGGGCAATCGTGACGTACGGGAATGTTCGGGTGCGATTCCTATCTTTGAGAGGAATGAACATCTTGCTTCAGGGACCCCTCACTCGGTTCCTTAGCGGGTTCACTTGGTTTTCACAAGAAACGCGCTGACTTCGTAGCCTGCGAGTTTATCCTCTTCGGCAGTGAAAAGCACCCTCTTTTTGTAGCTCCTGGAAACCTCGTCAATCTCTTCCATGTCGGAGTTGTCGTAGTATATGACGACAAATGCCGGGTCCGGGGCGGGTTTCCCTTGCTTCGCGGCGAAGTCCGCGCGGAACTTGATTTTTGCTCCTTCGGGCCAGGCCCCTGTCAGGTCCGCAACGACTATTGCCTCCACATGACGAACCTTTTTATCCGTGTCGAGCTTTGCTTGTGTTATGACGATTGTCGGGAAACCCTCCTTGAGAACGTTAGAAATCTGCTCTTCTCCTTCCTCGGGGGAAGGGTCCGGCTTTCCTCCCTCAAAGGCAATCCGCGGAAGCGCTTTCTCGTCGGGCACCGCGGCGAGCCGCTTGGCGAGGGGCTGAGAAAGCTTCACGGTTTCCGCAAGGATGGCTCGCTGGCGCCACCCGCTCAGCTCGGCGCGCAGATTAGCCATTTCCTGCTGAGTCGTCTCCACCTGGGCTTTGACGCCGCCAAGCTGTTTCTCGTATTTTTCGACAGTGACTTTATTCAGTTCCTCAACGGCTTTCCGCCGAATCTCGAGCTGCTTTCTCTGTTCGTCAAGCACGCCCACCTGACGCTTGAGATCGGCCTTTTCCTCCTCCAGCCTTTTTCGCTCGCGGCTCAACTGCTCAAAACCAAAAACGCCTTCTGCCTGGGCTTTCTTCATCCGCTCAAGGCGAGCCTTCACCTCAGCGTTCTCCGGGTCAATATCGAGATATTGTTGATAGAGAATGCTCGCCGCATCGAGATTGCCGGCATCGAACAGCGTGTCGGCACGGTCTTTCAATGAACGTAGCTGCATCCTGCCAAGGCAGTCTTTCGCAGCTTTGTTGAACCGCGAGTTCGGGAACCTCCGAGTATGCTCGCGCAAAACCTGGTCTGCCTCGAAGTAATTGCGAGAATCGTAGTGGTACATGCCAACCAGAAACAGCGCTTCGTTCACATAGGGGGATTCGGGATAATACCGCACCAATTGCCGGTAGAACAGCAGCGCGGCCTCCTTTCTTCCCTCGGCTTCGGCCGCCTTGGCTTGCGAAAAAAGACGGCTGTCACTCTGAGCAAAAAGCGACGGGGTCAAAAGAACAACCCACAAGGCTATCAATAAGCGTCCTCTAAAACTCATCTCCATTACCTCCTTTTTGTCCGTTGCCTCTTGGCGTTTGAAACGAGGCGCCAAATTCCACGGAGCCTCACCGCCTCAGGGACGCAGGGCGTCCAGCAGCAGTGGCCCGGGGTATTTTGAGCAAGAATTGTGCCCATCTCCGGGGCTTCCTTTCCGCGGAACATTTCGTCAAACCGAGTGTCTAAAAGAGTGAAATGAAACGCAAGGCTTCCTGAAAAACAACAATGCCGGAGGCTGCAAGTGAAAGCACCACAAGCGATTGTGACCAAGATTCTTGCGGCGGCAGCATCTCTCTTTCTGGCCACGCAGGCATGGAGCGCCTACCTCGAACAGGATTACGAAAAGCGACCGACTCCACCGCCTGAGCGAATTATCCCTCCGCCACCCCCTCGCAACGAGATTTGCGAACTGGTCTCAAGGGTACGGGTCGGCAGACCCTACACGGTGAAAAACCTGACTGTTTTCCCACTTCAGGTCGCACCTCCGTCGCTACTCTCCGACTATATGACGCTCGATGAAGCGTTGTCCAGAGGATATATCGAAATTCTTGAGGAAGAGCGCCCGGACGTCAGAAGCGTTCTGGTCCGCAACAACTCGCCCCATCACATCTTCCTCATGGCGGGGGAAGCCCTGGGAGGGGGAAAGCAAAATCGCCTGATTTCGGAAGATGTCCTTCTTGCCCCTCACGGGCGGCCGGTTCGCGTCCCAGTCTATTGCATTGAAAAGGGGCGGTGGTCGGAGGGCAGAAGGGAGTTCGGCTCGGGCAAGCTCATGGCCCCCAGTTCTGTGCGGGGGCTTGCTCAGGAAAAAGCCAGCCAGCGGGCGCTGTGGGATAGAGTCAGCGGACTCCTCGCCGAAACCGGGACTCGCTCCGAGAACGAGAACCTCGCTGCCGTTTACGACAACGAAAAAGTCGCCGGAGAAATTGCCTCCTTCCGGCGGGACGTTCGGATTCCGTTTGGCGAGACTGTCGGATGCGTGGTTGTTGTGAATGGGCGGATTTCAGGGGCGGACGTCTTCACCTCGCCGGAGCTTTTCCGGAAGCTCTGGGAGAAGCTCCTCGATAGCTATGCCGTGGAGGCGATAGCCCGGCGCGTGCCGCCGCGTGAGTACCCCGAACCGTGGCCATCCGAGCATGAGACAAGAAGGTTCCTCGACCAGGTCTTGCGGGCATCGTTTCGGGACAGGGACGCCAGGGATGTCGGGCGAATTATCGAAATCGCCAGCCCCGGGATAGGCGGCGAAGGGCTTCTGTTCCGCCGGGAGGTTGTTCACCTCCACCTGACACCGCGGATGGGAGTGAGATTCTAATTGGGTCGAATCACCGAGTGTCGCGACTGGACACTCCTGCAAGATAGGCAAATACAATGCAAACAAGGGTTTGAAAGGAGACCGGAAATGAGTGCAAGGAAACCAAGTTGCGGCTGGCTTGTAGTTGTCGCGTTGCTTCTTCTGCCGGGTGCCTCGTTCCCGGCGGGGATGCTCGTTCCGAAGGACGAATCTTTGCCGCCGCTCGCGATTGAGTACCTCCGGGTGAAAGCGGAAATCACCGAAGGAGCTGCAGAGACGCACGTTGAGCAGGCTTTCCGAAACACAACGGATAGGCCCCTGGAGGCGACTTACGTCTTCCCCATGCCGAAAGGGGCGGCAATCAAGGAGTTCGCCATGTACATCGGCGGCAAAAGAATGGCTGCCGAGCTCCTTGACGCCACCAAGGCGAAGCAGATTTACCAGGACATCGTCCGGCGGGCGAAAGACCCGGCGCTCCTGGAGTACCTCGGCGGGCAAATCTTCCGGGTGAGCGTCTTTCCCGTTCCCCCGAACGACCTCCAGAAGATTGAACTGGATTACTCCCAGCCGATTGATTTCGATTCCGGGCTTCGACGTTACGTCTTTCCACTCCGCATTGGGGAGAAGTTCTCGACGACGCTCAAGGAGTTCTCAGCAGTCGCCCACATCTCCTCAAAGATTCCCATCGGGAGCATCTATTCGCCCACGCACGTCATCAGCACCAGCCGCAAGGGTGACAACGAAGTGACCGTCGGATGCGAAGAAGATAGGAGCAGCCTCGACCGCGATTTCGTCGTCTATTACGCCCTTTCGGAAAAGGAATTCGGGTTGAGCCTCATGGCGCACCGGTCTGGTTCGGACGGCTATTTCATGCTGATGCTTGCGCCGAAGAACGTTGTCGAGGAGTCCCAGATTGTCAAGAAAGACGTTTCCTTCGTCATGGACACCTCCGGCAGCATGTCCGGCGAAAAAATCAAGCAGACCAAAGCCGCGCTTCTCTTCTGTTTGAACAATCTCAACAAGGGCGACCGGTTCAACATCATCCGCTTTGCCACAGACGTCAACCCATTCAAGGATAACCTCGTCGAGGTTAATGACGAGTCCTTAACCGCCGCAAAGGCATTCGTCGAGAAGATGGACGCCAGAGGCGGCACGGACATCGGCTCGGCTCTCGAGAAAGCCCTTTCTGCCGAGACGAAGGAAGGGCGGCCGTACCTGATCGTCTTCTTGACGGACGGCAAGCCCACTGTCGGCATGACCGACGAACAGCAAATCATCAAAACCGTCGCCGAGAAGAGCAAGGGCGGCGTGCGGCTCTTCGTGTTCGCCGCCGGCTATGACGTGAACACGCGTCTCCTCGATACCCTTGCCTCGGAGAACAAGGGCGTTTACGAATATGTCGAGCCGAAAGAGGACATCGAGGTCAAAATCTCGGGCTTCTTCGCAAAGGCGAGCAATCCGGTTCTCGCTGCTCCCACGCTGGCTTTCGGCGATAAGGTCAACACGTTTGAAATCTACCCGAAAGAGCTCGGCGACCTTTTCAAAGGAAATCAGGCCCTTGTGCTTGGGAAGTATTCGGGCCAGGGAGAGATCGCGGTAACGCTCTCTGGAAAAGTCAACGACGAGAAGAAGAGCTTCGTCTATGAGACAACTTTCCCCGAAAGGGAAGACAAAAACGAGTTCGTCGAAAGGCTCTGGGCAACCAGAAAGGTCGGCTATCTCCTTGAGCAAATCCGACTCCACGGAGAGGAAAAGGAGCTGAAGGACGAGGTCATGCGACTCAGCAACGAGTACGGGATTCCAACTCCGTACTCGTCGTACCTCATCGTCGAGGACGAGCGGCGCCCGGCTGCCGGACCTGCTACGCCCGGTGTGGCGCGCGGTGCCGGCGTGAGCGGAACCGGGCTGCCCGGGGCAGTGGACGCCTCGGGTAGGTTTAGGGGGCCGGACCGCATAGTCAACTACGAACTCCGGGAGGTCGCTCGTCGAATGGCTGAGTCCGGGGCCCCCGCGGAGCCGCCGGCCCGAGCAGAAGGACGCGAAAAGGCTGGAGAACCCGTCAGACTGTCAACCTTACGGCCGGAGAAAGCGGATAGGGCCGTGCCGATTCTTGGTGGCGTGGAGGTAGAATCTCACGAGAGGGAGGAAAGGGCGAGAGGGTTCGTGAACGGCGCTGACCGCATCGCCTCGTACACTGCAGTCGGAAAGCCTGCTGAAAAGAGTTCCTTCGGGTATACCGAAGAAGGGCTTTCCGACGATTTCAAGGATATTGACGGCGATACCGGCGTCCTCATGAGCAAAGCCGTCGGCAGAATGAAAGAGGTCAGCCTCGTTGCCCGTGACGAGAGGGCTTTCCCCCTCAGAAACATCAACAAGAGGAACTTCTACCAGATTCGCGGCGTCTGGGTGGACAGCGAGTTCACCAATAAGATGCCCACCATCAACGTTAAGTTCGGCTCCGATGCCTACTTCAGACTCCTTGAGATGAAGCCCGAGCTGAAAGACATCCTCAGCCTCGGCGACCGCCTCATCGTCACCGTTGACGGCAAAGCGGTTTTCATCGCCGAAGATGTCAAAGACCCCGTCACCCCCGAGCAACTCGAGAAATCCCTGAAAAAAGCGTGACGCAAAAGCGCATTCCCCCGCGTCCGCTACTCCGCAGGCGAGGGCCCCCGCCCTCGCCTGCCCCCTTCTTGGCCTCGTTTCGCCGCACGCAATTTGCCGTTGCCCCCTGCGCCTATCCGGGGTACAATTGGGCGACCTAAGGACCGAAGGCGAGAGACACAGGGAGGAGAGCGCGTCGAGAGCCATCAGGCGTATCGCGGAGGTGTGGGACGATGAGCAGGACAGTATTCATTTTGGGCGCCGGGGCCTCAAAGGAGGCCGGGGGACCGGTTATGTCTGAGTTCCTGAACGTGGCCGAGGGGGTTCGCCAGTCAGGCGAGGCCGGCCGTCAGCTCCACGACTTTGAGCTTGTCTTGGAGGGGCGGCGCCACCTCCAACAGGCGCAAGCGAAGTTCGCGATGGAGTTCGACGATATCGAGTCAGTCTTCGCGGCCTTTGAGATCGCGGCTATCGCGGGGAGGCTTGGGACAATGGACGCTGACAAGGTACGCCTTTTGCCAGCCGCGATGAAGCGCCTCATATACCGCACGCTGGAAGTGAGGATCAAGCTGCCTTGGCACGACGCGATGTGGCACGCTCCCAATCCCTATGAAAAATTCCTTGACGTGCTAAGGGCGATCAGCGACGACCGGCCCTGGGAACGCTGCTGCGTGATCACGCTGAACTACGATCTCTGCCTGGACTATGCCCTTAACTGGCAGAGCATCAAGGCGGATTACTGTCTGGAAGGCGAACCGGCCGAACACGCCTTTCGGACACTCAAGTTACATGGTTCCCTCAACTGGGGTTGGTGCCCAAAGTGCCAGAAGGTTTCTCCGTGGTACATTCCGGACTACCTCAAGCGCTTCCAGGTCTTGCCCCACTCTGGGGGCCCTCGGCTCCTTCAAGTTGCCACGCACATGGAGTCGTACGAGCACAGCTGCGGCGAGCGCGTGGACCCAGACCCGTTCATCGTTCCGCCCACGTGGAACAAGACAATGCACAGGTCTCAGCTGGAAAATGTGTGGCGCGCCGCTGCTGCCGAGCTTGCTGAGGCGGAGGAGATAATCGTGATAGGCTATTCTTTGCCGGAAACCGACTCGTTTTTCCGGTACCTCCTTGCGGTCGGGACCGCAGGGAGGACATTGATCGACAAGTTCTGGGTCTACGATCTAGACTCACGGGTCGGAGACAGGTTTTACGAAATGCTGGGCGCAGCCGCCAAAGCACGGTTTCGCTACCACGGGCTGACTTTCAGTCAGGCAGTCCCGGACATAGACCGCGGACTCAAACCCGCCCATGCGAGCCCTTAGGGCTCGGGCGGCAGAGCGCAGAATGGAGAGGGTTCCAGGCATCATGGCGAACTGGAAGTCTAGGAAAAGCTGGAGGGAGAAGTTAGAGAGGCCGCCGGAGGGGTTGCCCAAGGTGGTTGATGGGCCGCCGAAGTGGGAGAAGAGGTTTGGAGGGAGGAGGGTGCTTGTCCCGACGCCTCTCCAGGTTGACGAGTTGATTCGCAAAATACCAAAAGGAAAGCTCGCGACGGTCAGGCAAATCCGCGATCGGCTGGCGAAGGATTCCGGCGCGGACGCAACGTGCCCTATGACGACGGGAATACATCTCTGAATTGTCTCGGAACTGGCGGAAGAGGAGCTGCGGGCGGGGAAGAAGCGGGTCAGCCCCTATTGGCGGGTCGTCAAGGAGGACGGAAGTCTGAACCCGAAGTTTCCGGGCGGAGTCGAGTGGCAATCGGCTCGCCTGCGGGAAGAGGGGCACGTCATCGAGCCAGCGAAGGGAAAGAAGCCGCCGAGGGCGATGGAGTTCGAGAAGCATCTGGCGAAGTTGTGATACGGAACCTCCCTTCGGGACATTTTGCGGCGCGCGTAGGCAATGGCGCGCCGCTTTGGTCTGTGCGCTGTCAAACGCGCCGTTCAGGGCGGCTCAGTGATTCCAGTTTGCTTCGTCCGGGGATCGGATTGAACGAAACTTGGTGCGGTTCCGGCCGGTCAATAGTAGGTTGCAGGAAAAGCACGGGAACGGCGGCCAGTGATTATCTATTCGTGGAATTCACATTGTCCTGTCCATCATCGGCCCGCTTCATTTCGGGAGTTGCGCCGCAGGCGAACGAGGGGACGACCGGCTCATGGAGTACGTCGGTCGTCGAATGGCGCACATGATTGGTGGCGTCCGGCGAAAAAAATCCCCGCACGGCCCTGGGCTCGGGCCGTGCAGGGACAGTGGTAAATGGGCGTATGTCGCTGCTCAGAGGGACCAGCCCTGCCGATATTCCTTCTGGACGAACTTGTTCGCGTCCGCGTCGTTTGTAACCTTCAGGTTTTCGGCATCCCACTGGAGTTTCTTACCGGCTCTCCGCATGGCGACGTTGCCGAGAACCACGGTCTCCGTCAGCGGGCCGGCGTAATCGAAGTTGGAAGTCGCAGCCGGTCCGCCCTTGCACGCGCGGATCCACTCGGCGTGATGGCCCTGGCCGGGGCACCTGGGGATCGAGGGTTCCGGTCCCTTGAAGCCCTCGAATTTGCTCTTCGGCAGAAGCATCCAGCGGTCACCGTAGTCCCCGTTTGAATACAGCTTGCCCTTCTCGCCCACGACCAGTAAGCCGCTATCCGACATTTTCTCGCCCTCGAACAGCTCGATCGGTGGCTTCTTGAACTTGTCGTACCATGTCATCTTGAGCGGCGGGAGATTACCGCGGGCAGGGAACTCATAACGGATGATAGACCACAGCGGGCAGCTCTCCGGGTTCAGCTCAGAGACTTCTGCCTCGACGCTGGTGGGGTTTACGAGCTTCAGGGCCCAGTAACCTAAGTTCAGGGTGTGGCAGGCCATGTCTCCGAGCGATCCTGTGCCATAGTCCCACCATCCTCGCCAGTTGAACGGGAGGTAGATGGGGTCGTAGGGACGCCATGGCGCCGAGCCAAGCCACAGGTCCCATTTGAGGGTTCGTGGAGGTTCAGGGCCGGCACCGCCGCCGTGAAGAGCATTGTGAACGCCGGCGTGCTGAAGAATCGCCTCATTCCCCTGTGGCCAGATGGGGCGGTTTGTCCAGACGTGAATCTCGCGAACCTCGCCGAGGGCTCCGGACTGGATGACCTCGACGCCGCGGCGGAGGCCATCGGTCGCGGTGCCCTGGTTGCCCATCTGGGTTGCCACTTTGTGCTTGGCAGCCAGCTCGCGCAGAACCCGCGCTTCGTGGATAGTGTGAGTCAGGGGCTTTTCGCAATAAACGTGCTTGCCGAGCTTCATAGCCATAGCGGCCGCAGGCGCGTGATGGTGGTCCGGAGTACCGATGGTTACCGCATCAATAAGCTTGGCTTCCTTCTCGAGCATCTCGCGGTAATCGTTGTACCTTTTGGCCTTCGGGAAGCGCTTGTAAGTCGAGCCAGCCCGAAGGTCGTCCACATCGCACAGGGCGACGATATTCTCGCTGCTGACGTTATTTATGTCGCTGCCGCCCTGTCCGCCTGCGCCGATTCCGGCGATGTTGAGCTTTTCATTCGGGCTCTTCACCTCAGCCCAAATGGTGGGAGCTGCCAACAAGCCCGCACCGGCGATTGCGGCGCTCTTGAGAAAATCACGACGACTGACGTTGTTGCTCATCCGTTTTCTCCTTTTTGTTTATGGGATACGTTGATAAACGGAACACAGCCATCATACCGGTCATTTTGTCGGGAATTCTAAGCGCGACACCGCGTTTCTGCAAGGAGTTTTTGACCGCTCTGGGGGACGGGGCGCCCCGCTTCTGCGAATCGCGGCTTCGCGTCTCGTGCGCCGGGTGGCACCGGGTGCCGTCGGCAAGCGACCACGGCCGCTCTCTTGATTCGCACGTGCGCCGTGCTATTATAATAAATTGAAAAATGGATCCATCGGCCCTAAGCTACTGTGCGGGACAGAAGCTCGGGAATCAAAGGTTTTTTACTTCATCGCATTCGAGCGAGGAGGGAAGAGGATGAGGAGCAAACTGGCACAAAAGGGAATCTGCGCGGCCTTTGCCGCGATGACGCTGTGCGTCGTCCCCTGTTACTGGGTCGTTCTCGACGGTATCGCCATTTCCGGAAAGCCGCTTGAGCCGTCGGCCTATCCTGTGACCGTCCGCCAAGTCGAAGACACGCTGTTGCTAAAATGGCCAAGGTTCGGCGACGGCCAGTACACGGTGCAGGGGAAGGATGAGTCGGGTTCCGGTGTCTGGAGCACCGCGCCCGGAACAAGGTGGCCGGTTACCACCACTTCGTGGAAGGACGCAGGAATTCTGGCGAGCGAGGTGACACAGCGCTTCTACCGCGTAACCAGCGGGACCGGTGACTCGACACTTCAAGTCGGCTTCGTGAAGGTCCCGGCGGTGAAGAATGGTCTGACGATGATCTCCGTCCCCCTCATTGCCACCGACAAGAGGTTGAACGGGAGCGAAGGGTGCCTGGGCGACATGATTAAACAGTTCCTCAGCGGCGGCCCATGCGCCGCGGCCGCGGATGTGATCTGGACATGGGACCCGGGCAGTCAGACTTACGCGAGGTCGGCGTTTCTCGTCGGCGGCACCGGCCTTCCGGAATACGACGGAAAGTGGTTCGACGCGAGTGCAGGAAAGCTGTCAGACCTCAGCCTCGATGCGGGCGACTGCTTCTGGCTTCAGAGGAGGAACAAGGGCCCGGACAATGTAAGGGTCACTTTCCTCGGCAGCGTGCCGTGGGTGCCGACGATCACGCTGGAATTCGTGAGCGGGTTTACCATGTTCGGCTGGCCATACCCGACGACGCTCGCCCTCAACGAGAGCACCCTCGGGACCGACGGATTCGGTGGGCCGTCAGAGGCGGCGGCGGATGTCGTCTGGCAATGGGATGCACGGACGCAAACGTACGCAAAGAGGGCCTTCCTTGTCGCCGGATGGGACCCTGCCCACAACGGAAAATGGTGGGACCCGGACAGGGGCGAGTTTTCGGATATCTCGTTCACGCCGGGCGTGGCGATGTGGTACGAAAGGAAAATCGGCGCCCCGGCTGTCTGGGTCTGCGTGAGGCCTTACGATCTATAATGGGGCTTTCCCAGATAGCAGAACTTCGTCCGGTTCGACCGCAAGGACGGCACGGATTCGTTCCCCGCGTGGCGCTCATTTAATTCTTATTCTCGGGTCGAGGAAAGCGTACGAGACGTCAACGATGATGTTGACCACGACGAAGATTGCCGCCAGAACCACAACACCCCCTTCCACGACCGGAAGGTCCCTCGCCTCGATGGACCTGACCATGAGCATCCCTATCCCCGGCCAGGAGAATACCGTTTCGGTGGCGATCGCGCCGCCCAAAAGGCCGGCGAAGTTTATCCCGATGATAGTGATTATGGGGATCATGGCGTTGCGAAGTCCATGCTTGAGGACTGCAGCGCGACGCGACAGCCCCTTAGCTCGCGCGGTGCGGATGTAATCCTGCTGCATGACCTCCAGGAGGCTTGCACGTGTCATTCTGGCGATGTAGCCAATCATCACTCCGGAAAGAGTTATCGCGGGGAGAATCAGGTGCTTGAAGTCCTGAGTGGCCGGGTCGGGAAGCGGCAAAACTTTCAGGAAAACGCAAAACACAAGCATCAGCATCAGGCCTAACCAGAAAACCGGAATCGAAACGCCTAAGACCGAGCCGGTTATCACCGCTAAGTCAATCCACCGCCCGCGAAAGTAGGCTCCAACAATTCCCGCCCCCACGCCGAGAACCACCGCGATGGCGATGGATGCGACTGCCAGCTTCACCGTCGCTGCAGCGTTGCCGAGAAGGAGGTCGCGCACCTTCGTTCTCTTCACGTACGACCTGCCGAGGTCGAGGGTCGCCAGCCGGCCGAGAAAGCTGAAATACTGGACGGGAAGGGGCTTGTCGAGTTTGAATTTCTTTTTTATCACTTCCTCGGCTTTGGGGTCGCTTCGCTGCCCAATGAGCATTCGAGCGGGGTCGCCCGGAATCGCGAACATCAATAAAAAGACAATCGTCGCTATCCCTAAAACCACGGGAATAATCATCAGGAGTCTGCGGAGAACGTAGCCAATCACGATTCTTCCTCAAGCAGCTCGGCGCACCCGCCGGCGGACGGCGTAACATGAGCAGGTTTCATGCTTTTCGTAAGCGCTCAGTTGTGGCCGGAGGGGGAATGTTGAAAAACCCCGGCACCGTGCGCGCCGTAGCGTGGCACGGGCGTCTCGCCCGTGGAAGATCATGGGCAAGATGCCCATGCCACCATAATGCTGCTGGGTTTATCCTGTGGGGACCAGACACGGACCTCCACCCGACGGTGAGGGCCCGTTCATTTTCTACCTTTTCCCTTCCAGCCACAGTTTGTCAAGCGGCACGCGGAAGTCTCCCTGGACGGGCAGAATGACTCCCTTGACGTGCGGCTTGACCATCATCACGTCACCGTAATAGTAAATAAAAATCCACGTCGCATCATCCAGAGCCATTTTTTCCGCCTGCCGGTACAGGGCTATTCGCTGTTCTGTGTCGGCTGTGAACCGCGCTTTCTCGACGAGCTTGTCAAACTCCGGGTTGGAATACCTCGAGTAATTGTCTGTGCCGATTTTTTCCGAGTGCAAAAGGACGTACAGGAAATTCTCCGGGTCGGGGACGTCGGCAAGCCAGGCTGCTCGCATCAGCTTCGGTTCGCCACTCTTGCACGCCTCTAAGTGCGACCCCCAGTCCACGTTTCTGAGCCTCACCTTGATGCCGATAGCCCGGAGGTGGTTCTGGACTTGGATGCAGATTCTTTCGTGTGCCTGATTGGTGTTGTACCACAATTCGAGCTCCTCCAGGCCTTCGCCGTTCGCGTAACCGGCTTCGGCAAGGAGTTTTTTCGCCCGCTCCGGGTCGTACGGATAGCCCCTGAGGTCGGGATTGTAGCTCGGAATTCCGGGAGGAAGGACGCCCTTGGCAGGTAATGCGACGCCCTCCAGGATGGCGTCGCAGATGGCCTGTTTATCAATGGCATAGTTGAGGGCCTGCCGGAGCTTGACGTTGCCTCGGAAGGGCGGTTTTTCGTTGTTGATGGCGATGTAATATGTGCCGAGGATAGGCCAGACCTTGAACTCCTTCGGGTAGTTCTTCTGCGTTTCCCTGACTCTCCCCGTTGGAAGCTCGTCGAGAATGTCCAGTTCGCCCTCCTCATATTTCAGAAGGGCGACGTCCTGGTACGGGATGATCTTGAACTCGAGCCTGTCTATTTTCGAGCGCCCTCCATAGTAATCGTCGAAAGCCTCCAGCTCGACTACGGCGTAGCGCTTCCATCGAACGAACTTGTATGGGCCGCACCCGACCAAATGGTCAACGAAATCGTCTCCCCATTTTTCGGCGACCTCCCGCGGGATGACGTTCGCCGCGTCCATGTAGAGGTATTCGAGAAAGAGAGGATAGGGCTGTTTCTGGGTCAGCCTGAGAGTGTAGTCGTCGAGGACTTCGACTCCTTCGATCTTTTTTGCCTTCCCCGAGCGGAATTCGTCGGCGCCTTTTATGAATTCCAGGACCCACGTCCTCTCCGAAGCCGTGTCGGGGTGCATCGTCCGCTCGAAAGTGTACCGAAAATCGTTGGCTTTGACTTCTCGTCCGTGATGGAACTTGACCCCTCGCCGAAGATGGAAAGTGTACGTGAGTTGGTCTTCGGAGACTTCCCAGGATTCCGCGACGGCGGGGACAATCTTCAAGGTGGCCGGATCGAGCTCCACCAGCCCGTCGAAAACCAGGGCGGTGACTATTCCGGAAGTTGTGTCCGTGGAATGCGCGGGGTCGAGGCTCGGCGGGTCGGACATGAACCGCCAGACGAGCGTGTTGCTTTGGCCCGTCTTGCCGGCAGAGCAGCCGCAAAGGGCAGCACCGACGAGGAGCAAAGGAATGAATTGTCCGACGCGGACCAGCCTCATGTGCATAGAACCAATTGACAGTAACGGTGCAAGAGCCGCCTTTTCCTGCATCGTACAGTTTTGCTCCGTGGGAAACAAGCTCCTGGGTAAAACCATTTGTGGCCGTACTCCCCTGACAGTCCGTCACGAAATTCCCTCACCCGGAGACCACGAAAATCCAGTGTGCGCAACGGCCACTTTGAGGCGAGAACCCGGATTCCGTTTTCTCTCGCCAAGACGCAAAGGCGCCAGGAATTCGCGGGGCTTGCTCCTCTGCGTCCTTCGCGGCTTTGCGAGAAAGAGTTCCCATCCACACGGTGACCGCGCAGCGCCCATTTTCAGGCCAGATGAACGCAGGTGCACGCGCCGACACTCACAGCGCTCGTGGCACATACCAGAGGGGAGGTTTGCTTTTTGCTTTCTCCCCCCAACACTGAGGGATCACATTTTCTCCGCCGCCCGGGTGCTGTCCGGAACACCCGGCGTTCTGCCGAAAAGCACGCGGGTGGAGTTTTTGGTCTCCGCAGCCGAGGATCATCAGGGGTTGTCCGATTTCGCGTCCCAGGTGAGACAATTCAGGAGAATCTGGCAATACGAGCGGTTCTGAAAATCCGCTGTTCCGTGCCCGATCTGGAAATAGAACAGCCAGCCCTTCCCTTTTCGGTGAAACCATCCGCCCCGGTCCTGCATATAGACCTTTCCCGTCTCCGGGTCAGCGCCCTTCACCCCAAACAGCACCTCCTTCTCTCGCCCATCGGTGAAATGCTCGTTGAGGAAGACTTCCGACCGGGGAAATCGCAGGACAGGGCACGTCTGCTCGGTGCTTGGAAAATCGGACGGAATGTAATCCGTGCTCTCCTCATAGCTCACTTTGTGCGACGTGATGTAATGCCCCGGGCGGAGATTCACAAGTTCAGCGGTCACGTTCCCCAGGACGCTCCATCCGCCTTTCTCCCTATCGCCCTGCAAAAGAGCCACTCCGCAGAAAGGAAGCCATTTCTTGTTGAGCATCTTCGACGAGCTGATCCCGTGGTGAAGGGTGATCAATCTTCCGCCCGAGAGCGTGTAGGTGATCACTCCCTCCTCGACCTTCTCGGTGAGGAGCCGATGAACGAAATTAAAGACACCGCGATAGCCGGAAAGGTCGTTGGGAAAATCCTCCTGCGCGACGATTTGAACTTCGTATTTCCCTTCCTCCCGAAGAAACTTTGCCAGGACTTCCATCTGCTCTCTCTCGTCGCACACTATCAGGGCTCGCTCCTCGGGGGAGCAATCAAATCTCCATAAGAAAACCCCAATGATGACAAATCCAAGCACCCGTAGAACGCGCATTGTGCGTCCTCCTTCTGGAAATGGCACCGCCATTTCGTCTGTTTCCATCCAGACTGGCACTGAAGTTTACCGCAGCAATCGTACAACCGTATTTGCGCGCCGCCAAGCGCCAAACTTCCGACCGTGTAATGCCTCGCTCATCGGGCGAGACATCGAAGAGAAAAAGCGAGGAGTCCGACAGGATAACAGGATGAACGGGATAATCTTGAAAATCCTGTTGACCCCGTCCGACATTCCTCTGCGCCCTCTGCGGTCAGTTCCCCACGATAGCGGGCGGTTACGTTGCCATTCCGATTTCGGCTTTACCGGTGTGAGGAGGTTTGATACCATCATCGCCACTGGCTTCCTCGGATGATTCCATCGAAAAATCTTTCGTCAGGAGAAAGACGAGTGCTGGACATAAAAGCTATCCGCAGTCAATCGGAGGAGATCGAACAGAAGCTTCAGAGGCGAGACCCGGCGATTTCCCTGCGGCCGCTGCTCGACCTCGACGCCCAGTGGCGGCGGCTGATTTATCAATCGGAGGAGTTGAAGAGCAAGCGAAACGAGACTTCCGAGCTCATCGGGCGGCTGAAGAAAGACGGGAAGGACGTCAGCCAGCAGATGGCTGAGATGAAAAAAGTCTCCGAGGAGATAAAGCGTCTCGACGCCCAGGTCCGAGAAGTCGAGGACAAAATCCACAGCGAGATGTGCCAGTTGCCGAACGTCCCGGACGATTCGGTCCCAGTCGGCCAAACGAAGGAGGAGGCCATCCTCCTGCGGGAGTGGGGGGAGAAACCTCAGTTTGCCTTTGAACCGAAGAATCACGTTCAGCTTGCGGGCACGACTGGGATGCTCGATTTCCCGCGAGCCGCCAAGCTCGCCGAGACGCAGTTTCCGATGTACGTCGGAATGGGGGCACTGATAGAGTGGGCGCTCCTGTCTCTAATGGTTGACATACAGACCTGGGAGAACGGGTACACGCTCGTTCTGCCGCCGTACCTCGTCAATCCGCAGACGATGTTCACGTCCGGCAACCTTCCGAAATTCGAGGGCGACCTCTACAAGCTGCGGGAGAACGAGCTCTATCTGATCCCCACCTCCGAAGTTCCTCTGACGAGCCTCCACCGCGACGAAATTCTCGACGAGGAAGACCTTCCCCTGCGCTACACATCCTACACGGCGTGCTTTCGGAGGGAAGCGGGCACTTACGGCGCCGAGGAGCGAGGGCTGATTCGCGTCCATCAGTTCAACAAGGTGGAGATGTACAAGTTGACCACACCAGAGACCTCCGACCAGGAACTTCTTTCACTGGTCAGGGACGCCGAAAAAATTGTCGAGCGCCTCGAGCTTCAGTATCGCACACGGCTTCTTCCGACGGGTGATATGGCGTTCCAGTCAGCAAAGACGTGTGACATCGAGGTTTGGCTTCCAGCGCAGAAAGCATATTACGAGGTTTCGTCGTGCAGCAACTGCAAGTCGTTTCAAGCCGTGCGGGGCAACATCCGATACCGCCCCAAGGACGGCGGAAAAAACCAGTTCGTCCACACCCTCAATGGGTCCGGTCTGGCGACGTCTCGTCTGCTCGTGGCTATTCTTGAGACCTATCAGCAAGCCGACGGGGGCATAATTGTCCCGGAAGCAATACGGAAGTACATGTCCGGAATTGAGAGGATCGAGCCAAAAGGATAGACCGGTGAGCCGCTGACGACGGGCTACCCGCGATGTCCGTCAGGCAGAGCTGAGATGGGTGTGAGGCGAGGGCTCGAGCTTTCAGGTGCCTCATGGGCGCTCGTGACGGCTTTCGTTTTCAGGGTGTCCGGTGCCGTTCGTTAGCGCTTGTGCGAACCTACAGGCTTAAACACATTGCGGAGAGAACGCGGAGTGCAGGGCAAGGCGGTCGTCAAGGTCGAGAATCTCCGGAAGGCGTACGGGTCGGTCGTCGCTGTGGACGGCGTGTCGTTTGAAGTCTATGAAGGGGAAATCTTCGGGATGGTCGGGCCGAACGGAGCCGGGAAGACGACGACAATCGAGTGCGTCGAGGGGCTGAGAAAACTGGATGGCGGCAGCATTCAGGTGCTTGGGCTTGACCCACAGCGAGACGGATATGCCCTCCGACCGCGGATTGGTGTGCAGTTTCAGCACACATCGCTCCAGGACCGGCTCAAAGTGTGGGAAGCGCTCGATCTCTTCTCCTCCCTTTACCCCCGCTCAATAGACTGGCAAAGTCTGCTTAACCAATTGGGCCTGGCTGACAAACGTAATGCGCCATTTGACAGACTCTCCGGCGGGCAGAAGCAGCGGCTCTTTGCCGCCCTGGCTCTGATCAACGACCCTGAAATGGTCTTTCTCGACGAGCTGACGACGGGACTCGACCCCCATGCCCGGCGTGCCATGTGGGACCTCGTGCGGGACATCCGCGGCCGCGGCAAAACCGTCTTTCTGACAACGCACTTCATGGAAGAGGCGGAGCGATTGTGCGACCGCGTGCTCATCATTGACCATGGTCGAATCGTGGCTGTGGATACACCTGAAAACCTCATCAAAACCCTCGGCGCCGAAAATCGGGTCGTGTTCACTGTGGAGGAGCAGTTCCAAATGGAGTCGCTGAAGTCCTCGCCCACGGTTAGTCGCGTCGAGACAATCGGCGAGCGCATCATTGTCTATGGACATGGTGATAGGCTTGTGGTTGAGGTGGTGAGCAATCTTGTCTCGAATGGCACCCGGTTTCGTGACCTGCGAACCGAGCAGCCGAATCTCGAAGACGTCTTCCTGTCCTTGACCGGGCGAGAAATGAGAGACTGACGGAGGGAACGGATGCGAGGGCTATGGAAATTGACCTGGACGGAGATGAAGCTTTTCCTCCGGGAACCGATGGCAACCTTCTTCACACTGGCCTTCCCGCTGATGATATTGTTCTTGTTCGGTAGCATCTTCGGCAATAAACCCGCAAAAGAGTACAACGGGTTCGGCTACGTGGACATGTCGGTCCCGGGGTACACCGCCGTGATCATCGGCAGCACCGGACTGATCGCCTTAGCCGTCACCTTGGCGACCTACCGGGAGAAAGGAATTCTTCGCCGTCTGCGAGCCACCCCTTTGCGTCCGCAGACCGTCCTCGGAGCGCAGGTCTTTGTTTTCTTCGCACTGACAGCTTTCGGGATGGCGTTGCTCATCATCGCCGGCCTCCTCGTTTTCAGACTGCGTTTCGCGGGCAACGCCCTCAGCGTTTTCGCCGGTTTCTCCCTGTGCACCCTGAGCTTCTTCTCCATTGGATTCATTCTGGCCGGCCTCATGCCCACGGCACGCACCGCCCAGATCGTGGCCATGGTCTTGTTCTATCCCATGATTTTCGTGTCTGGGGCCTACATTCCCTTTCACATCTTGCCAAAAGCTATGCAGCACGTAGCTGAGAGTTTGCCCCTTACCCACGTGGTGACCTTACTGCGCGGCCTCTGGATGGGGCACGGCTGGGGGGACCATCTCAAGGAAGCGAGCATCCTGGCTGGGCTTATGATTGTGTGCATCATCGTGTCCGCCAAAACATTCCGTTGGGAGTGAACAAGCTGCGCCCGGGCTATGCGAAGGGAGGGGATTTCAGCGAACGAGGTTCGGGCCGGAGAAGCGTTCCTGCAGAATTCGACAAAGGCATTCCGTGACGGAAAGGACCCTCGCAGCATGAAATCTCTGGTCACCGGAGGAGCCGGGTTCATAGGGTCGCATCTGTGCGAGCAACTGCTCGCCCGCGGCGATTCGGTTGCGGTGACTGACGACCTGTCTACCGGCTCTCTGAAAAACCTCTCGAACATCAATGACCATCCTCGCTTCCGATTTTTCCAGGGAAGCGTCACCGACCGCGAGCTTGTCGCCAGGTGCGTTTCCGAATGTGACCGAATATTCCATCTCGCGGCAGCGGTAGGAGTTAAGCTCGTCATCGAAAGCCCCCTCCACGCCCTCCTCGTCAACACGTTAGGCGCCCACAACGTTTTGGCGGAGGCAGCGGCACGGGGCAAAAAAGTCTTCGTCGCTTCCTCCTCGGAAATTTACGGGAAAAGCGAAAAGGAGCGCTTCGCCGAGGACGACGATAGAATCGTTGGCGCAACGACCGTGAGCCGCTGGGGCTATTCCACGACGAAAGCCCTCGACGAGTTTTTAGCTCTGGCTTATTCTCGGGAGAAAGGGCTGCCGGTGGTGATCGGGCGGTTCTTCAACATCTGCGGACCGCGCCAGGTCGGGCGATATGGGATGGTTGTGCCGCGGTTTGTCACCGCCGCCTTGAGGGGCGAGCCTATTCCCGTCTATTCCGACGGGCATCAAACGAGGAGCTTTCTCTACGTTGATGATGCGATTGACGTTACGATGCGCGTCATGGAGGAGCCATCGTGCGTCGGCCAGGTCTTCAACATCGGCTCCGGCGAAAAAATAACCATCTTAGAGCTTGCCGAAAAGGTCAAACGCCTCACGAGAAGCAACTCTCCCATTCAATTCATTCCGTACCGGCAGGCCTACGACGAGGGCTTCGAGGACATGAGGTATCGAGTCCCCGACGTCTCCCGTCTGAAAAAGGCAATCGGGTTTACGCCCCGGTACGGAATTGACGAAATCCTTTCGCGGACCATCCAGCACCTGAAAAAGGAGATGGCGAATGAACAGTAGGAAGAAATCTATGTGGCATCTTTCTCCCCTCCTTCTGCTTTTTCTTCTGTTTCTGCCGTGCCATGCCGAACAGCCACAGGAGCAGACATTCCCCACATTTGAGGCGGACAAGCTGACCATCAAAGAAGCCGGAAACGTCATCTCTTACGAGGGGAATGTCAGGATGACGTACGGCGACGCTTCCCTCACCGCCGACAAGGTTACGTACTGGAGGAAAGAAGGGATAGTGGAAGCGGAGGGGAAGGTCGTCTTCCGAAGGGGAAAGCAGTTCGTGTGCGGGGCGGGGATGAGATACAACGTCAACACCGGTGAAGGAGTCACCCGATTCGCTTCCAGCGCGATGTACCCCTGGTACGGCTGGGGCCAGAAAATCACTCGCGTCTCTGACAAGCTCTACAAGGTCGAGAACGGGTACATAACCACCTGCGATTACCTCAAGCCCCACTGGCGAATCCAGGCAAAGGAAATTCTCATGTACCCCGACGAAAAAGTCGTCGCAAAGGGAGCCGTTTTCTACGCCGGGAAAGTCCCGCTTGCCTACATTCCGAAGTACACCCATCGGCTCGACGACACGCGCTTCCCATTCACGATTTCCCCTGGGCACAACTCCGATTGGGGCACTTACCTTCTGACCGCTTACAACACAATCATCAAGGGAGTAAAGACGACGCTCCACCTCGACTATCGACAGAAGAACGGCTTTGCCGGGGGAGTTGATGCGGCGTTCACGACGAAGGGGGGCAAGGGGGTACTTGAGACGTATTACGCCGACGACCGCCACCGGGAGTTGCCCGACGGAAAGACCGTCGAGGATCAGCGATACCGAATTCACTATGGGCAAGTCCAGGACCTCGGCCACAGCACCCTCGCCACCGTAGAAATCAATAAGCTGAGCGATATTGACGCCCTGGACGACTTCTTCCGGGACAAATACGAGGACGAAATCCACCCGCGAAGCTTCGTCAACATCACCCGGTACGACCCCCGCTACACCTTGAGCCTTTTCGTTCAAAAGAGGCTCAACGACTTTTTCAACGAGACGGAGCGGCTTCCGGAGCTTTCGCTGGACATACGGAGTCAGCGCATTCCCGGTACTCCATTCTACTATCAGGGAATCAATAGCCTGGCGAATCTCCGCCAGGAATTCGCCAATGACGAACAGCCCTCATACGACGCCTTCCGATTCGACACTTATCATCGCGTCTCCTACCCGAGGAAGTACTTCGGCTGGCTGACAATGGTCCCCCGCGTCTGGCTGCGCGGCACGTATTTCACGAAAGGAATCGAGGACGAGAACCTCTTCCGGGGGGCGATGGGAACGGAGCTTGAGTTTTTCACAAAGATTTTCCGGACGTGGGACGTCGAGAACAAAAAGCTCGGCATTTACGGCTTGCGGCACGTCGTGGAGCCTTCCCTCATGTACGCGTTCGCCCCCGACCCCACGGTTGACCCGGAGGAACTTTTCCAGTTCGACAAAGTGGACACGGTGGACTACATGAACCAGCTCCGAATGGGCGTCCGCAACAAGCTCCAGACGAAACGAAGAAATCAGACCTGGGACCTGATTGATTTCAATGTCTATACCTACTACTTCCCGAAGGAAAGCCCCGAAGGAAATGACTTTTCAGACATGTTTTTCGACATAGAGGTCTGGCCCTCAAACCGTCTGAAATTCGAGGCGGATGCCCGCTGGGACATGTACGAGGGGACGATTGACGAATTGAATACGCAGTTTACGATTTACAACGAGGACAAGTGGGCTTTCAACATCGAGCACAGACACCGCCTCGATGAAAGCGACCTCCTCGCCTCGGAATTCTACTACCGGATCAACTCAAACTGGGCGATTAAGGTTTATGAGAGGTATGAGTTCGAAACGAGCGAACTCGAGGAGATAGAGGTCACGATTTACCGCGACCTGCACGATTGGCAGTCGGCATTTTCCTACCGGCACAGGGAGGACGCGGACCAGTTCTGGGTGCTGTTCTACCTGAAGCCCTACCCCGAAATCCCCATCGCGAGCGGGCACTGATCCGGGTGGCGTGGACTGACCGTGCTCGGAGGAGGCGGAACATGGTTCTGTGGGGGCGCCATGCGTCTCGGCAGATTTGGCGCGTACCGCGCTGTAGGGGAGGGCGCTTTCAGGCAGCCTGGACAGGGAAGGCCGGTGACCGGGGTTCCCCGCGCCTGGCCCAATCCAGGATGAACCAGCAAGACGCAAAGGCACGAAGAGAACTGCCCGCGGGGTGCTCAGTGTCTTCGTGGTTAAGCCGATGGCCGGCGCAAAGGAAAAGCCCTCCTTTGAGAGGGCTTCGCCTTGCCGGAAAGGGACAGAATCCCTTCCCGCAGCTCTCTATCGTTTAGTCCGTGTCAGGATACTTTATTGGCTTTGCGTGAGTTTACTTCTTCTCTTCCACCGGCTCCTTCACCGGCTCCTCATCCTTCTTCTTGCCGCAGCCAACCATGACTGTTGCAAGAAACGCTCCCAACAGGACTAATGCCACCCACTTCCTCATGATTGTCACCTCCTTTCGCCCATTTTAACCATCTATCGGGGGAATCGCTCGCCCCCGGTCAACTAAAAACCCTTCCTCGGCCCCAGGCCGAAGGAGGCTACTGGTGCATCACTTGCACCAATGTAACCGGCAATATAACAGCCGTCCCCTGCCAATGCAAGCTTTTTTTTCGCCGAAAAATCTGCCTTGCTACGGCCAGGGAAACCTCGAGCCAGGGCCTCTCTGGCCGATAATATATACTGTCGTCAAACTGAAAACAAGACTTTTTTTCGCCTGTTTCCTGCAGGCTTTTTTGCCGTCGGTCGGCGTGGTCCGGCGCGAAAGCAAAGCAGCAACTCGCGGCAGCACATGGCGCAGACCCAGTGGCCTGCGCGGCGCCCCCCGACATCCATTTGCTTGGCCGCCAGCGCTCACGAGAAGTACGCACCATCCGATGGCGCGCCCTCGCGTCGCGGGAGAACGCCAGAGCGAGGCGACTCACGGAAGGGCTGAGAGACGCAGGGCGGTTGAGCAGCCCATCACGCACGGAGGGCCCCGCTTATTCCATCCGCGTCGAGGCCCGCAGCCCAGGAAGCCTATCCAGCTTGACGATGGTTCTGGCGATTTGGGTTCGGGCGGCGTAGAGCTTCTGCGGGTCCTTTTCGTAATCGGTCAAGCTCCGGACAAGCGTGTCAACGATGGCCATCGTCCGCTCGCCCTCCGCGATCGCGTCGGCGAAGGATGGATCGGTCTTTCTCTTCAAGGCTTGTGTTGCTTGAGAAAGGAGCCAGAAGTATTCTCTGTCCTCCAGCCCCTCTCTGAGCATTTCAAAGCGAATGGAATTGATGGGCGGACAGACCATCGGCGTTTCTGACTTCTCTTTCGCGGGGGGATAGAGAAGCCTCCCATCGCCGTTTCCCCAGGTTCCGCCTTCGGGGGAATAGGACATTGTTGTAGTCCAGGGGTTCTGTGCCCAATATGTAACCGACCAGTAAAGGCAGCCGTTTGTGCTGTATTTCTGAATCATCCAGAAGCGGATGCGGTGGTTGATCGCCGGGTGGTCAATGAAGTTGTTAGGATAGGGATGGTGAGGGCCGCAGCAGACGTACCACCAGACCCATTCGCCGACAGATTCCCTCTCTTTCGCTCGCTCGGGTTCAAAGAGGCTCAGGACGGGCACCCAGAGGTCAACGCCCCCGTAGAAGAACGGCAGAGGGGCTTTGTCGTGGCAGAAAGTCAGAAGGCGGCGGAGTCGCTGGTCGGCTTCCTTCAGGAACATCATGCCCTGCAAAACTTCGCCATACTTGTCGCGCGGAGGCTCGTCTATCCAATAGTCGTAGGCTTTGCTGAGCCAGCCTTTTTCGGCGAGATGCTGGCAGACCTTGCGGATGACCTGGGTTTTCAACTCCTTTTCTTCGGGCGTGCCAAAGCGGGGCGAGATGTCGAACCCGGAAACGATGGAGTCGAAGTTGAAGGCGGTGAAGGCGTATTCGTCGAGGTATTTGTGGGCGGCTTTGTCGAAATCGCTGAAATCGAGGCTGATTCGGTCTTCGGGCTTGGCGGCGGTCGGATTGACGCGGCATTTGATGGGGTGAAACGCCATCGGAGAATAGGGGGAAATTCGGTGTTTGGCGCAGTTCTGCATGTAGAGGTCGTGAGTCTTCTCCTTGTCTTCCTCGGATTTGAGCCCGTGGTAGTCGGCGTTCAGATGGACGCCGTAAGCGGTCTCGGTGTGGGTTTCTTTCGGAAGCGTGAAATCGTAAACCTCAAGCTGAACCGGTATTTCCTCCAGGGACGAGCCGCCTACCGTCAGGGTGATTCCGCCGCGATACAGGCCCGCCGGAGTCTCCGGAGGGACATAGACCGTGAACCATATGGGCTGGTTTTCGCCCGTGTTCAGGACGAGGTTTCCCTGGAAAGGGGGGAGCGGGTCAGGGTACATGCCGACGTGTCCGAGGGCATCGGTGGGCTTTTCGACCTTCACGTACCCGACGAGGTTGACCTCCACGTTCTTGGCAGGGATGGTCGCTCCGGACTCGCCTTTGAAGTCGCTGACGTCAATGAAGTTGACAACGGGGACGGCTTCCTGCGGCCGCAAGACGAGCTGAAACGGCTCGTATTCGTTTCGGGCGGCGGAGATGCGAATCGCCTCGCTTTTTGCCTTGGGGACGCTCGTCTCTTGAAAGACCTTGTAGGTTCCTTCCGCCCACCAGATGCAGCCCTCCGGATACTCCCGAAGGACATAGCCAAACCCCTGTTCCGCGGGGACTGCGACGGTGGACAACAAGCCCGCGGCAACGAGCGCTGCGCCGATCACGTGTGCTTTCCTCTCGGTCCTTTTCATCATTCCCCTCCAGTTCTCAGTAGTTCGTATCGCACCAGCGACGGTTAATGGTCTGAGGAGTCGTTCCGACCTCCGAGACTGCTGACTAACAGGGCCTTTTCTGTTTCCCGCATGATATGCGTATGCGTCGTGGTTGTCAAACGCGGCGCCTGGGTGGTCGCGGCTACCTTTGGGCGGTGGACTCCGAGCGTGGGCCTTGAGCAAAGCGTCCCCCGCGGAACGCGGGGCGGGATCAACAGCAACGCCGCCCTTTCGTGATGGACATCGAGCACACGAGCATTCTCGGGAGGGTATGGCTCAACCTGTGTCGCCTCCCGCGCGGGCCTGATTGGACTCGCGCTCCTCGTTCCAGAAGCGTCGCCCAAAAGGGCCGGTCGGCACGAGTCCCTCGAAGCGGCCTAACCGGGAAAGGCCAACCGGGATGGGGAAGCCGGGGGGAATCGGCCGACTGCCTCCCCTCGGGGCCCTCTGCCCCGCCCCTCTCCACTTGTGGAAAGGGGATAGGGGTGAGGGTCCACCAGAAGCCTCGGCCCTCTTCGGGCGACCACCCCGCCCGAAAGTGAGAGCTTACACCTGCGAAAACGATAGGCTTGACAGGGGAGCAAACACGCGGTATATTACAATTGAAATTGGAACATAGCTTTGTTAAGATAGGCGCCGAAAGCGTTTCGACGGACTTCTATTTCTCAGGAAAAAGGAGGAGCACGACGTGAAAACAAGACGAGCGACAGGGTTTACTCTCATAGAACTTCTGGTTGTCATCGCCATTCTCGCAATACTGGCGGCTCTGCTATTGCCTGCCCTACAAAGCGCAAAGGAAAAGGCGAGGGATGGCGTCTGCAAATCGAACTTGAAAAACCTTGTTAATGCCATGTTCACGTTTGAGGCGGAGCATGGGTTTCTCCCTGCGCCGGGGTGGGCTGGGAGGAATGACGAGTTCGACTGGACGTGGGGAGGCAACGTTGTTGCGGTGCCCCAGGACAACCCCGATTCGCTGCAAAGGGTACACATTGAGGAGGGGGCGCTGTGGCCATATGTTACGGGACTGCCACGAGTTGGGCCTTTCGGGAGCGCAAGCAGGGGAGTGAAGGATGAGAAGTGGTACACCTCGGCGAGCACGAATACATACCTTTGTCCCTCTGCTGGTCCGTCGGGGAAAGCGAGGGGCTTAAGCTACTCGATGAACTATTTTCTGCAGAACCCGCCGGGCCAAACAATCTCGAGCTACATGAAGCTGTCGCAGATCAAGAAGGATTCCCAGACGGTTCTGTTAGTTGACGAGAGTGAGCTAACCCTGAACGACGGGCTTTTCCTCCCGACAGGGCACGAACTCGCGATACCCGACCTCCTCTTGAAGCACACGGGCGGGGGCAACATTTCCTTCTGTGATGGACACGTCCAGTGGATAGAGAAGAAGAGGCTGAGGGATATCATGTCCGCTAACTCGGAGTATTGGGACCCTCTTCGGTGAGAACATGTAATTGTTAGCCCCTGCCGTGCCGGATAGGCAGGCTGGGGACGAATCGGCCGCCAGCGGAATTTGCTGGCGGCTGTTTTTTGGGCCCCCGAGGGCGATAAAAAGGCGAAATTTGCTCTTGACTTTCGCCCATTTTTCGCCTACATAGGGGAGAGTCAAGAAAACCGGAATGTCGCTTGCTGGATCCGCAGGATAGAGGGGCAAGCCGGTGAAAAGTTTCACACATTTGCACGTTCACAGCAACTACAGTCTGATGTCGGGGGCGAATGCGATTGAAGAAATCGTGCTCGCCGCCGTGGAAATGGGGATGACCTCGATTGCCCTGACGGACACAAACGCCATGTATGGGATTGTCCCTTTCTACCAGTCGGCGAAGGGGGCTGGGATAAAGCCAATCATAGGGACGGAAATCGAGGTCGGGAATCGCTCGATCGTGCTTCTGGCAAAAAATGAGGCGGGTTATAGCACCCTCTGCCGGATTGTGTCAAAGAGGCAGTTCGACGACGACTTCCCGATGGAGCACAATCCCCACAGGGGGCAATTCGCAAAAAAGGGCTGCAGTGCGGGAGAGAAGGCTGCCGCGGAAGTAGCTAAGTTAGTGGAGCTTCTGGAGGGTTCCGCGGAGAACATCTTCATTCTGGTTGGCGATGCGGAGATCGTTTCAGCTCTTGCTCGAACCGAGGCCCGCAAAAGCCTCTATGTCCGCCTTGAGAATTACGGTGATTATTCCAGCAAAAAGAAGTGCCGGGAGCTTATGGAATTGGCGAGGCGGGAGAATCTTCCTGTCGTGGCAGCCAATGACGTGCACTTCGTCAAGCCGGAGGAATACGCCGTTCACCGTCTCCTTTCAGCGATCGGGGCGAACACGACCCTTGCGTGGCACGGGCGTCCCGCCCGTGAAGAATCATGGGCAAGATGCCCATGCCACGGTGTGGATGAAAACGCCTCCTCAGAGAAAAGCTGGATGAGAAGCCCACAGGAAATGCAATCTCTCTTTCGGGACATTCCCGAAGCGATAGCCAACGCGGAAAAAATCGCTTCCGAATGCAACGTTGACCTTCAACTCGGAAAGATAAAGCTGCCGATCTTTCCCGTTCCCGAAGGGGAGACGCCTTTTTCTTATTTGAGAAGGATTTGTTACCGGGGAGCGGAGAAGAGGTACGGAACAATTACCCCGGAGGTCCGCAGGTTGTTGGAGCACGAGTTATCCGTCATCGGGAAGCTCGGATATGCCAATTATTTTCTTGTCGTGTGGGACATCGCTTTATACGCCTATCGGAAGGGGATTCCATCCGTCGGGAGAGGTTCTGCCGCAAACAGCATTGTGTCTTACTGCTTAGGACTGACACACGTCTGCCCCATACGACATAAGCTTTTCTTCGAGCGATTCCTCAACTTAGAGAGGAAGGATTGCCCCGACGTTGACCTCGACTTCTGCTGGAGGAGGAGGGATGAGGTTCTCAACTACGTTTACAGAAAGTACGGCGAAGATAAGGTGGCGATGATATGCACGTTCAACACCTTTGCGTTGAGGGCTTCCATACGGGAGGTTGCCAAGGTGATGGGCTTGCTCAGCGACGAGGTAAGCAACTTCACGCGGCGAATCCCCCATTTCGATTTCGGCTGTATGGGAAAAATCGTCGAGGACGTTCCCGAATGCCGCGACCTTCCCATTGATGAGGAGCCGTGGAAAAGCATACTCAAAATGGCGTCGAGGATTGCGGGTTTCCCACGCCACCTGAGCACGCACGCCGGCGGAATCGTGATAGCACCGTCGCCGATAACGGATTTCATGCCCGTTCAGTATGCGGCGAAGGGGCTGGTCATCACGCAGTACAGCATGAATCCGGTGGAAGATATGGGGTTAGTGAAAATTGACCTCCTGGGGCAGAGGTCCCTCTCCGTGATTGCCGACGTCGTCGAGAAAGTCCGGCAGAAATACGCCATTAAGCTGAGCATGAACGAACTGAAGGAGGGCGACCCAAAGACAATCGGACTCTGGCGAGATGGAAAAACGATCGGCTGTTTCCAGATTGAGTCGCCGTGCATGCGGGGGCTTCTGCGAAAGCTCCACGTGGACAACATGGAAATTCTCATTGCCGCCAGCTCCCTGGTTCGCCCTGGTCCCTCCGACGGCGGAATGACGAAGGTTTTCATCAATCGGTACAACGGCAAGGAACCGGTTACTTACCTCCACCCCGCTCTGGAGCCGATTTTGAAAGAGACCCTCGGCGTCATGGTCTATCAGGAAGACGTCATCAAGGTCGCCAATAGGATTGCCGGGCTGAGTTTTGGCGAGGCGGAGCTGCTCCGCAAGAGCATGAGCAAGAAGCGGGGTATCGAAGCCATCGCTTCCTATGAGGAGCGGTTTGTTTCGGGAGCGATTCGCAAGGGGATAAAGCCGGACGTGGCAAAGGAGCTGTGGCGGCAGCTCTCCAGTTTCGCGGGGTACGCTTTCTGCAAAGCACACAGCGCATCTTACGCCTACGTTTCATATCAGGCGACGTATTTGAAAGTCCATTTCCCGGCGGAATTCATGGCGGCGGTTCTCGCCAACGGAGGAGGGTTCTACCACCAGGCCGCGTACGTCAGCCAAGCGCGGCGGTTGGGCTTGCGAATCTTACCCCCAGACGTGAACCACGCGGAAATGAACTTCACCGGCGAGGACGACTGGATAAGGGTCGGGCTTGGCCAGGTGAAATCGTTGACGGAGAGAACCGCCCGGTCCATCGTCGCCTCGCGGCAGAGAGGCCCTTACACTTCCCTTGCCAACTTCTGCGCGAGAACCACCGCAACGCTCGGCGAGGTTCAGAACCTCATTCGCTGCGGCGCATTCGACAGTTTCGGGCAGACCCGCCCGCAACTTCTCTGGGAGGTGGACCTCAGTTTCGGAGAGAGGTTCGCCGATGGTTTGGCCCGCCTCCGCGGCCGGTTCTTCGAGGAGCGTCATGGGATGGAGGACGCCGATTTGTTTGGCTGGCTGCTCGGCTCGTGGAACGGAAATGGGAAAGGCGCCTCTCAACGTTCACCGAGGGAGACGACGAGCTTTTCAGAAGGAGTTTCGTTCGCGTCGCAACCCGCCCGCGAAGCCCTCGCCGCAATCGCGGAACAAACTCGCGTGCCGCGATTCGACGACTACACCGTCGAAAAGAAGATTCAGGACGAGATGGAAATTCTCGGCTTTCCCGTAACGGCGCATCCCATGAGCCTTTATGAAGGCGACCTTCGGAAGCTGGGCGTCGTTCCGGCAAACGATGTCCACCATTACGTGGGGCGAAGGATAAAAGTCGCCGGATGGCTCGTAACCACCCGCCGTGTTACGACAGTCAACGGCGAGCAGATGCGATTTCTCACCTTAGAGGACCTCACCGACGTCGTCGAGATTGTCCTTTTCCCGAAGACTTACGACAAATACGGCGCCCTCATCGAGAGCTTCGGTCCCTACCTCGTCGCCGGCAAAGTCGAAGACGATAACGGGCACTCCACCCTCACCGCCGACCTCCTTGAGGTGCTTTGATCTCTCACCACTTGGTCTCCCCCAAAACAGATCCCGTTCCTCTTCGAGATGTGATAGCATAAGCCAGAACGGAGCATCGAACGGCGATCCGCGCAGGCAAGACAAAGCAGCGTTCTCCGGAACCTTGAGGCTCGCCGGCGACTCCGTCAACGTATGGGGAATGACAACCGGAACCTGGTGGGAGAGGAAATGGCACCGCGAATCGTTGTCATCGGCAGCATCAATATGGACATCGTTATCCACGCGCAGCGCATGCCGCGAGAGGGGGAAACAGTCATCGGCTCGGACCTGAGGTTCTTTCCCGGCGGCAAAGGGGCAAATCAGGCTGTGGCGGCGGCGCGGCTCGGCGCGGAGACGCACATGGTCGGGCGAGTCGGGAAAGACAGTTTCGGTGAAACGCTGAAATCGCAACTGGTAGGAAACGGCGTTAACTGCGACCACATCATCGTTGATGAAAAGGCGGCGAGCGGCACAGCTCTCATCGTCATCAACCCGGGCGGGAACAATAGCATTCTCGTCGCGCCGGGGGCTTCGCAGAACATCTTGCCGAAGGACGTGGACGCGGCCGCAGACCTCATTCGTCAAGCCGCCGCAGTGTTGATGCAATTTGAGATTCCGCTGGAGACAGTCGAGTACGCTGCGGAAATGGCGCGAGCGTACGGCGTCCTCACCATTCTCGACGCAGGACCGGCGAAGAAGTGCTCGCCAGAATTGTTGAGGAAAGTTGATGTGCTCTCCCCGAATGAGACCGAGGCAGAGGCGCTGGTCGGCCTCCCAATCAGAGACCTGCCTTCGGCAGAGACGGCCACCACGAGATTTATGGAAATGGGCGTCCAAACGCTCGTCCTCAAGCTCGGGGAGAAGGGATGTCTCATCGCCACGAGGGAAGGAGTCACCCATTATCCCGCTTTGGCGGTTTCGCCCGTGGACACGACGGCCGCGGGGGACGCGTTCACCGCTGCGCTTGGCGTCGAGCTGGCGAGGGGCGAGCCATTTGACCGGGTGGCTCGGTTCGCGAACGCCGCCGGCGCCCTGAGCACCCTCAAGCCGGGCGCTCAGCCTTCCATGCCGACGAGGGAAGAGGTTCTCGATTTCCTAAAACAGAGAGGCGCGGGTTGAGTTTGCGTTCCGTCTCCGCGCTCTCCGCGTCGTCTGCGGTGGGTGATCCAATAGGGGACAGGGATTCACCGCGGAGATCACAGAGAACGCTGAGAAGAGGGGTTTCTTGTCATGGGAGTGAAAATTTCTGCTTCGGTCATTTGTGCGGACCTGGCTGAACTCGGCTCAGAAGTCGAGAAGCTCGAGGAAGCGGGCGTGGACATGCTTCACTTCGACGTGATGGATGGACACTTCGTCCCGAACTTAGGGATCGGGCCTGTCGTTATCGAGTGGTTGAGGAAAATCACGTCTCTTCCTTTTGAAGCGCACCTGATGATCGAGAAGCCGCAACAGTATGTCGAGCGATTCGCGGAGGCTGGCAGCCAGATCGTCGCCGTCCATGTCGAAGCCACCGACGACTTCCGGTCATTGGCCGGGCGAATCCGGAAGCTCGGCGTCTCGCCCGCGATAGCACTGAATCCGGAGACTTCTGTCGGGCGAATTGAGCCTTTCCTCGACGAGGTTTCGCAGGTGCTCGTGATGACCGTGAAGCCCGGCTTCACGGGTCAAAGGCTTGTCAGGAATGCCATCGCCAAGATAGAGAGAGTCAAAGCCGCCGTTGTCGAAAAAAGGCTGAACGTTGACATCGCCACCGACGGGAACGTGAGCTTCGGAAATGCCTCGCGCATGGTTTCGGCGGGCGCCAACGTCCTCGTTTGCGGCACCTCCAGCCTCTTTTCGGGGAGCGTCAGCTTCTCGGAGGCCGTGAGGCGCCTCAGAGAAGCCATAGCTCAGGTCGCCCCGGCGGTCTGAGAAGGAGGTCGCGCTGTGTCAGAGAGTTCCTGAACCGGCCTCTCAACGTGTCTCTGTTGAGGTACAAGAATGCCCAGCGACGCCGTGCGAGGCATTCCTTCGAGGTTCACACTGACTCACGGCGAATCCCTTGACGCAAACGGGCTTTCTCGGAGTCCGTGTCGCAATTACCTCGTGCGACGTCTCTTGTTACTTGGGCAATGGGGCAAGTCAGGCGCGCGACAGTACTTCTCGGTGGCGCGAATCAGGGAAAAACCAAGCCAAAAAGGGGCCGGGGCGAGGAACCCTCTGGGCGACGCCGGCGTTATAAGCTATAAGCAAGAACCTCAAAGGGAGTGGTTGTCTGGGGTCCATGAGAGGTGAATCCATGCCGATGGCAAGACCTTGGGCACCGTTATCCAAACACCTAACAGACCAGTTGATGCGTACGATGACCGTCTGCAGGAAACAGGATCGCAATGAAATGGGTGGAGACCAGCCTCCGGGTACTGGAGTACATACTCTCATTCGGAGGGCTCCTGGTCGTGCATCTTCTCGCCAAGAAGAAGAGGAGCGGCTGGGTGCTGGAGGCGGTTCTCTGTTTTCTGTGGGCAGCGTGGGCTACGTACTACAACAAGTGGGGGATTGGGGTTACGTCGTTGATCTATGCCATAGCGGCGGTGAAGGGGTGGAGGAACTGGAGGTGAGCACCGGGCGGCAATAAAACACCGTAACGCGGAACAAGGGAGGCGCGCGGGCACGTTTTAAATAAACGACAAGCGGTGCGGGGAGCACGGCCTGGACGGGACAAAAAAACACAAGAAAGTGCAAAAAAAGACTTGACACGGGGGGACGAAGCTAATATATTCTCTGACAAAGGACTTTGGGCTTAAGGTAGATTCGAAGAGAGCGCCTCTTCTGTAAGTAGCAAAGGAAACGTAATTGACCGGGCCCTGAGAAAGTTTGGCATACTCGTTGCACGTGAGGTGGCGCTCTCGGGAAGCGCTTTTTTTGTCCTTTGATGGCTTTCCCGGTTTTCACTGGAAATGCAAGACAATGTTCTTTGAAAATTGAATAGAGCAATGTGCCATGCTTGAGCGTGCAAACGCCAAACTGTCCTCACGGACAGAATCCGAACAGTCCTAAAGCTGTTCGTCTGTTAGAAACAAATCGGAGCAGTTCCCGACGGAGAAATCCTCCGGGAAAGGCTCTGAGGAGTTTTTTCAAACCAGAGAGTTTGATCCTGGCTCAGAACGAACGCTGGCGGCGTGGATGAGGCATGCAAG